>CAZQJS010000001.1:0-111222 GCA_964593725.1 uncultured Desulfobacterales bacterium
ATATAACATTATTTGTTATTCCCAAAATATATACAGGATTTGCCATTATTATATTGAAGTACCAGATATGACACGTATTTTGACAGTACTTTTAAAAAATAACCACTGAGAATTGCTGATTGATTCTTTATTCAATTGATGGAAAATGGTATATTATTTTTATTTGAATAGATGGAGCAATGTATATAAAGTGAATAAAAATTTAGTTCCCTATGGATTTGGCATAAACCCTGATCTTGATGCATGGTATACTGTATTTTTTCTTGAAAATCATATTGATCATTATGCTTACCCTGCCAAGGTCGGATCTCCCAAGCAGGTTGAATTCATGCTTAGTCTTGAAGAGGGAGAAAGATATTATCCCTGCTCTGATGAGATGTTCTGCTCAATTATGTCCAGGGAAAATAATAAACTGACAAAAAAAGAATATGGATTGATCTTAAAAAAAATTTTAAAACTCATTGATGATCAGTCCTTTTCTGAACAGGAAAAAATTTTTTTAAAATCTCTGATTGAAATTAAATATGAGCATGAGATAGAGCAGAATATTATTATTCCTTCAAGGCTTGAAAAGCGGCTGTATAAAATATTTCTAAGCAGGACCCACATTGAAGATCCATTTGTAAAAACTAAGATTAAGAAGAATAAAAGAGCAGCAAATATCTTAAGTTCTGATAATTTTGACCAGGCTTTAAATTCATTTGATGATTCAATATTACTATCTTCTGATACATCCTTTGATACAATAATAAAAAAAATTAATAAAATAGTTCTTACAAGATATATTACCATGTTATCCCTTGATTCATTCCTGGATCAAAGGCCTGGTTGTGAACTTACACATGATGATTTTATTAAAATTTTTAATACCAGGATAACCGGCCAGGGCCTTAAAGAATTTTTAAAGCTGGTGAGTAAAAAAAAACAGAGGATCCTGTGGCTGAGCAATGAAGCAGGTGAGATAATTGCAGATCTTGCTTTAATTCAATATCTGACTAAAATGGGTCATTCTGTTGTTATCAGTGTCAAAGAGAGTCCGTATTTTTCAAAAGTATCACTTGCTGATGCAAAAAGTGACCCTGTATTATCCAGAGAACTTAAGGCGGCACACTTTATATATGGCAAAGCTTTAAGTAAAAATGACCTTATGAAAAATTTTAAACTTAATAACAATATATATATAATATCTGACGGCACCAAAGAGAGCCTCAATCTATTACTTGTATCCACTACGTTCTCCAGGGTTTTCAAAGAAGTCAACTTTGTAGTTTCCAGGGGTGCTGTCCAGAAAAGACGTCTTATTGATTCCCATTTTAAGTTTACCCAGGATATAATTAATATATATCTGGACAATAATAATGTTTGTATATCTTTTAAACCAAAATCCAGCAAATGTATTCGATTCTCCCATCAGGAGCTTGAAGAGAAGGCACAACTGATTATTGATCAGATGAAAGCTGCAAAACAGGAAAATATGACGGTCATGTTTTACAGTGGAATCATTGGATCCATCCCGGGTAAGATTGATATGGCAAAGAAAATTATGTCAACATTTATTAAGTACCTTGAGCAGGAATTTTCAAATCTTTTTGTAATAAACCCATCCAGCTATTATGAGCCTGGCATGGACGCTGATGATCTTATGTATATGTGGGAAATAGTACAAAAAAGCGGATTGATAGATATCTGGAGATTTCAGACTGTTGGAGATATAAGCAAATCCTTTGAACTATTAAATATGGAAGTACCTCCCGAGTGGATTGGTAAGGATTCAACATATAGCACAGGATGTACAAAGGAAATAAAAATAGCCAGGGAAGTGTTAAAAATGAATCCTGAGATGCAGTTGATAGGACCGTCAATTGATAAATTCATGAGGAGGGATGAGTATGGTGTTGGAAGTATGTATGACCAGAGGTTGGTATTATAATGGATTTCAGAGAATTGAAATATAGAAAATTAGAAGGTATGAAGCGTGATCCTGAAGAATTTAGTTTCTGGAACGATCACTCCCTTGAATTTCTTGAGATGGCTATGAAGAGGGATTTTCAGGAAAGAATACAGAATCCCGACGGATATGGCATAAGAAAAGGTGAATGTGGTGATATTGTGGAATTTTTTCTCATGGTTGAAAAGGATGTATTAAAAACAATTTCATATGAGATTCAGGGCTGCCTAAATACCCATGCATGCGCCAATACAATTATTAAATTTGCACTGGGCCGAACAATAACCAGGGCATGGGAGATTAAGCACGAGAACATAATTAAATATCTTAAGACGTTACCTGAGGCTGAACATCACTGTGCTGAACTTGCAGCAGGAGCTTTTTATCTTGCATTAAAGGATATTTCTTCTTAAATTTTTTCAGAAAGTGGCGCGCCCGGAGAGATTCGAACTCCCGACCCCCTGATTCGTAGTCAGGTGCTCTATCCAGCTGAGCCACGGGCGCGTGAAACAAATGCATTATATACCAGTCTTTCCAGGACAATTCAAGTTTTTTCTTTGAGGCAATGCAAGGGATAAATAAAATATACCAGAAAAATATGATAAATAAATTCAGGCAGTATCTCTATTTTCTTCAACTGCATGGCAGGCTATCTGAGTGCCGTCTTTAAGGGTATTAAACTTTGGTATCTCAGTTCTGCACCTTTTATCTGCGTAGACACATCTTTCATGGAAAACGCAGCCAGGAGGCAGATTTACAGGTGTAGGCACCTCTCCTTTGAGTTTAATATGTTTGGCTGCTGTATCACCAATTTTTGGTATGGCACTTATCAGGGCTTTAGTATATGGATGTCTGGGGTTTTTAAAAAGGGTTTCAGCGTCTGCAAGTTCACACAGGGTTCCTAAGTACATTACTGCGACCCTGGTACTGATATGTTGCACAACAGATAAATCATGGGTGATGAACAGGTAGGTAAGACCTCGATCCCGGCCTGCATCCATGAGCAGGTTTAAAATCTGGGCCTGTATTGATACATCAAGGGCTGATACAGGTTCATCTGCGACTATCAGTTCAGGGTCGAGGATTAATCCCCTGGCAATACTGATTCTTTGTCTCTGGCCGCCTGAGAACTCATGGGGAAATCGTTTTGACCAGGAAGGATCAACACCAACCTGTTCCATAACCTTTTTAATCTTTTTATTAACGTCAATACTGCTCATACGGGGGTTATGGAATCGTAATGGCTCTTCTAAGGTTCTCTGGACAGTTTTTCTGGGGTTTAAAGATGCATATGGATCTTGAAATATCATCTGCATTTTTCTTCTATAAGGCAGCATTTTTTTATGGGTTAAATTGTCTATCCTCACACCATTATAAAGGATTCTGCCTGAATTTGGATTGTAAAGACCCATAATAACTCTTGCCAATGTGGATTTTCCACAGCCGCTTTCTCCTACAACACTTAAAGTTTCTCCTTTTTTCAATGACAAAGAAACATTATTTACAGCCTTTACTGTGGTCTTTTCTAATTTAAATCTGAAATTTTTAAACCGTATCTGGTCAAGCAGTCCGCCTGAAATATCGAAATGCTTTACAATTTGTTCTATTTCAAGAATAGGTTCTGTCATATTTAAGATTTCCCTTGTATCATGTGACACGCAACTTTTGTATCCCCATAAGTTTTCTTAAGTTTTGGAATTATTTCATAGCAGATTTTATCTTTTTCATTGCATCTTGGGTTAAATGCACAACCAGGTGGTATCTTGGAAAGAGTGGGCATCATACCGGGAATCTGTGCAAGTTTTTCTCCAGGTGTTATTATTCCTGGAATAGATCGTATGAGGCCCTTAGTATAAGGGTGCCTGGGATTATTTATAACTTCCCTGGTTGAACCTGTTTCAATAATCTTGCCTGCATACATTACTGCAATTTTTTCCGTAACCTGGGATACAACTGCAAGATCATGGGTAATTAAAATAAGGGCCATATTGTCAGTGGCACAGAGTTCCTGCAAAAGATCCATGATTTCAGCCTGGATTGTAACGTCAAGGGCAGTTGTAGGTTCATCTGCAATAATTATCTGGGGATCTGTAAGAAGAGCAATGGCAATAATAATTCTCTGGCGCATACCCCCGGACAGTTCATGGGGGTATTGATCAAGTCTTTTTTCAGGCGATGGAATCTGAACTTTTTTTAATTTTTGAAGAGCAATCTCTCTTGCCATGCTTTTAGAAATGTTTTGATGGGCAAGCAGTGTTTCAATCATTTGAAATCCAATGGTAAAAACAGGATTTAAAGTCATCATTGGATCCTGAAAAATCATACTGATTTGATTACCACGTATCTGCCGCATTTTTTCATCGGAAAATGAGCTGATTGTATGACCATTAAAAACAATTCTCCCTTTGGAGATATACCCTGGCTTGCTGATAAGATTAATGATTGAAAAACCTGTAACAGACTTACCTGCACCGCTCTCTCCAACAAGGCCTAATTTTTCTCCTTTTTTTAAAGTCAGATTTACATTATTAATGGCAGTAATACTGCCTGTTCTTAAGGCAAACTTAACTTCAAGATTCTGGATGTCTAATAAAAGGGTCATTGTTTAACAACTCTATCCTTTATAAAGTTTTGGGTTAAGTACATCTCTCAGCCAGTCGCCAAGAAGATTAATGGCAAGAACAAAAACAATGAGCAATATGCCGGGAAATATTGTAATCCACCAGGAACCTGAGAAAATATAATCAAAACCAGACTTAATAAGAGAGCCTAAAGATGGCATGGTAACAGGCATACCAAGGCCAAGAAAAGAGAGGGCAGCTTCGCTCATGATCGCATTTGCAACCTGTATGGTTGAGATTACCATTAATGAGGTAAGAGAGTTTGGAAGAACATGCCTGACCATGATAACAGGCTTTGATAACCCGATAATTTTAGCTGCTTCAACATATTCTTTGTTTTTTTCTCTCATTACAGATGCTCGAATGGTTCTTGCATACATGGGCCATTCTGCAAAACCTATTATTAAGATTAAAAGCGGAATAGCAAGTTGTTCATACCTGGCAATACCGAAAATAATCTGAAATACAGCACCAACCAGAATTGCGAGCATCAGATAGGGAAAGGAGAACTGAATATCAGCAATTCTCATTAAAACAGCATCAATTCTTCCGCCAAGGAATCCAGCTGACAGGCCCATTATTATTCCAAGAACAGCCTGAAGTGTAACAGCACCAATACCGATCATGATAGAAGTTCTGAGTCCATAGAGCATGGTTGAAAGCATATCCCTTCCCATGTTATCAGTACCAAGTGGGAAGGCTGCTTCTCCACCCTGGATCCAGGCAGGAGGAATCTCGGAATTCATAATATCAATATTGTTTGCATCATAGGGATTCATAGGGGATATTAATGGCGCTGTGATGGCAAGTACTATAAAAATCACAATAGCAATGAAACTTGCCACTGCAATCTTATCTCTTTTAAAACTATAGAGAAAATAGGATTCCTGAAATTTTTTCAATGAGCTCTTCATTTTGTTCCTGCAATTCTTACCGTGGGGTTAATAAATCCATAGAAGATATCAACCACAGTATTAACCAATACAAATACACTTGCTACAATAACAAGGTATGCAATTAACAGTGAGATGTCTGCACGTTGTATTGCCTCTAAAAACATAAATCCCATTCCCTGCCATTGAAAAACAGTTTCTGTAAGTATTGTAAAAGCAAACATAATACCAATTTGAAGGCCAAAGACCGTGACTACAGGCAAAAGAGTGTTTTTAAAGGCGTGCACAAGCCAGATACGCATGGGGGATAATCCCTTTGCCCATGCATATTTAATATATTCGGTTTCAAGAACTTCCATCATTTCGGACCGTATAAGGCGTATGAACAACGGAAGCATTATGGAAGCAAGGGATATACATGGCAGTACAAGATGTTTTAACCCGTCTATGGTAAAAAAGCCTGAGTTCCAGTAACCATTATTAAACACATCAATGGTTTCTCCTCTGCCATAGGATGGCAGCCAGCCTAAGGTTACGGCAAAGAGGTAAATAAACATAATAGCAGTTAAGAAAACAGGAATTGACACCCCAAGTGTTGAAAAGCCCATGATAAATCTGGAAAATAAGTGTCGTGGTTTAAGTGCGGCAAATACACCAAGGGGTAAAGAAATGAGAATAATTATTAAAGCCGCACCTATAACCAGTTCTATGGTTGCAGGGGCATGTTTTGTAATTACCTCAAGGCAGGGTTTTCTATAAATAAGAGAAGTACCAAAATCGCCATGGAGAACATTCTTAACAAATCGTGTATACTGGGTAAAAAAAGGGTCATTTAAACCAAGCTTGTCAGCAATTTCTGCTCTTTCCTCAGGGGTGACTCTTTCTCCCACAAGGTCACGGACAGGATCGCCGATCCTGCTCTTAATGGAAAAACCAATAAGACTTATTACCAGCATGACCATTATTGCCTGGAGAGTTCTTCTGATTATGAATGCAAGCATAAAATTTTTCTTGTATTGTATTGATTTTAAAAACCAGGGGCAATGGAAGCCCCTGGTTTAATCATGTCCATCTGTTTATATCTGATTTTTCCTATTTAATTACAAGGTCACCAAAATAAGGGAAGTTCAGAGCATTAACAATGGGTTCAATTTTAACATTCTTCTTTGCTGCATAGGAGTGGTTCTGCCAGTGAAATGGCAGAAAAGCAGCATCATCATAGAGAATCTGTTCAACTTGTTTGAGCATTTCAGCTCTTTTTTTAAGATCAGTTTCAGATTGTGCAGCAATTACAAGTTCATCAACTTTCTGGTTACAGTATGCACCACTGTTATATTGGCCATATCCTGTTTTCTGGTCATAACACATGGTCAAAAACTCTGAAAAGTTGCCTGAGTCTTCAGTATCTGAGTGCCAGCCAATCATCATCATATCAGCTGCTCTTTTATCAAATTCATCCCAGTACTGGGCTTTTGGCATGGTTTTAAGATTAACTTTGATTCCAATCTTACCAAGCATCTGGGCAGTTGCTTCAGCGATCTTTGCATCATTAACATAACGGTCATTGGGTGCCATCATGGTAATCTGGAAACCTTTTTCATAACCTGCTGCCTTCATAAGAGCCTTGGCTTTTTTAAGATCATATCTTGGTTTAAGGCTTTTTTTGTAACCGGCATATCCAACAGGACTCTGCTGGGCTGCAACTGAAGCAGTCCCTTTCATGATTTTTTTGACAATACCTGCATTATTAACTGCATAACATATGGCATTTCTAACTCTGGGATCTTGAAACGCTTTAACACGATCCTGGTTCATTTGAAAAGTGATAATACGTCCACCATTAAGTGTGACAAGGTCAACCTTTGGATCAGCTTCTATTCTTTTAAAATCAGTTGGTGGAACAGGAGAAATAAAATCAACATCACCTGAAAGAAGGGCAGCAACCCTTGTTGCATTTTCTTTAATGGGGGTAAGAATGATTTTATCAACATTACCAGGAGATTTTTTATCCCAGTAATCTTTAAAACGTACCATTTCAAGCACAACACCCTGTTCAAATTTTTTAACAATAAAGGGGCCTGTTCCTGATTCATTATCATTTGCAAAAGTGTGGGTAAATTTTACACAGGCATCTTTAGGTTTGCCGTTGGCATCGGTTCCAGTGTAGAATTTGCTGTCCATGGGGAAAATATAAGTTGCCATGTTCAGAAGGAGAGGGTAGGCTTTTTTAGTTTTAATATCCACAGTATAATCATCAACAATTGTTACACTTTCAAAGGGCTCAAATAATCCTTTAAAATCCACACTTTTTGTTAAACGATTAAAAGTCCATTGTACATCCTTGGCAGTAAGAGTGTTGCCACTGTGAAATTTAACACCTTTATGAAGATAAAATCTGATTGTGAACTTATCAAGTCTTTTCCATTTTTCAGCCAGACGGGGAACAATTTTATGATCTTTATTCCAGCGTACAAGTGGATCAAATACCCAGTGGGATAACTGAAGCATACCGCCTGAAAGCTGAACCTGGGGGTCAAGGGATACAGGATCTGCATCAAGTCCTACTTTCAAGGTTTTGGCGCTTGCTGTAAATGTGAAAGCCAGCACCATAAATAAACTTAAACATAATAAAATTAATCTTTTCATCATAAATTCTCCTAACAATAGTTTAATTACACCAAAGACTGCACCTAATATGATAATCTGAGCAGCCATAAATCCGTAAATATATTGATAGAATGCTTATCAGAAATGTGGTTGCCGGTCAAGGAATATGTAAGCAAAATTTGTACAGGCAAACTAAATAACTACCTTTCCATCCACCTGCCACCATCCAATTGTAGACCCGTGTCTAAGAAATTTAACACCATGATCAAGTTCAATTTTCCTTGCCCAGTCTCCAAGGGCACATGCGTGGTGGATAATTAACGGAGTACTGTGGCCAGGCAGAATGTCACCATCAAGTCCGTACTTTTTAATTTCAGTATTTATCTTACCTTCTGTCTGTTTATTATCCCATGGTGTTGGATGGATAAAACCATGGTTAGCACCATCATTTCTCGAATAGTAAAAAGTATCTTTGAATTCATATTCAAGCATTCGTAATTTTTTAACAGCTTTTATATTAATTTCAGTTGTGACACCTTTATTAAGGTTTTTAAGAATTGTATTGTCAAAGGATTCAAAACCAATTGATGAAACTAATATTTTGATTTTTTCTTTTCTGGCAAGTTTAAGTATATTTTTAAATTTGTCGAAATTTGCAATAAGATGATCTGCCCTTAGCGTAAGATTAATTCTGGATAAATTTACTTTTAAAGAATAAGAAGATTTCATTAAAGATTCAAGCTTAGTAATGGGGGTCTCATTTATCAGCTCAAAGGGAATTTTTTTATTATTCTGCATGGGAAGCATTTGTAATTGTTCATTTACTGCTTTTACAGGTAAAGTCCCCATATAACCTTTGTCTGCTGCAACATCACAGAAACTGCAACCTTTTACTGAAATTTCAACTCTGGATTGTTCTGATTTTAAAAAATCAGGGTGTTCGATCTCAACCTTTTTTGATAAAGATGCATATGGACAGCCAATCTGCTGAATGATTTGAGCTGACAAAACTTTTAAAGGAATTAATTTCCCACCTTTCAGAATATGGATATTACTCCAGTTAACCCTTGAAAGATATCGACTGTTAAAGGAAGAGGGCGGTGTTGCCAGAATTTTACCTGCCCGGTCTTTATATATAAAACCAGGATAATTAAGATCCGGACAATCAAAATTCATATTATCGATATCAGAATCTAAAAAAGGTAGTATCTGCTCTGCCGGGCCCTGAAGAGCAAAGTTAAAAAAGTTTGAAAACCCTTTAAATCTATGGGGGAATTCATCACTTTTCAGTTCACCGGTAAAGTCTACTCCTGCCTGGGGTCCTGCAAGTAATGTCAAAGCTCCGAGTTTTTTAAGATCCCCTGCAAGGTCAACCAGGTCCTGTCGTCCACCTAAAGTTGAAAAACCAATAACAGGTCTTTGAACAGGGCCATTTTTTATAAAATAGTCTGAGATTGTTTTTAACAGGTTTTTCTTATTATATTGATTGTCAACAGCGAGAACAATGCAGTCATATGAGCTGTTCTCCTGAATAATCGTAGCCGCCATCTGAGGTCCTAAAAGGCCATAATGTTCATTGGCAAAATACCCGGTAATAATAATAAACTTTTTTCTGGCTGGGTTTGAGTTCATCATCTGCCTTAGGAACAAAAGGTGCATGTTTTGGTATTTATAACCAAAACATGCACTATAGAGATTTAAATATATTAATTAATTAAAATTAAAGTTGTGATGCCTTTTGATTTGCCAGGGTCAATTTGCCGGCAGCTTCCCGTTTCTTAAGAATGCTGACATCACCTGCATCAATATATTCAAGGCATTGGACTTCACAGAACCTTACACATTGTGGATCACCATCACACAGATCACACTTGAATACTTTTTTGTCCTGGGTGTTAAAACTCATTGCACCAAAGGGGCATACAGCAACGCAGGTTCTACAGCCAATGCAGCGATCCTGATCAATCTGAACAGAATCCAGTTCATCATTGCGTGATATTGCACCAGCAGGGCAGACGCTCATACATGGTGCATCCTGGCATTGTTGACACGATATTGGCACATAAAGGCCTTCCATCTCCCATTTAATAACTCTGATTCTGCTCCTGGACGGGTTGGATGCGCCTTCATGTTTGACAGCACACACCATTTCACATAATCGACACCCTGTACATTTTTCAGGGTGTATCACCAGAACTTTTCCTTTGTTTTCCATGATAGACTCCTCTTAAATTAAATCATCCCGGAAGGCTCATTGGCCAGACCAAGATTTTTCAGGGTTTCGGGTTTGGGTACACCATCCTTGTCAAGTCCTTTATGTTCATAAAATTCATCAATCATTTTAATAAATTTTTTCTTATCAATGAATTTACCAATAACATCCGGAGCACCACGTCTGCATGGTTCATCAAAGTATCTGTGGTTAATCATGTCACCCTTTTCAAGGTCATCTCTGGTAAGACCTTCCCGTAAATTGAAAAGTCTTTCCAGCATATTGCATCTAACCGCAACATCCCAGATCTCTTCGGGAGTAAATTCCAGGCCGGTATTGTAATAAAGCACTTTGGGCCAGTCTTCAAAATTGGGAAGAGTGGCACCTAGAAAAGTTGTATGATATTTGCAGATACCTAAACAATCA
Source organism: uncultured Desulfobacterales bacterium (assembly GCA_964593725.1). Classification (GTDB taxonomy): domain Bacteria; phylum Desulfobacterota; class Desulfobacteria; order Desulfobacterales; family Desulfobacteraceae; genus JAIOSM01. Next base: position 10,708 of record CAZQJS010000001.1, read on the forward strand.
ACTGCCATATAACAATTTTCCTGCCAGAATACCTGCCAGGCTTTTCCAATATATTCAGTATGTTCTGAACTTAAAGGGCCTTCATAGGGAATTGGATTTGAATAGATCTTTCTTAAAACATCCACAGGAAGATGATACAAATCAATGGCTGGTCTGCTGCGCAGATGATCCGAACCCCTGGAAGCAGTTGCAATATTCAATGCCAGGGCAGGTGTTGCTCTTTCATCTGAATGAAGGTTGCTCATGCCCTTTACCTGGATTAAATAATCAAAAGAATTTTTGCCAAAAATCTTTGATGCAGCAATTCCTCCATCTGCCAGAGCATTACCAACCTTACCTTTTCTAAAAGCGATTCTTTCAACCATTTCAAGTAAAGCTTCATCATTTCCAAATTCAAGGGCAAGGCCATCAGTATCTTTATCAGTTATGATACCTTCCTCATACAGTTCCATTGCCCAGGAAATAAGGCTGCCTGCTTCAAGATTATCAATACCGTACTGATCAACAAGATGGTTGCCAACTAATATTGTCTCAACATTTTTACAGTCAGGTTCGCCTCCAAAGGCACCCTGGGATGTATATTCAGGTCCTTCTTCATATCTTCCCTTGTAGGGTCCTGAAGGTATTTTGTATTGTGCACGGCAATGTACCTGACATCCAAAGCAGCCGGCCATATGATATGGCCCCATGGTCTCTTCGCATACTTCATCAATGCGTTCAGGTTCTATATCATCGGCATATTCACATTGGTTATACTGGAAATTCCTGGTACGGATTCCACCCCAGGAATTGGTTGCTCCCCAGATAAAAGGAGTGCCAAGAGTGCCCTGGGTTTTATTAACTTTAGCAGAAGTAATCTGATCAATAAAACGTTTATTGTATTCAAGGGCATCCAGTGGATGTGCAATATTAATATCCATTGTTCCCCTTGCAGCAACAGCTTTAAGGTTTTTTGAACCCATTACACAACCCATGCCTGACCTTCCGCCGGCATTTTTAATACCTGTCATTACATTTGCAATGCGTACCAGGTTCTCACCTGCAGGGCCGCATACCATGCTCTTAACTTCCTGGTCATTAAGTTCATCCCTTATTGCCCATTGTGCATCAGTGGTGGTTTTTCCCCATATATTTTTTGCATCCCGGATTTCGATTTTTCCGTTGTGAAGAAATATATAAACCGGTTTTTTTGCCTTGCCTTTAATAACCAGATGATGAAATCCAGCCCAGGCCATTTCAGGTGCAAAAAAACCTCCCATATTACAGGAGCCAAGCAGGCCTGTTAATGGAGATTTAGCCATAACGTGGGTCCTTGCAGTGGCAGAAGCACAGGTGGCAGTTAAAATTCCGCCGCTCACAATCAGAGGATTATCAGGGCCTAAAGGATCACACCCTTTTTTTGAATGATTATATAACAGATATGCATCCAGTCCTCTTCCGCCTATGAACTTTTTTCTTATTTCAACGGGAATTGGTTTTATATCAATATCTCCTGTGGAAAGATTGATATAAGCAATTTTTCTATCCAATGCCATATTATTTGCCCTCCCTTTTTGCAGCTGCTTCCATGGCAAGCTTTTTGTTAACTTCCCATACTGGTCCACGGATTCTTGGAAAATCCGGGCGAATCCAGGCAACTCTGAATTCACATTTACACATGGGACATTTTACATGTTTATCACCTGGTTTGGGTTCCAATCTGCCCATACAGCTTGGATTATGACATCTGAACTTACCATAGGTTCTGGTTTTACGTAAACTTTCGGCACCTGATTGCTTTTTTGAATCAATTGCCATGACAGCCCTCCTTTTTTAAGATAAATTAAAATTCGGATAATTTTAAATTACAAAAAAAACCATAATAATAAATCATAATAGTAACTGATTTATAAAAAATAAATATTCTTGACTTTTTCTATAAATAAATTCATTATGATGAACAAGTAGACACCATTTAAAACGGTATGTCAAGCTAAAATGTAGCTGATAATAATATTTTTGTTCATAATGGGGAACGATGGCAAATAGATATCAGGCACCAATTGTAACAAAGGCATTCAGGATTTTATCCCTTATTGCAGACAGATCAGAGGGCATGGGAATCAGTGAGATTTCACGGAAACTTGACATAAGTAAAAGCACTGTACATGGAATAACTGCTGCCCTGGAAGGGCAGGGTGCATTAATCAAAAATAAGGCTTCCAAGCGCTATACCATTGGCTATGCTTTAATAGAGCTTGGACGAAAAGCGTATTCCAGGGTTAATTTAAAAGAGATTGCAAGGCCTTTTATTGAAGAATTAATGAATACCTGCCAGGAATCGGTTTTTCTTGGGATTAGAAACAGAGATAATATAATTATCATAGATGTAGTGGAATCAAGTAAAGATTATAAAATAACTTCACCGGTCGGAACCATCATACCACTTCTCGCAGGTGCGGTTGGAAAAGTTTTCATGTCTGAAATGGGTATTAAAGAGGTTGAAATTTTTATAAAAGACCATGGGTTTACACAATTTACCGAAAATACCATTATTGATTTAAAATCTTTTTTAAAGGAGCTGTCCCTTGTTAAGGAGCTGGGCTTTGCCGTTGATAATGAAGAGTATCTTTCAGGAGTCTGTGCTGTGGCAGCACCGATTGACTGCAATGGATTATATTTGTCCTCGGTGTGGGTTGTTGGATTCAAATCAAGTATGCATGATAATGTTCTCAAGAGAATAACAGGTCAGGTAATAGAAACTGCAGAGAAAATATCAAAGGAAACTGAAAAGTATTTCTCAACATGATTTTTTTATAGTTTTTTTCTTAAATTAATAAACTCACTTCTTTCAAATCCAAGGGCTTTAAAAAAAGATAAAAGATCAATGGAGTCCCAGGCAACAGAAGAGTAAACACAATTAATATTCTGTGATTTATATATTTCAAGAATTCTGTTAGCAAGTCTTTTGCCGACCCCAAGGCCCATGAATTCCGGATCAACGCCCATGGCAACAATCCAGGCACTTTTTCTAAGCCCGAACCCTGCATAAAGAATATTGCTGATCATATAGCCAACAACTTTATTATCAATAAGTGCAACAATACTTGCACGTTTAGATATATCACCTGTCTGCTGATTAATAATTTTTTCGGAATCAACTTCAGCATCTTCTTTTGAAATAAGTGATCGTATTCTCTGGATAGCTTTAGCGTCTGACTGTTCGATTTCTCTTATTTGAAAGTTTTCCATAAAAACCTCCTGTTCTATTCTACTTTAATAATTTTAACCGTATGTCCTACCCAGTTTGGAGGCAAATAGATTCTTCCGCTGTTACCGCTGGATTTAACGACTTTTTCAATCATTTCTTCACCAAAAACTTCAAATCTGACTTTTGAAAGTGGTATTAAAGTTTCTTTAGTTGACGTAATGTTTTTTTTGTTTGCCATACAATCATTACCTTTTGAAAAAAGGATTAATTAATATTTTTATTTAAGTAATTTGTCAGCTTATATTTATAAATCATTTTTTTTGTTTTATAAACACCTTATTAAATTTTATTTTACGTTGAGAACAATAAAAAATACAGGCAGGGAAAAATATAAATTCCCTGCCTGTATTGAATCTGTGTCAGATTAAATTAAGGGCTGATATACCGCGCTTTTCATAATAATATATCTAAGTGCTATATCTCCTGTAAAAATCAGAGCTAATCTTAGAAAAATAAGAAAGGCATTTATATCACCGCCCCACATTTTTAATGTGATCAATAAAGGGATAATAAATCCAAGCAGGACAACACCGCCATAAAAATATTTGGCAAGGTATCCTTTTACCATTAAACCAATGGATTCTTCACCTGTATTTGAAGAATGGGAAGTACCCCATATGTATGCAAGGACAGAGGTGAAATAGACAAACAGCATCACTTCTGCAAAAAGTTCGAATTTCTGGGCAAGGATATTGCCGGATGCAGCAGCCATAAACTGAAATATCTGGCTGCCGACCCATACACCTGAAATAACAGATAAAGGTATGACCATGGTGGAACTCCAGGCTGCAAGTGCTCGCACAACATTCATGGTCATAAAACCATGGGAAATAATAAGAAGAGTTATAATTCCCATAATAACACTAAATACAGGCCCGAAGCTCTGGGTTACCATTTGAATAAACCCGGTAACAGCAAAAACGCCTATGATCCACATGCCCCTGGAAAGTTCCGAGGTCATAGGTTTCATAAGCATTCGCCATGCCCTGAAAGGATTTCCAAGATAGAGCATATGTATACCGCCGCCCAGAATAAGAGCTATGAGCCAGCCAAGTATCAGCCCTGCATTATATTTGTATAACAGTGAAATAAAATAGAGCCCTGCACCAATTTCAGTAAAGAAAAATGCAATTAAAAGGAAAATACCTTTTCTATCAATCCACTCCTGTTGAGGAGTTGCATTAACCATCCATTCATACGGCTTCAAGTCTGTGCCGGTAGGATGGAACATAATTTTTTCAAGTTCGTTTCTCTGTTTCATAATTGTTCAATCCTCCTTTTCAGTCTTTATAAATTTTAACGGCAACAGAAGTTTCCACATTTCCAGTAATGGGATCATAATGCCTTAAATATGATGGCAGTAGCTTGCAGAAATTACTTCCCTTACCCTTTGCAATGGGTCGTCCGTCTGCCCATAATCCTCCCTGGCCGCAGATACCTATAACTTTGGGATGTTGTGCTTCCATTGTTTTCACAATTCCGTTTTCTTTTACACCATATTTGTTTTCAATCCATATTATATCACCATCATTAAATCCCCGGTCATCTGCAAGGCCTTTGTTTAAGGTGATGGTAAAAGTATAGGGACTCATCTGACTTACTTCGTCAACCAATGGGTTCTGAAACGTAGAATTGTTGGTATGAAGGATGTCCCGGTAGGAGAACGCAAGAAGATCAAATTCATTGTCAAGTTCTTTATGGGATGTGGGCCAGAACCAGTCAGGAAGAGGTCCGTATTGGTCCATGTCCATTTCAAGTTCAAAACCTGTATCCTTCATGATTTTTTCAGCAGCTCTTCTGTCATGGATGAGAAATTCCATATATACTGGGCATCTGGTAGGCATATTCCATCTCCAGTAAACATCTTCAACAGGCTTGTGCCATGTTGCATAACCCTGCTCCTGGATTTTTTCTTTATCATCGCCATAGACCCAGGTTAATACTCTTTCACCAATCTCTTTCCAGTTAAGTTTCTCTCCGGGTTTAATTTTTAAACTTTCATCTTCAATGGAGTAATAATCATTAAGACTTTCATTGAATTTATCCAGTACACCAACTCGATGTGCAACTTCAATGTAGACATCCATAAAGTTTCTTGATTCACCAATTGGTTTTGCAACAGGCTGCTGCAAATGGACATACCAGTCTTCATAGGATGGGCTGCCATTAAAGAAAAAACTGTCAATTTCAGAAGACCATGTGTCTTTTTCAAGATAACATGTATCAGGAAGAATAATATCACCAATTGCCTGGTCTGTCTCGTTTACCCAGATATCCATGAGTACAACAAAGCAATCTTTGAAGTTATCAAGGGCAACTTCCCAGTCAGATTGGCTGATTAAAAAGTTTACAGCTATACCGAAAATCATTTCAGGCTGAACATCTTTAACACCAAATTTTTCCTGAATATAATTCTTCTCTTTTACATAGGGTATGTGGGAAAGTGTGGAATGTGACCAGAACTCAACACAACCCGAGTTGCTGCATGGGTAACTTGGTGAATGAACCGGCCATGGATCATGGGAGTAAAATACTGAAGGAACAATTACTCCATCTTTTCCAACCTTTGGTAACCGTTCGTAATTTCCACCAGGGTATTTCCTGCGTATGGAAGGCCATCCCATTGTTCCGCCTGGTACATCTTCTGCTCCTACAAGCTGGCTTATAAGATCAATTGCAGCCACCTGGTGAATACCGTTTGAGTGGCCCTGGGATCCACGGAAGGTGACAGAAGATACAGGCCTGTATGGAAAAGTCTGACCTTCAATGGTTATTGTACTGCCTATTTGTGCATTATCAACCCAGCTTTTAGCAACATCTAATATTGTTGAGACAGGAACTGTACTGATTTTTGATGCCCATTCCGGGGTGAACTTTTTCAGATGTTCCTTAAGTGCCATAAAACAGGGCCGGCATTTTTCACCTTCATATTCATACTCTCCTGAAAGGGCAAAATCTTCAAAAGCTATTGAAGGATCATCAAAGACTTTAATTTGTTTGGCTTTTTTATCAAAAACCAGTGGTTTATCACTCTCTTTTTCCCGGACAAAAGTGCCATCTTCCCTGATAAGATAAACAAAATTTGTTTTTGCCCTGATATAAAGGTCATCAAACTCTCCCCTGGTATTAAGAATATAGTTTGCAATGGCAAGGCCCACAGCAGTATCTGTTCCAGGCAGTATGGCAACCCACTGGGCAGCTTTTCCACCTGCAAAATTACCCATTGGATCAAAAACGACCTCTTTTATGCCTCTTCTTATACCATCGGCCCTGAGCCTTGCATTGGTCATGGCAGAATGACCTGAACCAGTGCCCTTGCTGGAGCCCCATTTAAGCACATATTTTGTGTACCGCCAGTCAGGTGCTATTGACCATGCACCATGTATTAATCCGCCAAGCATATGGGCAGCATTGCCGCAATGGAGACTGCCTCCGCCAATGATAAAATTTCCATTGTTTTGAATACCAAACGCCTTGGCATAAAAATAAAGATGGTTATGGGGACCATCACTAGCACGCATGGTCTGGTTGGTAAATAATATTTTATTGGGGTTGTCCTCCATGATTTTTTTCATCCTGGTGGATATCTCTTCCAATGCTTCTTCCCATGAAATCTCTTCCCATTTTGGATCGACTCCAAAACCCTTTTCAGGGTTGGTTCGTCTCAATGGTTTTTTAATACGGTTTGGATCATGGTAATACATTAAGCCTGCAACACCTTTACCGCACAGGCCTCCCCCGGTGCCGCCCATGGTACTTTCTTCAATACCTTCTATTTTAACAGGCACACCGTTTACCACCCTGACTCTTGCAGCACAGCCACAATAGCAGACTCCACAGGTGGTGTTTACCCATTTGTCTTCCCAGATTTCATCAGTTTTATAGGTCATAATTCCCCCTGTATAATTTAATCAATGTAATAAACTGCAGGTTCAGTTCCAAATTCCGGATGTAACTGCTTGCCTTGTTTTTCCATGATAAGGCGTGAGATTTCACTTTCCGGATCATCAAGATCACCAAACACACGTGCCCCAACAGGGCATGCATTAACACATGCAGGTGTTGCTTCAAGATCAGTACCAGGTGTTAAACCTTTCTCAAGTCCTGCTTCAATACGTTCTGTACAGAAATTACATTTCATAACTGTACCACAGGTGAAGGGATAAAGCTTTTCACCGATTTTTTCAAATTCAGTTTTTCCCTGCCCAGGGAAGAATTCAGCATTTTTCTTTTCTTCATCATAATAAGTTCTCTGCTGGTAAGGACAACTGATCAGACACGCTCTGCAACCCACGCACTTATCATAATCGATTGAAACAATGCCATCCTCCCTTTTAAAAGTCGCACCTGTAGGACAGGCATCAACACATGCTGCATCTGCACAGTGATTGCATAGAACAGGATAAATAAGTTTCCTGCTTGTTGGAAATTTACCTGATTCCCCAATTAGAACCCTGTTCCAGAAAACATTGGGAGGTAAAAAATGTTCTTCCTTGCAAGAAATAGTACAGCTCCAGCAGGCAATACATCTTTTGACATCAATAACCATTCCCCATCTAGCCATATCAACTCCTTAAGTTTTATTATATTTCATTGGATAAATTAAAAATTTATAACTTTAACCTCGTCAAAACCCCTTTTAGCACAAATTATATTTTTCTCAAGTTTTGTGCCGGAAAAATAATCAGACAAGCCCTGTGCAACAGGCTCAAAATCAAGTAATCCGGTAAGTGATGCAAAAGCACCAACAATGCATGTATTTGGTATTGCAAGCCCAATGGTTTCAAGGGCTATCTTATTGGCATCAAGAAATCCTAATTTAATAAGGTTCTCATGACGGATGTCAGGTTCTGAATCAGCTATGTTTATCAACATTGTACTGTTTTCAACAAGGCCGTCAAATACTGATGAAGAGTCTTTTTGAGAAGGGTCTAAAATCACAAGAATATCCGGGGCATATATTTGAGTCTTTTCCCTCACAGGTTTATCACTGAATCTGCCAAATGCTGTGACCGGTGCACCTCTTCTTTCAAAACCAAACATGGGAAAGCTTGCACCATATCTGCCTGTTCTTGAAAAAGCACTGGCAAGAATCTTAGAAGTAGTTACAACCCCCTGTCCACCTCTGCCGTGAAATCTTACTTCACTCATTTTATATTTTTCTCCTTTGTATTAATACTTAATCAGGCAATTGACACGTGCCCACAATACTGCTTAAACCCTGGAGCAGGCAATATTCATAATCAATGTCCTTTTGTAATATCTCCTGCTCTTCTTCAGTTAAGTGCTTGAATTTTCTGATAAGTTCTGTATAGGTCTTTACAGGTTTTGGTTTTTTAATGTTTTTTGTAAATGCAATCTGACCATCTTCTGCTTCCCAGAGTGGAAAATAATTTGTTTTAACAGCCCTGCGGCATGCTTCAATGGTCATGTCAGGTGCAAGACCCCATCCTGTGGGGCATGGTGCAAATACATGGAGAAAACAAAAACCTCTGTTTTTAAGTTCTTTTGCTTTTAATAATTTTTTTGCAAGATCATCAAGGTTACTCATTGTGGCAGTTGCAGCATAGGGTATTTTATGCATGGCCATCTGAAGAGCAAGGTTGGTTCTCCTGAGGTTTTTACCCCTTGCTTTGCTGCCTACCTGGGTTGTGGTTGTGCTCGCCCCAAAGGGTGTTGTGGAGCTTTTCTGGATTCCGGTATTCATATATCCTTCATTGTCATAACAGATATATATGAATTTTTCATTACGTTCGGCAGCGCCTGAAAGGTTGCCAAACCCAATATCAGCTGCTGTACCATCTCCATTAAAACAGATAACAGTATTATCTATGTTTTTTCTGTTATAATACCTTGTAAGACCGGTTGCATTGGCAGCAGCACCAGTCATTAATGTTGCAAAATATGAAAGTTTATGCCAGGTTGCAATATTCTGACCAAGAAGAACTGGTGCGGAACAGGAAGGTGTTCCTGTAATCACAATATCATTGCCAAGGACCTGGGGAATAAACCGTATTAAAAGTTCCAGGGTACATCCGGGGCAGAATGCTACTCCTTTTGAAAAAGGATCTTCATGTTGCAGGTAATTTAAAACCTTTGATAATCTTTTTTTCTTTTTTTCAGCCATATTATTCACCTCCTTGCTGGGGAGCATAGGAAACCCAGGTGACTTCAGGAACATTTTTCCCGGAAGCCAGGTCAAAAGTCATGTCAATCATTTTATTTATATTATCTTTTGTTATGTCAGTATTGGCAATTCCGTCAATAAAGCTTATGAGTTCAGTGCCTTCAAGTTCCCTGGAAAATGCCATAAGTTCAGTATATATCGGGCCTCCCTTAAAGCCAAAGGCAATACTCCTGTCTACAACTCCAACAGCTTTTTTCCCTTTCAGTGCCTTTATAAGCTTTTCAGAAGGGAAGGGACGGTACATCCTTATTTTTAAAAGACCAACTTTAAGTCCTTTATCTCTTTTCTCATCAATAACAGTTTTAATGGTTCCGCACATACTACCTGAAGCAACAAGTATAACTTCAGCATCATCCATCTTATACTCTTCAATCTGACCGCCATAGGATCTGCCAAAAATTTTTTCAAACTCATTTTCAATAACCTGAATTTTTTCCTTGGCTCTTTCCATGGCAAGGCAATGCTTATGCCTGAGTTCCACATATCCGTCAAGGATTCCATGGGAACCGCAGCCGAGCTGTTCACCAGGAGTAAGGATGGTTCGTTTTGGCTGATCATCAAGGACAGATAGAAACTTATCCACATTTTCCTGGGTTGGTACATCAACAACTTCGGATAGGTATGAAAGATAGAAACCGTCATAATGTACCATGACAGGCACCTGGATATCATAATCCTCTGCAAGTCTATATGCCATTATAACAGTATCAATGATTTCCTGGCAATCTTCGGCTATAAGGAAAATCCAGCCTGAATCCCTTGTTGAGATCATATCCTGCTGGCCTGAAGAAACTGCAAGGATTCCCGGAGTTTCCCGGTTTACATTAACCATTACAATGGGTGCCCTCGACCCTGCGGCTGCAAGCACTGCATCATACATAAAAACAAGACCCCATGAAGAGGTTGCAGTGAACACCCTGCCTCCGGCAAGGGAAGCTGCCATAACAGAGTTCATGGCTGAGTTCTCACCTTCTACTGTAATGAGTTCGGCATCAAGCTCGCCATTTGCATGGAATTTTGATAATTGTTCAATAATTTCTGTCTGGGGTGTAATCGGATAGGCAGCCACAACATCAGGCCGTGCCAATGTTGCACCAATGGCAGCAGCAGCATTTCCGGTAATGACTTTAAGCTGTGATTTATCTTTTGTCCTGTTCATTTGAACTCTCCTTCTGAAACCATGGTAATAGCACCTGCCGGGCACTCCCGGGCACAAATTCCACAACCCTTGCAAAATGCAAGATCAGATCTGAAACAATCTGATTGCTCCTTTACAATCTGAATAGGGCAATAAATTGCGCAAAAACCACAGAAAATACATTTTGTCTCATCTACAACCGGTCTTTCCGATCTCCAGCCTCCGGTATCAGAGCAGAGCATTTCAACCTTTGCGTCTGACCAGGGACCTTCGGTTCTAAAATATTTATTTGATGGCATCTAAAAAATTTCCCCCTCTTTATTTAGATAAACAGCACACAATATAAAACTATATATTGTGTGCTTTCTGTACTTAGATAATAGCTACTATTTAGCTGTACTGTATGGCAATTTTATTGTCAAGAAAAAATATAAAAATTGATAATAATTTAACCTTGAAAACAGTATATGCAGTTTTCAGGAAAGTATTGTCAGAAATACACCTGCAGCTATGACAGTTCCAATAACACCTGCAATGTTTGGACCCATGGCATACATTAAAAGATAGTTTTTCTTATCTGCCTTAAGTCCTTCTTTATGGACAACCCTTGCTGCCATGGGAACCGCAGAGACTCCGGCAGCACCGAGCAGAGGATTAATCTTTTCCTTTGAAAAAAGATTCATGAACTTTGCAAGTAAAATTCCCGATGCCGTGCTAACCATAAAAGCGCACAAGCCTAAAGCAAAAATAAAAATGACCTCTTTTCTGAGAAACGAGTCAGCATTCATGGTTGCACCAACAGGCAGGCCTAAAAAAATTGTAACAATATTCATAAGCTCATTTTGAGCAGCTTTATTTAATCTTTCAACAACTCCTGATTCCCTGAAAAGATTTCCAATCATAAACATGGAAATAAGCGGCGCAGCAGCAGGTATTAAAAGGATAATAAGAAATGTTGAAACCAGAGGAAACCAGAGCTTTTGCCTTGTACTTACCTTTTTTGCCTTTTTCATTCTGATTTTACGTTCAGATTCGGTTGTAAGAAGGCGCATTATGGGAGGTTGAATAATTGGAACCAGTGCCATATAGGAGTATGCTGCAACTGCACAGCTGCCAAGGAGCTGGGGTGCAAGCTTTGTGGCAAGGAAAATTGTAGTAGGTCCGTCAGCACCTCCAATAATTCCAATGGTAGCAGCTTCCGGGATTGTAAAGTACCCAATTGCACTTGCGGCAAAAAAAGTTATATAAACACCGACCTGGGCACCGGCACCAAGGAAAAGAAGTCTGGGATTTGCAAGCATGGGCCCGAAATCAGTAAGTGCACCAAGGCCCAGAAAAATCAAGGGTGGAATCACTTCCCAGGTTATGCCGTAGTGATAAAACCTCCACAAAAGTCCTTCATGGGGTTTCATAAGTTCGGCCATGGGAAGATTTGCAAGTAAAATCCCAAAACCAATGGGTAAAAGCAAAAGAGGTTCATAATCCTTTGCAATGGCAAGATAGATCAATGTAAGTCCTATGAACCACATTAATACCATACCTGGTGTAATTAAAAGAAAGCCGGTCTCTTTGTAAAGCATTGCAAAACTGCTATCCATTTTTGACCTCCTTTTCTCTTGAATCAAGCAGGTCAGATAAAATGCCCATGACTTTGATGGAAATGTACAATAATGCCATACCGCAGAATACACCGGTTATACCGGCAACAAATATAAATATTGGTTCTGACAATTTTGCCTCCTGTAAAAAAAGTTTTGTTCAACAATATGAAACACTGTTCCATATTTTATATTTACATGGGCAGAATAAGTCAAGGATTTAAAAAATTTTTTAGTTTGAAATACCTTTTGAAAATTCCTCTGCAAGTTCTTTTGATGTCATCACTCTAAGTAATGGATATAAAGGATTTTTCCGGTATAAATCAAGGCATTGATGGTGTGCCTCCCTGGAGAACGATGCTGAACAATCTTCAAGTAAAACCGCCTTGAAATCATAGCAGAGCGCGTCCATTGCAGTTGTAAGTACGCAAAAATTTGTAGCAATTCCGGCAATGGCACACATGGTTACATTCAGTTCATTTAAGGATTTTTCAAGGTCTGTGTCAAAAAATCCTGAAAATCTCGGCTTTGGAAACCATAAATCCCTCTTTTCCATGTTTAATGCATCAACAACTTCAGCTCCTTTTGTTCCTCTGATTGAATGGGGGTTCATTTTACCCTGGAATAGAAAATCATCTTCATCAAAGGCATCAGTACAGAATATTACAGGTAGTTTTTCAGCCCTGAAGATTTTAATTAAACTGTTAATCGGCGAAATTATTTCAAGGGCAAAAGGGGTTATTGGATAGTGGTTTTCTTCTATAAAATAATCCTTTACCATGTCTATGATGATCAATGCTGTTTTTTCTCTGCCCATCTCAGCCTCCTGTTTTCATGAACTCAAGTTTATTTTTCTTGATTTTATCTATTAATATTTATATTCTATAACATATCAGAGACAAAATTGAAATTTTCGCCCTGTCATTGGCTTTAAGATTACGAATCTTACTTTTATTTATTGTAATAATAATTGAATACGATCTATTTGTGGAGGTTGTGCCATGGGAGAAGACAACTTGTTGCCCGATCAAGAGGAAAATAATCTGTCAGAATGTGAAAACTTAATTGATAAAATAAAATTTCATGTTAAATCAAACCTGGGTCAGGATATTGCAGACATGAATAACTACTCATGTTTTGTAGGGCTTGCCCGGGCTGTCAGGGATTGTTTAATAGATAAGTGGATTGAAACCCAGCAGTCCTGTAAAGACTTGCTTGTTAAACGAATGTTTTACCTTTCATGTGAATTTCTGCCTGGAAGGTTTTTAATGAATTATTTAACAAGTCTTGGCATAAAAGATCTTGCTTTGGAAGCTTTAGAAAGACTTGGCTTTGATCTTGATGAAATAATTGAAGAGGAATGGGATGCAGGGCTTGGAAACGGTGGACTTGGCAGGCTTGCATCGTGTTATATGGATTCCATTGCAACTCTTTCCATTCCTGGGTATGGCTATGGAATTCATTATGATTATGGAATTTTTCACCAGACCATTGTTAATGGTTATCAATATGAGAAAAGTGATAACTGGATGCGCCGGGGCAACCCATGGGATATTATCAGAAGTGAAATAAGTTATAAAATACAGTTTTATGGCAGAACAGAAGCATACACAGATATACACGGACGTAAAAGATTCAGATGGGTTGACAGTGATAATCTCAATGCCATTGCATGTGATATTTTAATACCAGGTTTTGGTAATGAATTTGTTACTAATATGAGATTGTGGATGGCAGTATCAAACAGGGAATTTGATCTTAAGGAATTCAATCGTGGAGATTATATCGGTGCTGTAGAGTCAAAAATTTTATCAGAAACCGTTTCTAAGGTTTTGTATCCTTCCGATGAAAATGAAAAGGGCAGGGAGTTGAGACTTAAACAGCAATTCTTTTTTGTATCGGCATCATTGCAGGATATTATCAGACAATACAGGAAAGAACATAACTCCCTTAAGAAAATCCATGAATGGGCAGCAATTCAATTAAATGATACACACCCATCCATTGCTATTCCAGAATTCATGCGCCTGCTTATGGATGAAGAGGGCCTGAATTGGAATGAAGCATGGACAATATGTATCAATACATTTGCATATACTAACCACACTGTTCTCCCAGAGGCCCTTGAAACCTGGCCTGTTGACCTTATAGGTACTCTTCTTCCAAGGCATCTGGAGATCATCTTTGAAATAAACGGACAGTTTTTAAAAGCAGTTGAAAATGAGAACCCTGGTAATCCTGAACTGTTATCCAGACTCTCTATTATAGATGAGGATGGAATAAGAAGAGTCAGAATGGCACATCTTGCAATTGTTGGAAGCCACAGTGTAAATGGTGTTGCAGCATTGCATTCTGAAATTCTAAAAAAACGGCTTTTTAAGGATTTCAATATTTTCTTTAAAGAGAAAATACAAAATGTGACCAATGGTATTACACCAAGAAGGTGGTTATACCAGGCAAACACAAAGCTTTCTCAATTAATAACATCTGCCATTGGTGAAAAATGGATAACAAATTTAGACGAACTTGAAAATCTGAAGACCTATGCAGATGATTCATCTTTTTGTGAAAAATGGCATAATATAAAACTTGACAACAAAAGACAACTTGCAAGATATACACTCAGAAAAATAGGTATTGGTGTGAATCCTGAAAGTCTGTTCGATATTCATGTTAAGCGGATACATGAGTATAAACGCCAACTTTTAAATATTCTTAATGTTATTACTTTGTACAATAGAATATTGCAAAGGAATGAAACCGGACAAATTAAACAGATATTTTTCTTTGCAGGTAAAGCTGCTCCTGCATATTTCCAGGCAAAACTAATAATTAAATTAATTAATTCAGTTGCCCATGCCATAAATAATGAACCCAGAGTAAAAGAAAAAATAGGAGTGGTTTTTCTGCCTAATTATTGTGTCTCCCAGGCTGAAATAATCATCCCGGCAGCTGAGATTTCAGAACAGATCTCAACAGCCGGTATGGAAGCATCAGGGACCGGGAACATGAAGTTATCTTTGAACGGTGCTCTTACCATTGGTACCCTTGACGGTGCCAATGTTGAGATTTTAGAAGCAGTTGGAAAAGAGAACATGTTTATTTTCGGATTAAAAGATTATGAAGTTCAGAATTTAAGGTCCAATGGTTATGACCCTGTAAAGATATACAAAGAAGATGGAGAACTTAAACAAGTGCTTGATTTAATAAAGTCTGGTCATTTTTCCCATGATAAAAATCTGTTTAAACCAATTATTGATTCTTTACTTAATCAGGGTGACTACTTCATGGTTCTTGCCGATTATAGAAGTTACATATCTGCCCAGGAAAGGGCCAGGAATTTATATGCTGATCCGGATGAATGGACAAAAAGGTCAATTCTTACCGTTGCAGGTATGGGCTATTTCTCAAGCGACAGAGCAGTATCAGAGTATGTAGATAATATATGGGATGTAAATTGTCTTAATTTAAACAGTAAAAGCAGGAGGGAATAAAATGGGAGATGAAACCTGCAGGAACGAGGCAAACAAAGTAATGTCCTTTACAAGACTTCCGATTTTTGATTCAAAACAACATCTCTGGGGATATGAATTAAAACATATATCCAGAAAAAATTTCTCTTTAACAAGTGAACAGGAAAATATTGCATCTGGTGCTTATATGGCATTGCAGGAAATACTTGTAAAAAAGAAAAAAATTATGATGAGTTTTTCAGGTTCAGATATTATTAAACATCTTCCCTATGCCCTTCCGCCTAAAAGAGCTGTGGTAAAGATAACTGAGACTGGTAATACAAATAAAGAATTAATCACTGCTGTGAAACAGCTGAAAGATGACGGGTATCAAATTGCCGTGGCCTGGGCAATGGATTATAAACAGAATAAATCTATATTTGATATGAAAGATATTATATGTTTTGATGTTTCAGATCTGAATAAGATTAAAATTGCAGGTCTGCTCCATGGCAATGAGTCAGACAATGTAAAACTTCTTGCAAATAATATTGCAACCGGTGAAAGATTTGAAATTTGCAGAAACTCAGGTTTTGAATTGTATCAGGGCTCCTTTTTTAAACAACCTGAAAATTTATCTGTAAAAAAGCTATCTTCCAGTGCTGCATCACGGTTTCAACTCCTAAAAGTCATTGAACAGAACGACCCGGATTTTGATATGGTTGCAAAGGTAATTGGGCAGGATGTTGCAATAAGTTTTAAACTAATGTCATACCTTAACTCAGCAGCTTTTGGATTCAGACAGAAGGTTGAGACCATTAAAGATGCCATCACCATGCTTGGGTGGCGTAATATGAAAAACTGGCTCAGAGTTGCACTTTTAAGTGATATTGCAGAATCCAGGCACTCTTCAGAACTTGTTTTTCTATCTGTACAAAGGGGAAAGTTTTTAGAAAAAGTGATTCTGGACCATGACTTCTGGGGATTTAAACCTGACAGTCTGTTTTTACTGGGTATGTTTTCCCTGCTGGATGCAATGCTTGGACAGCCAATGGAAGAGATTACTAAATATCTGCCTTTGTCCGGAAAAATAAAAAAAGCACTTTGTGGTGATAAAAACAATGAATATTATCCTTTGTTATGTCTTGCAGAATATTATGAAGAAGCTGAATGGGATAAGGGAACACAGATGGTGATACAACTCGGACTTAATCAGGAAAAGGTTGAAAAAGCTTTACATCTTGCCATTGATTGGGCTAATAAATTAGAAAAGGTCCAAAACTAATATATTCAGGAGATGTTTATGTTTACACTTGATAATACTTTATTGGTTATGATCGATGTCCAGGGAAAACTTGCAGGTTTGATGTATGATAGAGAAAAACTGTATAAAAACCTTGAAACCATTGTAAAAGCAATGAATAAACTTAAAATTCCAATCATATGGATGGAACAGGTGCCAGAAAAATTAGGTCCGACAATTGATCAGGTAGCTTGTAACTTATCAGATATTGAACCAATCCCTAAGCATACGTTCTCCTGCTGTGATAATGACCGGTTTCAAAAAAAATTAAAAAAAATAAAGAGAAAAAATATCCTTGTTGCAGGCATTGAAACACATATCTGCGTATTTCAGACAGGTTATGATCTTATCAATTCAGGATATGAAGTAGGAGTGATCTCAGATTGTGTTTCCTCCAGAACCCAATCCAATAAAACCATAGGACTTGAAAGGATGAAAATGTCAGGGGTTATTATCACAAGTGTTGAAATGACACTTTTCGAGCTTATGAAGTCAACCAAAGCTGAAGGATTCAGGGATATTACCAGATTAATTAAATAGACTGAACAGGTTTTCTTCCTTTGCCGTAATAGATATTGATTCTATTTTCATGCCAGGGTTTTAAATCCTGTTTTTTCCGGTGCCTGACAGTTTTTATTGACTTTTAAGGCATGGCCTGCTCTCTTTTTGTCTCCAAAGGCTTTTTCTTCCATTGCATTGGCTTTCTCTTCTGCTCTTTTTGCAATCAACTCTGACATGGCTTTTGTACTTATACTCATGGCAGTTGAAGCTACTTTTCTGTCCTGGGGAGATGGATCAGACGGTGCAAGAGCAGCTCTCCTGACGCTGTGCATCTTTTTAATGGTTGCTTCCGGGTCGTCAGGGACCTTGGATGTATCTATTTTCACTTCTCCAGAGACAGCATATCGTTTACCGTCAGGACCTGTTTTATATGAATAGTTTGCCCCTGCAAGCACAAACCTTCCTCCAGCTATCACATGGGCCATTTCATGCCTTTTTACAGCCTGGTCAATATGCTGCAATTCAGCAATAAGCAGTTTTTCAGATTCTGTAAATTCATGGTTGCTGCCATGGATGTTTTTTGATTCTGCCTCTTTTTTTTCAACTGATTTTTCACCTGATTTGTCAATGCCGGCTGACTCTTTTCCTTGAGTACCTTGTGACCTTAAATCATTTTTTTTGTAATCATCTATGTTAATAGAATTTATATTCAAAACTTCCTCCCGGAAATATGATATAATTATCAAATTATGTTATCGGCATTTACCTGTTGATTATTTAATTTCCAGCAATTCCTGGTGGTTATTTTTAAAAGTATTGATCAGTCAGATACCTTTGAACGGATCTGAAAAATCTGATGATATTAATTTTTTTACTGTTCGAAAATTCCCGGCTTATTTAATCAGCTTAGAGCTGCATTGCCCAAACACAGCATTGTCTGAATATTTTAAAAATAATTTTTGACCGGGAATTGCTGTTTAATTTTTTTATTATTTGACAATGGAAAATAATTCTGATATATTTTGAGGTTCGTGTAAGATGTGAAATATATCATGGTGGATTTGTTCATTATATTACACTGAATACTTATTTACAAGGATGAATCTAAATGGGTCGAAGTGCTTCGGTTAGCCGTGAAACCAAAGAGACAAATATTCAAATAGATATAAACCTTGATGGCTCTGGAAAATCAGATATCCAAACCTCCATTCCTTTTTTTGATCATATGCTTACTCTCTTTTCAGTACATGGTTTTTTTGATACAAAAATCAAAGCGTTCGGAGATACTGATGTGGATTTCCACCACCTTGTGGAAGATGTCGGCCTGGTACTGGGTGAAGCTTTTTCAAATGCACTTGGCAACAGAAAAGGAATACTCAGATATGGTGAAGCATCTGTTCCAATGGATGAAGCATTGTCCAGGGTGAATATTGACCTGTCCAACCGTCCATATCTTGTGTACAATATTCCATCAGAAATAAACGTCAGGGGTTCTTTTGATGCATACCTTGCAAAGGAATTCTTCCGGGCATTTTGTGTAAAAGCAGGTTTGAATCTCCATATTAATACCCACTATGGTGACAATGAACATCATATTCTTGAATCAATTTTCAAGGCCCTTGGAAGAGCCATGGACCGGGCATGTACAATTGACTCAAATATTTCCGGAACTCTTTCAAGTAAAGGCAGTTTGTGAAAATAAATTTATATTTAAATTTAAGGTTAATTATTAATGCTTATTATTCCAGCCATTGATATTAAACAGGGAAAATGCGTTAGACTGCAGCAGGGTAACATGGATCTTGAAACACAGTATTCTGATGATCCTGTAAGCGTTGCTTTGCAGTGGGAGGCATGTGGTGCCAGCCTGATTCACATTGTTGATCTGGATGGTGCCTTTAAAAAAGATATAGTTAATCACAAAACCATAAAAAAGATTATTGAAAACATTAATACTCCCATCCAGGTGGGAGGAGGTATCAGAAACAAAGATACGGTTAAGATGTATCTTGATCTTGGTGTCAATAGAGTTATTTTAGGCAGTGCTGCTCTTTATAACCCTGAATTTGTCATTGATGTATGTAAAAAATATCCTGAAAGGATAGTGGTTGGGATAGATGCCAGGGATGGAAAAGTTGCAGTGGAAGGCTGGAGCAGAATCAGTGACATGAATGCTGTTGACCTTGCAAAGAGATATGAATCAAAAGGTGTGGCAGCAATTATTTTTACAGATATAAGACGGGATGGGATGCAGACCGGGCCTGACATTGAAGGTACTGAAAAGCTTGCAGCAGCAGTTGATATTCCTGTTATTGCTTCCGGAGGAGTCTCCTCATTGGAAGATGTCAAGGAATTGTTGAAATATAAAGATATCTTTGGTGTAATTACCGGCAGAGCTCTTTATGAAAAAAAACTTGACCTTAAAGAGGCAATAGAAATTTCAACTTAAAACCCATGTATATTCCTGAAGATAAAATTGCTGAAATAATCAATGCATCTGATATTGTAGATGTGATATCAGAATCTGTTATCCTTAAAAAATCGGGACAGAATCTTATGGGATTGTGCCCTTTTCATTCTGAAAAAACCCCTTCTTTTTCTGTAAGCCCGGGTAAACAGATATTCCATTGTTTTGGATGCGGAGTTGGTGGTAATGTTTTTTCCTTTCTTATGAAGCATTTCAGTATCACATTCCCTGAAGCTGTAAAAATGCTTGCACGCAAATATAATATCACCATTGAACCCGGCAGTTTAAGCCCGGAAAAAAAGAAATCTTTCAACCTTAAGCAGGGGCTCTACAACCTTAATAAAAATATAATGGCCTATTACAATGATTTGCTGGTCACTAAAAAGCAAGGTCAGCCAGCAAGACATTATCTGAATAATCGCGGCATAGATGATGATATTATTGAAAAATTTAAACTTGGGTTTGCCATGGATTCCTGGGATTCCCTGGTCAGTTTTTATAAAAAATTATCAATTCCCAGAAATATTGCTGAAAAATCCGGGCTTGTTCTGCAGAAAAAAACAGGCAATGGCTACTATGACAGGTTCAGGAACAGAATAATATTTCCGATATTTGATATTAATATGCAGGTTGCAGGCTTTGGCGGAAGAGTAATGGATGACTCACTGCCTAAATATTTAAATTCACCTGAAACACCGGTCTATAATAAAAGCAGGATTTTATATGGACTTAATGTGTCAAAGACCCATTGCAGGCTGAAAGAACATGTTTATATTGTTGAAGGATATTTTGATTTTCTCTCTTTGTTTCAAAACGGCATTAAAAATGCCGTGGCAAGCTTAGGCACTGCCTTAACTGAACAACATGTCAGAATACTTAAAGGGTATGCAAAACAGGTGACCCTGGTCTTTGATTCTGACGAGGCAGGCCTTAAAGCTGCAAAGAGAAGCATTGATATTTTTATTAATCAAGGCATTGAACTTAGAATTCTTGTTCTTCCCAAAGGACAGGACCCTGATTCATTTATTATGGCATCAGGGAAAGATGCATTTGAAAAAAAAGCGGCGCAAGCCATGACAATTATGGAATTTCTCTTGACAATGGCAATGGCAGAACATGGAAACTCTATCCAGGGAAGGGTTGCTGTTTTAGATGAGATGAAAATACACCTGGCTAAAATTCAGGACAGAGTATTAAGATCATTACATATTAGAGAGATTTCAGAAAAATTAAATGTTGATGAGAAGGCTGTATTGGAAAAAGTTAAGGAAGAGTACAATTCCATTAAAAGTAAAAAAAGGTTTTCATTGACTGTTTCTGAAAATTTACAGGAAGATTCCCATGAATCATATAGAAGAGAAGAGCAGATGATATCTTTAATGCTGCAGTATCCTGAAATCCTCAGCCAGGTCAGAGCAAGGAATGTTCTTGATTATTTTTATTCTGAAAAATTAAAAAAAATTGGATTAAAAGCCCTGTCTCTTGATTGTGAAAAAGACCAGTTTTTATCACAATTCATGGCAGGAATTGAGAATAGTGAAGATTTTAAAATTATTTCTTTGTTATTGATTTTTGAGAATGATGATATACATGCTGTTGTGGATAAATCAGATGCTCTTATGAAACGGATAATTAAACTTAAAAAGAAAAACGATAATTACATTACAAACAAAATTAAGGCAGCAGAGAAAAACAGTGATGCTGATATTTTTGAACTGCTTGAGAAAAAACAGAATGAAATTCAACAAATACATAAATAAAAATTAATAAGGCTTTGGGGAGGAATTTTATGGCAGAAGGCAGTATTGAGTCCGAAGCAGAAAAAATTATTGAGGATAAAGCATTTAAGAAATTATTAAAAAAAGGAGAGAAAAAAGGTACGCTTTCCTATGCTGAAATAAATAAGATTCTTTCTGATGACCTTACATCATCGGAACAATATGATGATATTTTAATGCATGTAAAAAGCCATGGCATTAAACTTGTTGACAAGGAAAAAACAGCCGGAAAAAAAAGGTCCGGGGACAAAAAAAGCCCGGTAAAAGATAAAAAAACTGTTAATAAAAAATCGGCAAAAAAGGCAAAACCAAAAAAAAATAAAAAAAGTTTAAAAAAAGCTCCTGAAAAAAAGAGTAAAAAGTCAGAAAAAATAAGTTCAAAAACAAAAAAGAGCAGTAAGACAGGGAGCGGGGTTAAAAAAAGTCCTAAAAACACAAAGGCATTAAAACCAAAGGCATTAAAAAAACCTTCCAGCTCAGATGCTGATTTTGGTACTGTTACAGATCCTGTAAAAATGTATCTGCGGGAAATGGGTATGGTCACTCTCCTGAGCCGGGAAGGTGAGATTGAGATTGCCAAAAAAATTGAATCTGGTGAGCGTGATATTTTACGGGTTATGCTGGACACTCCCCTTGCTGTTGGTGTAATACTGGTATTTTTTGAAGGATTAAGGGATGATAAATTTGAACTGAATAATATATTAAGGGATCTGCAAAAGGGAAATAATCCTGAAGAGAGTATTAATCAGGAAGATTTTGTTGAAGCCATAAGAAAAGTTAAAAAGATTCACCTTGAAAATCAGCAGAAACGTGATCAGATTATTTCCAGAGGATTAAAGGGTGAAAAACTAAAAGAGATCGATGACCTTATTAATAAAAACATTGAAGAGATTCATATCCTTTTTAAAAAATTCAGGTTTGAAAAAAAAGTAATTGATAAAATCGAAGAAAAAATAATCGAAATGATTAACTGGTTTGATGCGGTTGATGACTTAATTGAGCGGTGTGCCTCATGCTTTAATCTATCAAAGTCCCAATTGCTTGATTCTTTTAAAGACAAGGAAAAATTCATAAATTTTGCTCAATCAAATTCCTGTGTGCCTGAAGATCAGATTTGTATATTATGTGAGGATCTTTTTGCAATGATGGAACAGTTTGAGGAAAAAAAGGATATTATAAAAGGCGAGCCAGCAGGTCTTAAGGAGATAATTGAAAGGATAAAAAAAGGAAGGAATAAAGCTGATTTTGCAAAGAGAGAACTTGTCAGAGCCAATTTAAGACTTGTTGTCAGCATTGCAAAAAAATATACAAATCGTGGGCTTCAATTTCTGGATCTTATTCAGGAAGGTAATATCGGACTCATGAAAGCAGTTGAGAAATTCGAATACAAGCGTGGTTACAAATTTTCCACCTATGCAACTTGGTGGATCAGACAGGCCATTACCAGAGCCATTGCTGACCAGGCAAGAACCATCAGAATTCCTGTCCATATGATAGAAACCATTAACAAGCTTATTAGAACTTCAAGATACCTTGTCCAGGAAAACGGGAAAGAACCTTCACCTGAAGAAATTGCTGAAAAAATGGAGATTCCCATTGATAAAGTCCGCAGGGTGTTAAAGATTGCAAAGGAACCCATCTCCCTTGAGACTCCTATTGGTGAAGAGGAAGACAGTCACCTTGGTGATTTTATCGAGGACAAGAAATTTTCCTTACCTTCAGATGCTGCAATTGATTACAACCTTGCAGAACAGACAAGAAAGATGCTTGCTTCATTGACACCCAGGGAAGAAAAGGTGCTTCGAATGAGGTTTGGGATCGGTGAAAAATCCGACCATACACTGGAAGAAGTTGGAAAGGATTTTCTTGTTACCCGGGAACGAATACGCCAGATTGAAGCAAAAGCTTTAAGAAAACTTCGACATCCCACAAGAAGTAAGAAATTAAAGACATTTATTGATAATTGATCTTGACATATAAGGAAAATATTTATATATTATCTGAATTTGCTGAAAGGTGAGAAAAAGGGCCCATAGCTCAGTTTGGCAGAGCCACCGGCTCATAACCGGTCGGTCCCTGGTTCGATTCCAGGTGGGCCCACCAAAATAGAATGTAATAAATTTTATGTGTAATAAAAAGAAGAGTATTCAAAATATGATTGTGCATCATAAACACATGGATATTTTTTAAAAGAGCGTGGTATTCAATACCACGCTCTTTTTGTTTTAAGGGGAGATTTATGCAGGCTACAACCAGAGATATAATCAATTTGATTGATATCGAAGCATCATTTGAGCTTGCAGAAAAGTGGGATAACTCAGGACTCCAGGCAGGAGATTTAAATGGTTCTGTAGAAAAAATCCTAATTGCTCTGGACCCTGGCCCTGATGTAATTGCCAAAGCCGTTAAAATTAATGCTGATCTTGTTTTAACACACCACCCTTTACTGATTAAACCTTGTAAATGCATTGAATTTAATTCCATGCCTGGAGCGGCCATTGCAATTGCTGCAAAAGAGAATATTTCAATTGTGTCCGCACACACAAATCTTGATAAGGCCACAAACGGCTTGAATGATTATTTTGCAGAGAAAATAGGTCTTGATAATATTAAACCTTTATACAATCTTCAAGATCAATCAGATCAAAACAATTTTATTGATTCGAAACTGAATTGTTTTGGCAGAATTGGAACAATTGATCATGCAGAATCACTAAAAAACTTTGCCTGCAAAATAAAAAAGATTCTGAATCTTAAATATTTAAGAGTTATTGGTGATCAAAGTCTTAATGTGCGTAAAGTTGCAGTTGTGACTGGCAGCGGATCTTCATTTATTGAAGATTTTTTTAAGTCTGGAGCAGATCTTTTTATTACAGGGGATGTTAAATACCATGGGGCAAGAATGGTTGAAGAAAGAAAACTTTCCATGATTGATGTCGGCCATTTTGGCTCTGAATACATTGCAATAGAACTTTTATTTGAAAAATTATTAACTGCTTTGGAAAATAAAGGTTATAATTGTAAGGTTGTTAAATATAATAATGAAAAGGATCCATTTAATATTTTTTAAAGGATATAAGAATATGCAAGAAAAAGTAATGGAGAATATAAAAACCCTGGTAAAATTGCAGGAAGCTGAGCAGGAGATTATCAGACTCAACTCAGTACTTGCTGACTTTAAAAAGGAAAAAAAGAAAATAGGAGCTGAACTTTCTGAATTTGAAGTTGAGTTGAATATTGATAAGGATAAACTGGAAGAAATAAAATCCCTGTGCAGTGAGAGCGAAAAAGAGATACAATTGTTACTGGACCGTATTAAAAAAAGCAATGAAAACTTAAGACTTGTAAAGACAAACAAAGAGTATCAGGCCTTAAAGCGGGAAATCGATGATAATACAAAACGTAAGATAACCCTTGAAGATGAATTGTTTGAATATACTGAACAAAAAGAAGAGTATGAAAAAAAGATAGATGAGTTGGAAAATGATTTTAACCAGTTATCAGAAAAAATCAATTCTGAAAAAAAAGATATTGATAATCAATCCAAGGGTGATCTTGCTCTTTTGGAAAAGTATCAAAGTAAAATAAAAAAGATAGGTGATAATTTAGACCCTGTAATTTTTGAACAATTTAAAATAATTGCTAAAATGAATAATGGAGAAGCTGTTGCCCAGGGTAAAAATGAAGTTTGCATGGGCTGTTTTATGAATATCCCACCCCAGCTGTTCATAGAAGTTCAAAGGGGAGACAAACTCATAAAATGCCCCCAGTGCAGCAGGTTTTTGTTTTACAAGGAAGAAAATACGGTTTAACCAGACTTAACGGCCGCTGGATTATTTAATCCGGAGGAAAGTCCGAACACCGCAGGGCAGGACGCTCCATAACGTGGAGTCACGGTGACGTGAAGGAAAGTGCAACAGAGAGTAGACCGCCTTTGTATCCTGTTGGTATAAAGGTAAGGGTGAAACGGTGCGGTAAGAGCGCACCAGTTTTCCAGGTGACTGGAAAAGCTTGGTAAACCCCGTCCGGTGCAAGACCAAATAGGAAAGCATATTAAGCTGCCCGCTTAAGCTTTCGGGTAGGTCGCATGAGTTGTATGGCAACATACATCCTTAAGATGAATGGCCGTTGCTTTCAGTTAAGGTAACTTGCTGATAGAACAGGATTCGGCTTATTGGCTGGTTAAACCGTTTTAACAATATACAATTATTATTTTTGATAAGAGTTTAAATTCTATGGAAAAGTATTGCGATATTACATTAAAAGAAAAGGTCAACCTTTTCTCCTATGAATATTTAAAATGCATAAAATTTATCATTGATTCAAATGATGTAAATTATATGTTGACTAAAAAACTATACTCTAAATTGATAACCACCTCTCATCTTTTAGAGGATCTTCTTGATTTCCATGGTGCAAAAAATAACAAGGAGTGGGTATATTACAGGGAATTTTGTGCATTGGTGCGCCATTTTTCTTTGGCAGGATATTCACAAAAGCATATACTTAACAGATATAATTTTTATGCCCTTGAAAAAAAAGATGACAGCGAGTTTAAGCGGGAAGCAAACAATATCCTTAAAATGATTCAGAATTGCCTTAGAAAAGCCTCTCCTGTGATTCTGGTGGAGGCTGAACGTCTGGATATCAGAATACCGGAATATGGGTATAGAAAAGCCTATTTTCCTGCAATTGTCTCGGGTCAGCACCTTGAGCATAATATTGATGAATTTGAAGACACTGTAGATCAGGGTAAAAACCTTACAAGAATTGCCAGTGAATTCCTGAAAATAATTGAAAGTTTTGAACATTTTGCTTTTTATGAAAAATATGACAGCAGAAAACTACGCATCCTGGTTCCGGAAAAAATAAATGAAGTTGAGATACGTCGTTTTGAAATGCTGCTGCATAATCTTCAATCCTCCTTTGATTCCTATGTGATCAGTACCAGGTTTTCAGTCAGCAAAAGAAAATTAAACCAGTTAAGAGGACATTTTTCCATAGTTTTTCATATACTCCAGGTGGCAGGCCGCCTTCTCCACTTTTATGAACGGCATCTCCATGATGTTGGCCATAAAGACGTATATAACAGTGTGAGTAAACTTCTTTCAGATATGGTTGAAACCGATACCCTTCTGGATCTTACTGTTAATTCATGCCTGTTTTATGCATGGCAGTTCTTATCATCAGGAAAAGAACTTGCATTGCAGATTGTAAACGAAAATATGGAAAGAGGATCTATTCGTGTTGGAATTCCAAAAGACAGGGGATTCCACAGCAGGCCAAGTATGCTTGTTGCAAAAATTGTACGCCATTATGGAGGCGAGGTAAGCCTCTGCATTAATGATGATAAATTTGATGCATCAAGTGTCCTTGATATTCAGTGGGCAGGTGGGAAAATTAAAAAAGAGAACATAGAAGAGATAACATTCAAAGGCGACAAGCGTGCACTTAACGATATTAAGACACTTGCAGGTGTGAATTACGGGGAAGATACCATGGGTAAGGGCATACCCCTTCCTCCCGAACTAACCTATCTGCATTAATTAATTATGTTTGATTTTAAAATTTATATACTTATTGTTGCAGCTGGAAAAGGATTGAGGATGAATTCTCAATTAAAAAAGCAATATCTAAAGGTTCAACACCTGCCGGTTTTGACACATACGATTTTAAGGTTTATTGAATTCAGGAATTACGATGGGATTGTGGTTGTGGTTCCGGGAGAGGACCTGGACTATTGTAAGGAAAATATTCTAAAACCCGTTGGACAGGATAAAAAATTATTCATGGTATCAGGTGGTAACCATCGACAGGCCTCAGTTGCTAATGGAATTAATTTCATAAAAAATTTAGATTACAATTACGAAAAATCAATTGTGCTTATCCACGATGGAGTTCGCCCCTGCATAGACAAGGCTTTTATTGAAAGATGTATAAAGGGTGCTGTGGAATTCGGGGCATGTGTCCCTGGAGTTAAAACTGTTGATACTGTTAAAGAGGTCCATAACGGCATTGTAACAAAAACACTGGACAGAGAAAACATCTTCAATATTCAGACGCCCCAGGCATTTGTATTGAAAATTATTATTGATGCAATTGAATTTGCCCGAAAGAATAAATTCAAAGGAACTGATGATGCCTCATTGGTTGAATTCTATGGTCATGATGTTGCTGTTATCAATGGTTTAAAAAGAAATATTAAAATTACCACAAAGGAAGATATCAGTATCGCTACCCCATGTCTCGGTTCAGATTAATCAACGAATTTTTTAAATTATCCTTTACATTTCGTAAGAAGTATGTAAAATATATCAATATAGTCACAATAAAATAACGTTATAAAGGTTGCCAGAATCGTTGTCATTTTATAATGAATAAAAGGTAATATTTCGTATTAATATCATCAGGATTTCTAATCTGGAGGAAATGCAATGGCAGATAAACCAGTTATTAAAATTGGGCATCTCTACATCACAGACCATTTGATTCTGGGTGTAACTAATTTAAAACTTCAAAAGGGTATGGAAACTTTTGAACATTGCACCTTGCAGTCAATTGTTAAAAACGGATGGAATGAAGTTGCCGATGCCATATCGCAAAAAGCATTGGATGGTGCTTTGATACTGGCTCCTACTGCCATGGATCTGTTTAAAAGCAATAATGATTTAAAACTTATTCTATTGTCCCATAAATCCGGAAGTATTCTTGTTAAGAACAAAAGAGCCAATATTGAAAAAATAGAAGATTTTGCAGGAAAAACAGTTCTTATCCCCTATCAGTTATCAATACATAATATGCTCTTTCATAAACTTCTCAAGGAAAAAGGATTAAAACCGGGCAGAACTACTGAAGCTGATATTGATGTACCCCTTGAAGTTGTGGCTCCCTTTCAAATGCCACAGGCCCTGGAGTTTGACGAAGATGGGGAAATCGGTGGTTTTATAGTTGCAGAGCCCTATGGTTCCCTTGTAATTGCAAAGGGTCTGGGTGAAGAATTCTGCCTTTCAAAGGATATATGGCCCAATCATCCATGTTGTGTTTTTGTAGTCAGAGATGAAATTATTGAAAAACATCCTGAAGCAGTACAGGAGATCACCACCAGTTTTGTAAAATCAGGTCTTGCCATTGACGATCAGCCAGATTCTGCCGCAATAATAGGTGCAGATTTTCTTTCCCAGGAAAAAAATGTTATTAAACGTGTTTTAACAGAGCCTTCTGACAGAATTCTGACTGGTGAGTTATATCCTGATATTTCAGATTTTGAAACCATTCAGAAATATATGATGGATGAGATGAAAATCATGACAAGTTTAATTGATCTTGAAAAGTTTATTGATATAAGGTTTGCAAAAGCTGCAGGGGCAAAATGATTATCAATAATTCAGGCAGCATTTTCAATTAACTGATAAATTTGAGATATGGTTTTAACCGACCATTTAGTTTTGCCTGAAAAAGTTACTATACCAAGTTCATTGAACTTTTCACAAGTTCTTTCTTCTGAAATGCCCTTGTCTTTAAGATCAATAATTGTATTGATAATTTCAGATTTGTATTTTTCAAAATCATCCTCTGGTGAAAATTCAGGTTTCTTTATTTCAGGAAAGTCATCATCGTTTTTTACTGTTAATAAAGAAAGATCATCAATGGATTCATTTTCATTATTAATGTTGTCTATCAAAGCTGACAGATCATCGATTTTATAATTCGTAACCGGATCGTCGTTGTCAAGCAGCCTTGACAGATCATCAATATCTGTTGGAAAATTTTCAGAGTTTTCACTGCTTGTATTATTGATAAGTCGGGACAGATCATCAATTATGATTTTCGGATCCTCCCTGCTGTCTATAAGCAAAGACAGATCATCAATTTCAATTTTTTGATCTTCCTTGTTATTGATGAGCAAAGAGAGATCATCAACTTCAATTTTCTCATCTTCCTTGTTATTGATGAGCAGGGACAGATCATCAATCTCAACTTTATATTGTTTATTTTTGGTATCATTATCATATTGAACATCAGAATATGATGATTTTCCGGATATTGATTCTTCTTTTACCGGCAATGAAATAGTTAATTCAGATACAGCCTTTGCAATACTATTTATGGCATTAATTTGAGCTGATAGCTGTTCATTGCTGTTCTCCATTGCAATGGCTTTTCTCATTTCTGCTTCTGCTCTTTTTTCAAGGGCTTCTGTCTTTCTTTGCTCAAGGAGATCTAAAGGCTTATTAAAAGAATTGGAAATTTTATTGAAGTCTTTGAGTTTTTTTTCGATTTCAGAAGGGAGAACACCTTTTTTAAGCAGATCAATTATGTACATGAATGTAAAAATATCATCGATACTGAACAATTCCCTGCCGTTTTTTTTATAAACTGTAATATAACTTTTAAATCTATCCATTATAAAATGAATTACAGGCTTTGAACAGGCAAGTTCAAAGGAAAGCTGTGCCATTTTAAGAAAATTTTCTCCGGCCATTTCATTCGCCTCAAATATCACATTGTTTTCAGAGAGGTATTTGTTGTCAAAATTTTAATATCGTATACTTTTAAGTTACCATAAAATCATCTTTTGAAAAAGAAAAAACTTAATTTCAAAGGTTTATTTTATTAAAAATCAGATTTTCATAAATTATTTGTTTTATCTTTGACAAAAAAAGTGTAATTATTTATTCAATGAAAAACAATAATTTTTAAGGAGACATTGATAAATGATTATTATTTCAAATGTTACATATCCACCGGAAAGTTCCCATGAAATTGCAAAAAGGTTTCTTACAGCACCTGCACTGCCTGAGTTTCTCACAAAACGAGGTCCCTATATTTCCACAAACAGGTCCGAAGGTGTTCATTCAATGACACTGTATGAAGTTGATAATTCCCGCCTTGCAGAAGGTCTCCAGGAAGTTGGAAGAAGCCTTGCCATATATATTGGCGTGCCGGGATATTCATATGATATCTTAACCTATTATGAAACCGAAGAAGGTCTTAGAATGATTGGCATGTAAATGATATATGCCCTCATGGTGTCTATCCAATCAGGTCAAGGGAAAGTCTGCTCCAGAGCTCTAAATTAAGAGCTCTGGCTTTAATGGTTTGAATCCAGGTGAAACCTGCAAGCTCTTCACCACCTGTATAATCATCCGGATGTCTGGTCAGCATAGTAAACACGATACCAATGTGTACTGATCCGACATCAGTTGTTTCTTCATTGATTATACCGGTAAATTGAGGCTTGTCACCTGAACTGATTTTTATTAATTCCTCGTCAAGTTCCCTTTGCATGCCTGCAATAATGGTTTTTTCAGGATCATTTGGATCCTCTTCAGCATCAACAGGGTTAATATGTCCGCCAATACCAACAGACCAAAGGTCGTGCAGCCTCTTTTCACTGCCTTTTCTTTTATATACGGCAATATTTTTTAAGTCCTTTGTTAAAATCATTATATAGGGAATTATCTGTTTATAGTCTGGATTTTTTTCAACACTGTTACGTTCCTTAAATTCAAAGTTAAATTGTGAGCATGTCTTATAAAACAATTCCTGTTTGATCCTGAAAACGCTCTTTTTTTTAACCCATTGATCCGGCAGATTTTTTCGTTTAACACATAATACTTTTTCCATTTTATTTCCTTAAAATAATATAAAATTGTATTTAAATTACCACCTTTTCTATGCAATGTGTATCTGTTTTTTATATTTAGATTCCAGAATATTACTGGATAAAGTTGAGTTATTTATAATAAGATGATATTTTTAAATCCATGGTTACCAGAGAAAAAGTTTTGGTTACAGGGGGTGGAGGCTTTCTAGGGAGAGCAATAGTTAAAAAGCTTTTAAAAGATAAAGTGATTGTAAAATCATTTGCCAGGAACCTTTACCAGCAACTTTCCAGACTCGGAGTTGAACAGATTCAGGGCGATCTGTCAAATAAAAATGATGTTGTCAATGCATGCAAAGGGTGCACTTCTGTCTTTCATGTTGCTGCAAAACCCGGTATCTGGGGTACCTGGCAGGAATATTACAGCGTAAATTATATTGGGACCTTGAATGTAATTAAAGCTTGTAAAAAAAATAAAGTTTCAAGATTAATTCATACAAGTTCTCCAAGTGTTATTTTTAATGGTAAAGATATGGAAGGAGTGGATGAAACTTATCCCTATCCTGAGAAATTTGAAGGATATTACTCTGAAACCAAAGCCATGGCAGAAAAAATCGTATTAGGCTGTTCCTCCAATACCCTTAAAACAATCATACTTAGACCTCATCTGATCTGGGGACCTGGAGACAACCATCTCATACCTGGTATTATTAAAAGGAGTAAACGCCTTAAAAAAATAGGCAGAACCGATGATCTTGTTGATACGATTTATATTGACAATGCAGCGGATGCCCATGTTCTTGCCTGGGAAAAATTAAAAAAAAATCCAGGCTTATCTAAAAGTATCTATTTCATCAGTCAGGATCAACCCATTTCAAAGTGGGAAATGGCTGACAGGTTTCTGCAAGCTGCAGGTTTACCTCCGGTCAAGGGATATGTATCAAAAAAAACTGCTTTTTGGGCAGGTGCAGTGTTTGAAATATTTTATAGATTATTCAATATTAAAAAAGAGCCGGTTATGACAAGATTTGCAGCAAAAGAACTTGCAACTTCCCATTGGTTTGATATTTCAAAAGCGAAAAATGAGCTTGGCTATGTGCCAAAGGTGTCAATAGAACAAGGACTTGAAAAACTAAAAGAATGGTATGAAAAACAAAATGTTTGAAACTAATGTTCCTAAGTTTATAAAAAGTATAGTATTTGCTGTAAAAGGTTTTAAGGATAATCAATGTATTCTGCGTGCATCTGCATTGACTTTTTACACTCTTTTATCAATTGTTCCTGTTATGGCAATGGCCTTTGGTGTATCAAAGGGATTTGGCCTTGAAAAAATGTTTGAAACACAACTCCTTGCAAGCTTCCCAGGCCAGGAACAAGCCACAGGTAAAATTATTGCCTTTTCCTCAAACCTTTTAAAAGAGACCAAAGGCGGACTCATGGCCATCCCCGGAATTATTTTACTTATATGGTCTGTAATAAAAATGTTCAGTTACATAGAAGCTGCATTCAATACAATATGGTGGGTCAACAGCCACAGAACATGGGTAAGGAAATTTTCTGATTACATTGCACTGTTTATTGTATCTTCTTTTTTTCTGATTTTTTCAGGAAGTATAACTATCTTTATAACAACTGAACTCTCATCTTTTCTTAGTATGATTCCATTTGTAAAGATCCTGTTTAAATTCATTCCGTTCTTAACCTCTTCTCTTGTTTTTATATTTTTTTATATTTTTATTCCAAATACAAAGGTGAGCTATAAAGCTGCCTTGGTGGGAGGTCTGTTTGCCGGAATATCATATCAGATGATCCAGATTATTTATTTAAATTTCCAGGTTGGTGTTACACACTATAATGCAATTTATGGAAGTTTTGCTGCATTGCCGCTTTTTCTAATATGGCTTCAGATAAGCTGGATAATCCTGCTGGGAGGAGCTGAAATATCCTTTGCCCTGGAAAATATAGATTATCTGGAAAAAGAAAACTGTGATATCAATTCAATAAGCATGAAAATGAAAAAGCTCATCTCTTTGAGAATAATACTGCTGTGTGTCAGAAGATTCAAAGACAGTAAACCATCCCTGTCTGCATCTGAGATATCAAATATTCTCAGAATACCAATTAAAATCATACGTTCCGTTCTGGAGATTCTTATTAAATGCAATATTCTTGCAGAAGTTCTAAGGAGTGAGGGGAAAAGAGGTTTTCAACCTGCAAAAGACATTGAAGCTTTCAGTCTCATGGATGCCATTGAAATTTTGGAGAATAACGGAGAGGATAAAGATGTAAATATTGCAGGAACAATTGAAGTTGAAGCGCTAAACGACAGCCTTGAAGAGTTTGCCAAAGCAGCTTGTGCCTCAAGGGGGAACCGGTTATTTAAAGATATATAGGATTGTTCTGTTCTGTTTGTTCAATCAGTTGTTATTCTGAAGAATTCTTTTATCTGGGCTTCTTTCTTTTTTAATTTTTCAATAATCATACGGATAACCTGAATATTGGTCCCGACCTTCTGAAATGAATTTTTGATTGTTACAGGTACTGGATTACCGCTGTGTCCTATTCCAGCCTTTTGTGTCAGATAATCTGCAAGATTGATTATTAATGTCATATGCTGCATTTTTACAGGACATTTTTCAGGATTATGGTGATATCTGCATGGGGTTAAAATGGCATCAGGAAAATTCCATCTTTTCATTAACAGAGCGGCAAGGGAGGCATGGTTAATTTTTAACAGATCGTTTTCTGCAACATAGAGGGTCATTTTTTCTTCAATTGCCCTTTGCCGTACTTCAATATACTCTTCTTTAAAATATATTGAGAGTATTACTTTGCCCATGTCATGGAGCAGGGCAGGGACAAAAATTTTATCAGCAATGGAGGGATTGGTTCGTTTAGCAAGCTCTTTTGCAGCTGTAGCACATCCAATGGCATGTATCCACAGGACTTTCATATCAAGGCCAAGGCCGGATTTTTCTGTAAAAGATGACAAAATACTCATGGCAAGAGCTATTCCGATAATCTCATCAAAACCTATAACAGTGATAGCTCTTTTTATTGTTGCGACCTTGGTTCTCTGGCCATAATAAACCGAGTTTGATAATACAAGAAGTTTATTGGTTACGCCCTGATCAAAGGAGATAATTTCTGCAAGCTGCTCGGTTGTTGTTTTAGAATCAGAAGCAGCAGAAATAATCCTGTCAACAACAGCAGGCAGTGTTGGCAGATCACTGTCTTTTCTTTTTATAAGTTCAATAACTTTTTCTCTTATATCCATGGTTTTATATATTTAATTTTTAATATTGAGGAGCACAAGAAGCCTTTTTTAAATTTTACTAAAAAATTAATGGAAATGGGTAATATTAATATTATTCTGCTGACTCATCTCATCAAATTTTTTCCTGAGAAATTGTTTGAATTTATTTCTGGTAACAGGCCACAGAAGCAGTAAACCTGCACAATCAGTCAAAACACCTGGTGTAAGAAGAACTATGCCTGCAACAAAAATAATAAGAGCATCCAGGAGTTCTTCTTTTGGAACAATGCCCTGATCAAGGTTGTTCCTGACTTTAACCATTGTGTTAAGGCCTTCCATCCTTGCAAGGTAGGCCCCGGCAAATCCCGTTGCAATCACAAGCAGAATTGTGTTCACAGCACCGATAACAGTACCGATTTTAATAAGAAAAAATAATTCAATTACAGGGATTAAGGTAAAAGCCAAAAAAAGTTTTAATAACATTATATAGTATCTCTCCTAAAATTAGTAGAATATCTTAAATATCAATAATAGCATAATCTTTTAATAAAGACTCTGTTTGGAATATTATACATAATCAGATAAAAGCAAGTTTAATTTAATAAATCCACGGGCCGGTAATTGTTGGTTTTTCCATGGAAAGCTTTAATTGATCCACAAACATTTTCCTTGGAATTTCCACACCACCCATTCTTAATAGATGTTGTGATGTGACCTGGCAGTCTATAAAGTCAAAATTCAAGTCAGAAAGAAAAGCTGAAAGAGTAACCAGGGCAATTTTTGATGCATCATTTACAAGGTGAAACATTGATTCTCCAAAGAAACAACCTCCAAGGGAAACACCATAAAGCCCGCCCACAAGTTTCTGATCCTTCCAGCACTCAACCGAATGTGCAAAGCCTTCTTTATGAAGTTTAATATAGGCATCTATCATCTCATTGGTCAGCCAGGTTTCTTCAAGTTTGTCAGTCCGGCTGCTGGCACATTTCATGATTACATTCTCAAATGCCCTGTCAATTGAAATGGTAAAATAATTATTTTTTATTTTTTTACTTAAACTTCTTGAAATATGTATTTTTCCAGGATAGATAACAAGTCTTGGGTCAGGCGACCACCACAGAATTGGTTCTCCATTGGAATACCAGGGAAAAATTCCGTTGCTGTATGCAAGCAGGATTCTTTCAGTTAAAAGGTCGCCTCCAACACAAAGCAGGCCATTGGGTTCAGCAAGAGAGGAAGGCGGAAATTCCAGGCTGTTTGACAGTTTAAAAACCGGCATATGCCAAATCAGGTCTTAACTTGTATAGTTAAATGTCAGTTTATTATTTCTAAGACCAATGGATACTTTACCACCCCTGGATAATTTTCCAAAGAGGATCTGATCAGACAGTTTATCCTTGATTTCAGACTGTATTAAACGTTGTAATGGCCGTGCACCAAATTTCGGATCATACCCTTTTTTTGCAAGAAAAGAACGTGCCTTTCTGGAATAAATAAGAGTGACTTCTTTTTCCTTAAGCAGCTCTTTTAATATATGCATATCTTTATCAACAATCATCTCCATGATTTTCTGGGATAAGTGGTTAAACTGAACTATTGCATCCAGTCTGTTCCTGAATTCAGGGCTGAACATTTTTTCAACTGCCTTAATCCCATGGGACTTAAGTTGAGTTAACTCATTTTCAAATCCTATCTGGTTGGAGCTCATCTCACGTGCTCCGGCATTGGAGGTCATAAGAATAATCACATTTCTGAAATCAGCAGATTTACCATTATTGTCTGTTAAAGTTGCATAATCCATGATCTGGAGTAAAATATTATAAAGATCCAGATGGGCTTTTTCAATCTCATCGAGCAAAAGTATGCAATGGGGATGTTTTCTTATGCTGTCCGTTAATATGCCACCCTGATCAAAACCGACATAACCCGGAGGAGCGCCAATCAGCCTTGATACAGCATGTTTTTCCATATATTCACTCATATCAAATCGCAAAAATTTAATTCCCATGTTTTTGGCAAGTTGTTTTGCAACCTCTGTTTTCCCGACTCCTGTAGGGCCAATAAAGAGAAAAGAGCCTATGGGCCGTTCAGGGGAAGACAGTCCGGCCCTTGAACGTTTAATAGCAGTAGTGAGTGTTCTGATGGCATCATCCTGGCCGAATATAACGTTAAATAGTTTTTTATCAAGTTTTTTAAGATTTTTTTTATCAGAAGAAGAAACATTGACAATGGGGATTTTTGCAATCTTGGATACAATATATTCAATGTCCAGGTGATTGATCTTTTTTTTATTCTTTTTCTTATTTAATCTTAAATATGCTCCTGCTTCATCCATAACATCAATGGCCTTATCAGGAAGGAATCTGTCATTAATAAACCTTGCAGAAAGCTTTGAAGATGCTTCAATAGCTTCATCAGTATATTCAAGTTCATGATGTTTTTCATAATAAGGTTTAAGTCCATGTAAAATTTCAATGGACTCTTCAATTGTTGGTTCACCCACATCAATTTTTTCAAATCTTCGGGAAAAAGCCCTGTCTTTTTCAAAATGATTTTTATACTCTTCATAGGTGGTGGTACCAACACATTTGATTTCTCCGTTTGACAAAACAGGTTTTAAAATATTTGAAGCGTCCATTGAACCGCTGGTGGTCGCTCCTGCACCAACAACAGTGTGGATTTCATCAATGATTAAAAGAGCATTGTCCCTGGCTTTAAGCTCATTGATAACATCTTTGAGCCGTTGTTCAAAGTCGCCACGATATTTTGTACCGGCAAGGAGTGTCCCCATATCAAGGGAAAAAAGTTCACAATTTTCCAATAATGAAGGAACGGTTTTTTGTTGGATTTTCAAGGCAAGACCTTCTGCAATGGCGGTTTTTCCAACACCTGGATCACCAACAAGGATTGGGTTGTTTTTACGTCTTCTGCAAAGAACCTGCATCACTCTGTCGGTTTCATTTGATCTGCCGATTAAAGGATCAATTTTACCTTTTTGAGCTTTTTTAATTAAATCGGTTGTATATAACGCAAGGGGGCTTGCATTCTTTGTACGTTGTTTTTCCTTGGAAGGCTGTCTGAATTTTTTAGGTGAATTGTTTTCCTTGGGAGAACTTTGGGCAGCTGGCTGGTTATGGGAGATATAATTTAATACATCAATCCTTTCAAGGCCTTTAGATTCAAGAAAATGGGCTGCATGGGAATCCTTTTCAAGAAAAATGGACGCAAGAATATCACCAAGGTTAACCTCACTTTTTTCGGCTGAACGAGCTTGATTAATAGCTCTTTGAATCATCCTCTGAAAACCGATTGTCTGCTGGAGCACATACTCTTCCTGTTTATCAATCTTTGTCATCTTTTCATTAAAAAATATTTCAAGATCTGTTTTGATTTTTTCAGGTTCAACTCCGCAATTTTTAATAATTTCTGATCCAGAGTCATGGTTAAGGATAGCAAATAAAACATGTTCAACGCAAACATATTCATGTCTTCTTTTTTTAGCTTCACGGACTGCAAATCCAAGAGCTGAACTTAATTCTTTACTTATCATGTTCTTACTCCTTCTCCATGGTGCATTTTAAAGGAAAACCCTGTGCCTGTGCAAGAGTGTGTACAGTTTCAATTTTTGTTTCAGCAATTTCACGTGTATATATTCCACAGATTCCTTTACCGCTTCTATGTACATTAAGCATTATTTCATTCGCTTTTTCAAGGGTTTTTCTGAAAATTTTTATGAGGATCTCAACAACAAAGTCCATGGTTGTATAATCGTCATTTAAAATAATAACTTTATACATTGGCGGCAGTGAACTTTTTTCTCTTCTTTTGGAAGAAGATCTAATGGATATATTGGTGCCTGTTTGAGCCATAATTATTTACCACAGCATTTTTTATATTTTTTACCACTTCCACAGGGGCAGGGGGCATTTCTGCCGATTTTAGCACTTTTATTTTTTATGGGCTGATTAATTGTTGATCCGTCAGAATGTGAAAAAGAAAGTTCATTCTGATCAGGTTTTTTTACATTTGACTTAAAATCACCAGAGCTGATCTGAATCTTAAAAAGAATCCGAAGTGTATCTTCTTTGATGCGGTGGATAAGATCTTCAAACATTGCAAAACCTTCCCGTTTATAAATAATAAGAGGGTCCTGCTGACCATAACTCCTTAATCCTATACCTTCTTTAAGATGATCCATGGATAGAAGATGATCTTTCCACAGTGAGTCAACAGTCTGAAGCATGATAAACCGTTCAAGCTGTCTGAACTGATCTTTTCCAACCATCTCTTCTTTTTGAAAATATATATTTTTTGCTTTTGATATAATAAGGTCAATCAGTTCTTCCTTTTCAGACTCATCATTGAGGTCTGAATCAATATTAATTTTAAAATTAAACTGGTCAAATATACGGTCATTTAATCCTTTGATATCCCAGTCCTGGATTTTAATTTTTGCCTGTTCAAATTCAGATATAATATCAAGGGTGATCTCTTCGATCATTTCAATTATGCTGTCTTTTAAATCATAACCCAGTAATGCTTTTCTTCTTTGACTATAGATTGCATCCCTCTGCTGATTCATAACATCATCATAATCAAGCAGATGTTTCCTGATTTCAAAGTTTTGTCCTTCGACTTTGGCCTGGGCATTCTCTATGCCTTTGCTGATCAATTTATGCTCTATGGGCTCGCCTTCGCCTATACCAATCTTATCCATGATTGCATGAATCCTGTCTCCACCAAATATCCGCATCAGATCATCTTCAAGGGAAAGATAAAATTTTGAAGATCCCGGATCTCCCTGCCTGCCGGAACGACCTCGTAACTGATTATCAATCCTTCGGGATTCATGTCTTGAGGTTCCGAGAATATGAAGGCCGCCCAACTCTTTTACTCCTTCTCCCAGGACAATATCAGTACCCCTTCCTGCCATATTGGTCGAAATTGTTACCACACCTTTCTGACCGGCATTGGCTACAATTTCTGCTTCTGATTTATGATGTTTGGCATTGAGTACGGAATGCTTTATACCCTTTTTTTTAAGTTTTTTACTTAAATTTTCTGATACATCAATGGAAATAGTACCAACAAGAACCGGCTGTCCGGTTTTGGATAATTTGATAATATCTTTAATTACAGCATTAAATTTTTCTTTTTTTGTTTTGTAGATAACATCCGGCATATCATTTCTAATCATGGGAAGATTTGTGGGAATCACAATTACGTCAAGATTATATATTTTTTTAAATTCAGATGCTTCGGTTTCTGCAGTTCCGGTCATGCCGGAAAGTTTTTCATACATTCTGAAATAGTTCTGAAATGTCACCGATGCAAGGGTCTGGTTCTCATTTTCAATTTTTACATTCTCTTTTGCTTCAAGGGCCTGGTGCAATCCTTCACTGTATCGCCGTCCTTCCATAAGTCTGCCGGTAAATTCATCAACAATAATTACCTGATTATTTTTTACAACATAATCAACATCTTTTTTAAATAATTTATGGGCTTTGAGTGCCTGGTTAAGATGGTGTAAAGTTTCAATATTTCTAGGATCATAAAGATTTTCAACATTCAGCAGTTTTTCACCATGGGCTATTCCTTCTTCAGTTAACATTACACTTTTAGACTCTTCATCAATTGTATAGTGCACTTCTTTTTTAAAACTTGGTAAAATTGTATCTATCTGGTGGTAAAGGCCTGTAGAGTCATCTGTCGGGCCTGATATGATCAGAGGTGTTCTTGCTTCATCTATTAAAATTGAATCTACCTCATCAACAATGGCAAAATTAAGATCACCCTGGCACAAATCTTCCTTATCAAATTTCATATTATCACGTAGATAATCGAATCCGAATTCATTGTTCGTACCATAGGTTATATCTGAGCTGTATGCATCTTTCCGTTCCTGATCATTCATATTGTGTAAGATCACACCAACGGAAAGTCCTAGAAAATTAAATAGTTTGCCCATCCATTCAGAATCTCGACTGGCAAGGTAATCATTAACAGTTATGATATGCACACCTTTACCAGTAAGAGAATTCAGGTAAGCTGCCAGGGGAGCAACAATGGTTTTACCCTCTCCTGTTTTCATCTCAGCTATTGCGCCGTTGTGAAGAACAATGCCGCCAATGAGCTGAACATCATAATGGCGCATCCCAAGGCACCTGAAAGAGGCTTCCCTTGCAAGGGCAAAAGCCTCGGGAAGAATATCTTCAAGTGTGGTTCCATCCTTAACTCTTTTTCTGAATTCTTCTGTTTTTTCAGGGAACTGAGTATCAGTTAATTTTTTCATCCGGGGTTCAAGATCATTGATGGCCTGAACAATGGGATGCATTTTTTTAATGATTCTTTCGTTGCTGGACCCGAAAAGTTTTGTAAAAAAGTCTGTAAACATTAAATTATCCTGTTATTTGTTTTAAACAAATTAAATATTAATTAAAATATAAACATTTTTTAAGAAATAAAAAGGAAAAATAAAAAAAAACTGGATCTTCAGATAGGATAAAAATTTTTCAATTAAGAATATATTTTGCTGGATTAACAGGAGTACCGTTTATTCTGACCTCATAATGAACGTGTGGGCCGGTGCTTCTGCCTGTATTTCCAAGTAAGCCCAGAACATCTCCTCGTTTAACAGTGGTCCCGGTTTTTACAAGTATTTTATTCAGGTGACCATACTTTGTTACAATCCCATGACCATGGTCAATTGTTACAAGATTGCCGATTAACAGCTTTTTACCTGCATAGGAAACCCTGCCATTAGCAGTAGCAATAATTTTTGTACCTTTTTTGTTTGCTATATCAAGGCCGGAGTGGAATTCATTAAGTCCTGTAAAAGGAGATTTTCTATATCCGAATTTAGAAGATATCCAGCCATCCACAGGTTTTATGGATGGAGTTGATGCAAGAATATTCTTTTTCTTGTGAAGTTCTTTAATTAACTCTTCAAAATCCTGGGTCTGTTTGATTGTCGCAAGGGATGTCTGTCTGACCTGTTCATGCATCTCACGTATCAGATTGTTATGCTTTACTTCCGGTTCCAGATTATAGTCAAGATCTGTGTTTGGGACACCACCTATACCGATAAGGCCGCTTGAATCATCTGATTGCGCAATATCTGCAATTAGTCGGACTCTATTTTCAAATATACAGA
Source organism: uncultured Desulfobacterales bacterium (assembly GCA_964593725.1). Lineage (GTDB taxonomy): Bacteria > Desulfobacterota > Desulfobacteria > Desulfobacterales > Desulfobacteraceae > JAIOSM01. The sequence goes on from CAZQJS010000001.1 coordinate 52,395, forward strand.
GATTTTTCACCTGCTTTTTAAGTTCAGTAATATTTTCTGCAAAGCTCTGGATCTGTCTTCTCTGGGATTTTATCTCCTCCTGCTGTTCAGTAATTGTGTTGTTAAGGCTTTTGTTTTTAAAGGAGGTGGATTTCAGCCTGTAATAGTCAACACCAGTATAAAGTAAACCTGTGAACATGAAAAACAGAATAAGAAAAAATAAGTAAGCAATATATTGTGGAACATTAAGTTCTTTTATATCTGTTTCCGACCCGGTATGAAACCATATTTTAAAATTTTTCTTCATTACATCCTTTATTAAAGGTATATTTGGCTTGTGTCAAGGGATAATTTAATAAAAATTTAAATTTTATCCAAACCAAAATGTTCCTCAAGATTAAAAATAATATTCATATTCTGTATAGCCTGTCCTGCCGCACCTTTCAAGAGATTATCAATGGATGAAACAATTACCAGTATATTGGAATTTTCTTCCTTATAAAATCCTATGTCACAAAAATTACTGTACATAACGTTCAGTATATCAGGGATGGAGCCTTTTTGCAAAATTCTTATGAAATATTTTTTTCCATAGTAATTGTAAAATATCTCTTTTATATCATTCCTGGTTATATTTTTCTTAACATTTAAATATATTGTAGTAAGCATTCCCCGTGTGACAGGCAGCAGATGTGGTACAAAAGTTATCTTAATTTTATCTTTAGCATATTCACTTAGTTTTTCCTCCATTTCCGGAGTATGTCTGTGGTTGCCGATCTTATAGGGTTTAAAGGATTCATTTGCTTCACAAAAATGGGTTGCAAGGGAGAGTGATCTTCCTGCACCACTTACTCCGGATTTAGAATCAGAAATTATGGAATCAGTTTTAATGACGTTTTCCTTTACAAGGGGAATCATTGGTAAAAGAAAACTTGTAGGATAACACCCGGGATTTCCAATAATTTTTGCATTTTTAATCTCAGGTCCATATATTTCGCTCAGCCCATACACACTCAGATCATTGAGCTGTTTACAGGTATGCTCCTGGTAAACTGATTCGTAGAGGCTGACATCTGAGAACCTGAAATCTGCTGAAAGATCGATAACACAAATACCGTTCCTATAAAATCCCGGCATGAACTCCATTGAAATTTTATGGGGCAGACAGAGAAAAACAATATCAACCTGTTCTGAAATTTTATCTATATCAAGTGTCTGGTATTTTTGATCAGTAATATTGTTGAATGCAGGAAAAATATCAGAGACCGCTTGTCCGTCAAATGCTCTGGATGTAACAATTGACAGGTCTGCTTCAGGATGACTTAAAACCAGCTTGATTAACTCACATCCTGTATAACCTGTCCCTCCGATAATGCCGACTCTAATCATGATGCATGTTCCCAGTGATAATTAGTAATGAGAAAATTACTGCCAGATTATGTAACTAACAAATTGATTTATAATTTTCAATGATTATTTCCCTGATATCATATAAATCGGCTTATTAAATAAAACCCTTAAATATTTTATATTTTTGATTTTATTTAAGTGGACAAACCAAATCGCTTCATATATTATACTCCAAACTTTTCAGGAGGGTTTAATGGGTATTAATTTTATTGATGGCAATGAAGCCTGTGCAGCAGGTGCAATAGCAGCAGGTTGTAATTTTTTTGCAGGGTATCCCATTACTCCTGCAACATCCATATACAATTATATGCTTAAAGCAATGCCCCTGATTGACGGTATATGCCTTCAGGGGGAAGATGAGATTGCATCCATTGGTTATTGCCTGGGTGCCTCCATGACTGGTAAAAAAGTTATGACAGCAACCTCCGGCCCTGGAATCAGTCTTTACAGTGAGAATGTCTCCTTTGCCATTGGAAGTGAAATTCCCATTGTAATAATTGATGTTCAGAGACTTGGTCCTTCCACTGGTTCAGCAACAAAAGGTGCTGACAGTGATGTTAATTTTGTACGCTATTGCAATAGCAGCGGGATTCCAGCCTATGTTCTTGCACCGTCAGATGTCAAGGACTGTTTCCTCCTCACTGCCCATGCATTTAATATTGCGGAAACATTACGCTGCCCAGTATTTATTTTATCCAATAAAGAGATCGCATTGACAAAAAAATCCATTGATTTAAATGCATTGCAATTGCCTGAAATTAAAAACAGAACCATGTCTGATAAAAAGGATAAGTTTTTACCATTTGAAACCGATTCAGATGATAAATCCCCTGATTTTCTTCCCATTGGCTCCAAAACCTTAGTACGCCAGACTTCTTCCACACATGGTATAAACGGGTATATCACCATAGATCCAAAGGAGATTTCCAATATTAATTTAAGGCTTGAAAAAAAAATAGAAACATCCCTGGATCACTTTCTGTTTTTTGATGAATTTATACAGCCTGGAAAAGACAATTTAATAATTACCTATGGCATTTCTTCAGCTTCTGCAATTGAAGCATCCAGAATCGCTTTTAAGAAGTCATGTAATATTTCAGTTCTTATACTTAAAACCCTGTGGCCTGTCAGCGATGACCTCATTAGGAAAAAGGCAGAAAAATATCAGAACATAATTGTTCTTGAGATGAACCAGGGTCAGTATGTTAATGAGATAAGACGTGTTCTGCCCGATAAGAGCATTCAGTTTTTAGGCAAGATGAATGGGACTTTGATAAAACCCCATGAAATAATTGAGGTGATAAAACAATGAAATCTTTCATAAACAACCAGCGCCCCCTTGTTTTCTGCCCGGGATGTTCCCATGAAAAAGTTGTCCATGCCCTTGATAAAGCTCTTATAAGCATGAATATACAGGGATCTGATGTTGTGATTGTAAGTGATATCGGATGCTCCGGCCTTTTTGATACTTTCTTTAATACCCATGCATTCCATGGACTTCATGGAAGGGCATTGACCTATGCAACCGGGATTAAAATGTCCCGCCCTGACCTTAAAGTTATTGTAACCATGGGTGATGGAGGGCTTGGAATTGGAGGTGCACACTTCATTAATACTGTAAGAAAGAATATTGATCTTACATTGCTTGTGCTTAATAATTTTAATTATGGCATGACAGGCGGCCAGGCCTCTTCAACTTCTCCAACTGATGCTATCCTGGGCTCTTCATTTTTAAATAAAATAGATAATCCAATAGATGTCTGCCTGCTTGCAAAGGGAGCAGGCGGACAGTATGTAAAAAGAGCATCCAGCTATCAGAATGACCTTGCTGAACAATTGGAAGAAGCCATTGAGTTTAAGGGTTTTTCCCTGGTTGATATCATGGGTATATGTACAGGAAGATATACAAAATCCAATAAAATTTCACCTAAAGATATTAATTCAATGATTGATAAAATGGTTGGAGATGAAATCACCGGATCCAATGGAAGTATAAATTCCCCTGGAGAATATACTGAAAAATATTTCAAAGAATCAAGGCTGTTGAAAAGGAATAGTGCTACACATCAAGCTCCTTCAGACTTTTCATCTATTCTTGACTTAAAAACATTGGAAAAAGGATCTGAAAAGCTTTTTTCAGGAAGAAAAGAGATAATTATTCTTGGAGGTGCAGGACAGAGGGTTATAACCGCAGGTGAACTTTTAGCTCTGGCAGGCATTGAGTCAGGTCTTGATGTAGCTCAGAAAAGTGACTATCCCATCACAGTTTTAAGGGGCCATTCAATTACTGAAATTATATTGCAGGACAGTGAAATAAACTACTGTGGCATTGAAGAGCCTGATATTATAATTGCCATTTCCCAGGCAGGAATTCAGAGAAGATCTGATCTGTTTAAAAACTTAAGTGACAATACCCTGGTGATCAAAGCAAGGGATATTGAAATCAAGGGGATAAATTCTACCAGTAAAAGAGTTGTTGATATTGATTTTAAAAATCTTAAGATTAAATCATCTGACAGAGCACTTGCTGCATTGGCTTACCTTGCCGCCATGGAAGATATTATAGATTTGAATATGCTTAAAAATGCAGTTGAACTGCAGTTTAAGGGTAAACAAAAAATAATTGATTCTTCAATGGCAGTTATTGACAAGGTCTGATCAGAAGGCCTGGTCAGTATAGAATCTGGCTTAAGAAGAGTTTTGTTCTTTCATTCCTGGGGTTGTTAAAGAACTCCTCTGGTTCATTTTCTTCGATTATACGCCCCTCATCCATGAACAACACCCTGTGGGCAACACTTTTTGCAAAGCCCATTTCATGGGTTACAACAATCATTGTCATGCCGTCTTTGGCAAGGCTGATCATTACATCAAGAACCTCTTTTACCATTTCCGGGTCAAGGGCAGATGTGGGTTCATCAAACAGCATGATATTGGGCTTCATGCACAGGCTCCTTGCTATTGCAACCCTCTGCTGTTGTCCGCCGGACAATTGTCCAGGAAATTTTTCAGCCTGCTCTGCAATCTGAACCTTGGCAAGGTAGTGCATGGCAGTTGCTTCGGCCTCCTTTTTAGGGGTTTTTCGTACCCATATCGGTCCTATGGTGAGATTTTCAAGGATTGTAAGATGGGGAAACAGATTAAAATGCTGAAAGACCATTCCAACCTCAGACCTCACCTTTTCAATATTTTTAAGGTCCTTTGTAAGTTCAATTCCATCAACAACTATTTTACCTTTCTGATGTTCCTCAAGCCTGTTAATACATCGTATCAGAGTTGATTTGCCGGAACCTGAGGGGCCGCACACAACAATACGTTCACTCTTTTTCACATTGAGGTTTATATTGTTTAAAACATGGAAATCCCCATACCATTTATGCATATTGATAATTTTAATAACAGTGGTTTTTTTTGAAATATCTAGTTTGCTATTTTTTTCCTGGCTCATAAATAATCACTCTTTTAAAAGATAGTTAATAATATAAATTTACAGACTTGTATCCAGCTCCCTTTCAAGCTTTCTGCTGTAGTTGGACATGAAAAAACAACATACAAAATAAATAATTGCTATGAAAATATATGCTTCTGCTGAAAAGCCCATCCATTTAGGTTCTGATAGTGTTGCCTGGGTGGTCTTCAATAGATCGTAAAGTCCTATTATGACAACAAGGGACGTATCTTTAAAAGCAGAAATCAAGATACTCACAGATGGTGGAATTACAATTTTCAATGCCTGGGGTAAAATAATCAGTCTCATGGTTTTTGAATAATTAAGACCAATTGAATCAGAAGCCTCAAACTGGCCCTTATGTATGCCCTGTAATCCCCCCCGGACAACTTCTGCAATATAGGCTGCAGTAAACATAATAATTGCAACCTGTGCTCGTAAAATAGCATTAATGCTCATGCCTTCAGGTAAAAACAGAGGAAATACAACTGAAGACATGAACAATAAACTTATCAATGGAACACCACGGATAAGTTCAATATAAAAGACAGAAAAGGTTTTAATCACAGGCATTTTTGACTGCCGGCCAAGGGCAAGAATAATTCCCAGGGGATATGCGGCTGTTAAACCAAAGACAGATAATAATAAAGTTAAAATAATACCACCCCATTGTTCTATATCAACTGACTCAAGGCCGAAGATACCGCCTTTTAATAATATTCCCATTATGATCAGTCCTGCAAGCCATGAGTAGGCCAGGGTTTTATTCCAGAGGTTTCTGTATCTGGAGATAAAAAGTAATATGATGAGAAGAACAATTGAAGTCACAGGCCTCCAGAGAATTGTCTGGGGATAAAATCCAAAAAGAATCATCTTATAATTGCTTGAAATAATAGACCAGCATGCTCCTTTGCATTGCCTGCAGTTTGCATCAGGGAGCCAGCATGCGTTAATTACAGCCCATTTGAAAAAAGGAATAATTGTAAACCATAAAATTAAGATAAAAATAATAGTCAGAACTGAATTTAAGGTACTGTTAAATAAATTTGCACGTACCCATGAAATTATGGGAGAGGGTGGACTGTGAAATGTATCTACATCATTGTTTCTGTTTTTAAGATGATTTTTCATAAATATATTTTTAAATTTATAATTATCTTTCCACAATGGCCATTTTTTTATTATACCAATTCATAAAAGCTGAAGTTGAAAGGCTGAAGATTAAATATACAGCCATAATGAGCATAACACCTTCTATGGCCTGGCCTGTTTGATTAATAGCAGTTCCAGCTACCGAAACAAAATCAGGATAACCGATTGCAACTGCAAGGGAGCTGTTTTTGGTCAGGTTAAGCATCTGGCTTGTAAGGGGAGGTATAATCACCCTTAATGCCTGGGGCAGAATAATAAGGTTTAGTACCTGGGAAGGTTTCAGGCCTATGGCCATGGCAGCTTCTGTCTGGCCGATTGTAACCGATTGAATTCCTGCTCTCACAACCTCTGCCACAAAGGCTGCAGTGTATAGAACAAGTCCAAGAAGAAGGGCTGCAAATTCCGGGCTGATTGACAAACCACCAGTGAAATTAAATCCATGTAATTCCGGGACATTCATTTGAGTTGGGGCACCTCCGTATAACCAGTATAGAAAAGGAAGCCCAATGAGAAGAATAATTGCAGTGGTGTAAAATGGAAATTGTTTACCAGTACGGTCCTGCCTTTTTTTTGCCCATTTCTTTATAAAAAAAAGAGCTATGAGTGATATTATAATGCTTACAGCCATAGTTTTGTATACAGGGTGAGCTTCAGGTATGGCAAAGATTAAACCTCTGTTGCAAAGGAAAAGGCCTTTAAAAGGGCTCAGCGCATTTCTCGGGGCTGGCAGTATTTCATAAAAAAAAGCATACCAGAAAAACAATTGCAGCAGCACAGGAATATCCTGGAAAAATTCAATGTAGATTCCAGCACATTTATTAATCAGCCAGTTCTTTGATAATCTTGCAATCCCAATCAATGTTCCAAAAACTACAGATAGAATAATACCAATAAAAGAGACAAGAAGTGTATTTAAAAATCCAACCATAAGAGCTTTTGAGTATTTATCAGCCGGGGAATAATCTATAAGGGATTCTCCGATTTCAAAGGCTGCTTCATGGTTCATAAACCCAAAGCCCGTTGCAATGGACTGCTGTTCGAGATTAGCCGTTGTATTGGAGATAAGATACCATGCAGTAAACGCAAATAAGAATACTGCACCGATCTGATAACCAATAGAACGTTTATCAGGATCATACCAGAATGATATGTTTTTTGAAGTTTTCATTATAATAAATCTAAATTGATTGGGACTTTATTAAAACAGTTGAAAAATTATTATGGTGCAATATACATTGCACCATAATAAACTTTTAAATAATATATATTACTTAAACGGAGGAGAGTACATCAGTCCACCGTTGGTCCAGAGGGCATTAAGTCCTCTCTTGAGCCCAAGCTGGGTGTTTACTCCGACGTTTCTCTCAAATACTTCACCATAATTACCAACAAGTTTAATTATATTATAGGCGAATTTTTCATCAAGACCCAGTGCTTTTCCATTACCCTTTGTAACGCCTAAAAATCTTTTGATTTTCGGGTTTTTACTTTTCAGCATTTTATCCACATTTTTAGATGTAATTCCAAGTTCTTCAGCATTTATTAAGGCAAGCACGGAATAATTGACTATATCTTTCCATTTATTGTCTCCATGCCGTACAGCAGGAGCAAGGGGCTCTTTGGAAATGATTTCAGGAAGAATCATGTAATCAGCAGGATTGGGTGCTACTGCGCGTTGTCCTGCGAGCTGTGAAGCATCTGAAGTCAAGCAGTCACATCGGCCTGCGAAAAATGCTTTGTTCAATTCAGCTGTGTTTTCAATAACCACAGGTTTCATTTTCATTCCATTGGCTCTGAAATAATCTGCAACATTTAATTCAGTTGTAGTTCCCGGAAGTACACATACAGTTGCGCCATTAAGCTCCTTAGCACTTTTTACACCAAGTTTTTTAGGCACAAGAAATCCCTGGCCGTCATAATAATTAACCACACAAAAGTCAAGACCAAGAGCAGTGTCTCTGCTCAATGTCTGGGTGCAGTTTCTGAAAAGCATGTCAATTTCACCTGACTGAAGTGCAGTGAATCTTGTTTTTGCTGTCAACGGGGTGAATTTTAATTTATCAGGGCTTCCAAAGACTGCAACTGAAACAGCTCTGGCACAGTCAACATCAAGGCCTTTCCATACACCTTTATCATCAGCCTTACCAAAACCAAATACAGATCCGTTAACACCAACCTGAATAAATCCCTTTGCTTTAACATCTGCAAGTGTATCTGCCATGGATACGGCTGCAAACATAAAAACAGTTAAACTGATAATAATAAATTTCATGAACTTCATAGGTAAATATCCTCCTTAAAATTTTGATTAATGAATACATATAAAAATGAATCGAATTCAGATTCATTTTTAAACAAAAACATATTACTTTGCAAGTCTTATTCTGCATACCATAACCAGTTTTGTTTGCATAGAATAAAATATATAAAAATAAAGAGGATTGAATTTTTCCATGAAAAAGGGTAGATAAAAAGCTGTAACAGCAATCAAAAAAATAAAGAGAATAAATCCATGTGTTATTTTGTTCATACCCTGAGGGAGCCTGTAAATTCAATTTCCCATGCTGCAGGGGCGATAGCTTCCCTGGCAGGCCTGACATTATTAATCATATTGGCCTCATTAAAGGGCTCGGCCTGGCATATTGTATCCTTTTCCATCTTTGGGTTAACACTTGTTATGATGTTTACATCAAGCTCAATCTACCACGGGTTGAAAATACCTGATGAAAAGCTGGATCTCTTCCACAGGATTGATCATATAATGATTTTTCTGCTCATTGCAGGAACATATACCCCAATCTGCCTTGTACCACTGCGTGGACCCAGGGGTTTTATAATCCTCGGTATAGTCTGGGGATTGGCACTTGCTGGAATTATACTTAAGATTTTTTTCATGAATATACCAAGGATGGTATCAACCTTGATTTACCTCATTATGGGGTGGATATGTATTGCTGCAATTGGTCCGATCATTAAAGCATTACAAGGACCTTGTATTGCATGGCTTTTTGCAGGCGGCCTTTTCTATAGCACAGGTGCTGTCATATATGCTTTAAAACAACCAGATCCTTTTCCCGGTGTTTTCGGATTCCATGAAATCTGGCATCTTTTTGTTATTTCAGGTGGTTTCTGTCACTTCTGGGTTTTCTTTAAATACCTTATTTTAATTTAATTGTTTTTTAAAATATGTTCACAAATTTTATCTATTTTCTAACAGCTCTGATTTTATATACAACCTGCACTTATCCTGAAGGTGTATATAAGCTGCCTGACCATGCTGCAGAATATGCTGCCGGCATAATACTTTTATTTTTTTTTACATGTCAGTTTTTTTTTAAAAGAGTTGCAAAACAACACATGGCTGATTCAGACAATGCAGGAGCTCTGGATTATCATCTGAATAAATATATACAGAAACTCAGTATTTTTTCATTAATTATTTTCACCATTGATCTTTATTGTTTAAGGCTGAAACTTTTTTTATCAGACTATAAGTTATTTCATCTGTTTCCAACACTCCATGCAGTATTGTTTCTTCTTTTATTTCTATTTTACCTGATAATTATCTGGAATTCAGCCTGGGTTGCACAAAAACGTTTATTTCCCGCTTCTGTTACAAGAAAAGATTATATACTGTCAAATATTTCCTTTTCCATGCCTGCCCTGATACCCTGGTTTCTATTATCCATCATTGCAGATTCAATCCAGATTATGCCCTTTAAAGCCCTTTCAGATTTTATTGCAACACCTTTCGGGGAAATTTGTTACATATTTATTTTTCTTATACTCATGGCTCTTTTCGGGCCTGTGCTGGTTCAAAAAATATGGAATTGCAGGCCCCTTGAAAATGGAATAACCAAAACACGTATACAGGAATTATGCACAAGAACAAATTTAAAATTTGCTGAAATTTTAAAATGGGAACTTTTTGGCGGATCAATGATTACTGCCGGAGTCATGGGTCTCTGGAGCAGGTTCAGATATCTGCTTGTGACTCCTGCGCTTGTTAAATTCCTTGATGGTGATGAAATCGATGCTGTTATTTCCCATGAAATCGGACATATAAAGAAAAGACATCTTTATTTTTATGTTCTCTTTTTTGCAGGTTATATGGCATGTGTATATTTCCTTTTTAACCCTTTAATGCTTCTTATCCATTCATCTGTTACAATTGGTAAGCTTTCAGTCTATTTTAATATTAATCATGATACACTTACATCCATAGCATTCAGCTTGATTCTTATATCAGTGTTTTTATTTTATTTCAGATACATATTTGGTTATATGATGCGTAACTTTGAACGTCAGGCTGATATTTTTGTTTTTTCAGTTGTGGGAGATGTTTCAGGCCTTATTAACACTTTTTATAAAATTGTACGGTTCAGCGGGCAGTCACCTGACAAGCCGAACTGGCACCATTTCAGCATCAGCCAGAGGATCAGATTCCTGGAAGAGTGCAGGATTGAACCTGCAAAAATAAATTTACATAATAAGAAAATATCCAGAATAATCCAATGTTATATTATCGGACTTCTACTTGTGTGCTGGGCTGGATACTCCATTAATTCCGGCTCAGGAAGTAAGTATCTCAATTCCTATATTGCAGAAAAAGTTTTGAACCAGGTTTCACATAAAGGCGTGGCAGGCAGTGAACTTTTAGGCATAATCGGAGACTTTTCATTTAGTATGAAAAAATATAAAGATGCTTCAAAAGCCTGGGAACAGGTCATAAAACTTGAACCTGATAATATTCATGCATTGAATAATCTTGCCTGGCTGTATGCCACATGTGAAGACATTGGCCTGAGAAATAAGAAAAAATCCCTGGAATATGCTTTGGCAGCTTTAAAGATTGAACGCGCACCCTATATTCTTGATACCTATGCAGAGGCATGTCTCTTAAATAAATTCTGCCGTGATGCTGTGACCGCTTCAAATGAGGCTTTGAACCTGGCTGATCCCGGAAGAAAAAACTACTATTTAAAACAATACAATAAAATAAGACAAATATGTAACAATTAATCTTTCCGTCTTTTTTTCTTGATTAAAAATCCCATGAACTGAAAAAAATTAATGAAAAACCTGCGCCAGGAGTCAGGAGATTTCCAGATCATGGAAATATATCCCAGCAACACTTTATGCCGCATGAAATGTGATCTGTAAAAATCAATAAAAAGTTGATCAAGTCTTGACTTTGTTATGCCTTTGGGAACAAAAAGAAATTCCATGCAATCCATATCTTCCCACGACTCATTAAATGTGCCAAGATCTGCACCAGATTTAATCTGTTGATAGATGGGAGAGCCTGGAAAAGGTGTGAATTTTGCAAGGTTAAAGTCATCAATGGGAAGGGAGAAAACGTATTTCTTACTCTTTTTAATACTTTGTTCAGATTCACCTGGCAGACCCATCATAAGAAGAGCTTTAACACGTATTCCTGCTTTTTTAATCATTTTTATTTTACCTTTGAGCATTTCAAGGTTGGCATTCTGCCTGTGTTGTGCCAGAAGGTTTTCATCACCGGTTTCTATGCCAAGACTTATCATCCAGCACCCTGCAGCCTTCATTGCAGTTACAAGCTCAAGGTCAAGGTGCTCAGCTCTGGCAGCACAATTAAAACTCATCCTGAGGTCTCCATGGAGCATAAGTTCACAAAACCTGATGACACGCTTTTTATTAAATGTAAATTGATCATCATAGAAATTTACATGTTTAATTCCGAAATTACTGTTCAAGTATTTAAAATGGTCATAAAGGTATTCTGCACTGTTATACCTGAAACTTTTTCTAAAAACAGATCTGTCACAGTAACTGCATGAATATGGACATCCGCGGCTTGAAATACAGCTTGAATGAGGAGTCCTGGGATAATTGAAAATAGGAAGTTTATATTTTTCAGGATAACCGTGTAGTTTTTCATAGGCAGGGAAGGGCAGCAGATCCAGGTCAAGTAGATTCTTTCTGTAGCCTGTGAAACAGGAAGATCCCTCCCTGCTTCTGTAAACAATACTTTTTATTTTTGAAGGGTCGCTGCCATGGGATTCAACAAGTTCTAAAATTGTCTGCTCTCCTTCTCCTACAACTACAAAGTCAATATCAGTATAATCATCAATGATTCTCTCCTTCAAAGCAGAGACATGTGCTCCTCCGAATATCACTTTAATATCAGGTTTTATTGTCCTGGCCATGGAAGCAAGGCGTACTCCATCCAGAAAAGTGGAAGTGGAACATGAAAAACCCAGGAAATCAGGTTGTTCTCTTAAGATATATTCCATTATTTTTGAATCTGAATCAGGGTGTGCGTAGCAATCAATAATATCCGATGATATCCTGTTTTGAGCAAGATAGGCACACATGCTTGCAAGGCCAAGAGGTGGTGTAATATTTGCTATTCTTGAAATATCACTAGATGCTTTATCAGGCTTATAACCAAGGGGATGAACAAACAGAATATGTTGATATCCTTTTTTTATCATATTTTTCTGATTCTTTTAAATGATCTTTTTGTTTTAGGGTTATACCTTCGATAGGTGCCGTCCTTGATCTCTTTTTGTATAACTTTATAAAACAAAGAACCCATCTTGGTCTGCTGGCCTCCATCAGCATAAAATGTTTGCCATGCAAGGTCATACATGGCTTTAAGTCTTTCCGGAGAAATATTTTTTGGTTTAAATACAACATTATCACAGGAGTATTCATTCCAGCGGTTGTGAAGAATCCTGCCCTGTTTTTCAAACTTTCTTCGTATGGGGCTTTCAGGAAAAGGAGTTAAAATTGTAAATTCCGCCATATCAAGGTTGATTTCCATTAAAAAATCAATAAGACGTCGTATATAATCTTCATCCTGTTCATCTGTACCAAGAAGTATTGTGCCTTCCACACCAATACCATGGTCATGAAGTCGATTAATTCGATCCTTAATAACATCTGAAGTGTCCACAATTGCCTGGTAGACATACCAGCATCCTGCCTCAGCTGCAAGTTTCAGGACTTCATCATCATATACTATGGGATGGGAGACCCATTTCTTTTTTAAAGGTATCATGGCCCTGAAAAGATCCATAACCCATTTTTTATCCTGTGCAAGGGAGTTGTCAACAATAAAGAGGCGGTTATTTTCAATCTGTTCCATCTCTTCAATCACCTTATCAATGGGCCTGGGTCTGAACTGGCCACCTCCTAAAAAATTATTACAGCAGGGAAAACAATTAAATTTACAGCCCCTGGATGCATGCACAAGGTCCACCATTTGAATCCCGCGGTAGGCATAAAGGTCCTTATTAAGGATATCTCTTCTGGCAGAATTTATTGTATTGGTATCTGGATGATCCTGCATGTAATCATAAACTTTTTTAAGTTTTCCTTTTTTAAAATCATCCAGAAGACCTGCAAGCCTGCCATCTTCAACTTCACCCATGAACACTGAATCAGCATGGTCCATAACCTCCCGTGAATGGAGCATTGTTGCAATACCGCCAAAAATTACTGTTTTGCCAACTCTTCTGTATTTATCTGCAATTTCAAATGCCCTCTGGATCTGACAGGTAAGAAGAACTGATATGGCAATAATATCATATGAATCATCAAATTCCAGGGCTTGAACATTTTCATCAAAAAAATGAAGATCAACATAATCGGGAAGTGCTGCAGAAAAAACCACAGGGGCATGGGGAGGAAGATGAAAAACAGTCTGGTGTCTGAGTTTATTCCACTTAGGATATATAAGCTGCATTTTCATAATAATCAATAATCCTTACAATTTAAAATTTAATATTTTTCATACAAGCTCTGGCAAGATCAAAGAGATTGGTAACAGACTTGTTGGTAAATAAAATATCTCCATGCCTGTTCTGTTGTATTGTTCCATAACACCTTTTTTGTCTTTTCAGTCCAATGGTAAAAAAAAGACTGCCAATGAAATCACTACTCCTGTTTTGTAAAAAACCAGGGCTGTTTGTATCACAAAGTCCGCATAAAACAAAATCAGATTCTTTATTTTTCAAAATATCAAGACCGGTTTTAAGTGCTGTAATACCGTTTGCATTGGTGTCATTTAAAATAAAAGTTTCACCAGTAAGTTTTAAAAAAATGGAGGCTTCACCTAAAAATATATTGGGAAGTGTATATGCAAACAGGGCAGGGCTTGCATTTTTCCCATTATCAACTCTAACAGTGTCAAAGAAGTCATAATCTGCTGCAATACATCCATACCTGGTTGATGCAATTATACTTGTATTTGACATCTTATTTTTATTGACCAGTCCTGCATCTTCATAGGAAAAATATATACCTGCAAATCCAATTTTTGAAAAAAGGTCCATTCTGCCAAAGGGTTTATAAGGTTTTTTTAAGACATCTTTTCTGGCAATTTCAGAAAGTCTGAATTTGTCAGATTCTGTTTTTGAAAAATTTCCTGCACATCCAAATTTTTTTTCAGTTACAAGGCCGATTCCTGATATAAAGAAATCCATTATTTATCTTCCCTTTTTAAAATTATGGCAGCATTGGTTCCACCAAAGCCTGAGTTGGTAGTCAGAAGGTATTGTTTTGAAAACTCAACATCATTGGGGAAGATAAAGTTTAAGGCACCCTTGTCAGGATTTGAAAGTCCGATTGTTCCCGGCAGTATTTTTTCACTGAGCATAAGCTCACCCATAGCAACTTCAATGCCTCCTGCGCCTCCAAGGGTATGTCCGATGGCTCCTTTAATGGAGTTGCCTGGAATTTCAAGATCTGTAAAAATATGATTAAATGCTTTAATTTCCATGGCATCATTATAAATTGTTCCTGTACCATGGGTATTGATTGCTCCGATGTGATCCGGTCTAATATCCTGAAGCTTAAGAGCCTTTGAAACTGCTGTAATAAGGCCTTGTCCATCCCTGGCAGGTGCAGTAATATGATTGGCATCAGATGCAATCCCAAAGCCTGCAATTGAAGTTAAATATTTAAATCCATACTTTTTTGCAAAGTCTTCACCCATAAGTAAAATTGCAGCACCTCCATCACCCAGAGTAAGGCCTTTTCTTGCAATATCAAATGGCCTGGCAGGTTCCAGGGAGAGTGCATTTAAAGCAGAAAAACCTGAAAAAACAAACTCACTTACAATATCACCACAAAAAACAAGTACGGAATCAGCACGTTTATTAATTATCATGCGGGCACCAAGAATTATGGCAATGGTGGATGATGCGCATGCAGAGCTTATATTTACACCATTATTTTCAAGATTTAATTTTTCTGCAACATAGGAGCATATGTTTGAAGGGATAATATATTTATCAGTATCATTATCAAAGGATCTTATCTTATCTTTTGTTTCCAGAAGATCAATGCATGCTTTTGTGGTTGCACAGAAAAGATAAGAATTTTTTGGAACATTTTTAAGCTGATCAATGATCATATCAGCAAGATTTAAAAAGAGGCTCCTTTTTTTCAGGTTTTCAATGCAGTTTATAAGTGCTCCATACCTGCTCCTGTAATTAAAGGTTTTAAAACGGGTAATTTCATTGATTCCGGATCTATGTTTTAAAAGAGCCTGGAAACTTGAGAACAGATCATTGCCCAGAGATGTAGAAACAGCTGTTTCAGCAATTACAACCTTTCTCATTCAAATTCACCTTTTTTCCATTTTGCACAGAAATTCTTATAATAGTCAGGCTGGGTAAGCATAAGTTCATAATCTCTGTTTAAAAGCATCTGGATGACATACCCTGTGGCAGCAACTTTATGATCCTCTTTTTTTATGATATATTCGGTCAGAATCTTGGCAGCAATGGTGTAATGCATGATACATTCAATGGATACAGCCTCCCTGAAAAAAAGAGGTGTTTTAAAATCAATGTGAATCTGCTTTAAAGGAGCTAAAATGCCATGGCTTGCAAGGTCAAAATAGCTGATTTTATATTTTTCACCCAGGGCAACCCTTGCATCTTCAAAATAACTTGCAAACCTGCCATGCCATGCAATTCCCATTGAATCAATTTCTTCAAACCGGGTAACGGTTTTAACAATTGCCCTTAATGGTGCAGGATCATCATCCCTTGATTTAAAGTATGGTCTGTTCATGTAATTTAAGCTATACCGCCGTTCACTCCGATTATCTGTCCTGTTATGTAAGATGCTTTATCAGAACATAGAAAGCCAACAAGGGAACTTACCTCTTCAACAGTACCAAGACGGGCACAGGGTATCATTTTACTGATCTCCTCCAGGGGGACTCCTTCAAGCATTCCCGTATCTATAAATCCGGGTGATACAGCATTTACCGTTATATTTCTTTTGGCAATTTCCTTTGATAACGCTTTTGTGGCGCCAATAATACCAGCTTTTGAAGCTGAATAATTTACCTGGCCTGCATTGCCGATCTGGCCGGAAGTTGATGTAATATTTACAATTCTTCCAAAACGTTTTGTAATCATGTTTTTGACAATAAGTTTGGAAACATTAAAAAATGATGCAAGGTTGGTATCAAGAATTTTTTTCCAGTCATCTTCCTGCATCCATGCCATCAGCTTGTCATTTCTGATTCCGGCATTATTGATCAATACCTGGATAGGGCCATGGTTATCAAGTATAGACCCGACAGCTTCTTCACAAGGTTTTGCACAGCTCACATCAAATTGAACTTCCTTTGCTTTTCCACCATTGGCTTTAATTAATTTACATGTTTCAAGGGCTCCTTTTTTATCCCCCATGTAATTTACATAAACAAAACGGCCGGGAAGGCCGAGCTCAACAGCAATTGCCCTGCCAATACCTTTACTTGCACCGGTAACCAATACAATCTGTTCATGGGTCAGGTTCATATTTATTTCTCCACAATATAAAGTCCTAGGTTCTTTTGATTTTATTACTTGTTGTTTTTTCAATGGATTCAACAATCCTGAATTCCTTTGGGATTTTATAGGAATCAAGTTTGTTTAAGCAATGTTTTTTTAGTTTTAAGGTGTTAATTTCTTTTTTTTGGGAAAGTACAATCTCAGCAACAGGAAGCTGACCATATATGTCATGTTTTTCAGGGAAAACCTTAACTTCTTCAATATTATCAAATTCCAGTATAGCCTCTTCCACCTCTTCGGGAAAAATTTTCATACCTGCAAAATTTATAAGGTTTTTCTGTCTGCCGCAGATAAAAAGATGCAAATCCTTTATAAAACCGATATCCTGTGTGTTAAACCATCCTGTATGGATCTTCCATGGTGAGATATAACCATAAAACATCCCTTTGCCCCTGATCATAATAATACCTCTGCCGTTTTGATCAGGGTCTCTGATTTTTACTTCAAAACCAGGCACTATTTTGCCCACCGAACATATGAATTGTTCATCATAATTATCATTAATAAATGGCAGACCAACTTCAATGATTCCATAGGCCTGGCTTAAGTGGATGTGAAATTTATTGAAAAATTCCTGTTCTGTCTTCATGTTTAAGGATACAGCTGTAACCACAGCCATTCTGACACCTGACAATAGTTTGTCTGATACAATGTCATAGTTTGCAAGGAGTTTATAGTGAAATGGTGAAGCATATAAAAAAGTCGGGTTGTTTTTTTTAAAGCTATTTATAATACCAGTTGGAAAATTGTCATGGGAAAGAACAATATGGGCACCTTTACGTAGAAAAAGCAGAATACTTACAACAAAATGAAAACTCATGGATAAAAACCATCCGATTACATCACTGGAGGAGATATCCAAACGTGCATTGGCAGCCGCTGTTCTTTCAATTATTGCATCATGGGTTAATAAAACTCCTTTGCTCCTGCCTGTGGTACCGGATGAAAAACGTATAAATGCCGGAAAAGGAACTCTGTCATAATTTTTTGAATATTTGACATTATCATCTGTCTTATAAAGATTGAGTTTGTTTAAATAATTGCCTGGTAAGACATGATATCTGGTTATTTTTTTTTCAGACAAAATATATTTAACCTTGATACGGCTGCACAAATTTTCCATCTCCCTGGAGGAGAGGGAAGGAGATACAGGGACAATGACAGCTTGTGTATCAAGAATGGCAAGGGCAGTTATGATATATTCAATGGAATCCTCACAAAAAAGTGCGACCCGGTCATGGGATGAAAACCCGGCCTTTAAAAGTCTGTAACTTAATTCTTTAACAGATGCGGACAGTTCATTATAGGTAATACAGGTACCACAGGTTCCGGTAACAGCGGGTTTTCTGCCTGATTTTTCAGTCTCAATTCTTATGAGGTCAACAATGTTTACTCTTTTTTGAATTTTATGCTTCATTGTTTTATGTTTCATTGTTATATTTTTCACTGGAGGAAAATCCTGCTTTTCTGGATGCCTCAAGTAATTGTTGTTTGTTCTTTTGATACATTATATCCGGATAATCTTTATAAATACTGTAAAGGGAAAAAACATATCTTGTACCAAAAAGGATTGCACGGAAAAAATCCCCGGGTTTAACTTTAACCCTGTTCATGCGCAGGGGATTGTGGCGCAGGGCAATGGCGTACAATCTTCCAAAATGCTGATAAAATCTTTTAAGGTTCATATCTGTTGGTATAATGCTGTGCATGCAATCATAATATTTAAAAGGGTTACAGATAAATTCGTGGTCGTGATTCTTAAAGAGCCTTGTGCCAGGGGAGGGTGATAAGACGGTAAAAGATACTTCACAGGGGCTTATATCAATGACGTTCTGTTCTAAACGTCTGAAATCTTCCTTTTTAAAATCAGGATGGACAATAAAAGCTGCATGCAGCATAATATTATAATATTTTAAAATTTTAATGGCTTTTTTATTGGTTTCAAACCCTGTTTTTTTATTGTACTCTTTAAGCCTTTTCTGATCCATGGATTCAAGGCCGACGTAAACTACATCAAGGCCTACTTCCTTCCATAGTTTAAATACTTCAGGGTGATTACATATTGTATCGCTCCTTGCCCAGCTTATATATTTCTTTTTTATATTCTTCTGCTTAAGCAACCTTGCAATTTCGGTTACACGTTTAACATTGATAAACATCTCATCATCAACAAAATAGATATAATCTTCCTTAAGATCAGCTATTTCACTGACGACCTCTTCCGGAGTCCGCTGAAGGTATGCCTTATTCATGACATGGTGAATAACACAGAAAGAGCAGGAAAAGGGACATCCAATGGAAGTTCTGAGACTTGCAACCCTGGGAAACATATTATCAAGTTTTCCTGTGTCAGTATGGGTCCAGATACAAAAATATTTTGATCTGTCCACAAGATCACGACGGGGAAGGGGGATTGAGCTTGTTTTAACATAAGGAGGCGGATTGTTTTCTGAGTGAGTCTTAAAGTCCCCATGGCCAGGGACAAGAATATAGGGGCTCGCCTCAATTTTATCGGTACTTTCAAGACTTTTTACAATGCTCGATATTGCATTTGCACCTTCACCACGTACCACAGCTGCAATATATTCATGGTCAAAATCATAGGGGCGTAAAGTTGCATGAATTCCACCTATGATAATCCTGGAAAGGGGAAGAATCTCTTTTGCCTTTTTTGCAAGGTCATTGACCAGGTTAAAAGCAGTACTATATGCTGAGAATCCAATGAGGTCAGGCTTGAAATTTTTCAGGGCAGTTAAAAACATCTCCCCGGGTTTTTTTTCAACGCTTAAATCAAGAATCCTTGTTTCATGTTTAAGGTCAATACCTGCAGCGGTAATTTCAAGTTCAAGGGGTTCTAAATGTAAAAAGCCCTCCTGAAGTCTTTTTGCAACCTTAAGTTCGGTATATGGTTTTATTAAAAGAACTTTCATATTATAAAGCGTTTGTCCTGTTTTTTTTTAAGTACGCATGGGCATTTAATGCAGCTTTTTCACCCGTTGCCATACATACTCCCATTACCCTTGCCGATGCATGCACTCTTCGGGATACTTTTATACTTTTTCCGGCAAGGAAGAGATTGATATAAATACTATCTTTTAAAGCAGAATTAAAGAGTAAAAAAGGTTTATTGTGTTCAATATATTCATATTTCGGCCCTTTATCTTCATACCATGTTTCACCTGGCCAGAAACTTTTAATACAATCCTTTTTATTATTTGATGAATCAAGTGAATCATTGGGAAGAGTACTTGTATACAATTTGTTTTGACAATCCCTGAAAAATACTCTATCTGAGCAAGTGATGCGTTTTAATGATGCAAACTGTGGAATTTCAATTTTTAATTGATGATATATAAGCTCACATTTTTTTTTATCTTGCTCATTTAAAACAGAGAATTTTAAGATATAATGGGTGTTTAAACAATTTTTTGTAATGGTTACATATTTTAAATATTTATTAAGGTTTAATCTTTCAACTATTTTATATGCAGTTAAAGGCACAATAAGTGATAACTCTTTATCTGCCTTGCCGGTGAAAAGCATGCAAAAGCCGCCAAGCATGGATTTTACAGAGGGATCACCTGCAGAATCTCTTTTATTTGTATTATCCAGAGCAAACTCACATCCTGAGCTGTTAATAAAAACATCAGCAGAAAGACTGAACCTGTTTTTGCCTTTTAGTAATTTAAGACCAAGAATTTTATTGTTTCTTTTTATCCCTGCAATACATCTTGTATTTTTGAAAAAAGTGAATCTGTTTTTATTTTTTTTAAATTTATCAGTAAAAAAATTCCAAAGATCATCCTGTTTAAAAGCCAGGGTTTCAACCTTTCCTATCTTTATGAGGCAATCATCCTTATATAAATCATATAAAAACTTAAAAACACGGGAACACAATCCCTTATTTGCAAGGGCAAAGGGTTTTATTGGATCATTTTGAAAAAGCCCGCAGATATGGCTGTGGAAACAGCCCCTTGCTGTTCCGCCGGAATAGCTTTCTCTTTCAATCAGTGCAGTCTTAAGTCCCTTTTCAACTGCGGTAACAGCTGAAGAGAGCCCGGCAATGCCTGCCCCGATTATTATAATATCAAATTTTTCCACCTATCAATCCTGAAACTATTGTTTTTTCTAAAAATTCTGCATCTTTTAAATCAATCCTGTTATCAGAGCTTGAAATAATCATATTAAGTTTATTATTAAAACGTGTAAAAAAGACACCCACTCCGGGAGATACCGGCACAAGGGGGATATGAAAAAGATTTACAACTTCGTGGCCTTTAATGTTTTTCAAAAAAAAAGCCTGTTCAGAAATGTGGGAAAAAGAAAAAGTAATAGGATTTTTTTTCATCCTCAACTCCATGAACAAGGCAAGAACTTTAACAGGTAATATCCGCATTAATAAAGATGCATTGATGAAATGACGGGGGATCTCTTTTTTTACCTGAAGTATAAATTGCTTTCTTAGATCAATGATGTATTCTGATATTTTTCTGTCCTGTTTGAGATTAAAAAGCATAAAAGATACATTATTAAAAAAAATTTTACTGGATTCAAATTTAGTCTCCCTTACATCCACATTAATGGAAACAAGAATATTTCCAGGCTTTTTATGTTTTTTCAATAAAAGATCAAAGGCCTTTGTAACAATACTTAAGATATATATACCCTGCATGAGATAGCCTGCCGTGTCCATGGTATTTTTATCTATTATGTCTGTTTTGCGCTCTGAAAGAGTGGTGTATAAAAAATTATAAGAATCTGTTTCAAAAGGGTTCTGGTTATTCTTTTTCTTTAGGGTGGCAACTTTGCATGTCAAATAGACAGACCTTAAAAAACGGTTTATGACCCGGCCTGATAAAAACCTGCTTTTCCATAAATTCAACTGGGGACCTTGAACTGGCAGGTCATATTGTTCCTTTTGTGTTTTCTCACCAAGGATATGTTCAAGAAGTGCTTCAGCACCACGTGCATCAAACATTTTATGGTCAAATTTCATGATCAGATAAGAAAGGTTGTTAAAATGGATCAGATAAAATTGTATAAGTGTTTTATCATCTTTAAACGGAGCCTTTGCAATATCATGGATTAAAGTGTTCAACTCAGTTGTATCTGTTGATGCAATCTTATAAAAGGAGAAATCTCCAGGTGGAAAATCCTTTTTTTCAACACACCAGTAAGGTGCAAGGTGCCATGCCCTTTTTGCTCTGCCCCTTAAAAAGATTCCATTGGAAAGGGAAACAGTGATTTTTTTTAAAATCAGATCTTTTTCAAGGTACCCCTTTAAAACAAGTATGAGCTGGGAATGATTACCTGTACCACTTTTTTTGATATTAAGGGCATTAAGTGCTGCCATTGACCAGTCAATACCGTTAAGGTAATAGCGATTGGGTGTTTTAAAGCTGAACATTATCTGTTTATTATTTTATCAATACTTTTTGCAAGGGTATCTATCTGCATGATATCTTCCTGGGAAATTCCTGATTCCATAAGTTTAATATTAAATTGTTTTTCAATAAAAACAAATAATTCAACAAGCCCCAGAGAATCCATGCCAAGTTCGTGCATGGGCATTCCAGGATCAATTTCAGATGGTTCCTCACCAATGGTTAAGGATATTTGTTCAATAAGTTTTTCTTTTATCTCTTTTAAAGTAAATGTGTTCAAATCAATTATAACTCCTTAATAAAAGTAAAAGGGTTTAAGATTTTTAAGGGGATTTGAAAATCATTTCCCTTTTTAACCAGAATTGCGGCAGCTCCGGTTGTAAAGCCGTTTTTTGAATAGGACGGAAAAGAACAATGATCAAAAGAAAATGAAAAAGGTTCTGATTCTTCTTCAACATAACATATTACAAGTTTGTCTGCCTGCCCCAATTCAAGCCATGCCCTGCCAATTACCAGGGCCTGTTTTAAAGGATCTGTAAAAGATGTGATCGTGAGTGCCTGGCCAAGGATGCCAAGGCTGGATGCAATGTATGAAGCAGCTGCATTGTGGACCGAATGGGAAAAAACAGTTGGTGACACACCTGCGGGAGAAAAATCAAGAAGATTATCAAGGAATTTAAATGTTGTTACATGGGGCCCGAACTGGGTAGCAAGAATAATTGATATGTTATTATCCCCATTTGATAAATCCAGATCAGAACATGATCTGGTTGCTGCTGCCACAGCCATTTTGACAAAATTATCAGCTCTTCTCAGTTTAACAGTTTTTTCATCTTTTAAAGCAAACCCTTTGCCAAGTATCTTCATTATTTTACTCTCCTGAAAATAATGGCAGAATTCTGTCCGCCAAAGGCAAGGGAGGTTGACAGGGCATACTCTGCGTGAATGGCGCAAGGTTCAGAAACAGGGCTTATTCCAATATCAAGATCCTGCTTTAAAAAACCTTTGGTTGAAGGGAGCCATTGTTTTTCAAGGGATAAAACAGTTAAAACAGCATCAATAGCACCTGCAGCACCCAGGGTATGACCGGTAAATCCTTTAGTTGAAATAAATTTAATTGTTTTCCCAAAGACTGCTTTAAAAATTTGTCCCTCAACCTTATCATTATTCTGGGTTGCAGTGCCATGGGCGTTGATAAAATCAATCTTGTTTTTATCAAGGCCTGCCATGGACAGAGCTTTTTGTATGGCGGTTTTCAAGCCTTTACCATCAGGTCTTGGTGTTGTTAAATGGTATGCATCAGCAGCAGTTGAATAAGCACTTACTTCTGCCATTAACCTGACATTTCTAGTAACTGCAGTTGACTTTTTTTCAAGTACAAGAAATGCTGCACCTTCACCAAGGTTGAGTCCGTCACGTCCTTCATCAAAGGGCCGGCACAGTGAATCACTTAATATGCCAAGGGAATTAAATCCTGCAATGGGAATAATATTAAGTTCATCAGCACCGCCTGCAATTGCAATATCACAAACACCCTGTTTAATCCATGCCATGGCAATACCTATGGCATCTGATCCTGAAGAACATGCATTAACAACGTTTACACCAGGGCCGGAAAAATTATTATCACGGACAAGGGCCTCGGATATGTTCTGGGCAAGGTATTGTTTTACAGGTTCAAAAGATTCAATTCTCTCTTCTCTGAATTGTCTGTAAAATTCTATATTATTGAGCTGGCTTGCAACTGTTGTTCCGCAGCAGACCCCGATTTTTAAGTTTTGTGTAATTTTTTTTTTAAATACCTCAGCCTGGTTGACTGCCTGGGCAAACGCGATATCAGCAAGTTCTTTTGTACGCATTTTAAAAGCTTTTTTTGAGAATGTAATATCAGCTTTAAAAAAAGGTTTGTCAATATTACAATCAAAAAAATCTATTTTGCAGGGTTTAGCTTTGTCTGCGGCTAAAGCTTGATATGATTCATCAAAAGAATTCCCAAGGTGGGAAATGATACCGACACCTGTTATGAATATTTTATCACTATTCATTATGGATGGATTAATAATCTAACTGTTTTTCAAAATATAATTGGCCATGGTATCAATGGAAACCAATATCTCTCTGCTCTGTTCCATATCTTTGATTTCAATACCCCATATCCGCTGGAGGAAAACCACAATTTCAACAGCATCAAGGGAATCAAGCCCGAGTCCGTTTTCATCAAATATTATTTCATCATTGGTAATATCCTCAGGTTTAACATCTTCCAGCGAGAGGTTTTCAATGAGTTCTTCCTTTAACCTTTGACGTATCTCTTCCAGTTTTTGTTCTTCAGACATATGTTCTCCTTGTAAATTTAATTATCTTTCCAGACATCATGGAATAAAAAACAGTGGTATGGATATTTTTTAAAAAAATTATTAAGTATATCAGCATATTCCTGTACCCACTCTGATAATTGTTTCTTTTTATTTTTACGACTCTTATACTCTGGTTTTATAATATTTGTAAAGTCCACCTGGTAAGTTTCAGGACCGGTTTTTGATGAAAGCACTGTAATAACTGGAACTTTTGTTGCAGCTGCAATTGCAAAGGCTCCATAGGGGAATCTTGCCTTATCATTCATAAAATCAACTTCAACAGATTCAAATCCATAGGGTCTGTCTCCCATATAAGATACTGCATTGCCTGCATTAAGTTCTTTTATCACCTTGGCAATACCGCCAAGATGTTCTTTAGGAGATATGATTCCAAACTTATTGTCCTGTGCATTATTTATATTCAATGCTTTTTTTACAGCTTTATTGTTCTCTTCAAGAATCACAAGAAAGATTTTCTTTTTAAGCATATCAAGCTCTGTCATAGCAAGCTGCCAGTTCCCGGAATGAGCCGTTAAAAGGATAAAGCCCCTGTTTGAAGCAAGAATTTCATCAAGTATATCCCTTCCCATGAATTTAATATCAAAACTGACAACACCTGAAGTCCTGGCAATGCGGTCTATCAGCTGCATACCCTGACTGTATATTAATTTATATACTTTCAGCCGTAATTTTAATTTTGAATCAGAAGGAAATCTTCTTTTTAAATAAGCAATGGAAGTTTTAATGGTTTTTTTATCAAACAACCAGTAATGGAGACTGACACCATATAAGAGCAGGTAAGCAGCCTTTAGTCCTCCAAAATTTAAAAATAATTTGAAAAACCAGAATCCAAGAGCATTACCTCTCTTATTAATTTCTATCTTTTTATCCATTCCTGCTGTCCTGTATCTTTTTTTGAATTTTTAAAGAGATAAAATATACTGCAAAAAAGGCTACCATTGTATAGAGGGGAACCAATACAAGTGATCCTAGAATCCAGTCCAGAATGTATGACTGCCACTGGTCCATGAACTGGGATAAAGTAAGATGTGTTATAAAGCTGCCATTGAGCAGATAGTGACCTGCTTCTATACAGACAAACGGAACAAAAGGAGGAGAATATAAAACCTGAATGCCCAATGCCATGATCTTGTTTAAATGAAGTCTTGAAGTAACGTAAATTATGGCAAGGGTGTGCAGTCCCATGATGGGAATAAGGGAAATAATAGTGCCCACGGCAGCTGATACTGCCAATCCTAAAGGGGTTGCATTCTCTTTTAGGAGTGTTTTAAAAAAAACAACCGGATGCAGTAAAAGTGATATCCTGCTTTTGTTTGTTCCTGCAATTAATTGTCTGTGGGGCAATGGCAAAAGACGGCGGCCCACAAGACGGGTATGCATCAAAGATATTCGAAGATTGTCTTTAAATTTTTTAAAGTGGGAAACTCTTTTATATGGCAGATCATATACAACAGAGATCCTGACCTCATTAAAAGGTATTCCGGCCCAGGCAGCTCTTGCTATGACCTCAATTTCAAAATCATAAAATGAACCGTGCAATTTCAGTCTGGAAATGAGATCAACAGGGTATGCTCTGAAACCACTCTGTGTATCCTTACACTCCTGCCCTGTTTCCACCTTGAACCAGAGATTTGAAAACTTTCTGCCAAACCTGCTGGAATCTGGAATTGTGCTCTGATTGAAATCCCTGACACCTATGTGCAGAGCATCAGGTTGATCATAAATGGCATTTAAAAATTTTTGAATATCCTCTGGAAGATGCTGTCCATCAGCATCCAGGGTTATCATGGAAAGACCTTTGCGATTCTTTATATGTTCCAGGGCAGTCTGAATGGCTGCACCCTTGCCCATGTTTTTTTTATGCTGCAATATTGTAATACTGCAATCTTTTAAAAGTTCTGATATGTCACCATCTGTTGTACCATCATCAACAACAAGTACATTGTCCAGGTATTTCAGGCATTTTTGAACAATGGGTTTTATGGTAGCTGTATTGTTATATACTGGTATGACACACCATATATCAGTTTGATTCATATTGTTTTTTATTTTTTCTTCTGTTTCTGCCAGCTATGAGAAGGTCCCACATGAGTCCTGTATGTCCTAACTTCTGAAGAAATTTGACACTGTTTTCAAGGGCATCCGGCGGGAATACACAATGTCTGTATGGCTTAAAATTTTCCTTTAATGTTTTTTCAAGTTTTTTTCTGTCAAGTCCTGGCTCAATGTAGTACACAGGTTCCAGCAGGTCTTCATCCTTTTGTATTACTCCACGGTTTATTGCAATCTGATATAATTTTGTATTGGGCAGAATACGTATGCCCTGGAAAATAAATGATACGGTCTCCTTAAGGTCAATAATATTCTGAATTCCATGTAAAACAGTTTCTTCAGTCTCTCTTGGTCCTCCAAACATAAAGAAGTTAGCTGTGGGAATGCCCTTTTCAATGAAGCATGCATTGCATTCAATAATATCCTTGAATCGGAAAGATTTGCCAAGCCCTGCAAGGGCCTCATCTGAAGCGCCGTCAGAGCCGAGTTCAACACCACTAACACCGGTTTTCAGCATAAGGTTAATGATTTTTTCAGAGAATTTTTCAGGTTTTATAAATGCTGTCCAGGGAACAGAGATCTTCTTTTTTTCCATTGTTTCAAGGAGCTCAATATAAAGTCCATGTTTATCATTAAATACAGAGTCTGTAAAAAAGAGCATTTTTGCTTTGCACTCCTTTGTAAGGAACTCGATATCTTCAATGATCTCCTTAATGTCACGTGATCTGAAATTATTACCTTCCAGATAAGGGTAGGAACAATAGGTGCATTTGTGTATACATCCACGTTTTGTCTGAATGTTTGCAATAGAACCATTGTCAAGATAATAATCCATAATCTTTTTATCATAATATGCTCTTGGTATCTGGCTTTTACTAAGTTGTGATTCTGCTTTAAGAATTCTATTAAATGGTTTTTTATTGTTTTCTATGTTGTTTACAAGGTCAACCATGAGTTTTTCACCTTCACCCACAATACCAAAGTCAGCTCCGATTTTCTCAAGGAGTTCTTCAGGAAGAATGGAAAATGCAGTACCACCAAGGACAACAACGGCATTACTAATGGATTTAATATGGGAAACAATGGATTTAACAACATCAGTGTATTTTTCTTCGTTAAGGCAGTTCACATTATCGATATTTCTCATGGAGATGCCAACCACGTCAGGTTTCAGTTGACTGATTACCGCAGTGAGACTCTCCAGGGAACTTTTATTCTGCATAAAATCAAATTGAATTACTTCATGCCCTGCTTTTTTAAGGGCATTTGCCACCATACTCATTCCAAGGGGATAAACAGGATAGGGCGAAGTTGCTACATTAGAGCCTACTAAAAAACATTTCATAGAACGTATTCTTCCTTAATATTTCTTTAAAACAAGTGAAATCTTTGAAATAATTTTCCCGGATTTAAGAACTTTACCTGAAAGATTAGTATTATCTTTATCTGAATTGAATTGAACAAAAAAGGAAATAAGAGTGTCAGCTGAAACAATTTCAATAAATTTTGCCTGCTTTATTTCAAACAAGAGATAATTCTTTTTAGTATATAATTCATACATTCTTTTTATTACCTGGATAATAACAACACCAGGCAGGATAGGGTTTTCCGGGAAATGTCCTTTGAATCCGCAAAAGTTTATATCAAACATGACATCAACATTAAGCTCTGTACCTGTACATGAAACATAATCTGCAATCAATTCATCAATCTGTCTGTTCATCCGGCTCATGTCTTACATCCTTCAATTTTGCCTAAACATGTAACATATAACAAACAGGTTAATTTATAAATAAAATTATTTAATAAACCTTGAAAAAATTGCAATTTTTAACTAAATTATTCTGCATATTAATTAAAATAACAAAGTAATGAAAAACAGGAATCAAATCAACTATGAAATTTCTACTTGTACGGCCCCATGCCTATCTTCCAACCTCAAAATGGCTCCAGACAATGATAATGCTGGAACCCTATGCCCAGGAACTGATAGCTTCTGCTGTTCTTCCACCCCATGATATTGAAATATGTGATCTGGTCTCAGAAAAAAATCCAATTTCTTTTTATGAAAAAACATTAAAGAGGTTTCAGCCTGACTTTGTCGGCTTTGGTGGATTTTCAAGCCAGTTTAATGCCAACAAGGAACTTGCTGCCATAACAAAAAAAATATTACCTGGATCCATAACATGCATTGGCGGCATACACGCATCAAGTTATCCAACCGATTGTAAGTTTCCCGATCTTTTTGACCTGGTTGTCCGGGGTGATGGTGTTTCAGCCCTTAAAACCATCATTGAATTCATGGAACAGGACAAAGGACTGCCTGAATCAGAATGGATTCTAAGACCTTGTTCTGACAAATTTGATGAACTTGCATCCATGTCTCCTCCTCCAATTAAGAGAGATGGTATAGATGCAAAACCAAGAAGAGATCTTGTGGATTTTAAAAAGTATTTTTGTATCTGCTATGGTGAAAAGGGCAGAAAATCAAAAACTTTATTCCCTGAAATTGCCTGTGTCCGTACCAGTGTGGGATGTCCCAACAGATGCAGTTTCTGTGTTGTTCATTTCCTTGCAAATGGTAAGTATCTTCAAAGAACTGCAGAAGAAGTTGTTGATGAAATAGCATCATTACCCCAGGAGTATATCTATTTTGTTGATGATGAAACCTTTGTAAACACAAAAAGACTGCGCAGGATTGCCGAACTTTTAATCGATCGTAATATTAAAAAAAGATACCTTGCCTGGGCACGGGTGGATACAGTATGTCGAGACCCTGAACTTTTTGCCCTGTGGAAAAAGGCTGGTCTGGAATTTGTCTATGTTGGCTTTGAATCCCTTGAAGAGGATACTCTCAACAATTACAATAAAAATGCAACTCCTTCGTTAAACCGTAAAGCAAGGAAAATCCTTGCAGACCTTGATCTTAATCTCCATGCAGCACTCATGGTCCATCCTGATTTTACAAAACAGGATTTTTTAACTGTACAAAAGGCCATTGTTGAAATGGCGCCGTCGGAATTTGCCTTTACAGTTTATTCACCTCCGCCGGGCACAAAAGAGTTTCTAGAATCCAGGGATAAATTTATTTGTGAAGATCCCTGTCTTTACTATGATTGCATACACACTATTTTACCAACCCGTCTTCCTTTAAAGACCTTTTATAAATATTTTTCGATTCTCTATGCAAAAGGATCAGCTCATATTCCTGCAAGAACAAACAGAGTTATTGTGCCCTTAAAAGAATTTTATAAACTTTTTAAAGGTGCGGTAAAGTTTGGCTGGATAGTTAAAAGGTTATACAGAAGGTATGATACAAAATACTGGTAATAAAAAAGTAACTGTTTGGATTTCTATCTAAATAGTTACTTTTTTTGTCTGTATTTCCAGACGGTAGCCATATTCATGATTTCTTAGAATAATCTTGAACGGCATCAGGAAAATATCTTTTTTCTGATAATCATAATAATCAACTGACCATATTTTTCTGCTGTTTTTATATTTTATCTTGGTTATCAACCGCAATGGCCTGCCTGCAAAGATATATTTATAATATTGGTTCTCTTTAAGTATGCTTTTAAGCACAATTCTGTTCTTTCTGTGACGAATATCTAAAAGTTCCTGATTGACACTTCTGTTAAAATATATGCATGCTATGTCAGAGCTTATCATCCTTGCTGCTTTGTCTGCATTGTTCCGGTTGTTTTTCATATTTTTGCCTTGAGTAAACATGGGAATAATATAGCTTGAAACTATTTTATCATCCTTTACCTTAAGCTGAAAAACAGTTACTCCCATTGGATTTAAAGCTGCGACATTATACGCCCTGTTTTCCTCGTTAATACTTGTTATCCCAAGGACACTCATAGATCTGCCATGATATTTAAAGGTAATATTGCTTAAAATATCTGCTTTTTTTATAATCCTTTTGTTGTAAAGATTAATCCCGGATTTTATACTTTCCAGGGAAGTGAGGTTCATGGGAATAAGGTTGTGATCAGGTATGGCACCAGTACATGAAGGAAGTATTAAAAACATTAAGATCAGTTTTAAAAATTTCATTTCATTATCCTTTTAAAAGCCGGAATACAGAAAACAGCGCTTAAATATGCTGCAAGCACTCCGCTTACGATTGTGATTCCTATGGAAAACATAACAGGGTGAAAGGCAAAAATAAGTGCACCTGCGCCCATTAAACTTGTTAACATGGAAAAAGTGGTTGCAATGATAACAGAATCAAGCTCTTTTTTATTTCCGGCACTGGAAATAAAGACACCATAATCAAGGCTTAAACCTAGAATAATAATTAAAGTTATGAGGATTATTGCAGAAACCTCAATGGCAAGAAGATTAAGAACAAGGAATACAAAAGTAATGGAAGTTATGACAGGAAGCAGGGATAATAAAATATTCCCGGCTTTTCTTAATAATATTACAATAAGGATCAAAATCCATACAATGGCAAATAAAGATATCTTTTTTAAATCAATGATCAATTGCTTACCAATCTGGGAAGAAAGCTGCCGGCGGGAAACAACAAATGAACCAGGATAATCATCCAGCACAGTCCGGGCCTTTAAAAGATTCTCCTTTGTATCAATGAAATATGAAATCAGACTTAAAGACCCGTCTTTTTTCTGGACAAAATGTTTTTCAAACACATTAAGAACCTCAGGAATATCCCTGGAAAAAGAAATGTTTTCTGCATTGAGCATTGTAAAAAAATTGTTAAAAGTATCTGGTTTAAATCCATAGGAAGATATTTCAATTAAAAAGTCTTTTTTAAATTTTTTAATTTTATTTTTATTCCAGAACTTTTTAAAATTCCTTAAATTAATTTTCTGCTGCTTAAGAGAGGGCAGAACCAGGGCAAAGGAATTAAATCCATCTATTTTATCCTTTAGCTTATTGGTGATTTCCTCATAATCCTGCCAGGCTTTCTGGAGATCTTTACCCCTGGTCACAATAACAGCAGGCCGTCGTTCTCCTCCCCATATCCCATAAAATTCTGCTTCAGCATCAAAAACTTTTTGTTCACTTCCATCAAAGGCTGATATGTCTGTGGCCTTTAAAAAATCAGCTTTTAACATGCAGTTAATGGATAAAAATAATATTACAACCCATAAAGTTAAGACAAGTCTGCTTTTGTTACGGGACAGCTTTGAGGGAATTTTGATCCTGGTAATCAGATTCTTTTTTATCCAGAAATGGGGTAGAAACAAAATGGAAAGAATAACACATATTACAATGCTTAAAATGGAAAAAACAGCAAGTTCCCTGTAACCTTTAACAGAGGAAATAAAAAAAGAGACAAACACTCCCATGGTACTCATGGAGGCAATTATCACTGGCTTAACAGTGCTTTTAAAACGGTCATAACCCCGGGTTTTAAATGCAGTGAAAAGATGTATTCCATAGTCAACAGAAATACCTGCAATAACAGCTGCAAATCCAACCATGAAAAAAGAGAGGGATTGTAAAATAAAGCCTGATATAAATACCGATAAAATAATTGCAAAAAAAGGTAAAATAAATATTGACAGGGCATCAAAGGTTCTAAAGGTAAAGAGCATTAAAAGAATAAAACTCAAGGTTATGATAATTGTTGTTATATAAATATCCCTTTTAACAACCCGCTGGTTGCTCAAAGTGTGTTTATGCCCGCAGACAGTTGTTATTTCAAGGGCAGGAAAGGATTGTATAATTTTTTCAATATCTGAAAGCAGAGTTTCAGACTTTGAAGCATCTGTGACCTTTACACAGGTCTTTGCAATAATCAGATAATTTTTATGGGTTTTATCAACAAAATGGTTGTTTTCAAGCTCAACATTAAATCCAAGTGATTTACTGAGAATTTTAAGTTTTTCAAGCATGGGATTAGACCAGCCAAAGGGGTCAATACCAAAGGAAGATTGCAGAAAAGAGCTGCCAGGGGTGGTAATCATTATGAACATCTGTCTTACGTGCCTTGATAAAAGCTCCTGGTTTTCTGCAATATTAAACAAATTGTACTCATCTTTACTGGTAAACAAAGGTATAAGCAGTGCAAGCTCTCTTTTGATTTCAGTAATATTCAGGTTTTCAATGCCTGTGACAACCTGTGTGATAAATTCTGATGTTTTTAATTTATCTGCAAACTGATCGGTTAAAGATGAAAGATCAGTATCAGATTCGTGTTTTAATGTGATGGAGAAAGCTATGGTATCAGACATGTCAGAATTATTAATAAAATCAAGGGATCTTCTCAATTCAGGCGTGTCAGGCAGCATAATAGATATGTCATTGACAAAGTCCTGCCTTAATATCTGTGTCAAGGATACTGCAATTACTAAAAAAAACAGTATTAAAAAAAATATTCTCTTTTTTCCGATAAAAAAAAACAGTTTATCAAATTGTTTTTCAATTAAAGTTTTTGCCATTTTATCTGCTTATTTCCCAGATTGATTTATCAATTGGAGAGTTAATTTTTGTATTATAAAATAAAATTTCAGTTAAATCATTGTTTCTTTCAAGCAATTGGATTTTTGAAATATATTTTTTATTTTTTTTAAACACAAGTGTTATATTTGATAGAACTTTTGATGCCTGATTATCTTTCTTTGGTGTAAACACAAGTGTGATAAAATTGATATTTTTACTCACTGCAATATCATAATCTTTTTTACAGGAAGCATAGGAACCTGAGAACCAGAATGTTATCTGTTCAATCATTGCTTTGAACATGGGATTGCCTTTTAATGACAGTTCCCGGACACCTTCTGAGCTGTCCCATTTTTTAATAAGATCATCTGTTATTATTAAGATATATTCAATGGGTTCAACAACCTTCCAGGCAAACTTACCGGGATTTTCAATAAAGAGATTCCCTTTTATCTTAATTGGTGTATCAAACATGGCCATTTTTTTATTCTGAATAAAATCAGCCTGGACACTGCTGACTGTTTTCATATTTTTTTCAATTTCAAATAAAACATTATCAACATCATTACAGAGTGCCGGGCAGGCAGAGCCAGTTAAAATAATAAATACCATTAAGCCCTTTAAAAAATTATCATATTTCATTTTATCCTCCGCTGTTCTGAAAAATCTTAATCTCTCCTCTGGCAACTGTTTTATCCTTGCTTCTGATAGCAGCGGTGAGTACTCCAAAAGAGCCGAATTTAGCTGTTTTATATATATCAGTGATTAATTTTTCATTTACATATGCTTTCCTGTTAATAATTATATTTTTTCCGCCTATCAGGAATCCTCCAGGGGAAGATGCTCCGGTATCAAATTTACTGAACCCATCCATGACAGCAGCTGATTGTGCCATAATCTCCATGTATATGACATTATTAAGGGTGCCGTCCTTTTCAGCAAAGGGACTGTCCTGTGAAATAATGGACTCAACCTCTGCAAAACGTTCCTCAACTTTTAAAAGAGTTGAAACAACGCGCATACCATGCTTCTGTGGGATTAAATTATCAACGGGCATGGGTAGATAAGTGATCTGGTCATGTTTGTTTTTGTTTTCAGGGCACAATGGATCAGAAGAGAGATAATCTCCTGTCAAAGTATATGCCCTTGCCCTGCAGCCATAGCAATCTAAAAATTTATTACATTTTCTGCATGGGCCTTTAATCATGGATCTGTAATTTTTAAGATTCTGTATTATTTCACTGTTGGAAATTATTCCAACAAGATCATCACTGGCTATGTTTCCAATGGATAAAGGAAGTCCTTTGCAGGGAAATACATTTCCATCTAAAGAGACAAAACATGAGGATATATGTTTAAAACAGTTTACAAAACAAGTTTTTTTTGTATTAAAGGGCTTAATCAATACATTGAAAGTTTCAAGTTTTATGTTTAATCCATGTATCAAAGAAACCAGTTTATCATATTCAGGGTAAATCCTGTTTCTGTCTT
The DNA here is from genome assembly GCA_964593725.1 of uncultured Desulfobacterales bacterium. GTDB lineage: Bacteria > Desulfobacterota > Desulfobacteria > Desulfobacterales > Desulfobacteraceae > JAIOSM01. The sequence goes on from CAZQJS010000001.1 coordinate 86,947, forward strand.
TAAACAAAATAATTTTTTTAACACCAAGTTTCTCTGCCTGGTAAATGAGATCCTTTAGCAGATCAAGTGAAATTTCATCTTTACATTTAGAACCTATATCTATTTCAAGGGTTTGTATCATTGGAACCTTTTTATATTATTATCAATGAATTTCTGCATTAAATTTCTTACATGATTTTTCAATTCAAAGCCTGTAAATTCCAAATAATCGGAATAATCAATTGCATTGAGCCTGTGGATTTCCACTGTGCCTGGATTTATTATAAGGCTTTTTCTTGAAGGTTTATCATGATTTCCAAGGATACAAATGGGCACTATCTGCAACCTGTTCTCCTTTGCCACCCTGAACAATGCACTGTGGAATTGTCCCATTTTCGATGAATATGATCGTGTACCTTCCGGAAAGCCGATAATTGATACATTCTGGGAGAAAAGTAGTGCACACTCACGGGAAAACTTTTCAAAGGGCATGGATCTGACACTTAAATATCCTGCCAGGCGGGCACACAGACCAAGAATAGGTATTTTAAATGGCCATAGATTAACAATCTGTACAAATTCTCCTGGAAGCACTCCCATTAAAAATGCATCAGATGCAGATCTGTGGTTAACGACATATATACATGGGTATCTGTTTTTATCTTTATCAGATGAATCAATGAATCTTACTTTGACCAGAATTCTAATAAATCCGTATATGATTATTCTGCCGTAACAGACAATTAAAAATCTTAATATTTTCTGGGCAGTTCTCCTGGAAGTTAAAATACGGATAATCAGAAGAACTATAACAAAAAAAGAAAAAAACAGTATGGTAAAAATAATAACAATTGAATAAAAAAGCAGATTTTTAAACAATATCATCCATGCAGGCCCTCTTTTTGAAGTTCTTCAATAAATTTACAAAGGTCCTCAAGTGTTCTGATCTCTTTTATTCTCTCATCAGTTCTGATTTCCACCTTGAATTTTTTCTGCAAAGCAACCACAAGATCAACAACATCAAGGCTGTCAAGTCCAAGATCTTCAAAAATATTTGCTTGAGGTTTCAGCTCTTGTTTTTCAATCTCAAATGACTCTTCAAATACTTCATTAATCATCTTTACAATTTTATTATCCATTAATCCCCTCGTATTTTTTTAAAATAATGGAAGCATTTATGCCTCCAAAGGCAAAACAGTTCTTAAGAATTATATCCATTACACAATCAAGTGGTTTCTGAACATGGTTTATCATATTGCAGGTTTCATCTATATTATCAAGGTTCAAAGTCGGATAAATCTTATTTTTTTTCATCATTTCAATTACAACTGCAAGTTCAATTGCCCCTGATGCTCCCAATGTATGACCAAAATATCCCTTTAAACTGTTAACAGGGGTTGACGAACCAAATACTTCATAAATTGCCGATGCTTCCTGGGAGTCACCCTGTATGGTTGCTGTGGCATGGGCATTAACAAAATCAATATCAGAAGGCTTTAATAAAGCATCCTTTAATGCTGAATTCATACATTGAATCATGGCTTTTTTATCAGAATGGCTTATATGGGTTCCGCTGCCGCAGGTATTGTAACCCTTAACCTCTGCAACTATCTGTGCTCCCCGTCTTTCAGCATGTTCAAGTTCTTCAAGTATGATCATTCCTGCACCTTCACCGCAGACCAGACCATCTCTGTCACGGTCAAAGGGCCTGGGTGTTTTTTCAGGTAAATTGTTATATTTGACAGAAGTTGCAAATAAAATGTCAAAGGACCCGGTAACAGTAGGATGAAGCTCTTCTGCACCTCCGCAGAGAACAATATCCTGAATATTGTCTCTTATGAGATAAAAACCAGTGCCAAGTGCCTGCAGGGAAGATGCACAGGCAGCTGAGTTTGCAATAACACTTCCTGTAATGGCAAAATACTGGGCAAGATTCATGGATACAGTATGGGATATGGATTGGAAAAAACCCATGGATTTAAGCAGGGTCAGGTCATGATCCGGCAGCATGGTTTCAAAGGTATCGTTTAATGCTTTTGCACTGCCCATGGTTGAACCTGCAACGCAGCCATATCTCGGATTATTGGAAAAGTCCTCCTTTAAAATTCCGGCAGATTCAAGGGCTTCTGTTGCAGCAAAGGTCGCAAGAAGGCTCATCCTGCCCATGGAACGTCTCATTTTACGTGGAATAATCTTAATGTCAGGCAGTTTTGCAGGGGCTCCCACAAGGCTCTGCAGACCTTTATATTGATTCCATGATTTCATTTTTTTTGTACCGCAGGTTTCATTTTCAATGGAAGCTATCAATTCATTAACAGAATTTCCAAGGGGGGAAACAACACCTGTTCCTGTAACAACAACTCGTCTCATACCTTAATTATACCTCTAATTCACGTTCTATAAACCGTGCATAGGCTTTTTTACTTAGAATATACCGGCATATTGTAAATCCCGATACCATTGCACCAAGCACACCAGGTAAGATTGAACTCTGGCCTGCTGCAAATGTATTTTTATATTGAACACGGCCAAGGAGGTTAAACTGACCGATCTTCTGTTTGATTCCATAGGCAGAACCAAATGGGCTGTTTAAATAATCACGGAATGTAAGCATGGATGCAGAATCCATGACTTCAAGGCACCCATCATATTCAGGAAAAATTTTAAGTATACGTTTACAGATTTTTTCTGTTTTTTTCAATTTATAATTCTCATACTCCTTGCAGCGTTTACCAGTGGTTGAATCGGCCCATCTGCTGACCTGCTGCCAGTAATTCAGCTCAAAAGCATTAATAACACTGACTGTTCTGTTTCTAACTTTTTCTGAATTCTTCACCAGAACCAGAGGTTGATCACCTTTATATTCTGGATCGATAAGTTTGTTAAGATCAAAATCCGGATAAAGTGTAATAACACCCGGATCAAAGGGTTTTACACCTTTTTTTGTGAATTTGATAAAACAGACAAAAAGGCCAAATGACTCTTCAAAGTCATTAACGCGTTCTTTAAACGCTTTAGATAAATTATTCTGCTTAAATGTTTTTACAATTTCTCTTGGGTGAATTGTAAAAATACAATTATCAGCTTTTATTTTATCTCCATTGTTCAGCAGAAAGGTCTTAACTCTTCTTTTTTCAATATCCTCACATGAAGTAATATGGCAGTTTGTTTTTATATCAATCAGGTATTTGTTAAATTTTTTCTTAAATGCATTTATAAATGCATCCCCGCCGTTTTTTACCCTGGCAATTGACTGATAGAGGCTGAAAGATACCCTGGCATGGTTTGCAAAAGAGACTTTTGACGGCTCAGTGCCATAGCACATGGAAAAAGCACTTAAAAGTGTCTTTAGTATTTTATTGTCTGTCAGGCTGTCAAGCATTGTTTTCAGGCTGATAAAATCTTCTTTCAAAGGTTTCTGCATCATGATTTCAGATCTTATATTCATAGCAGGTGTATTTTCCCTGATCTTTTTTACCCTGGTAAAGTACTTAATAATTGCATCTTTTTCTTCTGGAAAATATGAAAGCATGGTGCTTATATGTTCATCAAAACCTGAATCAAACATAAATGATTTATTGTCTTTTTCAAAAATAAACTGGTTATTATCAGGTTTCATTATAAACTCAGGCTGGATATCATCTTTAATTGAGAGTACTGAAAGCATGTCTGAAAGAACAGTATCCCGTGCAAAACCGCCTGTAAAATGAAACCCTGTATCAAAAGGGATACCTTTTTTGTAAAATCGTGAAAGGGATCCTCCGATTTTAGGTGCTTTTTCAATTAAGAGTACTTTTCTTTTGTTCATGCCTAGAATCAGAGCACATGTTAATCCACTGATGCCGCTTCCAACAACAATATCATCATATGTTTTCATATAAAAATTCCCTTAAGTTACAATAACGGTTTATATATCTTGTGTTTTCAAAGTGCAAGTAAAATAAAGGTAAATTTAGGTTCAATCAATGATTTTGGTCAATACACTTTATTTTTTTTCTGTGTCATGATAATTCAATCATGTATAAATTTTGGTCTTGTATTTATAGAAAAATGTAAATTTTGCAATTGGAATTTAAGGAGAATAATTAATGGATAAAAGACCTTGTGTTGTTTTGTCCGGAAAAAACCTGACTTACAAGGATATAGTCGCAGTTGGTATCGGAGATAAAAGAGTTAAACTTGATGAGAATTCTCTTAAAAGATGCAGAGCTTCAAGGATTTTTTTAAAAAAGGCAATAGATTCTAAAAAGATCATTTATGGAGTCAACACATCCTTTGGCCCCATGTGCAATAAGATTATTAATAAAGATGAGATTGAGACCCTCCAGGAAAATTTAATTCTTGGACATGCAGCAGGCATGGGAGAGCCTATCCTGCCCTATATCGCCCTTGGTATTCTTTTAGTAAGGCTCAATACTCTTGTTAAGGGGTATTCAGGTGTCAGGATAGAACTTCTGGAATTAATGAGGGATATGATAAATAATCAGATAGCTCCTTATATACCAAAATCCGGCAGCGTTGGAGCTTCAGGAGACCTTATACATCTTGCCCATATGTCCCTTGCATTAATTGGCAGAGGAAAAGTATATCATAAAAAAGAACTCATTGACGTTAAAAAAGCCTTTAAAAGAACCCAATTAAAACCTGTTAAACTTCAGTATAAGGAAGGGCTTGCCCTGATTAATGGAACCGCTGCCATGACAGCTATTGCAGCCTTTGCCATGTTTGGGGCAAGAAAAGTACTTAATGTTGCCGTTGTTAATGCTGCCTTTGCCATTGAAATTTTCGGTGGTATCAACGATGCCTTTGATCTGGATTTACATGCCTTAAAACCTCATCCGGGCCAGGTTGAAATATCCAGGATTATTTCTGATCTCTTTCAGGGCACAGAGAATCTTACTTTAAGAGAGGATCTCCATGAAAGGATCAGAAAGGATGCAGATAATGATTCCATAGTTTTTGAAACAAATATCAATGTCCAGGATGTTTATTCCATTCGATGCACACCCCAGATACTTGCACCGGTCAGGGAAACCATAGATGCCTGTATTAAAACCATTGAAACAGAAGCAAATTCAACAAATGACAACCCCATTATCATACCTGAAAAAAATAAGATACTCCATGGCGGAAACTTCCATGGCCAGTCCATTGCTTTTGCAATGGACTCTTTATGCATTGCAATATCAACACTCTGTAATCTTTCCGAAAGAAGATTAAATAAACTATTAGATAAAAATTTGAATGAAGGGCTTCCAGAACATCTGATTCCCGGAGAAGTCGGACTTACCATGGGGTTTATGGGTGCACAATACCTTGCCACCTCATCTGCTGCGGAAAATAGAAATCTTGCAGGCCCCATGAGTGTTAATTCCATATCCTGCAATCAGAATAATCAGGATGTTGTGAGCATGGGCACTGTTGCAGCAAGAAAAGCTTTTGGCCTTGTGAGCAATGCAAAACATATTCTTACCCTGGAGACACTGGCAGATTTGCAGGCACTGTCTTTCAGGAATGCAAAAAAAATGGGGTATGGAACTTCAAAGATTTACAAAATTCTTTTAAAAGATTTCAATGTGTATGACAATACAACCATATTCAATGAAAATATTATCAAGTTCAGAACTTTGCTTTTTTCAACCCAGTTGTTTGATGATTTAAACATATACTTGAAAAAATAAAATTATCAGGAGGCATGTATATGAAAAAATATCTTTTATTACTCCCCCTGCTGTCCTTGATTATTTTGTCCATGGGTTGTAATACCCTGAAAATCAACCCTGGAAGCTCTGCTTCAGATAAAGATAAGCATCAAGTCACAGACAGGGCTCATGCTTTAAACCTTTATACAAAGTATAATATCCATGTAATGCGTTATGGCGGAGATTTTAAAGCCCATTATACAAACTGGATAGGTCCCTTTAGCGGCCATACAATAATTCCCGTTAATACATTGGTTTCAATAGATTACTGGCCCCAGGGATTCATCCTTAAACGGGTTGATACAGGTCAGCAGATATATTATTATTTCAATGAACAGCATATGAATATGAATATCGACCAATATATTAATCTTATCACATCAAGCCAGAAAAGATCGATATCAGGATTCAGTGAACTTGATAAAAAGGGAATTAAAAGCGGAAATCCATTTATTGGCATGACAAAACAAGGGATTCTTCTGGCTTTAGGTTATCCTGCAAAGCATAAAACCCCATCCCTTAAAAGCAGGTATTGGATTTACTGGAAAAACAAATGGCTGACTGTGATAATTAAATTCAGCAGCTCCGGGAAAGTCATAGATATTGTTGAATAGATTCATTTATAATAATGCCTTAATAGCCATGGAAGAGAAAAACAGATTTAAACCAGATCCTGAATTAAAACTTATGGACCAGGTTCATCAGGTTCTGCAGCATTATGATTATTCATACAATACTGAAAAAATATACTCTACCTGGATAATTAAATTTATTCAATATTTCAACTCCCATACTTACTCTCCTGACATGGAAAACAGGGAGATTAATGTTTTTTTAGACCATCTTAAAAAGGAAAAAACAGCATCGCCTGCCACCAGGAAACAGGCCCTTAATGCCTTAACGTTTTTATACCAGAGAGTTCTTAATCAAAAGGTTCCGGACTCTGTCAAACCTGCACATATAAAAAAAAATCAATCTTTGCCAATGGTTTTAACCCAGGAAGAAATTTTAAAAATATTCTCATTCATGAAAAAAAGACATCTTCTCATGGCACAACTCATATATGGCTGTGGACTTAGATTAAAAGAGTGTTTACGGCTGCGAATACAGGATTTAAATTTTGGGGATAATAAAATTCATATACGCTCTTTAAAAAACAGTAAAGCACGTTTTATCATGCTCCCTGTTTCTTTAAGAGACCAATTGATTGAATTAAAAGAAAGGGTAAGAGAACTTCATAAAAATGATTTACGACTTGGTTATGGTTTAATTGATCTTCCTGAAACAATGTCGGTAAAATCAAAAACAGCTGTTAATTCCTTTGGTTATCAGTATTTGTTCAGTGCAGGAAAAACTTCTAAGGATCCACGTTCAGGCATAATCAGACGGCATCATGTCCAGGAATCAGGGCTTCAAAAAGCAGTGAGAAGAGCTGGGAAAAGGGCAGATATTAAAAAAAAAGTCACCTGCCTTATTCTCAGAAATTCCTTTGCAGTGCACATGCTTGAAAATGGCGTTGACATAAGAAACCTTCAAAAACTGATGGGTCATTCCAATCTGAATACTACAAAGGTTTTTTTAAAAGTTATGAAAAAAGATCCTCCGTTAATTATAAGTCCCCTTGATATTTTATTAAAACAAACTTTATAATCACATAATCGAAAATGCAGGAGTATAAAATTTTATGTTAGACATCAGCAGGGTTGAGGAATTAAAAAAAAACTTTTTCCAGGGTTCACTCGATTATACAAAAAATCAGCCGGATTTTTTTTTATTACATAAATATAAACCAGTCTCTCCTTCAACAGCCCGTAATTTTTTAAATGATTTTAAAAAGAGCATTGATAAGGAAAAAAGAGTTCTGATTTATATCCATCTTCCTTTTTGTTTTTCAGAATGTGTATTTTGCAACTCATTTCCCCATAAAGTTAATAAAGAGCAGCAAAATATCTATTTTAAATCTGTTTTAAAAGAGATAGAATTATATGATGAATCCGGTCTGTTTAAAGACAAAACAGTTCAAAGTATATATTTTGGCGGTGGCACCCCGACTTCATTTTCCAATGATAATTTAAAGGTGATAATAGATAAAATCAGAAACATTTCAGATGTTTTAGAGGATGCAAGCATAACAACTGAAGCACACCCTTTAACTTTGAAAAACCCGGACAGGATAGAAGGACTTCACAATATTGGTATCAACAGAGTCAGCATGGGCTGCCAGACTTTTGACCAGAAAATTTTAAAAATCTGCAACCGCGCCCATACCATAGAGGGTATTAATAAGATTATTGAAAAATTAAATGAACTTAAGATGCTGAGTAATATAGACATGATGGCAGGTCTTCCCGGGCAGACAGTTCAAAGCATGAAAAACGATATGAAAATTCTTGAGCAGATTAAACCAACAGCTGTTGAATATATCCGCCATGAAATTGTAAACCCCCTGGCAATTGAAATTTATAGAAAAGAACCTGAACTGATTGTAAAAGATGACGACCTTTTTGAAATGGTTTTTCTGATGCAAAGCTGGATGCAGAAACAGGGATATGAGCAGAATGGATATTTTACAAGCAGGAAGTTCTGGGAATACAGATATCACTGGCTTAAAGAGCTTCCCATTATTGCTTTTGGTTCCAGGGCCAGATCCTATTCAAAGACAATGAGTTTTGACAAACATGAGAATATTTCTCTTTATACAAAACTGCTTGATAAAGGCATACCCCCCATTGGCAGGTCAACTTTTCTTTCCAGAAGCGATCAGATGTTCCGCTACCTGTTTTTAAATTTACAGTTTAAAAGAGGGCTTCTTCTTGAAAAATTTCAGGAAAGATTCAATGAAAATGCAATGGATGTATTTAAAGAGTTGATTCAATCTTTATCTGAATTCAATTGTATCATGAAAAAGGATAATCGCTTATTTTTAACAGAGGCAGGCGCCTTTTTTGTGGAAGATGTGTGCGATTTTATAATCGATTTTGCATTAAAAAAAGAATCTTCCAATCTTAAAAGAAATCCCAATTCAACTGGCAGTACATCAGCCAGGCTTTGATATTGGGTAATAATAGAGAATACCGTTGATATTTTATTTGCTCACTTATCTTAATTAATGTAAACTATATTTATTTTATAAACCAGATAAAATCGCTTATACATCAGCCGTTATTTTATGTTTAAATTTAAAAACAGTCTGCTTTTAAGAATTGCCCTGCCTATAACCATACTGGTCATAGCACTCTGGACAATGCTTTATTTGCTCGTTCTTGTCCCTGTTTCCAACTGCGCAATGGGGAGTATTGAACATGACCTTAAAGTTCTTTCAAACAGGTTTGACAACATCCTGAAAAAACATGTAAGCCATCTTTTAATACCCGGGTTTGCTGACAAGGCCAATGCACTGTCTTTTGAAAAGAAAATCTCCCTACAACAGATTAAAGAATTTTTTCAGGATGAAAACCTTGATGGCCTTATATATAATACAAAGAATAAAAAAATTATATTCAGGACAGATCTTCCTGTCAAACCAGGCAAAATAATGGATTTATATTCCAATCTGAAATCGTTTCAGCCTGTCAAACATAAGAACGATATTTTTTATACCTATTTTTCAGATTTTAAGCCACTGGACTGGCGGATAATTATTGTCAGGCACTCAGATGAGTATTCAAAGTTAATAGAAGAGATACAAAGGGTATATCTATATGTTCTTGGATCATTGATCCTTGTTGCAATTCTTTTGATATTTTTTATTTACAAATCCATATCCAGACCTGTGAAAATGATTATTGACACAATAAATAATCGACAAAAACCATCATACAAGGGTATAGATGTTTTTGAATTTTTAAGTGAAACAATATCTGATATGATGGAATCCATACATCAAAAAAATAAAAAATACAGGATTCTTGTTGAAAGCTCTGACCATATAGTCTGGGAGATTGACCTTTACAACAGATTCACTTATATAAGCCAGACTGTTTCAAACATATTTGGCTATATACCGGATGAAGTTATAGGCAACACTCCTTTTGATTTTATACCCCAAGAAAAAATTGAACCATTACAGGAATATTACAGGGAAAGATCTTCAAAAAAATTAAAAATTGAAGAGCTTATTAACCCTTATATTACCAAACAGGGCAATACTGTAATACTTGAAACCAATGCCGTACCATTTTTTAATAAAGACGGTGATCTTTCAGGATACAGAGGGATTTCAAGGGATATTACAGAAAGAGTAGAAGCAGAACAGGAAAAGATCAATGCCCAGAAAACAGCAGCTGAACAAGCTAAACATGCTCTTTTAGGTAAGGTTGCCGGTAAAATTGCCCATGATTTTAATAATATTCTCGGTATTATTATGGGAAACACAGAACTTGCTATGCTTGACTGTAATGACGAGAAAATACTTAAAACCTTAAAACTGACCCTGGACCAGACATTGAGGGGTAAAAATTTAACAAAGAATCTTGTTGTGTTTGCAAAGGATCAGGAGTTAAAGCAGGAATATTTCCAGTTGAACAGAAAAATCAGTCTTATCATTGATTTATTAAAAAAAGATCTGGAAGGGATCAAAATAAGTTTCCATAAAGGAAAATCCCTGCCAGAATTACTTGCAGACCCGGGATTAATTGAAAATGCATTGATAAATCTTATACAGAACTCCATACATGCAGTCAGCAAAACTCAGAGCCCTGAAATAACCATACAGACATATTTAAAAGATAATAATATATATTGTGAAATTGAGGATAATGGCTGCGGTATTCCTGATAAGTACCTTGAAAAAATCTATGACCCGTCCTTTACATTAAAAGGAGATAAGGATATTACAGGATCATACGACACTGGCATTAAAGGCACAGGTTATGGAATGATTAATGTTAAAAAGTGTATTAAACAGCATAATGGAAAAATTTCTGTCAAATCCAGTATTGATCACGGAACAATCTTCACAATTTGTTTTCCTGTACAGAAGAATAAACTGCAATGGGAAAATACAGAGACAAATACAAAAAACAGAGCTCTTTTTCAAAAGAATATTTTAATTGTTGAAGATGAAGAGACAATTTCGGAAGTATTAACTCAAATATTGATTCTGCCACCCTGCAATCACAAAGTTGATACAGCAGTATCTGCAGAATCCGCCCTTGATTTATTCATGGAGAATAAATATGATTTAATAAGTCTTGATTATATGCTTGCAGGCAGTTTAACAGGACTTGATTTCTATTATGCAGTCAGAGAAATAGATAAAACAATTCCTGTTCTTTTTGTTTCCGGGAATATTGAATTTATCGAGTCATTAAAGGATATAAAAAAGACAGATGATTTTATGGCTAATATATCCAAACCATTTCAGAATAGAGATTATGTAAAAGCCATAAATCAATTATTATAGAACAAAATAAGGCAGGCAGCCAAATGGAATAAAAATGGCGGAAGTGCATGGGAATCGAACCCACCCGGGGCGGTTCTAGCACCCCACATCGGATTTGAAGTCCGAGGGCCCCACCAGTGAGCCGCGCACTTCCACGTCTATGAATAACAAATGGAGAGTATACCTGAAAAGAGATATTTGTCAAATAATTTATAATTTAAGCAGGATTTTTAAGTTACAGCAATTCTTGGTGGTTATTTTTCTTCTGAAAAAATATGTTGCCCCGGCTGCCTGCAATAGAAAAATAAAAAGACCGGGATATTCGATATCAGCATCAAATACTTCGGGCAGCTATTGTTCATCCTGATATAAAGCAGGCGCTGCCACCTGCCCCGGAACACATCTTATATTCTTGCAGCCAGGCCAAAAGATCACAAGATTTTATATAAAAGGAATAAGAGAGGTCTGGATATACTTTTTCCGTTTAGGTTTTTAAATTTAGAAAATTTAAAAAGATGCACTCCAAAAGCACATCCAGACCTCTCTTTACCCAATTATAAGCCATGAAAGACAACACAGTATAATACCCGCTCTGATAAAGTAAGCCGGTAACCTGTTCACCAGAATAGAAGGCTCAATTTATAAACTGCTTATGTGAGTGCAGAGCCGGCTGACAAAATACGTGTCATATCTGGTACTTTAATATAGTAATGGCAAATCCTGTATATATTTTGGGAATAACAAATAATGTTCAGCAATTCCCGGTGAATGAAATTCATTAAAAAAATATAGTTTTTATATTCTATAAATTCAGTATGTTATGAAAAAAATAAGCGGTTGGCATTATTTAATTTCAATTTTATGAAAATTTCAAACATTACGAAAAATAAATTTCACTATTTTACTAACAGCTTGTATTTATAAATTATATTTTTTTACCGATAATTGCTGAATAATGTTATATTGTCTTTCAGGGCATAAGATCGGGCAAAGTGAGGCCTGGATATGCTTTTGGAGTGCATCTGTTTCAAGTGAAACCTAAACGGAAAAAGCATATCCAGGCCTCACTTATTCCTTTGTTAATCTTAAAAATAATTTTTGACTTTGACCGGGAATTGCTGTTTAAGTTACCAGGTACTTGAAATAATATCATAAACAGGATATAAAGAATTGATAAAACAAGATTTAGTTGAATTATATAGTTCTGAAAAGCAGTAATCCTTCTTATTATACTGGATTTCCATTATTTATTATTTTAAAAAAAAAATATGCTGTCTAAAACTTAAGGTGCAGTTTGTGCCGGATTCAATGTTTCTTTCCAGACTGGTTTTACATGCCGGTTTTACATGGAAAAAAAATAAAAGAGAGATTACATTTAAATTAATATGATTTTGAAACAATGATTTTTTAAGGAGTATGATGTGAAAACTGTTACCGGGCATCTTGAAGTAATGAATAACGGATTTGGTTTCTTAAGATCCATTGAAAATAATTTCAAAACCGATATTGATAATACTTACGTATCCACTGGAATGATCAATAAACTTGGCTTAAGAGAGGGCTGCTTTATTGAAGGACTTGCAGATAAAAAAATTCCTGGGAAAAAAAACCTTGCCCTTTGTAAGATTTCTAAAATAAATAATTTATCATTAAAGAACTATTCCAATATTAAACTGCTCCAGGAACAGACCAGTATTAATCCTTTTGAACGATATACCCTTGCAAGGAATGCAGATGATATCACAGGCAGAGCCCTTGATATTATTTCACCAATTGGAAAAGGACAGCGTGGCCTTATTATAGCCCCTCCGAAATCCGGAAAAACTACAATACTGAAAGATATGGCAAATTCTATAGTCAGTAACCATCCAGAATCCATTGTATTTATACTGTTAGTGGATGAAAGGCCTGAAGAGGTGACTGATTTTCAGCGTGGAGTCAAAGGTGCCCATGTACTGTTTTCTTCAGCAGACCAACAGATTGATCAACATATGAGGATGACACGTCTTGCTCTGCATTCAGCAATTAATTGTGTTGAAACAGGCAATGATGCAATAGTTTTTATTGACTCTTTAACAAGGATGACAAGGGCCTTTAATAAAGAGACCAATAGTAATGGTAAAACTTTGACAGGCGGACTTGGCGCTAATGCCATGGAATTTCCCAGAAAGATTTTTGGTGCTGCAAGAAAACTTGAAAACGGCGGATCCCTTACAATTATTGCAACAATACTTGTTGATACAGGCAGCAGAATGGATGATATCATTTATCAGGAGTTTAAAGGCACTGGAAATATGGATCTTGTTCTGAGCCAGGAATGTGCAGAAAACAGAATATGGCCTGCAATTAATATAGATCGATCAGGAACAAGGAAGGAAGAGCTGCTCCTCAGTAAAAAAGAGTATGAAGAAGCCATTAAAATACGGCGGGAATTACCCCGCAATAACGAATCTGCTTCAATGTCAAAACTGATAGAATACCTGACTCAATAATATTTTTTTACTATTCTAAAATTTTTTATACCTAAATTTTTTTTCAAGGGCATAAAAGTCATAACTCACAATTTACAGAAGATTAAATTATAGAAATTTAAACACGGATATAGTATATATCATAAAACTAAATTTCTTCTTGTAATGGAGCCTTTATGATCAATACAGACAGGTTAAAAAATAAATTTTCACAACTCGTTAGAATAGATTCAATTTCAAAACATGAAAAAAAAATTGCCCTTAATCTTGCAGAAACTCTTTCCAGACTGGGAGGCAATGTCTGTTTTGATAATTCTGCAGATTCAACTGGCTCTGATACAGGCAATTTAATTGTAAAATTCAAAGGCAATGTTGATGCTGACCCTATGTTCCTCAGCGGTCATATGGATACTGTAAATCCTGGCATAAATGTTAAACCTGTCTTTAAAGATGGTATTTTTAAAAGTGACGGAACAACAATACTTGGCGCAGATGATAAATCTGCCCTGGCAATTATTATTGAAGTTTTAAAAGTAATTTTTGAAAACAAGCTTAAACACCCTCCTCTGGAGATTATATTTACAACATGTGAAGAAATCGGGCTCCTGGGTGCAAAACATTTAGATATGTCACTTATTGATTCAAAATTCGGGTATATTCTTGATTCAACTGATACTGAAGGTATTGCAACCAATGCTCCGGCAGCCAATAAACTGATCATTAAGGTCTCTGGCAAATCAGCCCATGCAGGAGGCGAACCAGAAAAGGGCGTCAATGCTCTATCCATTGCTGCAAAGGCCATAGCTGATTTAAAAATAGGGCGCATTGACCATGAAACCACATGTAATTTTGGAACCATAAAAGGCGGCACTGCAACCAATATTGTTCCGGATTTTATTGTTCTTCAAGGCGAGGTAAGAAGCCATGATAAGAATAAACTCCTGGATGTAACAAGTTTGATTAAAAAATCTTTTATAAATGCTGCCGGCGAATTTGCCCTGGAAGATTTCACGCCGGATATCAGCTTCCATATTGAAGAAGATTTCCCTGCCACTGATATCCCAAAAGACAGTCTCGTTGTAAAACTTGCTCAAAAGGCCTCTTCCAACCTTGGCAGAACCATGATGACCAAAAACATAGGCGGAGGCGCTGATGCCAATATCCTGTTCGGAAAAGGCATCATGCCTGGTGTTATTGGAACAGGCATGAAAGATGTTCATACTGTCAACGAATGGATAAAACTTGATGATATGGTCCATTCTGGCAGGTTATTACTTGAAATCATTAAAATCTATATTTCAGGCCGGTAAATGATTGCATATTTTGATATTTTTTCCGGTATAAGCGGTGATATGACCCTTGGTGCACTAGTGGATCTGGGTGTTCCTGTTCAATGGATAGAGTCCCGGATGAAATCTATTAATCTGCCCCATGTTAAAATAATATCTGAAAATATAAAAAAAAACGGGATCACAGGGAAAAATATTTTTGTTAAATCACCTAATGATCCATTAACCCGAAATTTCAGTGATATAAAGAAAATTATATCAGATTCTCCTTTTTCAGACAGGGTAAAAAAATTAAGCCTTGCTGCATTTAAAAAAATTGCAGTGGCAGAAGCCAGAATTCACTCGGAAAAAATTGAAAATATTCATTTTCATGAAGTCGGGTCAGTTGATGCCATTGTTGATATTATCGGCTCATTTCTCTGTATTGAGTACCTTGGAATTAATGAAATCCATGCATCAGAAATCACCCTTGGCTCAGGATTTACAAGGTGCAGCCATGGAACTTTACCTGTTCCTTCTCCTGCAACCCTTGAAATATTAAAGAAAGTACCGGTCAAAGGCCGGGAAGCAGCATCTGGCGAACTTGTAACTCCAACCGGAGCTGCCATAATAACCACACTTACTTCCAGTTTTGGCAAAATACCTGGAATGACCATCAATCACGTAGGTTATGGTGCAGGGAAAAATAATCCTGATTCTGAAATACCAAATCTGCTTCGTATCATAACAGGTGAATTTAACCAGGCTCAAAATGAAATAATTTTTGTAATAGAGACCACAACCGATGACATGTCCCAGGAATTTTCAGGGCATCTTTTCAAGAAATTGTTTGCTATTGGCGCACTGGATGTATGCCATATCCCGGTTCAAATGAAAAAAAACCGGCCTGGTATACGACTTGAAGTGCTATGCAGAAAAATTGATCTTGAAAAAATGATCGATCTTATTTTTAATGAAAGCTCAACCCTTGGGATCAGGTACTATAAGGCAAACCGCATAAAACTTGAACGAAGAATAATAACAGTTAATACAAAATTTGGTAAAATGAAAGCTAAAAAGATTACAAATTATGACAACACTTTTTCAATTCAGCCTGAATATGAAGAGATGCAACAGGCTGCAGAAAAATATAAAATTCCGTTAAAAAAAGTATATAACCAAGTAAATCTTGACATAAATTCATTGAAATTATAAAAATTTAGGCTATGGCATTTAAAAATAAAGTGATCATTTTCATAGCAACAGGAGCAGGTTTAGGAAAAATACCCTTTGCCCCTGGCACATTTGGTACACTTGCAGGTATTTTATTTGTCCTTTTTTTCAAATTCTTAAACCCTTTGAATATGACTTTATATGTGGTTATACTGATAATTTTATCAATCTTATTTGCTGATCTTGCAGAAAAAATTTTAAAAACAAAAGATCCAGGCTGCATTGTTATTGATGAAATTGCAGGATATGTTGTCACCATGACCGGTATTTATCTATCTGTCTATACCATTGTGCTTGGATTTATCATTTTCAGATTATTTGATATTATGAAACCGTTTCCTGTTAATTATTTTGAAAAAAATTTTAAGGGCGGGCCGGGAATAGTTTTAGATGACCTGGTTGCAGGACTTTTAAGCTCCCTTGTTTTAAGAATTCTTATTATCTTTAATATTTTTATTTAGGAGAAAATACATGGATATATCCCAGGAAAAAGAAAATGCCATAAAATCAGCAATGACCCAGATAGACAGGCAATTTGGCAAAGGATCGATAATGAAACTTGGTGCAAGGGAGATACAGGCAGTCCCGGTGATAAGCTCAGGCTCTCTTGCTTTGGATAAAGCACTTGGTATAGGCGGTTTTCCAAGAGGCAGAGTCATTGAGATCTATGGACCTGAATCTTCCGGTAAAACAACCCTTGCACTTCACGCAGTTGCAGAAGCCCAGAAAAAGGGAGGAATTGCAGCTTTTATAGATGCTGAACATGCTCTTGATGTTGCCTATGCCAAAAAACTTGGTGTGGATACTGACGAACTTCTGGTTTCCCAGCCAGATACTGGAGAACAGGCCCTTGAAATTGTTGACATGCTTGTTAGAAGCGGTGCAGTCGATATACTGGTTGTTGATTCTGTTGCTGCCCTTGTACCAAGATCGGAAATCGAAGGGGATATGGGTGATTCCCATATGGGTCTACAGGCAAGATTGATGTCCCAGGCATTAAGAAAACTTACAGGGTCACTTGGCAAGACAAACACTACCCTGATATTTATCAATCAGATCAGAATGAAAATAGGTGTGGTATACGGTAATCCTGAAACAACAACAGGCGGAAATGCTCTTAAATTTTATGCAACAATCAGAATAGAAATCAGAAAAGCACAGGCCATAAAAGAAGGGCAGGATATTATTGGTAACAGAACAAAAGTAAAAGTTGTAAAAAACAAACTTGCTCCTCCCTTTAAAAGCATTGAATTTGATCTCATGTATGGTGAAGGAATATCAAAGACAGGTGATCTTTTAGACATGGGTGTTAATCTTGATGTTATTGATAAAAGCGGCTCCTGGTATTCATACAATTCTGAACGAATTGGCCAGGGAAGAGAGAATGTTAAAATTTTCTTTGATGATAATCCTGATCTTTTCATGGAAATTCAGAAAAAAGTACGTGAAAAATTAGGTATCCCAGCATCTGTAAATGAAGACAACCTGCCTGGCAAAAAAACAGGAAAGGAAAAGCAGTAAATAAATAAGTTATTAAAAGTTATCAAATTTTAGGAGTGATCCATGACAGGGAATGAAGCCCGGAAAATTTTCATTGAATACTTTAGAAAACATAATCACAAAAATGTTAGAAGTGCATCCCTCGTGCCTGATAATGATCCGACATTACTCTTTACAAATGCCGGCATGGTGCAGTTTAAACGGATATTTACCGGAGATGAAAAAAGAGACTATTCAAGGGCGGTAACTTCCCAGAAATGTGTCCGTGCAGGCGGCAAACATAATGACCTTGAAAATGTAGGCTATACTGCAAGGCATCATACTTTTTTTGAAATGCTTGGTAATTTTTCCTTTGGTGAATACTTTAAAGAAAAGGCTGTTGAGTTTGCCTGGGATCTTTTAACAAACGGCTACGGACTTGATTCTTCCAAACTCTGGGTCTCAGTATACCTTGATGATGACGAAGCCTATGAGCTGTGGAGGGATAAGGTAGGTGTCCCGGAAGAGAGAATTGTGAGACTTGGGGAAGAAGAAAATTTCTGGTCAATGGGTGATACAGGCCCTTGCGGCCCATGCAGTGAAATTCATATTGACCGTGGCAGGGAGTATGGCTGTGACAGAGATGACTGTGCAGTGGGATGTGAATGCGACAGGTATCTTGAACTCTGGAACCTTGTCTTCATGCAGTTTGAAAAAGATGAAACAGGGAACATGAAACCATTGCCAAAACCATCAATTGATACAGGACTTGGCCTGGAAAGAATAGTATCTGTTCTGCAGGATGCTAAAACCAATTATGAAACCGATCTTTTTATCCCCATAATGGAAAGAGTTGAACAGCTCTGCGGCAAAGAAACATATGAATCCAGAAGCACAGAAGTTGCCATGAAAGTCATTGCAGATCATTCAAGGGCCGCAGCATTTTTAATCGCCGATGGTGTACTGCCATCCAACGAGGGCAGAGGTTATGTACTTAGAAGAATCATAAGAAGAGCCATAAGATATGGCAGAAACCTTGGCTTGAAAAAACCTTTTTTACACAACACAATTGAAATAGTATTTGATATCATGCAAGATGCTTATCCTGAATTAAAAGAGTCATCTTCTTTTATTTTTAATGTTGTTGGAAATGAAGAAAATCAGTTTCTTGAAACCCTTGACAATGGAATTAAGCTTCTTGACGATTCAATAGAGAAACTTAAAAAAGAGAAAAAAAATATTATTCCGGGTGATTTGATTTTTAAACTTTATGACACCTTTGGCTTCCCGGTTGATATCATCCAGGATGTAGTGAAAGATATGGATTTTAAGCTTGATATTGAAGGTTTCAGCCAGGCCATGGATGAACAGAAAAAAAGATCAAAAACCAGGACTAAATTTCAAGGCACAATGGATGCCTATAAAAGCCTTACAAAAAAAGGCATAAAAACAAAATTTTCAGGGTATACAAAACTTAAAGACAAATCAGATATTTTATTAATTGTAAAAAAAGGTGAAAGAAAAAATTCAGCTGTAAAAGGAGATAATATCGAGATTATCACTGCTGCCACACCGTTTTATGCAGAATCCGGCGGGCAGGCAGGAGATTGCGGCTTTATATATAATGACAAATGTAAAATCAGAATCGATTTCACTTTTTCTGATCCATCGGGTATATCAATACATGGAGGAAAAGTTGAGCAGGGCGTGGTTTCAGTCAATGAAGCAGTCAGTTTAGAGGTCCATGAATCCAAAAGAAAAAGCACTGAAAATAATCATACTGTGACCCATATTCTTCACTATGCATTGAGAACAGTTTTGGGAGATCATGTAAAACAGTCTGGTTCTCTGGTTACTTCAGATAAATTAAGGTTTGATTTTACACATTTTTCTGGAATAAGCGATAATGAAATTGAACAGGTTGTTAAACTTGTAAACCAAAAAATACGTGAAAACCATATTGTCAATACAACTCTAATGGATATGGACGAAGCTGTGAAATCCGGTGCAACTGCTCTTTTTGAAGAAAAGTATGGTGATGTTGTAAGGGTGGTAACAATTGGAGACTTCAGTAAAGAGCTGTGCGGTGGAACACACACAGAGAAAACCGGTAATATCGGCCTTTTTAAAATATTATCCCAGGAAAGCATTGCCTCTGGCGTGAGACGTATTGAGGCTGTCACCGGTGAAAGTGCAGTAAGTGAAATGGTCCTGGATTCAATGCTTTTAAAACAGGCTGGTGCTGCCCTGAAGGATTTAAAAGAAAACATTCCTGCAAAGATCAATTCCATAATAGATGAAAAGAAACAATTACAAAAAGAGATACAGGGTTTAAAAGCCAAACTTGCTTCAAGATTTGTGGACAATATTGAGAAAGAGATTAAAACCATAAATGGTATTAAGGTTATTTCCAAAAAAGTTGAAATTGAAAATCCACCCCAATTGCGGGAACTTGCAGATAAATTCAAAACAAAGATTAAATCTGGTGTTATTCTTCTGGGTGCTGAATCAAAAGGAAAAGCTTTATTGATCTGTGTTGTTACAGATGATCTTTTAAATCAATATAAAGCAGGGGATATTGTAAAAAGAGCTGCTTCTTTTGTAGGCGGCGGCGGGGGAGGGCGGCCTGATATGGCCCAGGCAGGAGGCCCTGACTCCGGCAATATTGCACAGGCATTATTATCCATATATGATTTAATTTAATGGCAGCATATTTTATAAGACGTATTCTTCTTATTATCCCGACATTTATCGGTATTACAATTATGGTTTTCACCATTACCAGATTTGTACCAGGGGGACCGGTTGAAAGAGCCATTTCCAATGCAAGGCAGATGCAGGCCAAAGGGTCTATACAAAGCTTTGGTGATCAGCCGTTGTCAGAAGATCAGATAAAAATGCTTAAACAGTATTATGGTTTTGACAAACCAATTCTTACAAGTTACGTGGAATGGCTTTTTAAAGTTTTAAAGGGTGATCTTGGAAGATCCACCAGATATTATGATCCGGTTCTTTCCATGATTATGGAAAGAATACCCATCTCACTTTATTTTGGAGTATTAAGCTTAATATTGATTTATGGTATATGTATTCCTCTTGGCATTGCCAAGGCAATCCGGCATAAATCCACCTTTGATAATATAAGTTCCATAATAATTTTTTCAGGGTATGCCATTCCCGGATGGGTTGCAGGTGTAATTATGCTTGTGTTTTTTGCCTCAAAATCAAGCATTTTCCCACTGGGCGGTTTTACATCTGATCTTTTTTTTGAGATGAGTTTTTATGAAAAAACAGTTGATATTATCCGGCATACTGTTTTACCACTTTTCTCATATATTATCGGCTCCTTTACCATAATGACACTTCTGATGAAAAATACTCTCATGGATAATCTTTCAAGTGATTATGTCAGGACAGCCATTGCAAAGGGATTGTCCTTTAAAAAAGCAGTTTTTTCCCATGCACTTCAAAACAGCCTTATTCCAATTGCAACAAGTTTTGGTAATAATATATCAATACTGTTAATGGGTTCTTTTCTCATTGAGAAAGTTTTTAATATTAACGGCATGGGGCTTCTTGGTTATGAATCTGTTGTTGACCGGGATTACCCGGTTGTCATGGGTATCCTTGTTATATCATCCCTTCTTTTTATGCTGGGTAATATTCTATCTGATATCTGTGTGGCAATTGTTGATCCCAGGGTGAGGTTTAAATAATTTTCAGGGAGATCTTTTTATGGAATTTTTTATGGGGTATGAATTTAAAAAAAAAATTCAACGTTTTAAATCCATAAAAAGAGGATACTACTCTTTTATTGCAATTTTATTAATGATAGGTATCTCATTCTTTGCAGAACTTTTTATAAACTCCAGAGCTCTTATTGTCTACTACAATAAAACCTTATATTTCCCAACATACCAGGATATGATCCCAGGAAAAACCTTTGGCCTCAATTACGAATATGAAACAAATTACAGGGATCTTAAAAAAAAATTTAAAAATGAACATGATAATAATTTTGTTATAATGCCTGTTGTGCCCTATAATGCCTTTGAAAATGATTTAAAGGTTGACAGGTTTCCGCCATTTGCACCATCCTTTAAAGAAAGGCATTTTCTTGGAACTGACAATGTTGGACGGGACGTACTTGCAAGGCTTGTTTATGGTTTCAGAATTGCAATTATCTTCTCAATTCTTCTTCTTTTTTTAAATTATTCCATTGGCATCAGTATTGGATGTACAATGGGATATTTTGGAGGGAAATTTGACCTGATTTTCCAGAGGATAATTGAAATATGGAGTAATATCCCTTTTTTATATGTAATAATTATTATCTCTTCCATTGTGGTGCCGGGTTTTATGATTTTACTTTTAATAATGGCATTTTTCCAATGGATTCAAATCACCTGGGTGATGAGAACCCTTACCTATAAAGAAAAAGAACGTGAATATGTCCTTGCCATACGTTCCCTTGGTGCATCCCATTCAAGGATAATATTTAACCATATAATTCCTAATACTATCTCTGTTATTGTAACCTATGCACCATTTGCAATTTCCGGCGGTATTGTTGCCCTGACTTCACTTGATTATCTTGGCTTCGGCCTGCAGGTGCCAACTCCATCCTTTGGTGAATTATTATCCCAGGGCTGGCATAACATGGATGCATGGTGGATATCTGTTTCAGTGGTAGCTGCACTTGTTATAACTTTAATGACTGTCACGTTTGCCGGCGAAGGCATAAGGGAAGCCTTTGATCCAAAACTTTATTCTATCTTTGAATAGAGTTTTGATTAAGATCTTGTTTTCATGATGATCCTGTGGTATTCTTAACAGAATCATTCGTAAAATTCGTATGTTATAAAAGATTACAAAACAGATGGGAGAAAACCAATGCCGAATTATCCTACCAAAGAGACCAGGGTAAAAGTAAAGCTTGTCAATGGTGGTCTTTTAACCGGAGTTATAAATACAGTTGGATATGACAGGCTTTCAGATTATATTGAAAAAAACGGATCAACCTTTCTGAAAATTTATAAAGCATCGGTGACCGGAAGTGAAAACACTACAATAATTTTAAATAAAGCAAACGTCCTTTATATTATACCTGTTGAATAACCAACCTTGTTATAATTTTTTTTGTTCAATCCAAATCATATACAAATATTGAATATGGCTTTTAAAATCAGGCAGTTTTGTGGTATAAAATTTAAATTATGAGACGCTTTATAATATTAATTATGATACTATTCAGTCTGTCCGGCTGTTCCCTCGGGCAAAGAACCATAAGGTATGATATTGCATCCCTTGCAAAGGATCATACAATCGGAATTGTTTCAAACCCTTTTTCAGCTGCTGGCTCATTATTATCACGCATTAAAATATTTACCACGGAAACACTCTGGAGAATGCATCTGGATTTCTTCTGTTATCCGTTTTTAAGCTCTAAAATCCCTCCTGTTTCAGACAAAAGAGAATATTTCAATAAACAGCAATTCAATAAATGGCTTGATGGAAAAACCGGCGGGCCTGTTAAGGGAAATGTCAGGATTTTATTATCCGGAGAGAGCTTTTTTCCTGTACTTGAACAGAATATTCAAAAAGCAGAAAAATATATTAATATATCAACATATATTTTTGATAATGATCAATATGGACTTTTCTTTGCTGACCTTCTTAAAAAAAAATCTAAGAAAATTAGTGTTAAAGTGATATCAGACATGTTGGGTAGTGTTGTTGCATGGGAGATTTCCGACGAAAAACAAGGCAAGTCCAAAGGGGTAAGTCCTGATATCTTTTCATATTTAACTGACAATTCCGATGTCAGGATCAGAAGGAGCAGGAATATCTGGCTTGCTTCTGATCATACAAAAATGATCATTATTGATGGGAAAAAAGTCTTTTTTGGCGGTATGAACATAGGAAATGAGTACCGGTATGAATGGCGGGATTCCATGTTTGAGGTAACAGGAGATCTTACTGAAAAATTTCAGAAAGTATTTAACCACTCCTGGTATAAATACAGCTTTTGTGGCGATTTAGTAAGTTTTTTCAGCAATAAATTTCATTATAAAAAAAAGAATAAAGATAATGGAGCTAAAAATTTTCATATCTTAAGAACAACTTCATACAGGCATGATATTTATAATGCTCAGATTGAAGCTGCAAGGCGTGCAAAAAATCATATTTTTGTTGAAAATCCATATATATGGAATGAAGCTTTTTTATATGAACTATGTGCTGCAAGGAATCGTGGTGTTGATGTCCGTGTTACAATCCCTGGAATATTTGATGCAAAAACCTTTTCAGGCATTAACAAAAGGGTTGCCAACACACTTTTGAAATATGGTGTTAGAATCTTTATATATCCTGGTGTGTCACATATTAAAGCCGCTTCTTTTGATGACTGGGTCTGTTTTGGCACAGCCAACTTTGATGATTTAAGCTTTCATAAAAACAATGAAATCAACCTTGCAACATCAGACCCTGAATTTGTTCAAAAATTCAAACAGGATATCCTGATAAATGGTCAAATTCAATCTTCAGAACTTAAAGATTTTTTTCAGATTGAACTTACTGACTGGATAACCCATGGACTTAAGGACTATTTTTAATAATTCAAATCTTCTAATATGAATGGCAGGTCAAAAAAAGGGGCAGTGTGTTAAACACTGAACCCCTTGTTGTTAATTTGGTAGCGGGGGAAGGATTTGAACCAACGACCTTCGGGTTATGAGCCCGACGAGCTACCAGACTGCTCC
>CAZQJS010000002.1:0-99595 GCA_964593725.1 uncultured Desulfobacterales bacterium
GATGCACTCCAAAAGCATATCCAGGCCACACTTTGCCCGATCTTATGCCCTGAAAGGCAATATAACATTATTTGTTATTCCCAAAATATATACAGGATTTGCCATTATTGTATTGAGGTACCTGATATGACACGTATTTTGGCAGCCGACTCTGCACTAACATAAGCAGTGTATAAATTGAGCCTTCTATTCTGGATAATTCCTGTCTATTCTGAAAGAAATTTAATTATCAGCTGAAAATCTTATCAATAATTTTAAAAAATAACCACCGGGAATTGCAGATAAATGTGTAAAATATGTTAAAACTTCCATGGAATTGATTGATTGATTTTGAACAGGTTTTTTGGTATCTTAGTTAATTATTTTTTTTATATCAACAGCAACAGACACTCACCTGTCTTTAGGAGTAAACAATGACCAATACAAAATTTGATCAGGGCCTTTCATTTGATGATGTTCTCATTCTGCCCGGGTATTCTGAGATTCTACCGGACCAGGCAAAAACAAACACACGTTTAACAAGAAATCTTGATTTGAATATTCCCATTGTAAGTGCTGCAATGGATACAGTAACTGAAGCACGCTCTGCCATTATCATGGCAAGGATGGGGGGGCTTGGTTTTATCCATAGAAACCTCAGCATTGAAGAGCAGGCCATAGAAGTTGACAGGGTGAAAAAGTCAGAAAGCGGCATGATTGTGGACCCAGTTACTGCTACTCCTGAAACATTGATCAAAGAAGTTTTGAATATTATGGCAAAATATAAAATATCAGGGGTACCTGTGGTGGATGGTGAAAAGCTTGCAGGGATCGTTACAAACAGAGATTTACGTTTTGAGACCGAGCTTGATAAACCTGTAAGACAGGTCATGACTTCAAAAAACCTTGTTACTGTTCCTGAAAAATTCACCCTTGAAGAGTCAAAGAAAATTCTTCACCAGCACAGGATTGAAAAACTTCTGGTTGTGGATAATAGTGGAAAACTAAAGGGTTTGATCACCATTAAGGATATTGAGAAAATAAAAAAATATCCTGATGCATGTAAAGATTCCTATGGCAGGTTAAGGGCAGGTGCTGCCATTGGTGTCGGGTCTGACATGATGTTAAGGACTGAAAAACTGTTAAAGTTTGGTGCAGATGTACTGGTGATTGATACTTCCCATGGGCATTCATTAAATGTTATAAATGCCGTAAAAAAGATCAAATCTGCCTTTCCAGACTGTGAATTAATAGCCGGTAACATTGCAACGGCAGAAGGTGCAAAAGCTCTTATTGACGCAGGGGTGGACGCTGTAAAGATCGGGATCGGCCCGGGTTCAATATGCACAACCAGAATCATTGCAGGAGTTGGAGTTCCCCAATTCACTGCCATTGAGAACTGTAAAGAGATCTCAGAAAAAACAGGGGTACCGATTATTGCCGATGGTGGAATAAAATTTTCCGGTGACATTGCAAAGGCCATTGGGGCAGGGGCGCATTCTGTCATGCTGGGCAGCCTGCTTGCAGGTACAAAGGAGAGCCCGGGGGAGATTGTAATCTACCAGGGCAGAAGTTATAAAGCCTATAGAGGTATGGGTTCCATTGAGGCAATGAAACAGGGATCCTCTGACAGATATTATCAGAAGGACAGTGAAGACAATGAAGAACTTGTACCCGAAGGAATTGTAGGCAGGATACCATATAGAGGCACTGTGCGGGAAAACCTTGTACAGCTTTTGGGAGGGCTTAAGGCTGGTATGGGCTATGTTGGTGCTGCATCCATTGAAGAATTGAGAAATAAGGCAAGGTTTGTGAGGATAAGCGCAGCAGGGTTAAAGGAAAGCCATGTCCATGATGTTATAATCACAAAGGAATCTCCCAACTATCGCATTGACAGCAAATAAAACATGGACAATTTAACACAAGACAACCCAGCACCCGGATTCTGCCATCTTCACCTCCATTCTGAGTATTCACTCCTTGATGGTGCCATCAGGTTGAATGATCTTTTTGAGAAATGTCATGAATACAATATGGATACTGTTGCCATAACAGACCATGGGACCATGTTTGGTGTGGCTGAGTTCTATGAAAAGGCAAATAAAGAATCAATAAAACCAATTCTGGGCTGTGAGGTTTACGTTGCACCCAGAACCATAAGAGACAATAGTCCAAAGGATCACAAAGGCCTTTCCCACCTTGTTCTTCTTGCTGAAAACAACACAGGATATTCAAATCTCTGTAAACTTGTTTCCATTGCCCAGCTTAAAGGCTTTTATTATAAACCAAGGGTGGATAAAGAACTTCTGGCTGAATTCAGTGAAGGTTTAATTGCAATGTCAGCATGCCTTAAAGGTGAAATACCCCAGTTAATTATTCAAAATCAGAATGACAAGGCAGATGAAACTGCCAGGTTTTTCCTGAAAACCTTTGGGGAAGATAATTTTTTCCTTGAGATACAGCACAATGGTATTGATATTCAAAACAAAGTAAATCAGGGCCTTATTGAAATGTCCAGCAGGCTTTCCATACCGGTTGTTGCCACAAATGACTGCCACTACCTTCTTAAAAATAATGTTAATGCCCATGAAATACTTTTATGTATTCAGACTGGTAAAACCATTAATGACCCGGGACATTTTAAATTTGATTCTGATCAGCTCTATTTTAAATCTCCCGTGGAAATGGCTGAAAATTTTTCAGAGCATTCCCAGGCCATTAATACAAGTTTAGAAATTGCAGAGAGATGCAATGTACTGTTTGATGCTAAAACCTATCATTTCCCCAGGTTTGATAACGGTTCTTCTGAATCCGAAGAAGATATTTTTAAAAGACTTGCCCATAAAGGTTTTAATGAAAAGCTTGAAATTATAAAATCCAATAACCCGGACCTTGACGAAAACCTCTACAGGAAAAGACTGGAATATGAGATTGATACAATTTTAAGAATGGGGTTCCCGGGTTATTTTTTAATTGTTGCCGATTTTATAAGATATGCAAAAAAGGAAGGAGTTCCGGTAGGACCTGGAAGGGGTTCTGCAGCAGGCAGCATGGTTGCCTTTGCCATGGGGATCACCTCCCTTGATCCAATTGAACATGGATTGATTTTTGAAAGATTTTTAAATCCTTCCCGTATGAGCATGCCTGATATTGATGTGGATTTCTGTATTGAAGGCAGGGAGAAAATCTATGATTATGTTGTAAAACAGTATGGGGGAGGGCAGAATGTATGCCAGATAATAACCTTTGGAAAGCTTAAGGCCAAGGCAGTTATAAGAGATGTTGGAAGGGCTCTGGATGTGCCTCTGCCTGAGGTTGATCAGATAGCCAAGCTTATTCCGGACAATGTCAAAAATCTTAAACAGGCCCTTGATGATATTCCCCAGATAAGGGAAAAAGCATCGGAATCAGAGGTTAAGGAAAAGATGCTTGAGGTTGCCCTTGTACTGGAAGGTCTGCCAAGGCATGCATCCACCCATGCAGCAGGTGTTGTCATAAGTGATAAACCCCTTGTCAATTATCTACCCCTTTACAAGGGCAAAGAGGGCGAGACATTAACACAGTTTGACATGAACCATGTTGAGAAAATAGGTCTTGTCAAATTTGATTTCCTTGGTTTGAGAAATCTTACTGTCATAAAAAACACCCTTGAACTGTTAAAAAAGAATTCAAAGCCCTTACCTGATCTCAACAACCTTGACCCAAGTGATGAAAAGACCTTTAAGCTTCTGGAAGCTGGTGATACAACAGGGGTCTTCCAGCTTGAGAGTTCAGGCATGAAAGATCTTATAAAAAAACTGAAACCCGAGACCTTTAATGATATTGTAGCGCTGGTAGCCCTGTACAGGCCAGGCCCCCTTGAGAGTGGAATGGCTGATAACTATGTTGAAAGAAAACATGGCCGCCAGGAAGTTGTATACCTGTTTGACGAACTTGAGCCTATTCTCAGGGAGACATACGGTGTAATCCTGTACCAGGAACAGGTTATGAAAATAGCCTCAGTTCTTGCCAATTATTCCATGGCAGATGCCGATGGTCTGAGAAAAGCCATGGGTAAAAAAATTAAGGTCTTAATGGAAGAACACCGGGACCTTTTCATGAAAGGCGCAAGGGAAAATAAACTTGATCTTAAAAAGGCAGCTAATGTATTTGACCTTATGGAAAAATTCGGTGGTTATGGCTTTAATAAATCACATTCTGCTGCATATGCCTTGATAAGTTACCAGACTGCGTATCTCAAGGCAAATTTTCCCCTTGAGTTCATAGCAGCTCTCATGACCAGTGAAATGAGAACCACTGATAATATTGTCAAGTTCATTGAAGAGTGTAAAGTCCATGGCATAAAAGTTCTCAAACCAGATGTTAATACAAGTGACACGGTTTTCGGTGTATCGGAAGATGCAATAACCTATGGCCTTGCAGCAGTGAAAAATGTTGGTCAGGCAGCTGTTGAAGAGATCATTGCAGCAAGAAACAGCAACAATGCATTTACCTCTATTTTTGATTTTTGCGAAAGGGTAAACCTTGGCAGGGTAAACAAAAGGGTATTTGAATCATTGATTAAGTGCGGAGCCTTTGATTGTTTTGGATACCATAGAAGTCAGATGTTTGCTGTTCTGGAAGATGCCCTGGAACATGGTTCCAGAATACAAAAGGAGAAAAATGATGCCCAGCTTGACCTGTTTGCAGACACGGGAATAGGATCAGACATAACATCAAAGCCGCCAGAGATTCCGGATATTGACGAGTGGGAAGAAAACGACCTTCTCTTATGGGAAAAAGAGTCACTGGGGTTCTATTTTTCAGGCCATCCTTTAAAAAAATATTCCACAATACTTAATAAGTACTGCAATGCTTCGTCCCTGAATATCAATGATTTTCCAAATGGGAAAACCATCAGGATCGGAGGATTTCTAAAGCTTGTAAAGGCCCATAAAACAAAAAAGGGTGATATGATGGCCTTTGCATCCATTGATGATGGACAGGGGATTGTTGAAATTGTTGTTTTTCCAGATCTTTACATGGATGTTCATCAATTGATCACCGATGAGGAGCCTGTAATACTTGAGGGTGATATTCAGAAAAAAGAGAGCAGTATCAATCTTATTGCAAAAAAAATAGTACCCATAGAAAATGCCGAAGAAGAGTGGACAGCAAATGTTGTGATTACCATTGATCAATCTTTGAATACCAAAGAGAATCTTGAGAGGCTTAAAGGACTTTTTTCCATATATCCTGGAAAATGCGTGTCATATATGGCAGTTAAATCCAGGGACTATCCTGATGTGTTAATTAAAAATGGTGATGAATTCAAGGTTGCAAGTACCAGGGAATTTTTTAATGAAGTTGAATCAATTTTTGGAAAAGATTCCATAAGAACCACCTGTGCTCCTGTTAAGCAGAGGGTCAGGGAAAAAAGATGGCCAGGGAAAAAATAGGGATTCTGTCTTTGGACCGGGTTTAATCAAAATCATCAAGATTTAAATCATCAAAATCTGAAAGATCAAGGTCGTCCAGCATATCCTCCTTTTTTTTGATAATCTCTTTTTCAATAATATCTAAGCCGTCTTTATTATCACTATTGGCAGGTTTCGGTCTGGCAGGGATTTTTGATATGTTTTGATTTAAATTAAATGCAATGTTTCTGAATGCTATTAACATAAGATAAACTAATCCGGAAAGATTCAGCAGGATAATAATTATACATATGATATTAGTTAACAGCATAAGTTATACGAATTTAATTAAATAGTATTTAATGGTTTTAAAAATAATTATGGTTTGACTCGGTATCTAATTATGTTTATATATTACAATGCTTATAGATTCAAGGATTTTATTTTAGGAGATATCTTTTATGGGTTGGCTTGGAAAAATTGTTGGAGGGACAATTGGATTTGCCATTGGTGGTCCGATTGGTGCCATTGCAGGTGCTGTATTTGGTCATACTATTGACAGAAAGGAAGACCGGTATCTTTCTTCGGGTGCAAACAGGCAGGGTTTCAGCCCTGGACAGCTTTCCAATAATGAGGAGGCCCAGCTTACTTTTTTTATAGCTTCATTTTCCATGCTTGCCAAGATGGCCAAGGCTGACGGGCGGGTATCTGAAGATGAAATCAGATCTGTGGAAGATTTCATGGAAAATGATCTTCACCTTGATGAAGATTCCAAAAAAAGTGCCAGAAATATATTCAGGGAAGCTGTAAACTCAAAAAACAGGTTTGAAGATTTTGCAACCCAGTTCTATAATGTTTTCAGAACCCAGCCAAGATTGATTGAACTTATGATGGATGTGCTTCTCAGGGTTTCTGCGGCAGACGGCAGAATAAGCCCGGAAGAGGAGACTCTGCTCAATAGTGCAGTGAGAATATTTAATATATCCCAAAGCGCCTATGCCAATTTTAAAAAAAGATATGTAAAAGAGACCAGCAAATATTATGCATTGCTCAACTGCGATGAAAACGCTTCAGACCAGGAAATAAAAAGACAATATCGTAAACTTGTGACAGAATTTCATCCTGATAAGATTGAAGCCAAAGGGCTTCCTGAAGAGTTTG
Source organism: uncultured Desulfobacterales bacterium (assembly GCA_964593725.1). Classification (GTDB taxonomy): domain Bacteria; phylum Desulfobacterota; class Desulfobacteria; order Desulfobacterales; family Desulfobacteraceae; genus JAIOSM01. The sequence continues at coordinate 6,537 of CAZQJS010000002.1, forward strand.
TTAAATTTGCAAGTGATAAATTTATCAAAATCCAGGAAGCCTATGACCACATTAAAAAGGAGAGAGGGCTTTAAAGCAGCCCTTTTTCCGTTACTATGTCTGTATAGGTTCCGATAATATTATCCGGGGGCACCCATTTTTCCTTATCTTTTTTAGGTTTTAGTCCCATTGCATCAAATTCACACCTGGTAACACACAGACCGCATCCAATGCACCTGTCAAGATCTACTTCTGCTGTGTCTTCAATGGCAATGGCATCCATGGGGCAGACATCTTCACATGCTCCACAGGCAGTACAGAGCTCCTGGTTGACATTTGCAAAATAGCTTGAGTTTATGATTTTTGCAGGTTTTTCATTGTTTTTAAGGTTTTTAAGTATCTGGCAGCAGCAGGAGCAGCACATGCAGATATTCAAAGGTTTTTTGGAATTTCCTGGTTGAAGTACAAGTCCGCTGTCAATGGCATTGTGGAGAATTTCAATGGCTTCATCCTGGGATATTGTTCTGCCAATATTTCTCTCCTCATAATAATAGGCCCCACCTGCAAAGACCAGGCATGTTTCAACGGGTTTATCACAGGCCTTTTTGAGCATTGCATGCTCTTTTCTGCATATGCATGGAGCAACAATTATTTTGGACTGGGACCTGATAATTTTTTCAGCTTCTTCATACTCCATGATTTTGGTTTCAGCATTAATGGAGGCACTCACAGGAACGACCCTAAGCTGCTGGGTTTTATGCTTATGCATCTCATCTGTTAAGTAAGGCACATATTCATTGAAATCTTTAATTAACTCTTCAGTCAATGTATCAACCTGGTATTCCCATATACCAATTACAAATTGTGCCTGCATATAAGTCTCAATTCCATTCCTTGAGGCATGGAGTACAAGCCCTTTTTTAAGCATGGTTTTTAACAGTTTTTCAAGGCTTTTTTCATCTCTGTCAAGGCGTTTTGCAATATCTTTTACCTGTTCCGGTATCATATGCATAGATGCTGCAAGTTCTGCTTCTTCTTTTGTAAACAGCTGTTTTAAAATTCTGAGTTCAACTCCTGTTTCAGTTTCAGGAAATCCGCCCGGTGTTTTGTTAAGATGCAATGCAAGTTTTTTATAGATGTCTGTCATTTTAATTTTACCTTTATTCTGATTAATATTTAATTAATTTTACCGTGCAACCGTTTATCTTTATCCCATTTTTCCGGAATAATTCCAATAATTTTTCCCTTTAAGTCATCATCTCCCTTTAATAATACAGAAAGATAATTAGATGTGACTGCAACTAAAAGCCCTGTTGTTTTATCTCTTCTGGTCTGAACCACGCCTTTTAAATTTATATTTATCATACTTTTTTCAAACTCTTTTTTCTTTTCCCTGGACAGCTTCCTTAAAAGGGAACACCTGGATTTTATGATGCTGTTATTGACCTGGCCATTAAATTCAAAGGCTTTTGTCCCTTTTCGTGGTGAAAAAGGGAAAACATGGAGATATGATATTTTAAGGTCTTTTATAAAAGAGTATGTGTTTATAAAATGTTCTTCTGTCTCTCCGGGGAATCCTGCAATGACGTCAAGGCCGATGGATACCCTGGGTAATATGGTATTGATTTTGTCGATTAAACTTTTAAAAAAAATTGTATCATAGGGTCTTTTCATCTTTTTTAAAATAGTGTCATCACCGCTCTGGAGTGGAATATGAAAATGATCGCACAGCTTGTGGCTGTTTTTTGCAAGGCTGATGATTGTATCTGTTAATTCATTGGGCTCAATGGAGCTAATCCGAAGCCTTGGTATGGATTTTAACTTCATAAGGTTATTGAGAAGACTTGAAAAATTCAAATGAGGGTTAAGATCGCGTCCCCAGGCTCCCAGGTGAATCCCTGTTAAGACAGCTTCGTTGCAGCCGCTTAAACCAAGCTTTTTCAGGTTTGTAATAATATCTTTTTCCTCCATGCTTGAGCTTCTGCCCCGGGCCCTGGGGATAATGCAATAGGTGCAGCATGAGTTGCATCCGTCCTGGATTTTAAGGTATGCCCTGGTCATTTTTCCCCTTACCAGGTGCTTAAAGGGTTTAAACCCTTTTTTTTTATCTTCTTTTATAATTGATCCGGTTTTAACCATCTCACCTATCTTAAATTTATTTTCATGGCCCACGACCGCATCAATATTATCAATCTTATTAATGAGGCCTGGCTCCACCTCTGCATGGCACCCTGTAACAATAATTTTTGCATGGGGGTTTGTTTTTATAATTTTCCGTATTGCCTGCCTTGACTGCATGCCTGCCCTGGATGTGACAGTGCATGTATTAATAATACAAGTCTGGGCATCCTGAATGGTTTCTGCCCTTTTATAACCCGACTCAATGAGTTCTGTTGCAATGCCGTCAGACTCATATCTGTTGACCTTGCATCCAAGGGTTTTTATGTAAAAGGTTTTCATATTATGGTGCCTGATCCAATAACCCTGTTATCCAGATAAAATACTGCTGTCTGGCCAGGAGTTATGGCAAATTGTTCTTTATCAAATTCTATATCAGCATGGTCTGTGCCCCTTAATGTCAGAACAGATGCAGCGCCCCTGTGATTATACCGTATTTTTGTATTTACCCTTAAGGGTGAGTTAATATTATCCATAAGAAGATGTAATAAATTAACAGAAAAAGATCTGTTAAATAACTGGTCTTTGAAACAGACTATTAAAGTATTGTTTTCACAATCAATCTTTTTCACATAATATGGCTCAGATGCAGGGCAGTTAATGCCGCGTCTCTGGCCAATTGTGAAATTAAGTAACCCCTGGTGGGTACCTATAACACGATTTTCATGATTTATAATGGTGCCCGGTCTTGATTTCTCATTGGTCTTTGAAAGGATAAAGTCAGGGATGGTCTGGTTTTTCAGAAAACAGATATCCTGGCTCTCTTTTTTTTCAACAGGAATCAACCCTTTTTTACGTGCATAGTTCTTAACCTCCTCCTTGGTTTTATTTCCAAGGGGAAAGATGATATTTTTTAAATCCCGGGTGGAAAGCTTTGAGAGGAAATAAGACTGGTCTTTTAAATGGTCTTTGCCCTTAAGCAGAGTATAAGTACTGTTTTGTTCCCTGATTACAGCATAGTGCCCTGTGGCAATTGTGTCTGCACCAAAGGATTGTGCAGCATGCAGGAGAGCTCTGAATTTGATTGCTTTATTACACTCAATGCAGGGATTGGGAGTTCTGCCTTTCATATATGTCCCGATAAAATATTTAACAACCCTGTTATTAAATGTTTCAGATAAGTCAACATGATGTATGGCAATATCAAGTTTGCGGGCAATTGGTGAAAGATCAGGTTTCCTTTTCTCATATCCCGTTGTAAAACAGATACCAAAGAGATCTGGATAATCTTTTTTTAACAGATATCCTGCAACAAGGGAATCAATGCCTCCGCTCAGGGCAATGGCAACCTTTTTTCCATGGTTCTTCACTATACTTTTCACACTGATTTTACACTAAAAGGTCTTCGCTGTTTTTGGCATAGAGTCCCATTGCCTTGGTGGGGCAGGTCAGAATACAAAGCTCGCATACGCTGCAAAGTTCGTTATTGAATATTACCTCCATTTGAGGTCTGAGTATTGACAGAGCACCAGTATTACAGACAGCAGTACATGCTCCGCAATGGGTGCATTTTTCAGAGTCCTTATAAATTGCCTGTTCCGGATAGCTTATACTGATACCCTGGTTTTTAAGATATTGTACTCCTTTTTTAAAATTTGGTTTTGTCCCGGAAATTTCAAGGACCATATGGCCCTCCTTTTTATGGGAGATGTTTGCCCCAAGGATATTGAATATCAGATCAAATTGTTTTATAAGACCGCACACAATGGCCTTTTGTGCTATTTCAGGTGGAAAGTGAAGTATTAATATTTTAGAATACAATTTCTCCTCCAGGGATCAAATAAATTAATGCAACATTTATTACTAAAGCAATTTATCAAAAAGAGTCAAGGAATTTTTATCCGGACATCATTGTTGCAGGATCCAGGATCAGTTTTCCATTTTTATCCTCACCGTTTTTAAGGACAGTTGCTTCAATTTTATTATCTCTTGGATTCAGCAATAAAGCTTTTTGAAAACGATCCTTAACATTTTCAAATTGTTTAGGATATCCTCCCGGGCACAGGGACTCTTCCCTGTGGGTGCGCATGGAAAACCATAAGGAAATATTAAAATCATCAGATATATCTTTAAGTTGATTCAGAAGAGAAGAAAGGTCATTTTCAAAGTTGAGCCCGTCAACAATTATAACAGTCGGCAGATCATCTTTATTTTTTTTGAAACTGCTCAAATACTCATTGATCTTTTTAGGCTCAAACGAGGATTCATTATAGGCAATGCCAAGCTTTAGCCGGTTAATATCCTCCCATAATCTTTTTGCCTTTTCAGGGTCAACATATCCTATGGAATCAATGAGGTTGTTATAACAGTTAAGATACCTCAGATTAATCTTTTCCATAGGGTCATCAAGGCTGATATGGATGATTTTTTCATTTTTTAATAATCTTGTAAGGGCTATTTGAACAAGAAACTGCGTTTTTCCAACACCTGCTCTGGAAAGAACAGCACCAAATGAGACCTGGATGATTGAGTCAGGATTTAATATTTTACAGACAGGGCTTTTTTTTATCAGATCTTTTCTAAGCATTTTAACCTCTTTTATATGAACATTATATATTATGTTTAATTTAAATAATAATCAATTTAACTCTGTTTTTTTTCCCCGTCCCTTTTTTTAAATATCTCATCTGCAATCTGGCGGGGTACCTGTTTATAAGATGAGAATTCCATGGTGAACTGGGCTTTACCCTGGGTTGCAGATCTCAGTACCGTGGAAAAACCAAACATATCAGAAAGAGGGACAGTTGCTTCAATAACAGACATGATACCTTCTTCCTGGGAGCCTTCAATGATTCCCCTGCGCTGGTTAATAAGTCCCATGCAGGCTCCCTGAAATTCATTGGGGGTTTCAATAACAACTTTCATGATCGGTTCTTTAATAACAGGTCTTGCCTTATTATATGCTTCGAGAAATGCACCCTTTGCAGCTGCAATAAATGCCATTTCCGATGAATCAACAGAATGATATGCTCCGTCCTGGATGGTAATTTTGACACCGGTAACCGGGAATTCAAGCCTTGGGCCTTTTTCCATACACGCCTGAAAACCTTTTTCACAGGAAGGAATATACTGGGTTGGAATTTTACCACCTGTAATTTTATTTATAAATTCAAACTCATCATCACACGGTTCCATGAATCCTGCAATTCTTCCAAATTGTCCTGCACCTCCGGTCTGCTTTTTATGGGTATAGTTAAATTGAGCTTTTTTTGTAATTGTTTCTCTGTAAGCTACCCTTGGTTTTCCTGTCTCAACAGATGCACCATATTCTCTTCTCATTCTTTCAACATATACATCCAGGTGCAGTTCGCCCATGCCCTGGATAATTGTCTCATTGGTTTCCTTGTCAACATAGGTTTTAAAGGTTGGGTCCTCCTTGGTAAACCTGTTTAATGCCTTGGACATAGCAATTTCGGATTTATTATCAACTGGTTTCAGTGAAAGTGAGATAACAGGTTCCATGACATGCATGGAAAGCATAGTATAATTAATTGCAGGGTTTGTGAAACTGTCACCTGAAACACAGTCTATACCAAACATTGCTCCGATGTGGCCTGCCGGGATTTCATTAACTTCCTCCATCTCAGAAGAGTGCATGCGTATCAGTCTTCCAGGGCGGATTTTCTTACCTGTACGGGTATTGATAATGGTCTCACCTTTTTTAATTGTCCCCTGGTAAACCCTTACATATGTTAATTGACCATATTGACCATCATCAAGTTTAAAGGCAAGAGCAACAGTTGGTTCGTCAATTGCACTTTTAAGAATCACAGTCTCTTCATTATTATTTAAATCAATGGCTTCATTATCAATATCAAGGGGGGAGGGGAGATAATCAATTACTGCATCCATGCCGGGCTGTACAGCTTTATTCTTGTATGCAGAACCCATGAATACAGGGGTAAGTTTTCTTTCAATGGTACCTTTTCTGATACTCTGCATCAAAAGTTCCTGGCTGATCTCTTTTTCTTCTAGAATTGCATCAGTAAGTTCATCGGAAAACTCTGAAACCTTATCAAGCATCTCTTCCCTGATTTCAAAGGCCATTGTGGCAAGCTCTTCAGGGATTTCTTTTTCCACAACCTTTTCACCATTGCTGCCTTCAAAATAACAGGCCTTCATTTTAACAAGATCAACAACACCCTCATGCTCCTGCTCTAAACCAATGGGTATCTGCATGGGTACAGCATTATGTCCAAGTTTTTCCTTTAGCTGCTCAATGACTTTAAAAGGATTGGCTCCGCTTCTGTCACATTTATTTATAAATGCAATACAGGGAACTTCATATCTTTTCATCTGCTGATCTACAGTAATTGATTGTGACTGTACACCTGACACAGAACATAAAATCAGAATTACACCATCAAGAACACGTAATGACCTTTCAACCTCTACTGTAAAATCAACATGGCCGGGGGTGTCAATGATATTAATATCATGGTCTCTCCATCTGCAGTATGTAGCAGCAGAGGCAATTGTTATGCCCCTCTCTTTTTCAAGTTCCATGGAATCCATGATGGCGCCGGTACCGTCTTTGCCCTTAACCTCATTTATTTTATGAATTCTGTCAGTATAAAAAAGTATCCTTTCGGTAAGTGTTGTTTTGCCGGAATCAATGTGTGCGCTGATTCCAATGTTCCTTACGCGTTTCAAATCTCTTTCCATGATTTTTTATCTCTTTCCTTAAAAATTTAAATATTCAAAAATATTTATTTTTATTAAAATAAATCCATATTACATAAATTGAATAATTGAAAAAAAATTACGATTTTGTTAGTATGCATAAAAACAAAAAATTTTATCAGAATTTTTATTTTTTTTCAATAAAATAAAAAATAAAATAGACAATGAATATAGATAACCGGCAGAAATTTGATGATAAATGGAAAAATACCATAAAAAATGAATGCAAAACCTTTGATCTAAACTTAACTGATTCCCAGCTTGATCTTTTTGCTTTGCATGCTGTTAATTTATTATTCTGGAATAAAACAATAAACCTGACTTCAATAACCGACTCTGTACAGATGGCACATAAGCATTTTATTGATTCGCTTCATCTTATGCCCCATATTGGTAATGGAAAAGTTATTCTTGATATAGGTTCGGGTGGAGGATTCCCAGGATTCTGTCTCAAGGTTGCAAACCCTGCATTTAATATTGTAATGATCGACTCTGCAAAAAAAAAGGTCAATTTTTTAAAAGAGTTAATAAGAAAAAGCAGCATGGAAAATATAACGGCTGAACATGTCCGTGCCCAGGAATCTGCATTTGATAATCATTATAAACATATGTTTGATGTTGTTGTATCAAGGGCATTTACAAGGCTTGATAGATTTGTTGAGCTTTCAAAGCCTTTTTTAAATAAAACAGGTTTTATACTTGCCATGAAATCAAGAGCCGTTCAAGAAGAGCTTAAGCTAATCAAGCAGATAAAAGGGTTGGAAATAGAGACATTTTCTTATACCCTTGCTTTCCGGAAAAGTAAAAGGTCAATTATTAAAATTACGGTTAATCAACCTTGACATTCAAGCCTGATTTACACTATATATATAGGCTAATTTTTATTTTTTAATTCAACATTCCGGAGGAGAAATGGACTATAAAGATACATTAAATCTGCCTTTAACCAAATTTAAGATGAAGGCTAATCTGCCCAATCGTGAACCTGAAATGTTGAAAAAATGGTCTGAAAACAAACTTTATGAAAAAGTCCTGAAAAAAAACAGAAACAATACTCCTTTTACTTTGCATGATGGCCCTCCCTATGCCAATGGCCACCTCCATATGGGCCATGCCATTAACAAGATATTAAAGGATATAATAGTCAGATCAAAACAGATGTCTGGTTTCTATGCCAGGTATGTTCCTGGCTGGGACTGCCATGGCCTGCCCATTGAACATGCTGTTGATCTGAAGCTTGGTTCTAAAAAAAAAGAGATTTCAGTCGGGGAAAAGAGAAAACTGTGCCGTGACTTTGCAAATAGGTTTGTGGCAATTCAAAGGGATGAATTCAAACGGTTTGGTGTAGCAGGTGATTGGGATGATCCCTATCTTACAATGAATTATGAGTATGAAGCACGGATTGCCAGGGAGTGCGCCATGTTTGCTTTAAATGGCAATATGTCCATTGGCAAAAAACCAATATACTGGTGCTGCAGCTGCCAGACCGCTCTTGCTGAAGCGGAAATTGAATATCATGATCACACTTCTCCGTCCATTTATGTAAAATTTCCGTTAAAGGATGATATTTCAGATATCATACCTGAACTGTCAGATCTCACAACAAGGGATGTCTTTTTTGTTATCTGGACAACAACACCATGGACAATACCTGCCAATCTTGGTGTATGCCTTCACCCTGAATTTATATATTCAGTGGTGGATGCAGGAGAGCATGGGATTTTGATCATGGCAAAGGAGTTATGTTCTTCTGTAATGGAGGAGTTATCCATTGACAACTACAGGATTATCAAGGACTTTGAATCCAAAGTCTTTGACAACAGGAAATGTACTCATCCATTATATGACAGGGATTCTGTTATCATATTGGGAGATCATGTAACCCTGGAAGCAGGCACTGGATGTGTACATACCGCTCCGGGCCATGGTGCAGATGATTATATTGTGGGTAAAAAATATGGTCTTGAAACCTATTCACCCGTGGAAAACAACGGGCATTTTTCCAATGACGTAGAATTTTTTAAGGGTGAGTTTATTTTCAAGGCCAATAAAAGTATTGTGGATAAATTGTCACAGCGTGGCATGCTGTTAAAAAACAGTGATCTTTCCCACTCCTATCCCCACTGCTGGCGCTGTAAAAAGCCTGTGATATACAGGGCAACACCCCAGTGGTTTTTAATGATGGAAAAGCATGATTTAAGGAAAAAGAGCCTTGAGGAGATAAACAATGTTAACTGGTATCCTTCCTGGGGTAAAGCAAGGATCTACTCCATGATTGAGAACCGCCCTGACTGGTGTCTTTCAAGACAGCGGTCATGGGGAGTCCCCATTACACTGTTCCACTGCAAAAAATGCCATGGTGTTTACGTTACAGAACAATCCATTGATAAAATATATTCCCTTTTCAAAGAGTTAAGCTCTGATATATGGTTTGAAAAGGATGCGGAATTTTTAATGCCTGACAATGCAGTTTGTTCACAATGCGGCCATACTGAATTTGAAAAAGATTCAAACATTCTTGATGTATGGTTTGATTCAGGTGTCAGCCATGCTGCAGTACTGGAGGAGAGAGATGATTTTTCACGACCGGCTGATCTGTACCTTGAAGGAAGTGACCAGCACAGGGGATGGTTTCACTCATCCCTTTTAACCTGTGTAGGCAGTACTGGGAAAGCCCCTTATAAAGCTGTTTTGACCCACGGTTTTGTGGTGGATGCCAAGGGCCATAAGATGTCAAAGTCCGTTGGAAATGTCATTGCACCTGAAAAGATTATTAAACAGTATGGTGCAGATATTCTCAGATTATGGACAGCAGCATCAGACTACAGCGGAGATGTGAGCATATCTGACAATATTTTAAAACAGCTTTCAGATGCCTACAGAAGGATTAGAAATACCTGCAGATTTATGCTGGGAAACCTTTTTGATTTTGATGTTGAAAAAGATTCAACAAAGTTTACTGATATGTCAGAACTTGATAGATTTATTCTGCATCAGTATGCCAGGGTTGTTGATATATGCATTAAAGCCTATGACAATTATGAGTTTCATAAAATCTACCATGCATTGTATAATTTCTGCATAGTTGACCTGTCATCCTTTTACCTTGATGTTATTAAGGACCGCCTTTATGTTAATCCTGCCAATGATGGTCAAAGACGTAATGCCCAGACCACAATGCATATTATTCTTGATTCCATGGTTCGCATCATGGCACCTGTTTTATCATTTACAGCAGATGAAATCTGGCATCATATGCCAGTTTATAATGGTAAGGAAGAGAGTATATGCCTTGCATCCATGGCACAATTTGAAAAGAAATATTTAGATGATTCCCTTGCAGCCAAGTGGACCAAAATCCTTGAAGTCAGAGCTGAGGTCACAAAGGCACTGGAAGAGGCGAGAAAAGCAAAACTCATCGGGCATCCGCTTGATGCAGCAATCACCATTAGATTTTCCGGAACAGAGCATGGTGATATTTTTGCAGACCTTAATGAAGATTTAAGGGATCTTTTTATTGTATCCCAGGTCTCATTATCCCAAACCCTTGAGAATGAAAAAGCATACAATGGTCAGGAAATTGATGGTTTAAAGATTCTTGTTGAACGTGCAACCGGAGAAAAGTGCCAGCGGTGCTGGAGATATGATACAACAATCGGGAAAAATAAAGAGCATCCCCATATATGCACAAGATGTGATACTGCTTTAAAAAAAATTTTGTAATATGATCTTTTCCAGACAGGAAGCCCCACCTGACCAGGGCCGTGCTTGCGACACCAACTTAAAAAGGTTTTATCCGGCACCTTTTTTAAGATTATTTCTGGTTAGCGGCTTTGTAATTCTACTGGATCAGTTTACAAAATATTTCATTAAATCAAGGCTTATGATGTATGAATCCATAACCGTGATTGAAAATTTTTTTGATATTGTCCATGTTGAAAATTCTGGTGGAGCCTTTGGACTTTTTGCAAACCATTCCATTATTATAAGAAACTTTGTTTTCCTTTTTCTTTCCACAATCATTGCCTTGTTTGTGTTATGGTTCTATAAAAAGGTGTGCACCAGTCATTATTGCCTTTCAATTGGCATTGCCATGATTTTTGGAGGAGCAGCAGGTAATCTTCTTGACAGGTTCAAACCTGGGGGCAGTGTAGTTGATTTCCTGGATTTTTATATTAATAATTATCACTGGCCTGCCTTTAATGTTGCAGACAGTGCCATATGTATTGGCATGGCTGTGTTAATATATCATATAGTGTTTAATAAAATTTCCGATTTCTAGGAGAAAAATTCAATGCATCCTGTTATATTTAGTTTTGGTGCTGTAACCATTTATACCTATGGCCTGTTTGTGGCCCTGGGTTTTTTTACTTCCATTTTAGTTGTCAGGGTTTTTGCAGGAAAAAACAGTATTGATCCACAGATCATGACCGATCTGATCTATGTCATACTTATCTCTGCCCTGATAGGATCAAGGCTGCTCTATGTTATTATCAATTTCAATTTTTTCAGGAATGATCTTATTTCAATATTTAAACTATGGGATGGAGGTCTTGTTTTCTATGGCGGATTTATATTATCTGTCTTAAGTTCCTGGATTTTCATAAAAATAAAAGGACTTGAAAAGTGGAGATCAGCTGATGTTTTAGCTCCTGGTATTGCCCTTGGCCATGCAGTGGGAAGGATAGGGTGCTTTTTTGCAGGATGCTGTTATGGGCAGGAGTGCACATTACCATGGGCTGTTGTATTTACCAATAAAGATTCCCTTGCACCCCTGGGAGTTGCCCTCCACCCGACCCAGTTATATTCAGTTATTTCAAATTTTATTATATTTTTAATTCTTTTATTAATTTTCCGGTTAAAAAAATTCCATGGTCAGGTTTTTTTCAGTTATCTTTTGATATATTCTGTTTTCAGAAGCATAATTGAAACCTTCCGTGGTGATTTCCGTGGTGATTTTTTCATGTTCTCAATTTCAGTTTCCCAGGGGATCAGCCTGGTCACAGGGTTGATTTCCATATACATGTTATTTACTCTTTATAGAAAGAATAATGACTCAGATTAACCACATAAAGCTCGAAGATTTTTTTAAAGAAAGATCTAATGCTCTTCCAAGCCTGTTCCTGCTTTATGGAGATTCATACATTACCAGGGAAAAAGCTGATTTCATAGTATCAAAACTAATCTCTGAAAAAGAAAAAGAGCTTTGTTACACTCTTTTTCAGAATGATGCTGCCCATGCAACAGATATTGTGGAAGAGCTGTCAACTTTTTCGGTTTTCATGGATAAAAAGGTTGTTTTTGCAAAGGAGATTGATTTTTTAAAGGATGATTTAAAATTATTATCTGATTACATGGCAGATGGAATCCCGGATAATAATTATTTAATTATATCTTTAAAAAAAATTGATAAAAGGTCATCCTTTTATAAAACCATTAAATCAAACGGGCTTGTTGTGGATTGCTCTGTTCCAGGCGGACTTGGTAAGAGAGATCTACAACTTAAGTCCATGTTTTTAAAAGGGGAAATGGATAAGATCCTCAAGAAAAATCATAAGGAAATTACCATTGGTGCCTTTAACAGGCTTGTTGATCTTACAGGGTTTAACCCTGTAATTTTCAGGGATAATCTTGAGAAACTGATCTCTTTTACAGGGCAGAGGAATAAAATAATTGAGGATGATATATCAAAATTAATACAGAGGACAAAAATTGATCCTGTATTTGATTTTACCAGTGCATTTTCCAACAAGGATTTAAAAAAGGCACTTTTTCTCCTGTCCTCGTTATTGAAGTCCCAGTTCCATATTCTTCAGATTTTAAAGGCATTGACTAACCATATAAGGAAACTGTATGCAGCAAAATGTTTTCTTGATTATATTGTTAATCATTTTTTTGAAAATAATAAAAAAATATGGAATAAGAACACAGATTTTAATAGTTTTAATACTTATGTTGTTCCTGCCATAAAAAAGGGAGATAAGGAGCTTCAGGATGAACTTGGTTTATGGCATGGGGATTTGAGTGATTTTTCCCTTGCGTCAAAATCAAAAAGCAACTATCCTGAATACCAGATATTTAAAAAATCAAACAATTTTACAATGGACGAACTTGAGAAGATCATAATTGATCTTGCCGAACTTGATTTTAAATTCAAATCATCTTCCCAGGATGAAATTATTTTATTTAAGGATTTCATGTTCAGAAGATTAACCTGAATCCTTTAATTTAAAGGAGAGAAAAGTTATGATACGGAAGACAAAAATTATTGCAACCATTTCCAATAAATCGTGTGAGCCTGAATTCCTAGAACGATTATACAGGGCAGGTGTTAATATCGTACGCCTCAATACTGCCCACATGACCCACGATGATGCCTTGAAAGTTATTGAAAACACAAGAAAAGTCTCAGAAAAGATTGCCATTCTCATTGACACAAAAGGCCCTGAGATAAGAACCTGCAAGGCTGATTCTCCACTGGCAGTGAAGCATGGCGATTTGATTCGTATTAAAGGTGATCATACCAGGCAATCCCATGGTGATATTATATATGTATCCTATGACAACTTTGTAAAAGATATTCCCCAGGGAAGTTCCATCATGATTGATGACGGCTGTATAGCCCTTGCAGTTATGGATAAGGATGATGAGTTCCTTTATTGCCATGTGGAAAACGATGGGATTATCGGCGAAAAAAAGAGCATAAACATTCCTTCAGTACATGTAAAGCTTCCGGCATTGAGCAGCAAGGATAAAGGTTTTATCAGATTTGCCCAGGAAAATAACATCGACTTTATAGCCCACTCCTTTGTGAGGAACAAGGAAGATGTTATTGCAGTGAAAAATGTACTGGATAAAAATAAAAAAAAGATAAAGATAATTGCCAAGATTGAAAATAGTGACGGTGTTGAAAATCTTGATGAAATCCTTGACCATGCCTATGGGGTTATGGTGGCAAGGGGAGATCTTGCAGTGGAAATCCCAACTGAAAAAATACCCTTAATACAAAAACAGATCGTTAAAAAATGTATTGAAAAAAGAAGCCCTGTGATAATTGCAACCCAGATGCTCCATACAATGATAAACTCACCTCGGCCCACAAGGGCGGAAGTGTCTGATGTTGCCAATGCCTGCCTTGATCATACCGATGCCCTCATGCTTTCCGGAGAGACTGCCAGCGGAAAATACCCTGAAGAGGCAGTAAGAACCATGGCAAGCATTGCAAACGAGGTGGAATTGAGGACCAGCTCTTTTATGGATGTCCCCTATGTTTCAGATAATAAAATTACAGCTTATCTTGCCAAGGCTGCTGTTAAAGCCTCTTTGAGGCTCAATACAAAAGCTATCCTTGCCGATTCCATGACTGGCAGATCAATTCTTGAACTTGCAGCATACAGGGGTGATAACCCGATTTTTGCCCAGGTTTATAATGAAGAGACCATGAGGGAACTTGCACTATCCTATGGTGTATATGCAAATTATTTTAAGAGGGATGAAAATATTTTATTCCCCTTTGAACGGTTTGTTTCAAAGCTTTTAAAGGAGAAAAGATTCTTTACAGATGATCTTATTACCGTACTTGCAGGTCATTTTGATGCTGTCCATGGTGCATCATACATAGAGATTGCAAAGGCAGGTGACATGATGAGATTATGATGTTGTGAAAAGCTTTTCTGCTTTATAAGAGCTTCTCACAAAGGGTCCTGCGGCAACCTCTTTAAACCCTGTTTTTCTTGCAAATTTTTCAAGGAGAGCAAACTCCTCAGGAGTATAATATTTCTTTACAGGAAGATGTTTTTTTGAGGGCTTAAGATATTGCCCGATTGTGAGTATTGTACAGCCTGCATTGAAAAGATCTGTTATGGTTTGTGATAATTCCATAAAGGTTTCACCAAGTCCTGTCATGATCCCTGATTTTACAGGGATGGATCTGTCAAGTTCACCCACCTTTGAAAGAAGCTCCAGGGACTGCCTGTAATCAGCTTCAGGCCTGGCTTTTTTATACAGTGACGGAACAGTTTCAATGTTGTGATTAATAACATCCACCTTCATGTCAAGGACAAGTTTTAAAGCATTTGTATCTCCCTTAAAATCTGGTATTAAAACCTCGATTTTAATATTGTTTTTTAAAAGTTTTCTGATCATTGAGATGGTTTTGGCAAAATGGTCAGCGCCGCCGTCATCAAGATCATCCCTGGTTACAGATGTAATAACTACATATTTAATACCCATTTCACGAACAGCCTTTGCAACCCTGAGAGGCTCTCCAGGGTCAGGCGGTAATATTTTGCCCGATTCTATATTGCAAAACCTGCAATTTCTCGTGCATTGGTTCCCAAGAATAAGAAATGTTGCTGTACCTGAACAGAAACATTCCCATTTATTAGGGCAGTTTGCTCCTTCACATACACTGTTTAATTTTTCTTTTTTTAAGATTTTTCTTAATTTTTCAAATCTTTTGTTTTCCGGCAGATTTCTTTTAAACCAGTAAGGTTTTGGTCTTCTTTTTTTTAATAGATCAATTTCAGGCATAAGATACTGATTTTTATATTTTAATTCAAGATTAAAAACAGACTCAAAGTTTTTTAAAAGAGCCTTTTTTACATCTTTAATATTAACTTGAAAATTGTGTTCATTGGATTTTTTTAATATATCCTTAAAAGAGGTGATTTTAATATCATTGAATCCACAGGGGTTTATCCAGGAAAAAGGTGTTAAATCCAGGTCAATATTCAAGGCAAGGCCATGGAAACTTATTCCTTGTTTTAATGATATACCAATGCTTCCGATTTTATAATTTTCAGTTTTCCCATCTTTTTTTTTATTTTGCTTAAGCCATATACCTGGATTTTTACTGTTTCTTTTTGAATCAATATTAAATTCACTGCATGTGAGAATCATGACCTGTTCAAGCATATGAACATAGGAGGGGATATCAATCTTCATTGAAAAAAGGTCAATAATCGGGTAGAGAATAATCTGGCCCGGACCATGAAAGGTTATATTCCCACCCCTTGTGGTTGGAACAATTTGTATATTTTCTGAGTTAAGAAACGAAGCTGAGCAGTTAAGGTTTTCAAGGCCTCCGTTTTTTCCCAGGGTAAAGACCGGTGTGTGTTCCGTGAGTATAACCATGTCATGTTCAATTATGTTCTCTTTTTTGGCATTGACAAGATCATACTGGAGGTCAAGCACCTGGCAGTAATCTGTCCTGCCCAGATTAAAACAGATCACAGCAGGTCCGGGTTTTATCCTCGAAGACATGGTTTCCTTGCTGCCTGCACTTCATCAAGCCTTGAAACCTTTGTAATATTAGGTGCGGTTTTAAGTATTTCAGGTCTGTTTTCAGCCTCCTTTGCAATGATTTTAACGGCATTAATGAATTCATCAATACTCTGTTTTGATTCGGTTTCAGTGGGTTCCACCATGAATGCACCATTGACAACCAGGGGGAAATATATTGTGGGTGGGTGAAATCCAAGATCAAGCAGTCTTTTAGCCATATCCATGGTTGTTATATGAAATTTATTCTGCTCTGCATCGTTAAAGACACACTCATGCATGCATGGCCTGTCATAGGGCAGATTAAGTATATCCTTTAAGGACTCTTTAATATAATTGGCATTAAGGACAGCATATTCGCTGACATTTTTAAGTCCATTTGCTCCCATGGAAAGTATATATGCATATGCCTTTACAAGAACTGAAAAATGACCGAAAAAAGTATGCATCCTGCCGATGGAATCAGGTCTTTGTTCAATTGAAACAAATTTATCTCCTTTCTTCTCAATGACAGGTACTGGCAGAAATTTTTCAAGCTCCTTTGTTACAACCACAGGTCCGGAACCAGGACCACCCCCGCCATGGGGAGTTGCAAATGTCTTATGCAGATTCAGATGCATGACATCAATACCAATGTTCCCTGGTTTAACATAACCCATGACAGCGTTCATATTTGCGCCGTCACCATAAACAAGCCCGCCTTTTTCATGGACTACATCTGCTATCTCTTTTATATTTTCCTCAAACAGACCAAGGGTATTGGGATTTGTTATCATGATACCTGCAGTGTCATGGTCCATTACCTCAGCAACAGCCCGGGCAGTTAAAATACCATTTTCATTGGATGAGACTTTTATGGATTTATAACCGCACAGTGTTGCACTGGCAGGATTAGTACCATGGGCAGTGTCTGGAATGATAATCCTGGTGCGCTGTTTACCATTTTTTGCATGGAATGCATGTATGATAAGCATTCCTGTAAGTTCGCCATGGGCACCGGCAGCAGGCTGTAAAGTTGCTGCATCCATTCCTGTGATTTCCAGAAGCATGGATTGTAATTCATACATAAGCTTCAAAGCGCCCTGGGAGTTATCATCCCCTGATAGAGGATGGGCATTGGCAATCTCCTGTTTTCCAGCCTGTACTTCGTTGGTTTTTGGGTTATATTTCATGGTGCATGAACCAAGGGGGTACATGCCTGAATCCACACCAAAATTCCATTGGGAAAGCCGGGTATAATGCCTTATTACATCAAGTTCGGACAGTTGAGGAAGTTCAACTTCACTGCCAAGGTAATCCGCATTGATCTGAATATGTTCCACATCATTTCCAGGAATGGAAATGCCGCATCTTCCATGAACACTTTTCTCCCATACCAGAGGTTCATTGAAAATAAGTCCTGTGGTTCCAATTTGATCTGTCATTATTGTATCTCCCCAATAAGATTATCTATATCTTGTTTTTTAATGGTTTCAGTGGCACAGAAAAGATAGTGACCTTTAAGATCTGGAAAGTATTTTTCAAGTTTCAGTCCTGCATAAATACCTCTGTTTTTTTCAAGGTTTTTTCTTTTTAACTCAAAGTCTGAAGGCGCAATGGCAACAAATTCATTAAAGAATTCTGTTTTAAAGGGAAATTTAAAGCCTGCTTTTAAAAGTTGCTGCCGTAAATACCAGGCTTTGTCATGGTTGAGCTCTGCAAGTTTTCTAATACCGATTTTTCCTGCTGTTGCAAGATAAATGGCAGCAGTCATGGCATTGAGGCCATTGTTGGAACATATGTTTGAGGATGCCTTTTCCCTTCTTATATGCTGTTCCCTGGTTGCAAGGGTTAAAACAAAACCCTGGTTTCCATTGGTATCAGTGGTTTTCCCAACAAATCTTCCAGGCAGGTTTCTCATCTGTTTTTTTGTGCCGGCCATTAATCCAAGGCCGGGTCCGCCAAATGATTTTGGAAGGCCAAAGCTTTGTCCTTCTCCTGCAACAAGGTCAGCTCCATATTCACCAGGGCTTTTTAAAAGCCCAAGGGACAACCCTTCGGTAAAGGAAGAGATAAAAAGAGCATTACAGGTTTCTGAAGTTTGTTTTGCAAGGGTTAAATTTTCAATATTACCAAAAAAATTAGGAGACTGGACAGCAATGCCGGCTAATTCACCCAAATTTTCAACATAACTGAAATCAGTAAGTCCCTCACTTGTATATGGTATTTCAATAATTTCATAGCCTGTGGGCTCAAGATAAGTCTTAAGAATCTGTCTATGGTGGGGGTGGATAAGGGATGAAACAGCAACTTTTGGTAATTTTTTTTTAGTTATTGCAATTAAAAGCGCTTCTGCAAGGGCTGTACCGCAGTCATAGTGTGATGCTGTTGCAACGTCCATACCGGTAAGCTGGGTTATCATGGTTTGAAACTCATATATTCCCTGGAGGGTTCCCTGGCTCACTTCGGGTTGATATGGCGTATAGGCAGTAGAAAATTCTGAGCGTGATATAAGATAGTTAACCAATGCAGGTCTGAAATGGTCGTAACTGCCGCCCCCAATAAAAAATTTACATTTTCCCGTTGCATTAATGGATGATGCTATCTTATCCATATGTTCATTAAGTTCCCACTCTGTAAGGGGCTGGGGAAGGTTTAATTCATTTTTTATTTTAAGTTTCTCAGGAACAGTGTTGAAAAGGGAGGCCAATGAGTCAAGCCCTGTTTTTTCAAGCATCTGTTCAATATCCTCTCTGGTATGTGGAAGATAGCGCATGGCATTATCCTTTTATAATTTTAGCCCTTAAGTGTGTTAAGATAATTGTCTTTATCCAGGAGATCATCATACTCGGAAGTATTGCTTAATTTAACCTTTGCAATCCAGCCTTTATCATAACATGAATTATTGACAAGCTCCGGAGCTTCTTCAAGCTCTTGATTTATCTGAGTAATCTCTCCTGATACAGGAATGAATATTTCTGAGACAGCTTTAACAGATTCAACATTTGCAAACTCATCTCCCCTGGAAAATGTATCACCCTGTTCCGGCAGTTCAACAAAGACAATTTCACCCAGTTGATCCTGGGCATAATCGGAAAGCCCTATGGTTACAATATCACCATCTTTTTTTGCCCATTCATGGGATTTTGAATATTTCAAATCTTCTGGCAGCTCAACCTGACTGATCTCTTTCATCCTGGTCTCCTTTAAAAAAAGTTAATTATTTATAAAAAATTCCTTATGGGTTTTCTAGCTGTTCTATGGGGTCTGATATCCCTGACTGTTCTGATATTGATAATTCTTCTGCCCTCCTGG
The DNA here is from genome assembly GCA_964593725.1 of uncultured Desulfobacterales bacterium. Lineage (GTDB taxonomy): Bacteria > Desulfobacterota > Desulfobacteria > Desulfobacterales > Desulfobacteraceae > JAIOSM01. The sequence continues at coordinate 25,953 of CAZQJS010000002.1, forward strand.
AGGAAAAGTCTTGTGCCATATTCAAGCTTTTCTGCCACCATGATAAAACCGCAGCTTAAGCCTTTAAGTTCAGCATGCCGGGGCAGATCAGGAGATGCTGTGCTGAATATACGTTTGTTAATCCAGCCAATGGCAATATCAGTGACACAGGTCAGAACAGTTCCGATTTTATTGTGACTTTCATCCATGACAAAGGTTTTATCTGATGGGGTAACTTTTCTTAAGTCATCGCCAACAAAGGGGTATATATAATTATTATCTGGTTTTAAAAGTTCTTCTTTACCAAGGAAATCCTTTGTAAAATTTCTCTTTTTCCCATCAAAGGCCAGGGCAAAATCCCAGGGATGATTTATGAATTTGGATTTTCCGATATCCTGGTGGGAGAGGGGGAGCACAGCTCCTGTTCGCAGAGAATCCCTGGCACCGAGTCCGCAGGCAAGGATGTTGAATTTTTCTCCTGCCTTTAAAATATCTTTCCATAAATCAACAATGGCCCAGGGGGTTACAAATATCTCAAACCCGAATTCTCCTGTGTACCCGGATCTTGAGAGTAATATTGAAGTTCCATCATGAAGTTCTGCAATCTTAAATGAAAAATATGGCATACGCTTGAAAATTTTTTCCGGATTTTTAATTATTTCAGCAAGAATGCGTGCTGAATTCTTCCCCTGTATATCCATTTTTGCAATTCGCTGGGTAAGATCTGTTATTTCAAGGGATAAACCATTCCGGATATTAATTCTCTCTTTATTTTCAATAAGGTGGCTTGTGATTTTTTCACCCATACCTGAATTGACACAGATCATATAAACTTTCCTGGAAAATTTATATATAATTGCATCGTCAATACAAAAGCCCCTGTCATCCAGGAATGCACCGTACATGCATCTGCCGGGCTCAAGGGAATTTAAATTCCTTGTAAAACAGAACTGGAGAAGTTCAAAAGCATGATTGCCTTTGACAGTAATACATGCCATATGACTGGTGTCAAATATGCCGGCTGATTCAAGAACTGCAAGGTGTTCATTTTTCACACCTGTATTATTATACCATAAAGGCATGTGATAACCGCCAAAGTCAGCCATACTGGCACCATTATCAAGGTGCCAGGCGTAAAGAAAAGTTGTTTTAAGTTCAGTGCCATTTGAATTTTCCGGAAAGGGTAATGTACCTTTATAAGCTTGATTATTCCAGTCCGGCATTGGAATTGTTTTATCACTACTATTAAAATCTGTATTGTTGTTTGTCAGTGCCATGATAGACTCCGGAATTATAAATTAAAACTGATAGGGGACTTTAAGATTATAGGATTTGTATATAACAAAAGTTTCAACAAAATTAATGCCTTTTACATTGGATATCTCCTGTGTGTAAAATTCAAGCAGCCCAAAATTTTTTTTAAACAGAACAATGAGGATAATATCATACCTGCCTGTTACCACATTTGCAGAAATTACACCCTTAAGCCTGCTTAACTCCTCGCCTTTATCAACTATGTTCATTTCAGAAAGTTTTATGCCAATCATTACAGCCCGGTGGTCAGGTAATGCTGCCGGATCAACCAGGCCGCAGATGTCAAGGACTTTTGCTTTGATTAATTTATTAACCCGTGTCCTTACAGTATTTTCAGTGACTCCCAGGGAATCGGCAATTTTTTTGTATGATTTTCTTCCCTGTTTCAGCTCCCGGATAATCTGTATATTAATGTCATCAATCTTCATTTATCTCAGTTTTAATCCCATCTAACAGAAAATTAATTCTAAATTATAATTATATTTACTTGAACTTTAAAATAAAATAATGGTATTGTCAAATAGTTTTAATATTTTTTATGTAAAAGTGAATATTTTAACAATAAATTGATTAAATGCTCAGTTATTCTTAATGTTCAAACACGGTTGATATGATTTTATTCAGGCATTTAATCTATTTTTAAAATTATTGGGAAATGTGCCATGGAAACAAGATTAGTAATTTTAGGAGCAGGCCCGGGGGGGTATGTGGCTGCCATTAGAGCCGCATCAATGGGAATTAATGTGGACTTGATTGAAAAAAGCAACCTTGGAGGTACCTGTCTTAACCATGGGTGCATTCCTTCAAAAATCATGAAAAAATCATCTGATCTATATTTTAAAACCAGGAATTGTTATGAGTTTGGAATTAAAATTCAAGGACGAGTGGATTTTGATATAAACGCTTTAATGGAAAGAAAGAAAAAGATTATTAAAACCCAGAGAAGCGGCATTGAAGCATTATTAAAGAAAAACAATGTAAACCTGATCAGGGGTAATGGGTACATAAAAGAAAAAGGTATTGTCAGGGTGGATTTGCCTGACAATGGTACAAATGAGGTCTGTTTTGATAAGCTCATAATTGCAACTGGAACAAAACCCTTGAATATGAAATCATTCCCCTTTGATCATGAAAGAATTTTATCAAGTAATGATCTTTTAAACCTTAAAACCATACCTGAATCCATGGTAATTGTCGGAGGCGGTGTTATAGGGTGTGAATTTGCATTTATACTGTCAGGCATGGGCACAAATGTTACAATTATTGAAGCCATGCCGAGGATTCTGCCATTACCATCTGTTGATGAAACCATTTCAAAAACATTGCAAAGGGAGATGAAAAAAAGAAAAATTAAGGTGATTACAGGCCAGGTTGTTCAGAATGTTGGATTTAATGGTAAGGGATTATCAGTAACTCTTGCAGAATCACCGTTTAAAAACAAAACCCAGGGTAAAAAGTCCATTGCACAGACAATTGAAACTGAAAAATTATCTGTATGTGTGGGAAGAACACCCATGGCTTCTAAGATAGGGCTTGAAAATATAGGACTTAAAACTGATAACAATGGATGGATTGAAGTTGATAAGTTTCTTGAAACCAGCATTAAAGGTGTATATGCCATTGGAGATATCCTGGGTCCATCCAGGGTAATGCTTGCCCATGTTGCATCCCACGAAGGCATGGTTGCAGCAGAAAATGCTGCAGGTAAGAACAAAGAAATGAGGTATAATGCGATTCCAGGAGCAATTTTTACAAGCCCTGAAATTGGTGTTGCAGGTTTGTCTGAAAAAGAGGCAATAAATAAAGGGATGGATATTCAAAGTTATTCAGTGAATTTCAGAGTACTTGGTAAGGCCCAGGCTATCGGCGAAATAGCAGGAGAGGCTAAAATAATAGTTGAAAATAAAACAGGAAAAGCAGTTGGTCTTCATATAATAGGACCCCATGCAACTGATCTGATAGCCGAAGGTACCCTGGCAATAAACAGAGGGTTAAAGGTTTCAGATATTGCCGGTACAATCCATGCACACCCAACCCTGGGGGAAATAATGTCCGAGCTTGCTTTAAAAGCTGAAGGAACCCCATTGCATGGTTAATAAAACAGGTTCTATGAATTAATAATGATCCTGTCGTAATAGTTAAGATCATGGAGTACTTTTTTAATTCCATTGGCAACTGAGAAAAGAGGGTTTTGGGCTATATGCACATTAAGTCCTGTCTGCTTTTCAATCATTGTATTCAGGCCTGGCAGCTGGGATCCTCCTCCTGTCAGTGTGATTCCGCTTGAAATAATATCAGAGGAAAGTTCTGCAGGCAGTACTTCCAAAACATGGAGCACAGCATTTATAATCTCGTCTATAACTTCTTTGATGGCCTCTTTAAAGATTGCAACGGGAAATTCATACTTCCGTGCAATGCCGGTTATTGAGTCTAAACTTCTGAATTTAAAAATATCACTATTTGTGGTTTCAGACAGATTTATAAATTTTGTTTTTAATTTTTCTGCAGTAACAAGGCCTATTTTAATTTTATATTTACGTTTTATATATGTGGCAATGGCATGGTCAAGGTCGTCACCGGCAATACGGATGGTATTATCCACAACAATACCCCCGTAATTTATAACTGCAATATCAGTTGTGCCTCCTCCAATATCAACAATCATGGTTGCAGAACCATCCATCACATTCTGGTTAAGTCCAATGGCTGCTGCCATGGGTTCAGTAATTAAATAGACTTTTTTTGCCCCTGCGAGTCTTGCAGCATCAATCATGGCCATTTTTTCAACTTCAGATGCCTGGGTTGGGACTCCCATTACAACCCTGCCTATTCTTATCCTTGGAATATTGGCACGTTTAATAAAACTCTTTATAAAAGCTTCACCAGCTGCAAAATCAGAGATTACACCATCGGAAAGAGGTTTTACAACTTTTATGGAAGCCGGGGTCCTTCCCATCATATCCTTTGCACTATTACCCACTGCAATTGCTTTATTATCAAGGTTTAAGGCAATATATGAAGCTTCATTACATATATATCCTCTTTTTTTGGCATAAACAATGGTGTTGGCAGTTCCAAGGTCAATACCAAGATCAATGTGAAACATATTAAAAACAAACATTAAACAATACTCCTCTTTTTATTCACCTGGTTCTTTATTTTTGGAACCAGTTTCAATATCATTCTGGATGGATGCAAACTGCCTGGGCCAGGGCCCAAGTTTAATTAAAGCCTGGGGAAGCTCCAGGCACGCTTTTTTTGCCATGTCATAGGTTTTAAATTTTCCTGAAATAAATTTATACCAGATACCATCTTTAGAATCCATTCTATAATATGCAACAATATTTTTATTATTTTGATTTAAAGATAAAAAAAGATCAATGGATGCTTTTTCCTTTGCAGCCATAACCTGTACAGTGTAATAATCCGGGTCCTGGGATAAAATCCAGTTTTGTTGACGAATATTACTTGATTTTTCTTCTGCCTGCCCAGTGGGGCTGAAAACAATCCGGGGCACATCTCTGCCCGGAGGAGCCTTTATATTCTCTTCTGAAAATTGTAATTTCCTGGTCCGGGTTTGATCATTTTGAGAATCTTGAGTCATGTCCAAAGTGACAGGTTCATTAACAGAAGCTTTAGTCATGACAGCTGCAGTTACATTATTTTTTTCAGGCGCCTGGATTTTTTTCATAACAATATTCAATGAAGGAGCAGCAACCTGCACACTGGTTGCATTCCGGTCCGGGCCCCTGGTTTTTTTATATAGAAATATCCCGGAAATTGCAGAAAAAAAGAAAAAAATTACAGTGACAACAGATAAGGGTGAAAACAGGGATGATGATCTTTTGTCAGGATTAGTTGATGTTCTCTGTTTTGAAAGAATTTTTCCAGCTTCATGGTTGATTCTGCCGGGAATCCCCCTGGATTTTTTATGGATCTCCCGGATATCTGATGTGGAGAAGCAAAAAACACTTTCAAGGTTGAATATCTTAAGATAATGATCTAAATATGATTTTGTCATGTTCTCATCAAAAGTTGGAATATAAAACTTGTTAACCGAGGCTTTTTTCGGCATGTTCCTGAGAAGGGATGTAAGGCTGGAATTAATCACAGGTTCACAAAACAAGACCACCTGAATTTTGTTCTCACTGCTTTCCCAGGCATTTTTAAGAATTACAGACAACTCATGGATATTCAGCTTGTGTGCATCGTCCAATAGAATAACCCGGCTGGTACCTGTTTTATATAACATGGCAGGAGTTTCAGAATTTTTGCCATTGGTATTGCCTGATTCCCGGATTTTCAGATGGCATGGTTTGATATTATTTTCAAGTTCATTTGTCAAACGGGAAAACAGAGTTGTCTTACCGCTTTGAGCTTCACCTATTACCAATAATAAAAAATCTTTCTGTCCAAGGGAATTTGTCAGAACAGAGAAAAATTGATCGATCCGGGTATTTGAATAGATATCAGATAATTGCAGGTTTTCAGAAAATGGGTCTTCAAAGTGTCCTGAGCGAATCATTTTCATAAAAATACTGCCTGTTTAGGAAAATAAATCAATATAAAGATTTAAAGCCTGTATTCTCATTTATATATGAGGATTAATATCAAGCTCGTTAATTTTATAAAGTAATGTTTTATAACTGATTTTTAATATTTTTGATGCTTTGGATCTATTCCAGGCAACTTTGCTCAATACGTAACTTATGACCTCTTTTTCTATTTTATCACAAGCTTGTTTTTTTATTTTTTTAAGGGAGATATCTTCTATCAGATTACCCGATGATTTTGAAAAATTGATGAATTCAGACAGAAACGCAGAGGTTGTGTCAATATTATTATCCGGTACAAGGTTGAAGCTGTTGGTTTTATGTATGGTAGATGTGGAATTTGTATATAATTCGTTTAATACTTTATTCCAGTCATTTAAAACCATCTGTTTTTTAATAAAGTTCTGAAGCTCTCGTATGTTTCCAGGCCATGGATATTTTAATAATTTATCAAAAATTTTCTTCTCTGGTTTTTCAATCTGATCTCCTGAATATTTGGAAGAGTATTTTTTAAAAAAGTATTCAAAAAGCGGTGGAATATCTTCAGGGCGTTCCCTTAAGGGGGGAACATCGATTTTAATTATATTGAGTCTGTAAAACAGGTCCTCACGAAATTCCTTATTAATAATTTTTTCTTCAAGTTGATGATTAGTTGCAGCAATGACCCAGATGTCAGTCTTAAACTCCTGATTTGAACCAAGGGGGGAGAACTCGCCGGTCTGAAGGACATGGAGCATTTTAGACTGTAAAGACAACGTCATATCTCCAATTTCATCAAGAAAGAGAACACCTTTGTCAGCAGCTTTGAATTTGCCTGGCCGGTTTTGATGGGCACCTGTGAAGGCACCTTTTTCAAAACCATAGAGTTCGCTTTCAAGAAGGGTTTCCGGAAGAGCAGCACAGTTTACCTTTACAAAGTTTTTATCAGCCCTGGGTGATGAAGCATAAAGGTTGTGAGCAATCAAATCCTTGCCAACTCCGGTTTCCCCGGTAATAAGGATATTAAGCCCCGTGGCAGCAACATGGTTTATCAATTCCTTTATTTTCAGGATTGCATTGCTGACCCCGATTATTGGCTGTTTACTGTTTCTCATTTTATAGAACCTCTATCTCAGTTAAAAAGCTGAAACTATTTTATTTTTTTGTATTGATCTGTAATAATTTTGCTATATTTTTTTCCATTTTAAATAGATCCAAAGGTTTGTAAAGCACAAGGTCAGCCTGGGCTTCAGTTGCAAGAATACCAGGTTCATTGCCATAACCTGTCATGGCAATGATCTTAAGATCAGGGAACTCTTTTTTAATGATTGTAATAAGGCCGACACCGCTGATTTGGGGCATTACCAAATCTGTTATTAACAGATTGAAATGGTTGAGGGAATTGTTTCTGAGAAGCTTCAGGGCTTCAAAGCCATCGGGTGCAACACTAACCTGATATCCCATGGAGTTGAAAAAATCGTTGAAAGTGTCAAGTAATTCCCGGCTGTCATCTACAATTAAGATTCGATGGGTGCCAATCATATTGCTCCTTTTTAATATCTTCAATTAATGCAGTAATTATTCATATATAGATTGGGAATTAATTTCAAGAAAAAAATACAAAAATTTCATATTTATTTACTATTTTGTGTAGGAAATAATGTTATAAATTATGAAAAAAATAATAAAAGCAGCGCCAGACAAGGCGTTTATTTTTTTAAATTTAAGAGAGATTAAATAAAAAACAATGGTCAAAAGAACCATAAATGGTATTTCAAATTTAACAAGACCTGCATTGACCCGGGTGGGATTACAGATGCCCACAACACCCATTACAAGACAGATATTAAATATATTACTACCAACAACATTACCAACTGAGATATCACTCTGTCCTTTGGCAGCGGCAACTGCCGAAGTTGCAAGTTCAGGAAGGGAAGTGCCGAGAGCGACAATGGAAATACCAATGAACACCTCTGACAGTCCAATGGACTTTGCAATATAGATTGCATTCTTAACAACCATATCAGCTCCGGCAGCAAGGGCAAGCAGGCCTGCAGTCACAAGGAAAATATTTATAAAAAGTTTTTTTTTGGATTTATCAGAAGATATATCTGCTGTTTCTTTGTCTTTAGCATTTTTAATGCTGATAAAAAGGAATCCTGAAAGGAAAAGCAGCAGAATAACACCGTCAATGAATCCAATTACATAATCCAGGGATAAAATCCAGAAAAGGATTGAAATAAATATCATAAAGGGGAGTTCAAATTTTATAATCTGCTGTTTAATATCAACTTTTCTTATAATTGCACTAATGCCAAGTACAAGGGCAATATTGATAACATTACTGCCCAGGATATTGCCAACGGAAATATCGCCGGATCCTTTGATGGAAGCAACAAAGCTTACAAGAAGTTCAGGAGCTGAAGTGGCAAACGAAACAATTGTAAGGCCGATGATTACAGGCTTTACAGAGAACATGAGAGCAGTGGAGGATGATCCGTTAACAAGGGATTCTGATCCAAGGTAGAGCAGTATAAGTCCTGAAAACAAAATAATAATATGCAGCGTCAATATTTTTCCTTTACTTGGTTTGGTAAAATAGTTTATAAAGCATGCATTGAAAAATAAATATGTTTAAAACCTGGATAATACAGGACATGGTATAAGAAATCAATTTAAAAAATTGTTAGTCACAGAAGGACATACATGAAAAAATCAATTATCAGAAGCACTGGGAAAGCTTTACCGTCAAGAATAGTAACCAATGATGATCTTGCTGAAATCCTTGATACATCGGATGAATGGATACAGCAGAGAACAGGGATAAAGCAGCGTTACTGGGTCCCTGATGATGAGGAAATCGGTGCTTCTGATCTTGGTCTGGAAGCATCATTAATCGCACTTGACAGGGCAGGGTGGACCCCTGAAGATCTTGATTTTATAATTTTTGCAACTGTGAGTCCGGACATCTGTTTCCCGGGTTCAGGCTGCCTGCTCCAGGATAAGCTGGGATTAAGGTCAACACCAGCACTTGATATCAGGCAGCAGTGTACAGGTTTTCTTTATGGCCTTGCAACAGCAGATTCATACATAAAAAGCGGACTTGCAAATAAAATTCTCCTTGTTGGTGCTGAAATCCACAGTACTGGACTTGACAAAACCACCAGGGGCAGGGACGTTACAGTAATTTTTGGAGATGCAGGGGCAGCTGTCTGCGTGGAAGGCATTAAAACCGATGAAAATGTAGGTGTGATTGCTTCATGTCTCCATGCCGATGGCAGTCAGGCTGATATATTAACAGTGGAGCTTCCTGCATCAAAGCTAAAGGAGAGAATGCCCCTGGATCTGCTTAAAAACACAACCAAACAATATGCAAAAATGGATGGAAGGGCTGTTTTTAAGGGAGCCCTTAAAAAATTGCCTGAAGTTACAAAAGAGACTATGGATAAAGCCCGAATGACTATAAAAGATATTGACATGATAATTCCCCATCAGGCAAACCTCAGGATAAATCAGGCCTATTGCGATATTTTAAAACTTGACCGTTCAAAAATGTTCAATAATATTCAAAAGTACGGCAATACAACTGCTGCAACAATCCCCCTTGCCCTGGATGAGGCAATGGAACAGGGACTTATTGGCAATCACGGTGATGTAGTCTTGTTCACAGGCTTAGGTGCAGGCCTGACATGGGGCGGAGTATTGTATATATTCCCCTAGAATTTTAAATGTCCGAAACATCAGGGCTTAATAATTTTTTTATTAAAAAGCAGTTTAAGATAAAACTTTGATGTATCATCAATATTTTGTATCTTATACTGGCTGTTCTGGTTCTTACTAACTATCTCTTTTCTTATGTCCTGTGCATTGAATTTACCAAGTTCAACCCCAAACTGATCAAATGGGTTAATATTTAAAATAAATCCCTCAAATACGGTTTTAGCTTCATAAAAGGATAAAAGTTTTCCAATATTTTCAGCTGTAAGATCTTGTATTATCAGGGTTGATGAAGGTCTGTCTCCTGGAAAATGCCTTGCATTATCTGAGCTGTTTTTACCAGCTGCAAGGGAATGTGCCTGGGAGAGCATGTTTGCCCAGAGTTCCTGATGATTGTATACTCCTTTAAATTGAGAGCACTCACCTTTATAACCAGGATTTATCACACCTATAAATTCAATGGGAAAGGCCATGCCCTGATGTGCAAGCTGGAAAAAAGAGTGCTGGGCATTTGTACCCGGCTCACCAAAAATTATTGATCCTGTTGAATAGTCGAGGAACTCATTGCAAGTGGTAACGGATTTACCCAGGCTCTCCATTGACAATTGCTGAATATGGGAGGGCAGTTTTGCAAGAGCAGAGCTATAGGGTATTATTCCGTTTGCTTTATAGCCAAGGGCATTGGAATTGAAGACATTCAGCAGGGCAGCAATAAGGGGTATGTTTTCACCATTGTCAGAGCATGCGGCATAAAGATCCATTTCATGGGCACCTTTAAGGAATTGTTCAAAAACATCATATCCAAAGGCAAGGCTTAAAGGGACACCACCCACTGCAGATGTGGCACTATATCTGCCGCCAATAAAATCAAACATGTGAAATGATTCAAGCACAGGATCTTCTGGATTATCCCCGGGGCTGCCCTTGCTTGTAATTGTAATCAACTGCTTTTCAGGGCTGATATTACTCTTTTGTAAATGCAGTAAAACCTGGTTAAGATTTGCCATTGTCTCAATGGTGGTATAACTCTTTGATATCACTATCCATAACGTGGTATCAGGATTAACTGTTTGAATTGTTTGGGCATAATCATCAATATCAACATTGGAAAGAAAGTGAAGCTTAAGTTTTGTCTGATAATTGCTTAACATTGCATTATAAATAAAACTTAACCCCAGATAAGATCCTCCAATGCCGATAATCACAGCATCAGTAAAGGCCTTTCCGGATCCGGACAGGATTGTTTTATCATGCACCTGCCCTGAAAACTTTTTTATTTTTCTGTTTACACCTCTGATATCCAACAGGATATTATGCCTGTTATTGTCTTTGTCTGTTATGAAGATTTCTGATGTTGAAAAATCCCTTGCTGCCGTATGTAAAGCAGGTCTGTTTTCCGTTACATTGACAACAGCACCCTTGGTCATGGCTGAGAACTTATCCTTTATATTCAACTCCTCTGACATATCAATGAGATAAGAGAAAATTAAGTTGTCAATTCTCTGTTTTGAAAAATCAAAAAACAGATTACAATGCTGCCTTGAGAATAATTTCAGCCTGTTTTTTTGACAAACTAAATTTTTCAAGTGAAATTCTTTGTAATTTAGTTTATAAATCTCTTTTAGAAGTTTTTTCCAGGCATTCGTATTTACGAATAAATCTGGTTTATTCATTCTTGCCTCCTATTGATTTTTTGGAAGGATAATATATGTATAGTAAAACAAACTTTGATTGTTGACAACTATTAAATAAATACAATTTTGGTGTGAATTTGACAAAATCCATGGAAAATATTTCAAAACAGCAGGAACTTATTGGCAGGGGCGTTAAAATATTAAACCCGGAATCTGTATTTATCGGGCCTGAAGTCGATATTAAAAGAATATCTTCAGACAATGTAACAATTTATCCGGGAACCAGGATTTATGGAACAAAAACCCTTATATGTGGCAATGCAGAATTGGGATTTGAAGCACCAGTTACTATTGACAACTGTTATGTGGGGCCAGGTACTTTGTTAAAGGGCGGTTTTTTCCAGGGTGCCTGTTTTGCAGGTAGTAATTCATTTGGCTCCTGTGCCCATGTAAGGGCAGGGACAATTCTTGAAGAACAGGCAGGTGCAGCACATTGTGTTGGATTAAAACAAACCATTCTTTTTCCCTTTGTAACCCTTGGAAGCTTGATAAATTTTTGTGACTGTTTCATGGCAGGGGGGACAGACAGGAAAAATCACAGTGAGGTCGGTTCCTCATTTATTCATTTTAATTATACGCCTAATCAGGATAAAGCCACACCATCCATGATGGGAAATGTTTTCCAGGGAGTTTTCTTAAATCAGAATCCAATCTTTTTAGGAGGGCAGGGCGGTTTAGTTGGACCATGTAAAATCGGATTTGGGTGTCTTACAGCTGCCGGAAGTGTTATCAGAAAAGATGAAGTTAGAAACGACAGATTACTTCTTGGCGGTGCCCTGAGGGAAACTTCCATTGTAAGGAGCTCAGACAATTACAGTAATATCCTGAAAATTTACAATAATAATGTTTCATATATTTCATCGTTAATTTCATTATTGAACTGGTACAGGGAGATCAGGATCTGTTTTGTGGTTGATTTTTATTCAAGGGAACTTCACAAAGGTATGGTTGAAACTCTGGAAATTGCCATTGATGAAAGGATTAAACGCCTTAAAGAGTTTGTTTTAAAGATAGAACACAGTAAATCTTTCAAATACAGTGATCATTTAAAAAATTTTTCCGGAATAAAAGAATTTTTAAAGGATCAGAAAAAAGCAGATTTTAAAGGGTCAAAACCAGATATAAAGGTTGATGAAAAAAATTATATTGATTTTATCAGAACCATTGATCCTTCAGCTGCAGCACAACTTGGCAGATGGCTTTACAGTATAGAATATAAAATTTTTGAAAAGGCAAAATTACAGGTCTGAAATAATGGCAGAAAAATTATTTGGCACAGATGGTATAAGGGGAGTTGCAAACAGGTATCCTGTTTCCTGTGAAATATCCCTGAAAATAGGCAGGGCAGCAGGTATGCTAGCCCGAAAACTTGATTTTAAGTCAATCGTAATTGGCAGGGATACCCGGGAATCTGGTGAAATGCTTGAAGCTGCTCTCATCTCAGGTATCCTGTCAACCGGGATTAACGCATTGCCAGCAGGAATTATTCCAACTCCTGGTGTTGCATATCTTACAGCAGGCCATGGTGATGCAGGGCTTGGCATTGTAATTTCCGCATCACACAATCCTTATCAGGATAATGGAATCAAAATATTCACACACCAGGGTAAAAAACTTGACAGATCAGACCAGGAATTTATTGAAAATTTTATTCAGAGTGATGACAATTATTCAGGTAGTTATAATATTGGCAGGATTTCAGCAATTGCCAATGCAAATCAGAAGTATGCTGATTTTTTAAGATCCACCCTGGATTTTAAATTGTTTAAACAAAAATTAAATATCGTGATTGACTGTTCCAATGGCGCTGCCTGGAATACTGTACCCCTTGTATTTGACCCTGAATATTTTAATACCAGAATAATCTTCAATAAACCAGATGGTAAGAACATCAATAAAAACTGCGGGTCCCAGTTCACAACAACCCTTGCAGAACAGGTTGTTAAAAACAGATTTGATATAGGTCTGGGCTTTGATGGCGATGCAGACAGATTAATAACAGTTGATGAAAATGGTGATGAGGTCAAGGGAGATAGAATTCTTGCCATATGCGCAGAATTTTACAAAAACAGAGGCCTGCTTGAAAACAATATGGTTGTAAGTACAATTATGAGCAATATTGGTCTTGGCATCTTTTTAAAAAGATTGCATATTCAACATGAAATAACAGATGTGGGAGATGCCAATGTCATGGATGGGATGATAAAGAGCGGAGCAGTCCTGGGTGGAGAAGATTCAGGTCATTTGATTTTTTTAAAACATCATACAACAGGTGATGGAATACTGAGTGCATTGAGACTTCTTGAAGTTATGGCGGTTGAAGAAAAACCTCTTTCAAAGCTTGCCCGGACCATGGAGGTATTTCCCCAGGTTCTGATGAATGTAAAGGTGCCCAGGACAAAACCTGATTTTATGAAGACAAAAGAGATATCAGACAAAATCCAGCAGGTCAGACAAATACTTGGCTCAAAGGGCAGGGTGCTCATCAGGTATTCCGGAACACAGCCCCTGCTGCGTGTAATGGTTGAAGGGCCGGACATGGAAACAACAGAGAACTGCTGTCAACAGATATGTGCAAAAATTGAAAAGTATCTTTAGAAAATAGACGGGGGAAAAAGAGGTGCATAAAATATATTCCTGTAAGGCAAATATTATGCACCTCCTGATTATAAATATTAATCCCTTGAAACTCCAAGTATTCTCAAGAGCATTAAAAAAAGGTTAATAAAATCAAGATAAAGGGTTAAGGCTCCGATAATGGTTCCTTTTCTTACCATAGCCCCTGTAGCATCTCCAGGCATGGTAAGGGACATTTCTTTTAATTTTTGAGTATCATAGGCTGTAAGTCCCACAAAAATAATTACACCAATATATGAAATAAGCATGGTAATTACAGGACTTCCAATAAACCAGTTAACAACTGAGGCAATGATAATGCCTATGAGGCCCATGAACATAAAGCTGCCAAGGGAAGTCAGATCACGTTTAGTTACCATGCCGTAGAAACTGAAGGAACCAAATGTTAAAGCACAGATAAAAAAAGTTGAAACAATGGAACCTGCAGTATATACAATGAAAATATAGGAGAGCATGACTCCCATCAAAACAGCATATACAACAAATAGTGCAGTCGCAGTTGATGCACTGAGTTTCTGTATCTGTGATGAAATATAAAAAACAAGACCAAGCAGGCCAACAAAAAGAACAATCTGAATAAATGGATTACCATATATAACTTTCATAAGAGCTGGACTGTTGGAAACTGAATAAGCAGTAAAGCCGGTTAATGCAAGCCCGATTGACATCCAGTTATATACACTTCTTAAAAAAGAATTAACTCTGACAAGAGAGGATGCCCGGGAGTTGATAGAGTATTGAGTATTCATAATAATTTCTCCTGAATTATTGTTATTTAATATTATACATTATTTATAGTTAAACTTATTATAATTGTAATCAATCATTACATTTATTTGATAGTAAAATATAACACAGAATAGGGACATTACAAGAGTACGGTTAAATTTTTTAAATATATGAAACTATTATTACTTTAGTAAAAAGTTTACATAATATATATTATCGGACGTTAAAGAGAATAAGAGAGATCTGGATATACTTTTTCCGTGTTTGGTTATTTTTTCATTGAGGTTAAGTGAAACCTAAACGGAAGCAGAAAAAAAGATAATTATATTGCCTTTGATTTTGGTATGTCTTATAAATGTCTCATTTTAAATTATTTTTATGTTATTTTAATATATGGTTTCTGAAATTTTCACAGTTTCTGAATTTACAAAAAAAATTAAGCTTCTATTGGAAGAAAGCTATCCATTTATCTGGATTAAAGGTGAAATATCCAATTGTTTTACTCCTGTTTCAAACCATTCCTATTTTTCATTAAAGGATGAGGACGGTTCTGCTGTTATAAGCTGTGTTGTTTTTTCAGGCCAGAAAAATAAAATAAAATTTGATCTTGAAAATGGTTTAAGAATAACAGGCATGGCAAGGTTATCCCTTTATGAACCCAAGGGAACATATCAACTCATATTTGAACACATAGAACCTGCAGGTGCCGGTTCTCTGCAGATAGCATTTGAACAGCTTAAAAAAAGACTTGATAAAAAGGGTTTATTTGATGAAAAATTCAAAAAGCCCATTCCGTTTCTTCCATTGAAATTAAGCATAATTACCTCTCCTACCGGTGCTGCTGTGAGAGATATTTTAAATATTTTAACAAGAAGGTTCTATAATTTATTAATTGATATTATCCCTGTAACAGTACAGGGTAAAAATTCAGATAAAGAGATCAGCCATGCCATTGAACTTGCAAACAGGATTAACAGGTCACAGCTGATTATTATAGCCCGTGGCGGAGGCTCTTTTGAGGATTTGTCATCCTTTAACAGTGAAATTGTTGCAAATGCCATATTTAATTCTGAAATTCCAGTCATATCCGGTATTGGGCACGAGACAGATTTCACAATTGCTGATTTTGTCTCTGACCTGCGGGCCCCTACCCCTTCGGCTGCAGCTGAACTTGCACTGCCTGAAAAAAAGCTGTTAAAAGAAACATTGGAAAAATTGCATAGTGCATTAAATAAAGGCATTAATAACCGGATAGAGTCTCTGGGTGACACAATCGAATCATTGAAGAAGAGGCTGAAAAGCCCTGGACAAATTATCGATGACATGCGCATCAGGCTTGATGATAACAATTTCCGGCTGGATAATGCAGTCAGGCAGATTATCAGAACAAAAAAAGCTGAGATTAATGGAAAATTTGAAAAACTTATTGCTTTGAACCCTGAAGCTGTTTTACAAAGGGGATACAGTATTACAAGAATATATGGTGAAAACAGAATTATTATGGACTCAGCCATGGTAAACAACTGTGATCTCATTGAAACGGTTCTGTATAAAGGCAGTGTCATTTCAAGGGTGGAGACAATCAGGGGTGGAGAAAAAAATGCCAAAAAAAAAGAAATTTGAAGATGCTCTAAAGGAGCTTGAAAATATTGTAAAGGAGCTGGAATCAGGTGATTTATCCCTGGAAAAGGCCATTGAAAAATTTGAATCCGGAGTAAAATATTCCACATATTGCAACGAATTACTCGATAAGGCTGAAAAAAAAGTATCAATCCTCATGGAAGATGGCCAGGGGAATATTAAAGAAGAACCGTTTGAATATGAATAAAAGTAGAAAGAATACAGATTTCAGTCTTGAATCCTATTTAAAAGATAAAAGAAATGTTATCAATAAAGCGCTTGCTGAAATTGTTTTTCAAAATAATTTGTCAAGACAGCTGATTTCAGCCATGGACTACTCTTTAATGGCTGGTGGTAAAAGATTGAGGCCTGTTTTATGTTTTGCATCTGCTGAGTGTATTAACGGTCAGGGCAATGCTTTAAATGAACCTGTCATTATTCCGGCCTGCGCCATTGAAATGATACATACCTATTCTCTGATACATGATGATCTGCCAGCCATGGATGATGATGATTTCAGAAGGGGAAAGCTGACTCTGCATAAAAAATTTTCCGAAGCAACAGCTGTACTTGCAGGCGATGCCCTTTTAACCCATGCATTTTATATTCTTTCCAACCCGGTAATTGTTTGTAATAAACCCATAAAAAACAGCATTCTTGTGGAACTGATCAATATTATTTCCAATGCAGCAGGGACCAATGGTATGGTTGAGGGCCAAATGCTTGATATGCAGGCCGAAGCAGTTGGGAATTCAAACCTTAAACCTGAAGAATTACTTAAGTATCTTAAAAAAATGCACGGGTTAAAAACCGGTAAAATGATTCAGGCAAGTATTCAGGCAGGTGCTGTTACAGCAGGAGCTGATAAGGAACAGCTTTCTTATCTTATGGATTATGCTGAAAAAATCGGCATGGCATTTCAGGTCATTGATGATATACTGGATATTGAAGGTGATTCTTCTGTCCTTGGGAAACCTGTGGGTTCAGATGAACTGAATTGTAAGCTTACCTTTCCAAGAATTCTCGGATTAAAAGAGTCAAAGAAATATGCTGAAGATTTAGTTTCACAAGCCCTGACTGAAATAAAAATATTTGGTGAAAAGGCAGTTGCCCTGGAAAAAATTGCAAAATATATAATAAAAAGGAATCATTAACTAATTTTGAGTCTGTTAAAAAATATAAAAACCAGCAGAGATATTAAATCGTTAACCAGATCCCAGCTTGATCTTCTTGCCGGGGAAATCAGAAAGCGGATAATTGATGTTGTTGCTAAACGCGGCGGCCATCTGGCATCAAGCCTTGGAGCAGTTGAACTTACAATTGCCGTACACAGGGTTTTTGATTTTCCGGCTGATACACTTGTCTGGGATGTTGGTCATCAAAGTTATGCCCATAAACTGATTACAGGCAGAGAGAACAGGTTTGATACACTTAGATCCTTTAAAGGATTGTCCGGATTCACTAAAATGTCGGAAAGCCCATTTGATGGCTTTACAGTTGGTCATGCAAGCACTTCAATCTCTGCAGGTCTTGGTATAAGTATAGGAAAATGCCTTAAAGGAAACAGTTCAAAGGTAGTATCAATTATCGGTGATGGCTCTTTAACAGCAGGCCTTGCCTATGAGGCCTTAAACCAGGCAGGAGGGCTTAAAAAAGACCTTATTGTAATTTTAAATGACAATGAGATGTCCATATCTCCCAATGTGGGCGCCCTATCCTCTTTTTTAAGCCGGACCCTTTCCGCATCATACCTTCAGCACATGAGAAAAGGATTTGGTGAATTTTTAAAATCCCTGCCTAAAATCGGCAATGAAATATATAGATTTGCAAAAAAATCCGAAGACTCCTTTAAAACCTTTGTGACTCCGGGAATGCTCTTTGAGGCTTTTGATTTTAATTATTTTGGCCCCATAGACGGCCATAATCTCAACCATTTGATTGATATACTTGAAAATATAAAAACTACAAATGACCCTGTTTTGCTCCATGTTACAACAAAAAAAGGCAAAGGTTATCCCCCTGCCGAGAAAAATCCGGTTTATTTCCATGGAGTTGGCGCCTTTGACATAAAAACAGGAAACGGGCCGGATAAAATAAAGACAATACCAACTTACACAGAAATTTTTGGTTCTTTTATGGTGGATTATGCTGAAAAGAATAAGGAAATTGTTGCAGTCACCGCTGCCATGCCTGAAGGCACAGGCCTTGCAGATTTTGCCCGCAGGTTTCCCACAAGATTTTTTGACGTTGGTATAGCAGAACAACATGCTGTTACATTTGCAGCAGGTCTTGCAACCCAGGGATTAAAACCTGTTGTTGCAATTTATTCTACATTTCTGCAGCGGGCCTATGACCAGATACTCCATGATGTCTGTATTGATTCCCATGATGTTGTATTTGCCATTGACAGGGGTGGAATTGTTGGCGAGGATGGACCTACACACCATGGCCTTTTTGATTACGCATTCCTCAGAAACATTCCAAATATTATTATTATGGCCCCAAAGGATGAAAATGAACTTTTAAGAATGCTCTTTACTGCCATGGACACAAAAGGACCTGTGGCTGTAAGGTATCCCAGGGGTAAAGGAGAAGGTGTCAGGCTTGATTCGAAAATTAATCCCGTTAAGATTGGAAAAGGTGAATTAATAAATACTGAGCTTTACAATGAAAATTATGATGTATTATTAATAGCCATTGGACATTCTGTTGTTGAATCCCTCAAAGCCCTTGATGAACTCAAAGAAAGGGGTATCAGCTGTGCTCTGATTAATGCCAGATTTATTAAACCCCTTGATGCAGGCCTGATTTTAAAGTGGGCACAGAAGATTGGTAAAATTGTAACAATTGAGGAACATGTTCTTGATGGCGGGTTTGGAAGTTCTGTTCTTGAACTTTTTGCCGATAATAATCTGTCAAATATCCAGGTTAAACGTGTCGGGATAAAAAATTGTTTTGTTGAACATGGCCCACAGCAGATATTAAGATCAGAATACAGTGTTGATTCTTCTGCTGTCATCACTGCAGTGGAAGATATTATTAATACCTGATTTATGGCAGGCCGGATAAAATGGGCAGACAAGATAAAAAGAAACTGAGGCTTGATCTACTACTGGTGAAAAATAAGCTTGCAGGTTCCAGGGAGCGTGCCAAAAGAATTATAATGACAGGCAAGGTAATGGTTAATGATAAAATGATTGATAAACCAGGTACCCTGGTTGATCCCACTGCACAAATTATCTGTCATATCAACGATATACCCTTTGTGAGCCGGGGCGGCCTTAAACTTGAAAAGGCAATCCGGGAGTTGTCAATTGATGTAACTGACCTTTGCTGCATGGATATTGGTGCATCCACCGGAGGTTTTACAGACTGTCTTCTGCAATCTGGAGCAGCCAGGGTTTATGCTGTTGATGTGGGATACGGACAATTTGACTGGACCTTGAGAAATGACCCGAGAGTTGAACTGATTGAACGTACAAACATAAGATATATGCCCTTTGAAAGAGTTGGCAGGACACTTGACCTCATAGTAGTTGATACATCATTTATTTCATTGAAAATAGTTATCCCTTCAGCTGAAAAATTCATGAAGAACAATACCCGTATTCTTGCTTTAATAAAACCCCAGTTTGAGGCTGGTAAGGGTAAAGTCGGCAAAGGCGGTGTTGTACGTGACCAAGAAACCAGGAACATGGTTATTGATGATATTAAATCCTTTTTTATTAAAAGAGGATATGCCGTTGAAAATATTGTGCCCTCCCCTGTTCCTGGCCCAAAAGGTAACAAAGAGTATATAATTTCCTTGAAATATTTTCATTTAAATGCTTAAGTACCAAGATTCGTTCTTTTTTTTTGATATTTTATTTATTTGCCAAAGGAGTTGTAATGACAGACAAAATTAAATCAATTAGAAACATTGCCCTGGCAGGCCATGGTGGAGCCGGTAAAACCTCCCTATCAGAAGCAATCCTTTTTAAAGCAGGACTCTTGGAGCGCCATGGAAAGGTTGAAGAAGGCAACACTGCCATGGATTTTCAGCCTGAAGAGATTAAAAAACAACAGAGTATAAATACTGCTTTTTATAATTTAACTCACAATAAACATTTAATCACCCTTCTTGATACACCTGGTGATCAAAATTTCTTTTCAGCTGCCAAAACATGTATTCCGGCAGCAGATTGCGTATGTCTTGTTATTGACGGAGTCAGCGGACCAAGTGCAATGACTGAAGCTGCATCTGCATGTTCAGAGGAATATAATCTTCCGACCTTTGTTTTTATTAATAAGCTTGATCGTGAAAGAGCTGATTATAATGCTGCCATTGAAGCTGCAAGTACTGCCATTGATAAAAAGATAGTTGTAACTCAACTGCCCATTGGCAAAGAAGACTCTTTTTCAGGTATTGTCGATCTTCTGTCTGGCAAGGCATTTGAGTTTGCAGATGATGGCAGAATCAAAAAAGTTGATGTTCCATCTGATATGGAAGCTGCTGTTTCAGCTGCCAAGGAGGAGTTCATTGAAAATGTTGCAGAGTTGGATGATGATATTCTTGAACGGTATCTTGAAGGAGAAGAGGTATCAGAAGAAGAGCTTAAAAAAGTTTTTCGAAAAGGTGTGCTGGAACGTGCCTTTTACCCCGCCCTTTGCGGATCTGCCACAAATTCCATTGGTATTGATCCACTACTTGATTTCATTGTTGATTATATGCCTTCACCCATTGACAGAGGTGCATGGCTTGCAGCTGACCATGATGGAAATCAGGTTGAAGTACTTCCTGATCCGGAAAGGGAGTTTACAGGCTTTGTTTTTAATACAATTGTTGATCCCTATGCCGGACGGCTTTCAATTTTCAGGATTGTTTCAGGAAAACTTGAAAAGGATGGTAATTTATTAAATGTTAATAAGGATAGTAAAGAAAGATTTTCCCAGCTCCTTGAAATTGCAGGCAAAAAACAGAAAAATATCACTTCTGCTGTGGCAGGTTCCATTGTTGCTGTGGCAAAATTAAAAAACACATTAACAGGTGATACAATTACAAGTTCAGAAAGTATTAAATTTCCGCCTGTTAAACCTCTTCCCCCTGTAATATCCTTTGCTATTTCACCTAAAACAAAAGGTGATGAAGATAAAATCCATGAAGCTTTGAGAAAAATTCTTGAGGAAGATCCGGGATTGCAGCTCAGACGTGAAGAAGAGACTAATGAGACACTATTATCAGGAACCGGGCTTGTTCACATTGAGACAACGTGTGAAAAAGTAAAAAGGAAATTTAATGTTGAAGTTGCCATTGCGACTCCAAAGGTGCCCTATAAAGAGACCATAAAAAAGAAAATACGTGTCCAGGGAAAACATAAAAAACAATCTGGCGGGCATGGTCAGTTTGGTGATTGCTGGATTCATTTTGAACCCCTTCCCAAGGGTAAGGGCATTGAATTTGTGAACAAAATTGTGGGAGGCTCCATTCCGAAAAATTATATTCCTGCTGTTGAGGCAGGTGTAAGAGAATCTGCCCAGAAAGGCTATCTTGCAGGATACCCCTGTATTGATTTCAGAGCAACTGTGGATGATGGAAGCTATCATTCGGTTGATTCTTCAGAAATGGCTTTCAAGCTTGCAGGCTCCCTTGCGTTTAAAGCTGCCATCCCCCAGGCAAAACCAGTCCTGCTTGAACCTGTTATGAAGGTTTCAGTTGTTGTGCCGGATGAACATACAGGTGATATTATGGGAGATTTCAATTCCAGACGCGGCAAGGTGCTTGGAATGGATTCTGAAGGAACAAAACAGGTTGTCAATGCACTTGTTCCCATGGCTGAAATGCTCAGATATGCACCTGATCTTAACTCCATGACAGGCGGTAGAGGGACTTTTTCCATGGAATTTGAAACCTATGAAGAGCTGCCCCATGATCTGGCCCAGAAAGTTATTGAACAAACCAATGCTGATAAAGATGATAATTGATATTCATCCAATTTGATTCTGTTTATCAGTAAAAGGCCTGTAATCATATTTAAAATCTAATTACAGGCCTTTTTTAATTTATAAAGATTTTTTACCATGTTAATTCATAATGCTGTGATTTATACCCAGAATCCGGATATGCCGATTGCCGAAGCAATGCTCATCCAGGGCAGCAGAATTGTTAAAGTCGGATCCTATGAAAGTATAAAGAACAAAGCAGATGATTCCATAAAAGAGATAGACCTGGAAGGCAGAGTTGTTCTGCCTGGATTTTCCGACACACATATTCATTTTTATCAATGGGCTGTAAATTATGACTCAATTGATCTGTCAACTGCTATTTCCTTTAATGACATGGGAAAAGCCTTAAAATCAAAGGCACGGTCAGCTGAAAAGGGAAAATGGATCACAGGCCTTGGATTTAATGAGCATGACTGGCCCATGGGCAATATACCTGACAGATATGATCTTGATAAAATAGTACCTGATAATCCTGTTTGTATATGGAGATATGATCTGCATATGTGCGTTGCCAATTCAAGGGCTCTTGCATTGGCTGGAATTGATTCGCACAGCTCAGATCCCCTGGGAGGTATTATAGCCAGAGATTCCTCTGGCAGTCCCACTGGTATTCTCAGGGAGCTTGCCATTAATTTAATAACCAGAGTTCTGGAAAAACCAGGCAAGGAAGAAATCCTGTGCAATATGGAAAAAAGGATTAAGGAACTTCATGGTTTCGGTATCACATCAATCCATGATATACGCCTCATGGGAGGAGTGGATGGTGCAGAAGCCCTGGATCATTTTCAGGAATTAAATAACAGAAAAAAATTAAATATACGCTGCCATGTTTCCCTGGCCGGAGAGATGACAGATCAGGCAGTTGGATTGGGATTAAAAACAGGCTTTGGCAATGATAGATTAAAGATCGGGCATCTTAAATTTTTTGCCGATGGCGGAATGGGTGCAAGGACTGCCTGGATGATTGATAAATATCTTGATGCAGATTATGGAATGCCGGCAGTTCCTTTAAAAACAATAGAGTCTGCTGTAATAAAAGCACAGCTGTCAGGTTTAAGTGTTATGGTACATGCCATTGGGGACAGAGCAGTAAGGGAGATAATCTCCATGTTTAAAAGGATTGAAAAGAATAACCTGCAAAAGCTTTTAATACCTCACAGGATAGAACATGTCCAGATGATAAGAGATGAAGATTTAATCCAATTGAAAACTTTGAAAAATCTAGCACTATCATGCCAGCCCAATAATTTAACCCTTGATATTCCAATGATTGAGATGTCTGTGGGTGAAAACAAAAGATATGCCTTCAGGCTGAGAAGCATTTTAAATACAGGTCTGCCCTTTATTCTGAATTCTGATGCGCCGGTCTGCACTCCAAACCCTTTTATTGGAATATATGCAGCTGTCACACGCTGCAAATTGGATAACAAGCCTTTAGATGGATGGTTTAAAAGCCAGGCTTTAACTGTTGAGGAGGCAGTGGCTGCCTGTACAATCACCCCCTGTGTTACCCAGGGAACCGGGGAGATACTTGGAAGTATTGCACCGGGAAAATTTGCAGATGTGGTGGTACTCAATGGCAATATTTATTCCATGGCTCCTGAAAAAATAAAGGATATTAAAATTGATATGACAATATTTAATGGTGAAATTGTGTATGAGAGATAAAGGGCTCATCTCCATTAAAAATGTTAAACAGCTTGAAAGTGCAACAAACTGCATAATCCCGGATCAAGAAAGGGATGATCTTCAAAAAATTATTGATAAATACCCTGTAAGACTTTCAAAACATGTTATCAGGCAGATTCAGAAATCTGAAAAAATTGCGTATCAATATATGCCGTTTATTGGCGAGCTTGATACGGCAGGTTTAGAAAATACCTGGGTTGGAGCCTTTCATGACGGTGTTTTGGAGCAGATGTATCCAAATCGTGTTATTTTTCTGATTAACATGACCTGCCCTGTTTACTGCAGATTTTGTTTTAGAAAACATAAAGATTTACGAAATGCTGAACCCCCGGTAACATCAGATATCAAAGCAGCTGTTTCATATGTTGAGAGACATAGGCTTATAAAAGAGATCCTTATTACAGGCGGGGATCCGTTTTTAAATAAAAAAAATCTTAAAACCTCCATTAACGGGCTTATGCAAATTGGCCATGTACAGACCCTTCGCCTGGCAACACGTTCCATTTCATATTTTCCCGATCTTTTCCTAAATAATAACAGGTACTGGATGGGTTTTCTCATAGAAAAAAACAGGGAACTTCAACACCATGGAAAAACAATTGAAATTGCAACCCATTTTATCCACCCCCATGAGATATCACCCCAAAGTCTTGAAATTATTTCCCAATTCGTCACCAATGGAATAGTTGTATATATCCAGACACCACTGTTGCATAATTGTAATGATACAGGTCCTGAACTAAAGGAACTTTTTCAGACTCTGCGCGGTGCAGGGGCACAAATGCACTATATCTTCATGCCCTGCAGCCCCATACATGGAAATAAACAATATACAACACCTGTTTCAAAGGGTTTTTTAATGGCAGACTATCTCAGGGCACATCTTTCAGACAGGGCCGTTCCAAAGATATGCACAGCAACTTCCATTGGTAAAATCGACTGGTTCACCAGCGGATGGGCCGTTGAAAAAGATAAAAACCAGGATGATTTTATCTGGATAAGAACGCCCTATTCCCATGATTATTTCCATGATATTGCCCTGTTTACCAAAAACATGGATAATATCCGGACAAATAATGAGGGTACCCTTGATGTACAATTCATGGGGAAAATAGGAAATGATTCCTTTTTTCTTGGAAAAAGAGATAAAAAAAAACATGATAATTGTTTTAATATAAAAAAAAGAGATATTAAAGTTCTTAAACTTAAATTATTAGATGAAAAACAATTTTGTTACTCCATTGTAAATACAGGATATCAAGGAGTCCAAAGACTCCATGAAACCAGGGTACAAATTGATGAAAACTTTCTTGATACAGGTTTTGATTATATTAATTCAGACGGGAAGATTACAGATATTCTGATCAATTCTCAAAATGATATCTGCGGTCTGATAAAAAAAATAGCAAAGGCCGTAAAAAGCAGATTAAAGAGTTATAATGTTAATTCCATCAGGATTTTAAGCAGACAATTCATTGAGAGCCCCCAGGTTTTTACTGACTCTGTTATTCACAAACTTGCTGCATTAAATAAGCTTAAGCCTGAACAAAGCCTGAAACTTGAAATGGAACTCTGGTTTATCATGCCCGATGGGATTACAAAGAGTCATGGTATTCTGTCCCAAAAGCTTAAAAATTCAGGTATTACAACCTATTGCAATGTTCCGCTGCTGGGAGGAATAAATGACAATCCAGCACTGATTGTTGATATTGCACATAGTTTAAGGGAAAATAGAATTGAATTTCACCATCTCTATCTTGCAGGAACTGCAATTCAGGAAAAATGGAATCTTACACACCCTGTTTACATGGATAATGTCATTGATATAGCTTCAGATATCAGAAGAGAATGCAGCGGCCGTGAAATACCAAAGTATATTATTTTAACAGCCTTGGGAGAGGTTGATTATGGACTTACCTCTTTGTTTGTTAAAGATAAATTCAAAAAAAAAGAATTAAAACTGCAGCTTAATTGTTTTAATACAGCATATTTCAAAGACATGGACAATAATTTCAGATACCCTGAAGGAGTTGTGTCTGACAAATCAAGGCCAATTATTAATATTAATGGATTGGCATAAGGTGTCTGACATTGGAAAAATTATTAAAATCAGCAGTTATAATTTTTTTAATTTACAATGCTTAATTGCACTCTGATCAAGCATGAACCCAAGGGTATTATCACCTTCCGGGATAAAACCAAAACATTTATTCCAGGTTTTTTTATCCTCCATGCAAAAATATGTGATCACTTCAGGAGCATATCTTTTAATCTGGTTAACCATACTTTTATAAACCTTAATCCTCAAGGGTTTAAAATAGCGCATTTTATTATCAAGGCCCAGTATAAATTCACCATAACATATTTTTGAATCAGGAAATCTTTTTTCAATCAACGGCTTAAGGTGTGGCATGAATCTGAAACTGCCAATGCTGATCCAAAGAACATTTTGGGGTGATACATAATCAAAAATAGTCTTAATGACATTTTTATAATCTTTTATACAATCCTGGTAAATTACAACAGGATCAAAATGAAAAGCAAGTTTATATCCCCATGATTCAACCCTTTTTGCAGCTTTAAGACGTGCTTTAAGGCTTGAGGTTCCCTTTTCTTCAGATTGAATAATATCCGGAGTGTTAAGGGACCAGGCAATAACAGTTTTTCCATTGTGGTCAATATTTTTTAACCTGTCGATATTTACGGTTTTTGTTTTTAATTCCAGAATTGAATTATTCTGTTCTCTGAATTTTTTAATAAGTAACAGGGGCTGATCACTGATCTTTTCCCAGATCAGGCTGTCAGTATATTCGCCTGTTCCTATCCTGAAAATTTTATTTTGTCTGAAAATTTTATCAAGAATATCAAACATTGATTTTGTCCCTGCAAAATATCGTAACAGGGGTGGATGAAAATAGGCCTGAAGGATACAATAAGAACAGTCCATGGTACAAAATGTTCCTGTGTGGAGAATTGTATAGTCACAGCAGGTATAGTGGCTTGTGCCTGGACAGTCCCTGATCGCAGCTCCCCGGTTCCTGGTGATGTATAAGCATTTTTTACCCTTTTCAATTGGGTCAATGCAGGCATTGATATAATCAAATATCTGATTTTCATTTTCAACTATTTCCATTGATAGCTTTGTACGTTCCTGGATAATACAGGTCTCTTCATGTGATCGGACTTCTTTGTCAACAAAGAGTTTTTCTAATTTCATTTAAATAGATCCTCAAATGCTTTGGATTTATGCATGGAGGACAGTTTGTTGAGATGGTGTTTAAACCCTTCAATATTTTTGAATTCAAAAAAGATGGAAAAATCATCTCCTTCAAAATTTTCTGGACAATAAAGCTTTAGTCCATGGTTGAGCTTTAACTCTCTGATGGTGTGCTGAAGGTTTTCAAGGGCCTTTGAAAGTTCAGGAAAACGAAGTTTTTTCAAATATGATCTTAAACAGTCTGCCTTGTAATTTTCATCGGGATGTTCATGCATGACCAGTTGTTGTATCTCTTCTGAACCTAAAAGTCTGGACAGTGGAAGATTATCCCTTTTTGCAATTTCAATTGAGTTGGTAACAATTTCCAGCTGTTTATTCTGCCCCATTTTAATATTTTTAAAAATATTTAAAAACAGGTTAAAAACAATTTTGTCATATTCACTTATTTTTATTGCAGTATTAACAGAAATCTGTTTTTTTTGAATCATGTCATGGACCTGTTCCGGCATGGCACTGATTTTCAGGAATCTTTTAATAGTATTAACATTAAATTCTGCATTAAAAACATATGAAGATTCCAATGCAATTATTTCTTCAGATATTAATCTGCTTAAAAGATGTACCCCTCTAGCCTTTTCAATGATATCAAGTTCTCTTTGAAAGGCATTTTCCATAATGGAAAGCCTTGAACAAAAAAGATCGGTTTTAAATTTATCCTCCTGTTCCCTTATAATAAACGCAGTTATATTCTGAAGTCCCAGAGCTTTAACAGCCCTGGCCCGTTTATGGCCCGATATAATAATAAAATTCCCCGGTACTTTCCTGACTATGCAGGGTGTGAGCAATCCGTACTGGAGGATCGACTGCTCAAGCCTCTCACTTTTGTCATGGGAGGAAATTCTGTACGTTGAGTTGTCAAGATCAATATATTCTATATCAATGGTCTCTGTTTTTCCAACCATTACTTAAGTTCATTCCCTGTAAGAAGTTTGAAAATCATTTTATATGTTTCAGACGTGGTTTTAATGATCTCTTTGGGCAGTTTTGGACCGGGAGCTTTTTTATCCCAGCCTGAATCTGTAAGCCAGTCACGGATATCCTGCTTGTCATAGCTTTTCTGGGATTTACCCGGAATAAATGAAGACTTTTGCCAGAACCTTGATGAGTCCGGAGTTAGAACCTCGTCAATAAGAATGATCTCATTGTCTGAAATACCGAATTCAAACTTTGTGTCTGCAATAATAATTCCTTTTTCATTTGCTATGGCCGCACCTCTGTTATAGATTGCAAGGCTGAGTTCCTTGATTTTTTCCGCCTTTTCCTTTCCAATCAGGTCAATTGTATCCTTAAAACTTATATTGATATCATGGTCCCCAAGTTCGGCCTTTGTGGATGGAGTAAACAGGGGTTCATCAAGCTGCTGGGATTCCTTTAAGCCCGGTGGAAGTTTAATGCCGCAGACATGGCCCTCATCAAGGTACGATTTCCAGCCTGAGCCCGTGATATACCCCCTTACAATACATTCCACAGGAAGTGGCTCAGCTTTCTTTACAAGCATACTGCGGTTTTTTAATATATCAGAATATTGTTTTAATATATCAGGATATTTTTCAACATCTGCTGTGATGAGATGGTTATTTACAATACTGTTAAACTGTTTGAACCAGAACAGGGATATCTGGGTCAGGACAGCTCCCTTGTAAGGTATAGGATCCGGTAAAACAACATCAAAGGCCGAGAGTCTGTCAGAGGTCACCATTAATAAAGCATCATCAATTTCATATATATCCCTGACTTTGCCTTTTGCTGCAAGCTTAAGGTCATTGAAGTCTGTGTTAGTAAGAGGGGTATTCATTTTATCTTATCTCCTGAAAAATTTGTTGTTTAATTTGGTAAATATATCATATGCCACTATCCAAAGGAACACTAAAATGTGGTATATATAAATATATAAAAGGCTTTCAAAAATAAATCCTGGATCAAAGTTGAATAAAAATGAATAAAATGAAAAGGCTTGCAAAGCTTTTAGAGGAAATTGAAAATGATATCATGCTCTGTGTTAAATGCGGAACCTGCCAGGCAGCCTGCCCATTATACAGTGTAACAAAACAGGAAAGTGATGTGGCCAGGGGAAAGCTTGCTTTACTTGAAGGATTAAGACAGAATATTTTTTTAAAGCCCGGTAAAACAGCCCGTGTCATGGATAAATGCCTCCTTTGCGGGTCCTGTGCAGCAACCTGCCCAAGCAATGTAAATATTTTTTTAATATTTATTAAGGCAAGAATAATTTTAAGGCAATATTCAGAGTTTTCATTTTTTAAAAAAATTATTTTCAGGTCTGTTATTTCCCATCCTGCCAGGTTTGATTTTTTAATTGTACTCTTTAAAAAAATACAATTTTTGTTTCTTAAAAGTGATAAAAATAAACAGAAAACAGCAAGTTTCCTGTTTAATTCACTATTTTCTGAAACACGCCATGTGAAAAAACTTGCTAAAACAGCTTTTTTGAAATCCAGGCATGCAAGCCAGGTTATTGACCATGGAAGCAGGTATAAAGTTGCATTTTTCCCAGGGTGTGCCATTGATAAAATATACCCAAAGGTAGCCATTGATACAGTTAAAATATTGAATCATCATAAAATTGATATGTATATACCGGATAACCAGGCTTGCTGCGGCATCCCTGCACTTGCTGGCGGTGATGAAAAAAGTTTTAACAGATTATTAAACCACAATATTGATCTTTTTTCCCTAAATGATTTTGATTTTCTTATTACTCCCTGTGCAACATGTTTGTCTGCAATTAAGGATTTATGGCCTTGTTTTTACAAAACCAGAGGAGAAAAACAGAAGAGATATTTATTGGATCTATCGGAAAATGCAATGGATGTCAGTGAGTTTCTTATCAATGTATTAGATGTTGCAGATATTAAAGGCCGGTTTCCGGATGAGGTTACTTACCATGACCCCTGCCACCATAAAAAGGCCTTAAATATATGGCAGGAGCCAAGAATGCTTATTCGCAGGTCTGGTTTAAAGCTGATTGAAATGGAAAAACCTGATTTATGCTGTGGTATGGGAGGTACATTCAACCTTATGCACTATTCAGAATCAATGGATATTGGCAGAAAAAAGAGGAAGAGTATTAATAGGACAGGATGCTCCATGGTTGCAACATCCTGTCCTGCCTGTATGATGCAGCTTTCAGATCTCCTGGCCGGACAGGGCAGTTCCGTTGAGATAAAGCATCCTGTTGAATTATATAAAAAAGCATTGTTAAACTAAAAACAATTATTTTACTTGTAAAAGGACCTGGAATAATTATATTGATTACATCAAAATTAAAAACAGCAGATAAATAAAATCTATATTAAGGATTTATTACAATATGAATAAAAAAAGACTGTTTGCAATAATCTTTGTTGCTTTAAATTTGTTTATCTTAAACACATTTACGTCAAATGTGTATGCAGAAAGTTTCTATTCTCTGTATGACCTTTGTAAGATTGCCGAAAAAAATGCAAGAAAAATTAAAATTGCACAGGATGATCTTGCAATAAATAAATATGATAAAAAACGTGCTTTGGCAGTATTGATGCCAAGGATTACAGCTTTTGGTGATAAAAACAGGCACATTAAAGAGTATGACCAGCCTGTTCCCATGGTGAAAATGGGTGGTGTGACAGATAGCGAAACCCTTGGAATACGTCTTGACCAGTCCTTTACATTAAATGGCAAGGAATTTATTGCATACAGTGTTACCAGGGATCAGATTGAGAAATCCCAATATGATCTTGAAAGCATTACAGCAAATTATCTTTTTTTAGTTGCCAGGAATTATTATCAGATACTCAGTGCAAAAAAGGGCCTTGAGATCAGCGAGGCAGATGTAAAACGTCTTGAGAAACACAAAAATTCAGTTCAAGAAAAGTTACAGGTTGGAACTGTTACTAAAACAGCACTTTTCAGGGCCCAGGCAGAACTGTCAAAATCAAAGACAAACCTTCTTATGGCACATAATAATTTAAAGCTTGCCAGGGCATCATTGAGAAATTTAGTTGATATTGACAAGGATTTTTCATTAACTGAAAATCAGTTTTTTTATTTAAAAGCAGATGATTTATCCTATGAGAAATTAGTCGCAAAAGCAGTTGAGAACAGATCAGAACTGAAAAGTGCTGCTAAAATTCAAGAGATTGCAAAAAAAACCATAAGTTATGAAAAAGGTTCCTATTGGCCTAAATTATCCATAATTGGAATGTACACTGACAGCAAAATTGTTTCTGATTATGATACACGTTTTACAATGTATGACAGTACAACCAATGTTAAAGATAAATCAATTGAAGCAAAATTATCATTTCTTATCTTTGACGGAGGTCTCAGGCGGGCCCAGATCAACCAGGCCAAAGCAAAAAAACGTCAGGCAGACGCTGCATTCATTGAAATGAAAAACCAGGTGATTCTTGAATCCCAAAAAGCATGGTATGCTTTTGAAACTGCCAAAAGCACACTTGAAACTTTAAAGGATGAACTGAAATCTGCCAGGGAAAATTTTAAAGCTGTTTCAATGCAGTTTGAGTACGGGCTTTCAGACAGTGTTGATATGATGGATGCTGATACCCTGTTTGTATCAGCATTAAGGAGAATTGCAGATGCTGAATTTTCCTATGAACTTTCAATACTTGATATTTTCAGAATTCAAGGTGAACTTTTAAAGGTTCTGTTATAATCAGCAGACATAATCAGCAGTCATAATCAGCAGACATAATCAGAGGAAATGGAATCAGTAAAAATTTTTAAGCTATTCATTTGACTTGCAGGCCTTATTTATCCTAAGATCAAATGATGGAATAAAAAAAACAGGAGAATATAAATATGTATGAAATCATTGCACGGGCGGAAAATTATCAGATAGATCACCTTGTGAATGGAACCGGAACAGGAAATATTGAAATTCCTGCCAGAGAAAGAGCAGATTGGGCAAAAGAGATCAAGGCGTTCAGTAAAAAAATCAGTGACCTTGCTGATAGATCCATACAACTTGCTGAAATTTTTTCAAGTGATCAGAAAATTTCAGCCACTCCTGCATCTTTAAAAACATTGAAGATTCAATTGTTTACCATAAATGACAGATTGGAAAAAGCAATTGAAATTGCAGATAAGCTGGAACTTGATATTATTCAAAAATAATATCAAGGAATTTATTGCTTCTCTCCATGGCTTCTTCTTTATATGGGCCCAGGAAAGCACCTATTTTGGCAATATATTCTGCTGCAACTTCATCATGATTGTCCTGCTGATTGTCCTGCTGATTGTCCTGCTGCCCTTCCATGAGAAGCTTATGCCCTGTTTCTCTGAACGATTCTGAAAAGAGTTGAAGGCATTTGCCAGCATACCTGTTTGATCCTATTAATGTTGCATAAAGGTAGGGATCCTGGGCAAAAAGCCGTCCTGTTATATCAGAATTAATTTTAAAAACAGGTGTTGATGTTTTAAACAGGTCCTTGGGATGGATCTTCATTTTCTGCAGTGTCCGTGCAAAACAGATTGACAGAAAATGGGTAAGGCTCTGTACAATAGCCATATGTTTATCATGTTCATCGGCCTTAAGTACAGATACTACTGCCCCTGCACTGGTGAACAGCCTTTTTATCCAGGAAAAACCAAGATCTCCCCTGCCCCTGCACAAAACAATGTTCTGGTTCTTAACAGAAGTAATGGTTGGTCCGAACATGGGATGTGTTCCAACTACTTCGCATATTGAATTTTTCACCATTGCTTTTAAAATATCTTCTTTCTGGGAGCATATATCCATTAGAATCTGATTCTTTTTTAAAAGTTTTCCAATCTGTTCTGATATTTTCAAAGCCTGGTTTAATGGTGTACTTAATATGATTATCCTGCACATTTGGGTTATCTGCTCATTGGAAAATGGGGAATCAATATCTGATATTTCAACTGAAAAGCCAGATTTTTTAAAAAAGTGTTCAAGCCATTGCCCCATGACACCTTTACCGCCGATGATTCCGATTTTATCCTTAAAACTGATTTTACCAATAGGTTCCCGGCTTTTTTTGATTTTCATTTATTGATCTCCTGCCTTAACAGATGATCTGTAATTGTTATTGCCATCATAGCTTTACATACTGCATTGATTCTTGGTATGGCAGAAATATCATGTCTCCCTCCAGTTATTATCTCAAGGGGCCTGCCTTTGTCATCAATTGTTTTCATGGGTATTTTAATGGAAGGAATTGGTTTTATGGATACTCTAACAATGATTTTATCACCATTGGAAATACCTGCAAGAATTCCACCGGAATTATTTGTTAAAAATCCCTTATCTGTTATCTGATCATTATTTTCAGACCCTTTAAGTCTTGCTGCATTGCAACCTGCACCGATTTCAACTGCTTTTACAGCACCAATACCCATTAAAGCCTTGGCAATATCAGCATCAAGTTTATCAAAGACAGGGTCGCCAAGCCCTGCAGGAACATTGGCTGCACAAATCTCCACAACTCCGCCAATGGAGTCGCCCTGCTGTCTGATATGTTCAATTTCTCTTTCCATGGATTTCAAAGCGTTTCTGTCAGGGCATTTAAGGTAATTGGTTCTGGTGAATTCCCTGTCAATGGTTTTAACCTTAATGCCGCCAAGCTCTATGGTGTAAGTGTCGATATTAATGTCATATTCATTCAGTATATTTAGTGCTACGGCACCGGCAGCTACTCTGGCAGCTGTCTCCCTTGCCGATGCCCTGCCCCCTCCCCTGTGGTCCCGGATTCCGTATTTAGCCCAGTAAGTGATGTCTCCATGGCCAGGTCTGAAAATATTTTTATTTTTCTGATAAGCCGTGGAATCAGAATCTCTGTTCTCTATTATTATGGTTATGGGAGTGCCTGTTGTCATGTTGTTAAAAATACCTGATAATATTATTGCCCTGTCCGGCTCTTTGCGGTCTGAGCTTATGCGGCCAAATCCTGGTTTACGTTCATCAAGCTCTTTTTGTATAATCTGTTCAGTTAAAATCATACCAGGGGGGCATCCCTGGATAATAACTCCAATGGCTTCTCCGTGGGATTCTCCAAATGTCGTAATATTATAGGCTTTGCCAAAACTACTTCCATTCATTTCCAATTCTCCTGTTTATGATTTTTGCAATTTCTTCCACGGTTTTACCGGATGTATTGATCCTGTTTTGTGTAATATCACCATACAGAGACTCCCGTTGGCATAAAAGATTCAGAGTCTCCTGTTCAAGATCATGTCGGGTAAGAGACGGTCTTGTTGATATACTTGCAGCATAATCATCTTTTAATCTTTTGATTATGACATTGATATCAGCAAAGAGCCAGATGGAAAGGCCTGTATGTTTAATAAAATTCCTGTTTTCAATATCAAGTACTATACCGCCCCCGGTTGCAATAACAATATTGTCTTTATCAGCAGTTGAAAAAAGAGTCTTTTTTTCAAGGGCTCTGAAATATTCCCATCCCTGTGTATTAACAATTTCTGATATGGATTTTGAGGTCCTGGTTTGAATCTCATCATCAATATCAAAAAATGCTGAATTTAAAATATCTGCAAGGATTTTTCCAACACTTGTCTTACCTGTGCACCTGTAGCCTATAAGATAAATCTTCATAAAATTCTATAATCCCTGCAATACTTCCCAGAAAGTTGGAAAGGACTTTGCAACACAATTTTCATTTTTAATAAAAACATTATCAGTTACCAGCCCTGCCAGGGAAAATGCCATGGCAATCCTGTGGTCATTATAGGTTTCTATTACAGCACCCCTGGGTTTTCCGCCGAAAATCTTTATCCAGTCATGGCCTGATTCAACCTTAATATCCATTCTTGCAAGCTCCCTTGCAACAGCTTCAATCCTGTCACACTCTTTTTCACGCAAATGTCCTATATTTTTTATTAAGGTGCATCCACTGGCAAAGGCAGCAGTTACAGCAAGGGCAGGTACTGCATCCGGAGTATCAGACATATCCACATCAACACCCCTTAATTTGCGGCCGCATACAGCAATACCGTCATGTTCAAACATAAGATCACAACCCATCTGCTTTAAAATATGAACAAATTTAATATCACCCTGGATCGAGTTTTTATAAACATTTAATACTTTAATTTTCTTTCTGCATATTGCCCCTGCTGCCCAGAAGTAACCTGCATTGGAGATATCAGGCTCAACAATAAAATTTCCAGGTTGATATTTCTGTCCGGGCCTGACAATATATTGTCCTTTTTCTGTTTTTTCAACATAGACATTAAAAAGTTTCATAATTGCGATTGTAAGGTCAATATATGGCTGGGAGACAGCATCTGCCGTAATTGTAATTTCAAGTCCTTCTGCCATGTAACATCCTGTAATAAGAAGGCTTGAAAGATATTGACTGCTTAAACTTAAGTCTATCTTAATTTTTCCGCCTCTTTTATGTTTTCCGTTGATTATCACAGGCGGTGTACCGGATTTTGAGCTTACTGCAACATTTGCCATGGTTAGTGCATCAATAAGAGGAGTCATGGGGCGCTGGCACATCCTATTGTCACCTGTCAGAACATAATCAGATGTACCAAGGGCTGCAATGCCGGCAAGAAGCCTCATGGAAGTTCCCGAGTTGCCAAGATAGATTTCTCTCGGGTACCTGGCGGGCTGTCCATTAAACCCTGTTACTTTGACCATGGAAGGAGATTTTTCTTTATTTTCACTTTGAACTATCCTGGCACCCATATTTTCAAGGCATGAGATTGTAAGAAGAATATCCTGGCTGTTCAGTACATTGGAAATCGTTGATTCACCCTGACAAAGGGAAGCCATAATAATCATCCTGTGGGAAATGCTTTTTGAGCCTGGTACATTGACCCTTGAATTTTTAATTGTTCTTTGTTCAATCAGCTTCATTTTAATAATTCTTTTATAACAGTATTTTTCATAAGTTTTATGGAAGGATTAATGCCTGTCCAGAGTTTGAATTGTTCTGCGCCCTGGGAAACAAACATTGAAAGCCCGTCTATGGTTGTGCAGCCGATTTTTCTGGCCTGCCTGATCAATTTTGTCTCAATGGGGTTGTAAACAATATCCATGATAATCATGCCAGGATGTAAGCACTCTTTTTTTACAGGAGAATTCTCTATCCCGGGTGTCATGCCGACCGGCGTTGCATTGATGATTATATCAAAGGTTTTATTTTTTAATTCTGTAAGATTCAGGAAAGTACAATCATATTTTTCCGCAAGTTTTTCTCCATTTTTGTTACTCCTGTTTATTATTGATAGATTTCCTCCGGATTTCTTTATCCCAAAGGCAAGGGCATGTGCTGCTCCGCCAGCGCCTATAATGCCAATTTTTTTATCTTTTATACTGTATTGCTCAAGAGGTTTAATGCCTCCATACCAGTCAGTATTATAACCTTTAAGTTTTCCGTTTTTATTGACAATTGTATTAACAGCACCGATTTTTTCTGCATTGTCATCAATTATATCAAGGTGCTCTATTATTTTTTTCTTAAATGGAATTGTAATTGAGGCTCCTTTGATTCCAAGTTCTCTTATGATTTTGACTCCTGTTTCAATATGATCAATATTAAAGGCAAGGTAAACCGCATTGATCCTGTTCTGCATGAACACAGTATTATGCATAACCGGGCTTTTTGACTGTATAACAGGATTGCCGAAAATGCAGTAAAGATCAGTTTGGGCATTAAAAGTAAAATTATTTATCACTATTCTGCTCCTTGTATTTCATGTACGGGATATGATCCAAGATGCTTTAAAGACAGGGTTAAACCACGCATTTTTTCCATTGATTTCTCCAGGTTCTGATCCTGTATATGACCCTCTATGTCCATGAAAAAATAGTAACTTAAGTTTTCATGTTTTGAAGGTCTTGATTCAAGTTTTAACATATTGATCCCTGCATTTTTAACAGGTTCCAGTGCTTTAAAAAGAGCTCCTGGGATATTTGGTGTTGAAAACATGATGGTTGTTTTATCTTTACCGGTTCTTGGCAGATTATCCTTTCCGATGATCAGAAATCTGTTATAGGTTCCCGGATAGTCTTCTATGGCAGGCTCAACAATATGGAGGCTGTATATGGAAGATGCATGGGCATAAGATATCATGGCTGAATCTTTTTTTTTTGCAATTAATTCTGCAGCTTCGGAAAAATTTGGAGTGTCAATCAGTTTAGCATTGGGAAAATTATTGGTTATCCATATTTTACATTGTGAAAAGGTTTCAGCAGTTGTATAGATTCTCTTAATATTATTTTTTTCACCTGTAAGGGAGATAAGGTCATAGGAGACAGGTTCATAATGTTCAGCCAGAATAGAAAGATCAAACTCAACAAAAAGATCCAATGTATGGTTCATTGAATCCTGCATAAATGTTTCCACTGGTACAACGCCAAAATGGCTCTTTTTTCTGTTTGTATTTCGAAAAACCTCATAAATATTAAGCTGTTCAACAAATCTGCCTGAATATTTAAAATGATTTAATGCTGCCATGTGGCAGAATCCTGCTTCCGGCCCTGGAAAGGATACTATCTGTTTTTTCTGGATATCCCTGGTAGCAGTCATGATAACATTGAAAATATATTTTAATAGCTGCTCCTGGGCCGGACCTTTATTATTTTTCAGGATTTTACTTATTACCTGTTTTTCCCTGGAAGAATCAAAAACATCTGTCTGTTTTTTTTCTTTGATCTGTCCTATTTTTTTCCCGAGAATAAGCCGTTGATTGATGAGGTCAAGGATCTTAAGATCAATACGGTCAATGTCTGAGCGATATTCTCTTAAATACTGATCAAGTTTTTTATAATTGTTTTCCATAATGTTCTCTCATTTTAAAAATCTGATACCATATTAAATAGAACTATCATTAACTTGAATCAAAATCTTCCTGAAACAGAAAAAGGCCGCAAAGATTTAAAATCTGCTGCGGCCTTTATTTAATAATTTTATGATCAGGTTATGGAGCCGCAAACAGATAAGTATTATAAAAATAATACCTGAAAAAATTAAATCTGTCTGTTAACAAGCTCTTCATTTCATACCTTAAATGGATTATATTATAAGAATTAATATTTATAAGTTATGGCATTGATTGTCAAGGATATATTTTTAACAACAATAAAATATCAATTTTATAATTATTGGTGAACTTTTCAGGTCCAGGGTATTACTTAAATATTAAATATAGTTTTTTTCATATTTGACAGATAAATAAACAGAATATAACAGGAGGTGAAAAATGGCTTTTAACGGTCAATTTAAGTTAAAAAAAAGGCTGTTTGCAAGATGTCTTTTAACCTTTTCCATTGCTGCAGTTTGTATTTTTTCTATAAATTCAAAATGTGCGGCAGATTTGATTTTTAAATCCAGTGATAAATTTAAAGCACAAAAGACCAAAAAATATGATGCGCCCATAATTAATGTGAGTGTACCTGTTCAAATCGTTGATTTGCCAGTATCCTGGCGGGGTGCAGATTTGGCGGTCATGGCAGAAGTTTTTTTTTATAAAAAAGGAGCTGCCTGGCAGAAGGGAATAAAAGGTTGTAGTTTTGGCAGAGTTATTAAAACCAGGCCTTTTACAAACGGTTCTTCCCAGGGCATGGTTCATGTTCCTTTGTACAAATTAAAGGGAGTTATTACTGGTCAGTATGTAACCATAGCCATGGTTCTTGCCAAGCTTGGTAATCAATGCAAACTCCTTGGTTTTGGTATGAATTTTCCAAGTGTAAGCGGAGGATTGGATCCTGATGTCAAAGAGAACCTTAATGGTTTAATTAATGGTGTTGGTCCCTGGAATGACAAATTGGTTCCCTTTTTATAGATAACTTTTCTTTATTAAAAGTTTCCAGGAGATAATTATGGATAATAAAATAATAAGATATATGGCAGGAATATTATTTTCAGTACTTTTTACCATATCCGGAGCCGTATGGGCAGGAAACCAGATGCCATCCTCATATCCAGGCTCCGGGCTGCAATCATCTGATAATCCGGTAATTAATGAAAAACCAAAGTCTGATGTGACAGTAAGCGGTGTTGTCTACAGGGGCCCCAATCCAAAGGTAATGGTCTCCACAGTCGTATATATAGGTAATAAGGCAAAAGAGGCCGGGGCTTCAGGTATGGAAATGACTGGTAAAGGAAAATATATGACTCCACAGGTAAAGATTGTTCTTCTATCCCGGGGGAACCGGAAATTTAAGGTTAATACCAGGGTACCCTTAATGGTCAATGTAATCAATCCGCCTGAATCTGAAGTTAAACCATATTTTGAGTTTCAGTTATTAAATGGAAGATCGTGGCATAAAATTCCGGGTCAAAGGGTGTCAGGAAGCGGTGTTAAACGTTTTAAGAACAGAATCACTCTTGTCCGGTATGCCTGGTTCAGAAAAATTGGTACCTATAGATGGAGATGCAGGATAAATCAAAGGGCTTTGAGTGTCTGGTCAAGCCCGGTTAAAATTATTAATACCAATACCCGGGCAGGTTCTTCAAAGGTTACTCCAGGAAAGGCAGTCCCTGCAAGGCGTAAACCTTTAAGAAGCAGACAATAGCAATAGCTGCTGCTTACACGAATTCACGGCCTATTCCATGGTAAAGAAAGCCTGCTTTTTTGAGTTCGTCAGGATCATACTGGTTGCGGCCGTCAAACACAATTAAAGTCTTCATAATATCTGCCATTTTGTCTAAATCAAGATGCCGGAAGGCTTTCCACTCTGTAAGAAGTATCAGAGCATCTGATTTTTCAAGGGCTGCATACTGATTGTCTGTAAGTATGAGCTTGTTATCAATAAAAAAAGTTTTTGGAAATTCTTTTAAGGACTGTTGTAAAGCAACAGGATCATATGCCCTGACAACTGCCCCTGCTTTGATAAGTTCTGTTATTACAACAATGGAAGCAGCTTCACGCATATCATCGGTCCCGGGTTTAAACGCAAGACCCCAAACACCAAATACATATCCGGTAAGATCATGGCCAAATTGTTTTTTTATCTTTGAAACCAACAGCTGTTTTTGTGCATGATTTCTTTTTTCAACAGCATTGAGCAGATCAGGCTCAAAACCTATATCATGACTTGTTCTGATTAAGGCCTGGACATCCTTTGGAAAACATGAACCTCCATACCCGCATCCCGGATATATGAACGAGTATCCAATTCTTGAGTCTGACCCGATTCCTTTTCTGACATTTTCCACATCAACCCTAAGCAGTTCACAAATATTTGATATCTCATTCATAAAGGATATTTTTGTGGCAAGCATTGAATTGGCAGCATATTTCGTCATTTCAGCATCCCTTACCCCCATGATAATAATCTTATCCCTGTTACGGGAAAAAGGTGCATACAATTTTCTCATGATTTCAGTTGCACGGTTTGAATCAGAACCAATAATTATTCTGTCAGGTTTTAAAAAATCACCAATGGCAGCACCTTCTTTAAGAAATTCTGGATTGCTTACCACATCAAAATCAATTGAAAGATTTCTTTTTTTAAGTTCCTGATGGATGGTTTGTGTAACTTTGCCGGCAGTGCCCACAGGAACAGTGGATTTATTCACAATAATCGAATACTGGTTAATTGTTTTACCAATTTTCTCTGCAACTTCTAAGACATAGGAGAGGTCAGCAGATCCATCTTCCCCGGGAGGTGTGCCAACCGCAATAAAAAAGATATTGGTTTTTTTTGAAACAGATGCAAGATCAGTAGAAAAATCAAGATAACCGTCCTTAAAATTTTTTTTTACCATTGTTTCAAGGCCTGGTTCAAAAATCGGTAAAATGCCTTTTTTCAAATCTAAAATTTTCTTATCATCAATATCAATACATGTGACATAACTGCCCATTTCAGAAAAACAGGCACCAGTAACAAGTCCTACATATCCTGTTCCAATAATAGCTATTTTCATTGAAAATCCTTAAATTTATATTAAGACAATTAATCCAAATTGACTTTGGTTTGAGTAAAATGTATGATTTATACCATGGAAAAACATAAAAGAAAATATTTAAAAGACTTTCTTGAACCTCTGTATACAATAGATCAGATAGATTTACAATTTGATATATTCTCCGATTTTACAAAAGTTACATCAAAGCTTAAGGTTTTAAGAAACAGGAACAGTGCTGATTCGGATTCACCCCTGGTATTCAATGCAAAGGATTTTATTATTGAATCTGTTATTGCAGATGATATGGTGTTAATGGATGTGGAATATCAATTTGAAAATGATAAGTTCAGACTTGCAAAGACTCCTGAAGAATTTAACCTTGAGATTGTTACCCGTCTTGAACCACATAAAAATCTATCATTGGAAGGACTTTATAAATCCAATGCAGTTTTATGCACCCAGTGTGAAGCAGAAGGATTCAGAAAAATAACACCTTTTCCCGACAGACCCGATGTCATGGCAAAATTCTCATGTATTATTACAGCAGATAAGAGTGAATATCCGGTCCTTTTGTCCAATGGGAATCTGGTGGATAAAGCAGATCTTGATAATAACAGGCATTATGTAAGATGGGAAGATCCCTTTAGAAAACCAAGCTACCTTTTTGCCCTTGTTGCAGGCGACCTTGTTCATATCCATGATCAGTTTATAACATGTTCAGGAAGAACAATAGACCTTTATATCTATGTTGAAAAGGAGAATATAGACAGGTGCAGCCATGCCATGGAATCTTTAAAACAGGCCATGGAGTGGGATGAAAAAAGATTTGGCCGTGAGTATGACCTGGACATTTACCAGATCGTTGCTGTGAATGATTTTAATGCCGGTGCCATGGAAAATAAGGGACTTAATATTTTTAATTCAAAATATGTACTTGCCGACCCGGAGAGTGCCACTGATACAGATTTTTATAATATCCAGAGGGTGATTGCCCATGAATATTTCCATAACTGGACAGGGAACAGGGTCACACTTAAAAACTGGTTTCAACTATCCTTGAAAGAGGGATTAACTGTGTTCCGTGACCAGGAATTTTCAGCAGATCTGAATTCAAAAAGCGTTACAAGGATTAATAATGTTAAAGCACTCAGGGCATTGCAGTTCCCAGAAGACCAGGGACCCATGGCACACCCTGTCAGGCCTTTATCATATATTGAAATGAATAATTTTTATACCATGACTGTCTATGAAAAAGGTGCTGAGCTTGTAAGGATGATCTTTACGATGCTGGGAAGGGATCTGTTCAGAAAAGGCATGGATCTTTATTTTCAAAAATATGACGGCATGGCAGTTACAATTGAGGATTTTATCAATTCCATGGGCAAGGTATCTGGATACGATTTTGAACAGTTCTTACTATGGTATTCACAATCGGGTACACCAGTTATTACAATGGAAAGATCCTTTGATGAAAAAGCCGGGAGTCTTACATTAATCTTTAGACAAAACACGTTACCCGATAGAAATCAGAAGGTTAAAAAGCCATTTCATATACCTGTTAAGATTGGCCTGCTTGATAAAAATGGGAAAGATATAACACCCCGTGATAAATCTTTTTTTAATTTAAAAAAGAATCAGGATTCAATAACTTTTTACAATGTTTCTAAGGGTACAATTCCTTCAATTTTCAGAGGTTTTTCTGCACCTGTAAAAGTCAGACAGGATTTGTCAACCCAGGAACTCTCTTTTATCATGGCCTTTGATTCTGATCTGTTTAACAGATGGGATGCATCCCAGGAGATATATTTCAGGGAACTTGTCAGACTCACTGACAATATCAAGGAGTCAGGTTCCCAAGAAGTTTCCGGTCATCTTTTACATGCATTTAAGAGTCTTCTTAAGGATAATGTTTCTGATAAATCGTTTATCGCAAGGGCCATAACAATTCCCAGTGAAAATGAAACAGCCCAGCAGTTCGACACCATTGATGTGGAAGCTATTCACACGGCGCGGGAATACCTGATGAACAAGCTTGCGATTGAATGTAAAGAGATCCTTGAAGCCCGGATTAAACTCTGTTCCAATGCAGATCCCAGGGATATCTCATATGGGGCCATGGCAGAAAGGGAGTTGAAAAATTGTCTGCTTGCATACCTTGGAGCCCTTGACCAGGAAGATATGTTTTTACAGCTTTTTAACCAGTTTAAGAATGCCCGTAATATGACAGATGAAATCGCTCTTTTTTCAATTCTGACACAACGGGATTCAATATACAGACAACAGGCAGTGAATGCTTTTTATTTAAAATGGAAAAACAATCCCCTTGTACTTGATAAATGGTTTACAATTCAGGCTGTCTCACCATGCCATGACACACTTTCCAATGTACAAAAGCTTGTACATCATCCAGATTTTTCAATCAATAATCCAAATAAGGTACACTCATTAATTCAGGCTTTTTCAATGTCTAATCCTCTATGTTTCCACCAAAGTGACGGTAAAGGATATGATTTTATTGAAAAACAGGTACTGATCCTTGATAAAATAAATCCCCAGATAGCATCAAGGATTGCAGCAGCTTTTAACAATAGAAAAAAATATGATGAAAAGAGAAATAAGCTTATGAAAAAAGCCTTGAATAATATTCTTTTACAACCTGATCTGTCAAAAAATGTTTATGAAATTGTATCAAGTGCTCTTAAATAAGATCTCAGTTTTCAGAAAAATTTGTAATGAAATAAAAATCTTTATTTATCTGTTTTATCGATATTTTCAATATAAAACAGGGTTGCACCCACTGGAGCAAATGATAAAAAGAGAATATTAAAAAAGGGTATTAAAAATAACAACCCAAAGCCAATATTAAACATAATGTTTTTTAAAAAAATCTGGAATCGCTGTTTAAACGAATACATTCGTCTTGCAGGCACAAGATCAGTATTATCCCAGGCAAGAAAGGTTACAGCAACAATGGAAGAAACAACAGCAATTACAGAACCAAACGGAGTTAATAATCCAATCAATAATACAAAAACAGTTATAAAAACAGGTATTAATGTCCGTGGTATCTCTTGCTTAACAAGATAAATAAACAGTGCTGTAAAGGAAGTGTTTTCAGGATATATCTCTTTTCCTGTAATCATGTTTTCAACTTTTCTGGACATATAATCCATTATAAACAGGCAAAACAGGAGTTGGGCAATGAAATATGCAAGTAAAGATGATAATAATGCAAGCAGGCCGGTCATAAGCCAGGAGACTATATTCCAGAGGTATAAAAGGAAACCTGATTCCGGCATTTTCCATACAGCGTTCATTAATGCTGTATGGAAA
Organism: uncultured Desulfobacterales bacterium; assembly: GCA_964593725.1. Taxonomy (GTDB): domain Bacteria; phylum Desulfobacterota; class Desulfobacteria; order Desulfobacterales; family Desulfobacteraceae; genus JAIOSM01. The sequence continues at coordinate 70,321 of CAZQJS010000002.1, forward strand.
AACAGAATTAAACCTGACAGGGCAATTGCAAGAAAAAAAACAATGAAAAATCGTAAAAAGCCAAGAATTAACAGTTTTGGAGTTTTAACCCCCATTAAAAAACCTTTAAAATTATATTGTATTCCCTTTAATAAACTCATTTTAATAAAAGTCCTGTGATGAAAGTGTTAATAGTAACTTAATATAATTTTGCCTGAAAATAATTTAAGAGACATAGGGTGTCAAGAAAAAATCGATTTTGTTATTGTTCTCTTTTTTTTTATAAAAAAGATTTTGAAAAAGCGAAATCTCCTGATTTTTAAACGCTACAAGTGATGCTATGAAAAAAATATAATAGATGCGATAAACCAGTTCTGAAACAGTATGCAGAATCTCTTCTTTTTTCGATTCCATATTATTGATCCAGTCCTTAAGGGTTTTGACATAATGGACCCTGAAATTTTCAGATGATATGAGCTCGAAACCTGATTCAAAGGCCTGATTAATCAGATTATGGTTAAAGAGCAGTTCGCCTCCAGGAAACATGTATTTATCAAGAAAAGAGTTTTCATATCCTTTTTTTCGTTTTTCATTGGTTGTAATGGTATGTTGTAAAAAAAGACCGTCAGGTACAAGGGACTGATAGGTAATATTAAAGAAACCAGGCATATTTTTCTTACCAACATGTTCTGACATGCCAATACATGAGATTTTATCATAAAGTGTGCCCCCAAGATCTCTATAATTAAAGATCATAACCCTGCATCTGTCTTCAAGGCCGTTTTCTTTAATCCATTGATCAGCATATCTCTTTTGTTCCTTACTCAGAGTGATACCTGTTGCTTTAACACCATAGTTTTTTGCAGCATAGATCAGAAAATTACCCCAGCCGCATCCTATATCCAGAAGTTTTTCATCGTTTTTTAACCTGAGCTTTCTGCATATTATATCCATTTTGGTTAACTGTGCTTCATCCATTGTTGTTTTTTCATCAATATAATACCCGCATGTATAACCAAGTGTTTTTCCAAGGAAAAGTTTATAGAATTTACTTGAGACATCATAATGGTATTCAATATTTTCCTTTTCCCTTTTTCTCCCTGACATGAATATATTTTTGAATAATTTCAGGAATGGAATTCTTCTATCGGTATTTAAAAGTTTACTGCGTGCAAGGTCGTAAAGCTCTATAAAGTTACCGTATATATCAAAATATCCCTTGATAAATGCTTCACCAAGGGATAAAGCATCAGGAGAAACAAGGCTTTTAAAAAAACGGTTATCCTTAATATGCAGTTTAAATTTGATTGTTTGATGACCAGCTCTGTATTTCTGACCTGTTGTGTCAATAATTTCAATGGGGATTTCTTCTTTTTTAAAAATCTGGATAAACTTGTTTAAAATGAACTTATCTTTAACTGATAGAATTGAAGACATGGTCTATTCCCCATATTTAAAATTAAATTTTGTTAAATTGTTAAATTATCGCCATTGATATATTTCTATTATTAAATAAAAGAAAAACAGGATAAAAACAATGATAAAATAAAAAAATAAATAATTAAGAGGGAGATAATAAATCCATTAAGATATGAATCTAAAAAATTTATATTTTAAGGAGCCTAATAATCTATCAATTTAAGGAGCCAGAAATCATTATATAGATGTTTAATGACCTTAATTACACTTTCAATACTTATATCAAGCTCACGATTCTGAATATCGGTAATTATTTTATAAATCACTTCAAACCTGATGCGGTCTGTTTTGCTTAAAGTTTTCAGATTTCCGTTATCCGAGGAGTTAAGCCATTTAATTTCATTAAGAGATTTCTTTGAGTGGATTTTAGGAGCTCTTTTATCTCTGAAGATATAGAACATGGTGCTGGGGTTTTCCCATACGACACTGTTGAAATTTTTTATTCTGGAAGAAAAGGATTTCCCGTCAATATGTAAAAAACCTATGACAATATCTTTATTATTTATGTCTTTAATCATTATATGTTCAGGAAGTTTTCTTCTGCCCATCTTAGTTGTGGATGTATCTATAAGATTATCACCCATTAAAGTTTTAACAATAATTGTAACCTTTCCAATATCATCTGAGTCACTTACAATAAGATATTTTTCATAGTCCTTGATTGCGCTCTCTTCATAAGTCTTTAAAATTTTATTAATTTTTGTCATCTCTTTTTGTTCTTCATCTGAGAGGGCTTCAATATTTAAATATTCCCTGATCCATGCAATCTGCTGTTTAAGTTTGTCTATCTCTTCGAATATTTTGTTGTCAAATGAAGCAGGATTTTTTATTTTCTGGGGTAAGGGTATCCCCTCTTTTCGGAATTTATAGTAGTCTGAAGCGTTATTAAGTACGTTTCGTATACTTGTACCTTTAAGAATTGTTATAAAGTCTTCCCTGGATAAAATTTTATTGATATCCACCCCGTATGTTTTAGCACGAAACTCCAGAAGATCCATCATTTCACCCTTGGAAGGGGTATTAAGTACAATTGTATCCTTTGACATTCGCTGGACAATGGATTCATCAAAAATATTGGAATACTCTTCCCATCTGTCCGGGAAAAAATTAAAAATAATTACGCAATTGGGTATATGTGTGAAAAGTTCTTTAATATTTTCTCCAAATTTGATTAAAAGCTCTTCATTATATTTTAAACCTTCAAGCTGATCAAAAACAACGATTAACGGCTGATCCTGAATGGATAATTTGCCTAGTACAGCTATGGCTTCCAGGGCAAACTCTTCTGTATTAATTTTTTTATTTATATTTTCAATGCCTGTTTTTCTGATTTCATAGGTGGATAATTCCAGACCAACAAGCCATTTACGGACAATTTCCCGTCGTGAAAAATCAGGATAGGAGCAGTACTTGATAAAGGCCCTGACAACAGCTGCACCGACTCCCCAGCCATGGGTTGAACCCCACCATTCAAGGGTTCGTTTCTCAATTGCACGCCAGTTTTTAATACGTTTTTCATCATCATCTGTATTGCCAAGTTTTCTCAATAGATTAAGATGATCACTTTCTAACATCTTTTTCATGGCAAGCATCTTTGGCAGGGGTTTTTTCTGTTTTAAAACATCATTTATAAATATATTGGCAAAACTTTTTGCAAGAAGATATTCAATCTGTGTATATGGAGTATCAGGAACTTTCTGAATAAGGGACTCAACAATTCTTGCATATATGTGGTAAAATATTGCATCAGGATTATTGGGCTGTCTGATAAACAGGATCCTGTTGGAGTGGATTAACTCCTTTGCAAGGCGCATGATAAGGTGTGTCTTGCCGGCGCCTGGTTCTCCTGCAACAATAACACCTTTTGACTGATGGTTTTTATCATCACTGATCTCTTTAATAATGGATTTGAGTCTGGTGAACTGATTGCTGAAAAGGGATTTTAAATCAACATGATCCTGAAAAGGATTATCAACCCGGCTTACACCAAAAGGATTTACATTTTTTTTTCTTTTAATAGTTTTCATGGCACTCTGCTTTATATTCATCTGCTTTATAATCTTCTGGTTTGTGATCTTCTGCTTTATATTCTCTTGTTTAATCATGTTTTGCTCTCAAAATAAGTGTATAATTAATTTTGATAGCGCAGCAGACAACCAAAGTCAATAGCAAACTGATTTTACACAAATTTTACAAATAATTGTTGTAAGAAATATTGTATAAAACTATATAGATAACCTATGGAAAAAAAAGTTGATAAAATCGCAATAGTCAGTATATCAGGTGTTTTCCCCGGAGCTTCAAACCTGGATAAATTTTTGACCAATATTAAGAACAAAAATGATGCAATTATTGAAATTCCTGAAAAAAGATGGGTCCTTGATAAAAAAGATGTTGTGGACAAAAAAGTATCACCTGATCATGCCTTAAGTTCAAAGGCAGGGTTAATAACAGATTTCTCTTTTGATCCGGAAGGTTATAAAATAGATAAGGATCTATTGAGAGATCTTGATTTTACCCATAAATTTGTCCTTCATGCAGCAAGGGAAGCCATGGAAAACTGCCATACTAATGATGAAATACTGAAAAGATCCGGAGTGATCATTGCTTGTATCAGCCTTCCTGCTGAAAATTCATCTAAACTTTCCTATGATATTTTTTTTGAAGGCAAAGATGAAAAATTATCCTGTTATAAAAGCCTTGGAGCATCGATTCTGTCTTTTCCTGCAGCACTCATTGCAAAGAGCTTTGGCCTGATGGGAGGATGTTTAACCCTTGATGCAGCCTGTGCATCATCTCTTTATTCAATTAAGCTTGCATGTGATGAACTTTTATTAAATAATGCTGATATGATGATAGCAGGCGGGGTTTCAAGCCCGTGCTCCCTTTATACACAAATTGGATTTTCACAGCTTCAGGCTCTGTCACCAACTGGAAGGTGCTCACCATTTGACTCAAGGGCAGATGGGCTTGTTGTGGGTGAAGGCGCTGGAATAATTGTATTAAAACGGCTTAAAGATGCACTGGACTGCAAGGATAAAATTTATGGTATCATCCAGGGAACCGGGCTTGCCAATGATATAGAAGGCAGCCTTGTGGCCCCGGCCTCGGAAGGTCAGATCAGGGCCTTGACCCAGGCGTTTTTATCGGCAGGATGGCCCCTGGACAATGTACAATATATTGAATGCCATGGCTCTGCCACACCAGTTGGAGATAATACTGAATTAAATTCCATGATAAATTTACAGCAGAATCTTGATGCTGCAGGCCTGGTATTAAATAATAAGAAAGAGTTTTCCTGTGCCATAGGATCTGTAAAATCCATGACTGGTCATCTTTTGACTGCTGCTGGTGCTGCAGGCATGATTAAAACACTCCTTGCCATGAACAATAAATTTCTGCCGCCCTCACTCAATTTCATATCCCCGCCTGATAACAGTCCTCTTTATGATTCATGTTTTAAAGTCCAGACCAGTGTCTCTGAGTGGAAAAAGAACAGCCCCGGGGAGTCAAGAAAATTTGGCGTAAGCGGGTTTGGATTTGGTGGAATCAATGCACACATACTGGTGGAAGAGTATAATGGACAAGCCGGTAAATCCTTTTACATGCCTGGCAGAACTTTTTTAAGCTCCCCTGAGATTGCCCTGGTTGGAATGGGAGCAATAACAGGATGTACTGAAAATATAGAAAAACTAAATGATTTCTTCATTAAAGGCGCCTGCCCTGCCCCTGAAAATAAGGAATACTTTATTCACAATCTTCCTGTTTCAGATTATGAATTTCATATTCCTCCAAATCAGATAAATGATATTTTACCCAATCAACTGCTTATGCTCAAGTGTGCAAAAATGGCTCTTTTAGATGCAGATATACAAACCCGCCCTGATGGAGAAAGAGATGAAAAAAGAGTGAGGTTTGGTGCTGCAATAGGTATTGAGTTTGATTATAAGGCAACTGATTTTTATTTAAGATGGAAAAAAAAGGCAGAACAGGCATCTGACTTTGACACTGTTTCTGAACCACTCACTGCAACCAGGACATTGGGAGCCCTGGGCGGGATAGTTGCCAGTAGAATTGCCAGAGAATTCAGACTTGGCGGTCCCTGCTTCACAGTATCTTCCGGGAATTGTTCAGGGCTTAAGGCCGTTGATATCGGTGTTAAATCTCTCATGGCAGGTGAGACTGATATATTCCTCTGCGGCGCAGTTGATATGGCATCAGATAAGAGGCAGATTGCAGTTAATAACAGTTTATTACCATGTGACAGTAATTTATCAGAAATCATGCCTTCAGAAGGTGCCTGTGCAGTTGTATTGAAAACCCTTGATAAGGCCATAAAGGATAATAATAGAATATATGCAGTCATAACTGGAACCGGTCATGCCTCTTCAGGAGAGTTTCTGTATGAAAGGGGGAAAACTTTTAAAAAAACAAAGGATTCTTATAAATTATCCCTGGACAGATGCCTGAAAAACAGCAACACAAAATTAAGTGATATAATTCATTTTGAAATTAATTCCACTTTTCTTAACAGAAAACAAGGAATTGAAAACCAGGCCTTATCAGAATATTTTAAAAAAAACTTATTGATGGATTCCAGCCTTAAATTAGAATCTGCAAGATCAGTTACAGGTGATACCAGAGGTGCTTCAGGACTTGTTTCAATGGTAAAATCTGCTATTTTATTAAACAATAGATCAAAGAAAGATATTGACATGCAAGGGATAAAACAGAACAGGATATGTGTTTCATCCATTGCAGATGATGGAGGCTGTACACATATAATGCTCATGGAGCACCATTGCAGAAATAAGAAGATAGAAAATATTGTTAATAACAATTCATTCCAGGATTTACCATATGACCCTGATTTTATCATAAAAAGCACTTCTGATACATTAAAGGCCCATGATAAATTTCTTGAATTGACCCGAAATAATATAAAGGCTCTTAAGGAGCAGTTTTCAGCCTTGACACGGCTTGCTCCATTCATATCCACAGGCATGGAAGCTGGCAAAGCTTTAACAATTGAGGAAACACCGGCTTTTACAAGGGAACAATGCCTTGAGTTTGCAGTGGGCAAAGCTTCTAATGTTCTGGGAGATGCATTCAGGGTTGTGGATACATATCCTGTCCGGGTCAGACTGCCTGCAGAACCACTCATGCTTGTTGACAGGATAATTAAAATTAAAGGTGAAATGCTTTCAATGGGATCAGGGGAAATTATTACACAGCATGATGTTAAAGAAGATGCATGGTATCTTGATGGAGGATGTGCTCCTGTCTCCATCTCAATTGAAGCAGGACAGGCTGACCTTTTTCTTTCATCCTATCTTGGAATAGATCACAGGGTAAAGGGAAAGAGAAGTTACAGGCTGCTTGATGCAAAGGTGACCTTTCACAGATCGCTTCCAAAACCTGGAGAAACCATTGAATACCATATTGAAATAGATCGTTTTCTCAAACAGGGGAAGGTGTACCTCTTCTTTTTTCACTATAAAGGCTATATCAATAATCAGATATTGTTATCAATGCGTGATGGGTGTGCAGGTTTTTTTAATAAGGAAGAGGTCAAAAAGTCAGGCGGTATTATAATTACCCAAAAGGATAAGATAAAGAAAAAAAACAGACATCTCTTTAAATTTCCCCTTAAATTTTCTAAAGAGAGCTTAAATGATGATAAAGTTGAAGCATTGAGACATTCTGATCTTTATAGAGCCTTTGGAAAAGAATTTGAAAATATCAAACTTGGACGATGCATGCGCCTTCCCGGGGAAAGAATGCATCTCATTGACCGTGTACTGGAAATTGATCCGGAAGGAGGCAGGTTTGCCATGGGTTCCATTACTGCAGAGGCAGATATTAATAAAGATGACTGGTTTTTAACTTGTCATTTTATCGATGATATGGTAATGCCTGGAACCCTTATGTATGAATGCTGTTCCCATGCATTAAGAATATTTACCATGAGAATGGGCTGGGTAACAGAAAAAAATGATGTTTTTTATGATATAATTGAAGGTATTGAAAGTGATTTGAAATGCCGTGGTCCGGTTACTGTAAACACAAAAAAAGCAGGTTATTTCATAGAGATAAAACAGATGGGGTATGACCCGGAGCCTTTTGTGATTGCAGATGCACATATGTATTCCGATGACCTTCAAATTGTGTTTTATAAAAATATGGGATTGAAAATAAGGGGTATAAATGAAAAAGATATTAACAGATTATGGAGATAGGAGATTATCAATCTGATTAAATGAAATATTCAAATGTATATATTCAGGCAATGGGATATGAACTTGCACCTGAAATTATAACAACCTGTGAGATAGAAGAAAGGTTAAAGCCTTTTTATGATGAAACAGGGTTTAATTCAGGACAGATACAGGCCTTAACCGGTATTAAAGAGAGAAGATTCTGGGAAGTTAACCACTCCATTTCCGGAAAAGCTGCCAGGGCAGGACGCAATGCCATGGAAGACTCTGGTGTTTTACCCCATCACATTGAATCCCTGGTGTTTTGCGGGGTGTGCAGGGAAGGTTTTGAACCTGCAACTTCATGCGCCATTGCAGATAAGCTTGACATTAATCAGAATGCTTCTGTGTACGATGTTTCCAATGCATGCCTCGGAGTTTTAACAGGGATTATTCAGGTTGCAAATGAGATTGAGCTTGGTAATATAAAGGCAGGTCTTGTTGTCTCCTGTGAGACTTCACGACAGATTGTTGATGCAGCCATTGATGAAATTAATGAACATAAAAACCTTGATTTTTTCAAACATGCCATTGCAACTTTGACCGGCGGGTCAGGAGCTGTTGCAGTGTTATTGACTGATGGCTCTTTTTTACAAAAAAACAGAGTTCATAGAATTAAAGGCACAACAATTAAAAATACAATAAAACACCATGGGTTATGCAGGTGGGGTTTCAGGGAATCAGGAATGCCTGTGAATTCAAGGGTTATTATGAGAACCAATGCAGAACAGGTACTTGAAAAGGGAACCATGCTTGTTGTTCAGACTTTTAAAGAGTTTTTAGATGATTTTAACCTTTCAAGGGATGATATTGATAAATTTATAGGCCACCAGGTTGGTGCAATACATCATCAATCCTTTTATAAAGCTCTTGATATTGATATTAAAAAAGATTTTTCAACCTATCCTTTTCTTGGAAATATAGGCACTGTATCACTGCCAATAACAGCTGCCATTGCAGACGAAAGAGAGTTTTTAAATCCAGGAGATTTCGTCTGTTTCATTGGAGTTGGAAGTGGACTTAATTGTATTGTCATGGGCGTTGAATGGTAAAAAGAATAATAAATAATAAAACTCTTTCAACAAAAGGGTTTGAAGATCTTTATCCCTATGAATTAAATTTTTATAAAATCAACGGGTTAAAGATGAATTATATTGATAAAGGAAAAGGCAGGCCTGTTTTAATGGTACACGGCAATCCGACCTGGTCCTTTTATTTCAGAAGTCTCATCAATGGGTTGTCTCCTGATTTCAGAACCATAGTTCCGGATCATATTGGTTGTGGGTTTTCAGACAAGCCTGATAATAGATGTTACAGGTATACCCTTGAAAACCGTGTCAGAGATCTTTCCTGTTTTATAAATCATCTTAAACTGGATGAGAAAATAATTCTCATTGTCCATGACTGGGGCGGCATGATCTCCCTTGCCTGGGCATTGAAAAATCTTGATATGATAGACAAGATTATTATTATGAACAGTTCCGGTTTTTTGCTGCCAGGAACAAAAAAATTCCCTTTCAGACTTGCTTTAATTAAATATTTTTCACCCTTTGCTGTGCCTGCAGTTCTTGGATTGAATCTGTTTGCCTTTGCTGCCCTGTTCCTTGCACCAGCAACTTCCCTTTCAAAAAAAGTTAAAAAAGGGCTGACTGCACCTTATAATTCATGGAAAAACAGGATTGCAACACTGGAATTTGTTAAGGATATCCCTTTATCTCTGACAGACAGATCCCATGGCACAGCAAAATTTGTTGATGATAACCTGCATAAAATCAATGCCATCCCAACCATGTTCTTATGGGGATTAAAAGATTTTGTGTTTGATGTTAATTTTTTAAATGAATGGAAAATTCGTCTTCCCAATGCACAATACCATGTTTTTGAAAATTCAGGGCACTATTTACTGGAGGACAACCCAGATGAATCATTGATGTTGATCAAGGATTTCCTGGAATAATCAACACTCCTTTTTTGACATTTTTTATATGCTCAGGTTATAATAAAGCCATGAACGATAAATCAGAAGAAAAAATAACAAAACAAGATAAAAAAAAAGCGAAAGCTGAAAAGAAGGCCTTAAAAAAAGCTCAAAAGGAAGCAAAAAAAAAGGAGAAACTGGATAAAAAGAAAAAAAAATTAAATTCTGATGATCAAAATGGCCGGACAGGAAACAGGAAAATTTTCACCATTAAAAAGCTTATTATTCTATTAATAATTATCTTTCTATTGGTTGCTGCAGTATTTGCATATAAGTTTTTTTTCTCTTCTTCTGAAAATCCTGAAAAAATTTATACATCAGTTTCCCTTGAAAATATAAAACTGCCTGATGAAATGCTTAAGTTCACATTTGATCACCAAAATGATTTATACTTTGTAATTTTAGAATATGACCGTAGAGTTATTTTACTTTTAAATGAGATTAACAGAATTAAAAATCTTGGGAAACAATATCCTGATCAGATTAAAATCACAGAAAAAGAGAGTAAGAACCTGATCAAAGCAAAGGATAAGGCAAAAAAGAAATTTGATAAAATTATAAAAGAGATAAGATCACTTTATGTTTTATATAATGTTAATAAAGATCAGGGACTTAAAAAAATTCAGGAAAAGAACAAAGATTTGATCCTGCTTGCCCGTGAAGCTGTAACAAGCCTTGATCCATTTGTTAGAGTAATTGAAAGTTCCAGGGGAAAAGAGACCAGAGGAATTATAAAAAAAACAATCCATAAAATTAAAGATTTATTATAATGAACCAATTTGTAAATATTGCCCACGGGCTGAAAAGATCTGCTGAAAAATTTCCATATAAACGGGCTGTTGTTTACCCTGCCGGTCGGGATGCAGGCGGCAGGGTTACATACAGCCAGATCACATTTAAACAGCTTGATAAAGGTTCTGATGAGATAGCATTTGGTCTTGAAAAAACCGGTATCACAAGGGGCACCAGAACCATCTTAATGGTGACACCTTCCCTTGATTTTTTTTTAATAATTTTTGCAATGTGCAAGGTTGGAGCAGTTCCAGTTGTTGTTGACCCTGGCATGGGCCTTAAAAGAATGCTTTCATGCCTTGAGCAGAGTAAGCCCAAAGCCTTTATCGGCATTGAAAAAGCCCATGTTTTAAGAAAATTTGCCCCGGCTTTTTTTAGATCAATAAAAATATGGATTACAGTCGGTAAAAGATGGTTCTGGGGGGGGTATAAACTTGATAATATCCGGAAGACCGGAAAGGAAAAATATCAATGTGCCGGTACAACCAGGGATGAAACAGCTGCAATTGTATTTACTACTGGGAGTACCGGTCCTGCCAAGGGAGTTGTTTACACCCATGGTAATTTTGCAGCCCAGATAGAGCAGATAAGGAAGCATTTTAAAATTGAGGATGATGAAGTGGATCTTCCGACTTTTCCGCTTTTTGCACTGTTTGATCCTGCACTTTCCATGACTGCAGTAATCCCTGACATGGACCCCACAAGACCTGCCAGAGCAAATCCTGAAAAATTAATCGAGGCAATTGAGAACAATGGTGTAACTAATATGTTTGCCTCCCCTGCCCTGCTCCACAGACTTGGCAGGTACGGAAAAGAGAATAATATAAAACTTCCCAGTTTAAGAAGGGTAGTGTCTGCCGGAGCACCTGTCTCTCCAGGCAATATAGAACAATTTTCTACCATGTTAAGGGACAGTGCACGCATCCATACACCCTACGGAGCAACCGAAGCCGTACCCATTATATCCATTGACTCAAATGAGATCCTCCAAGAGACAAGAAAATTGAGTGAAAAAGGTTATGGCATGTGTGTTGGAAGGCCTATTTTAAATACAGATATAAGAATTATCAAAATCACAGACGACCCTATATCTCAACTAAGGGAATCCCACTTTTTAGGTAAGAATGATGTGGGAGAGATAATTGTAAAAGCTGATCTTGTAACAAAACAGTATTTTAATAATCGTAAGGCTGATCTTTTTGCAAAAATTCCAGACTCCTCAGGCGGTATATGGCATAGAATGGGGGATGTTGCCTGGATGGATAAAGATGGAAGATTCTGGTTCTGCGGCAGAAAAAACCACAGGGTTGAAACTGTTTGTGGAACAATGTTTTCCATTCCATGTGAGGCGGTTTTTAACAACCATGAAAAAGTATACAGGAGCGCTCTTGTGGGAGTTGGGAAAAAGGGAGATCAAACACCTGTACTGTTTGTTGAACCATTTGACACAATCGGTGATAAAACCGGTTTTAAAGATGAACTCATTGAGCTTGCAGCTTCATTTTCCCATACAAAAAACATAGAACATTTTTTTATTGAAAAGTCATTCCCGGTTGATATCAGACATAACTCAAAAATTTTCAGGGAAAAACTTGCCGTAAAAGCAGAAAGACTCATTAAAAACAGATAAAACATAAAAGCTCAGTCCGGTAAAAGATCATAAAAATAGAGCATGGTGTCGGATCTTGTAATGATCCCGATTATCTTATTGTCCCGCATTATGGGTATCCTGCCGATATCATGCCTGATCATTAATCTTGCTGCCTCCATGGCACTTTTATCATAGGATATGGAAACAGGATTTCTGCTCATAAAAGCTTTAACCGGCGACTGCATCTGAGCTGTTTTTCTGATTTTTTTAAAATCCCGGCGGGAAATTATTCCCACAAGGTTATTATCCTTGTCAGTAATGGGTACACCTGTACACCCTTTTTCACGCAAAAGCATTGCAACCTCTTCAATCGGCGTGTTTTCATTAACAGTGATTACAGGATAGGACATTATATCACCAAGAGATACAGAAGAGTGGTGGTTACCTTTAATTAATTCCAGGAGCATGGATTCTAAATTTTCAGAATTGCAATTTTTAATCTGGGCTGACCCTGCACCGGGATGTCCTCCACCTCCAAGGCTTCGCATGATAAGGCCCATATTAATCTCCTCGGTTCCACTCCTTCCTATGATCATACACTTATCTGTTTTTGTATCCTTAAATATTCCAAATGCTGCATCCACATTTACAATCTCTCTGTACATCTGAACAACAATTGCAAGATTTTCAACCCTGCCGTGTATGTCAATGGTTGAGATACTGATTGTGAAATCATCAATATTTAATCTCTCGGTTTTTAAAAGCATCCGTGCAAGTACATCTTTTTGTTTCTTCCCATAGGCGTGCTGCAGGAATGTGTTTAAAATAGAAAGGTCAGCTCTTCTGTCAAGCAGATATGCTGCCATATGCACATCCAGGGGGGTAGTTGATGTAAACGTAAGATTGCCGGTATCTTCATAAATACCCATTAAAAAAAGAGTAGCCTGAATGGGAGTTATTATTTTTTTCAGTCTTTTTATCTCCTGAATCAACAGAGTTATGGCAGCACCGGTTTTTTCCCTTATAACATGGCCGGCTTCAATGTCATCCATGGGATGGTGGTCATAAATAGTTATGTTAAGGTCTTCTTTGTCCTTTAATGATTGAAGTCCTTCCAGACGCTTCCAGGAGCTTGTGTCCACCACAATTAAACTTGTAACTTTGTCAATTTCAATGTCCCTTGAAGATTTAAAATCAAAAAGGTCTTTGTGAATGGAAAGAAATGCTTTTAAGTTGGGATTGATTGAATTTGGCAGAACAAGTATGGTATCAGGATATATTACAGATGTTGCAGCAAGTGAAGCTATCGCATCAAAATCCGATCCTGTGTGGGTTGTGGAAATTTTCATGATATAAATTATATCAAAAATTTTTCTGAAAACAAATAAATTTATTATTCTTCGTTAAAGTATTGTACCTGGTATAAAGATACTTCAAGATCATTTTTCTGCCATTCATTGGCTTTAAGCCCTGCTTTCCGGCAAAGATGGGAGAGGAAAAGTTCACAATCAGGAAGCTGATCCCAGACCTGGGGCAGAAAAGTTGCTGAACAGTTTTTCTTTTTTATTATAACTCCATCTTGAAAAGGAGTGATTTTATCAATGAGATCGTTGGTGTTATCATATTTTATTTTTACAGGTTTTGTTAAAATACTCACCTCAATATTAATTTTTTCCAACTCATTTTTTGTCACAGGAGAGAATCTCGGATCATGGAATGCTGCATTGAGTGCATTGTATTTTACTCCTTCAACAATAGACCTGGCAGCCTCTATTGTGCCTATACAGCCGCGAAGTTCATGGTCTTTGTGTAATGTGATAAAAACTCCGCGCTTTTTTTTTGAAATTGTGTCCTTATCCTTTTCTGGTACAATTATATCAGCATCTTTTTTACCGGGAGCCTTTAATTTATCTGTAATGGTCTCCCTTGCAAGGTTTAATAAAAATGCACCCTGTTTTTCAGTGAGTTTAGATGTCATTTTTTTTAATTCTCCCAATTAAAAATTCATGTTCTTTAATAAATAACATAAATTTATTTTAAAAAAAATCGTCCGGGTATATTGACTGTTTTGTTAACAAATTATAATATGAAAATATATAAAAAATAAATTTATAAGCACCAGGTATAAAAAATCGTAAATTAAAGCTCTCAAAAAGATCTTTCAGCGATCAGGGAGTTTATAATTAACCATATACTGTTAAATGTTTTCATTTCTTACTCTCCTTATTAAAATAGTGTGTTGAGATTGATAGCCTCAACACACTGTTTTTTTAATCAGAGAATCCCATCCACTTTGGTATATTCAAAGCCAAATGCATCTGCAACAGGTTTATATGTCAGTTTTTCGCCATGGTAGTTTATACCCTTTTTCAGCTCTGAATTTGTCCGGCAGGCCTCTTTCCAGCCTTTATCTGCCAGTTCAAGAGCATAGGGCAAGGTCGCATTTGTTAAAGCAATTGTTGATGTAAGGGGAACAGCTCCAGGCATGTTTGCAACACAATAATGTACAATTCCGTCCACTTCAAAGATAGGGTCGCCATGGGTTGTCGGCTTTGAGGTTTCAAAACATCCTCCCTGGTCAATGGCAACATCAACAATAACAGTACCTTTTTTCATTGTGGAAAGCATCTTTTTGGTGATCAGTTTTGGTGCTTTTGCTCCTGCCACCAGAACTGCTCCTATAACAAGGTCGGCATCTTTTACAAGATCCTTTAAAAGTGTTGGTGAGGACATAAGGGGTCTGCAGTTGGCAGGCATAATTTCAGAAAGGTAACGAAGGCGGTTTAGATCCATATCAAGTATTGTTACATCTGCGCCCATTCCACAGGCTATAACAGCAGAATTGTAACCCACAACTCCGCCGCCGATAATAATAACTCTGGCAGGAGGTGTTCCGGGAACCCCTCCCAGAAGGACTCCCTTGCCGCCAAAGGTTTTTTCAAGATATTTTGCACCTTCCTGGGTAGCAAGTCTGCCTGCGACCTCACTCATTGGTGCAAGAAGCGGCAAAAAACCATCCCTGGTTTCAACGGTCTCATAGGCAATGCCAATGGAACCTGTTTCCATCAGTGCTTGTGTAAGTTTTTTATCAGCTGCAAGGTGCAGATAGGTAAATACAATCTGATCTTTTTTTATGAATTTATATTCAGAAGGCTGGGGTTCTTTTACATGCATGACCATATCAGAAATATTAAAAACCTCTTCTGCACTGTTAATCATTTCAGCACCAGCTTTTATATATTCTTCATCACTGAAATGAGATCCTTGCCCTGCATTGTTTTCAACATAGACTGTGTGGCTGTGATGCACAAGTGCTGCAACCCCTGCTGGAGTCATGCAGACACGGTTCTCCTGTGGTTTAATCTCTTTTAATATACCAACTTTCATTTTTATTCCCCTGTTTTAAATTTTAATTAAAATTAAACAATAAAATGCATATAAAAAATTATAAAATAGATTAATCTGGTAATTTTTTATTAATCTCCTGGAATTCATCAATGGAATTTAACAGAATATCAACAAGTTCAGGATCAAAATGCCTGCCTGATTCTGCTTTAAAAAACTTTATTATTTTCTCTATACTCCATTTTTGTTTGTAGCACCTCTTATGGCTTAATGCATCAAATACATCAGCTACAGCTGCTATTCTTCCAAAAATATGGATATCTTTTCTGGATAAATTTTCTGGATATCCTGTTCCATCCCATTTTTCATGGTGCTGGAGAGCTATAAGTGCTGCTGTCTCCATTATCTGTTTTTCAGATTTTTTTAAAATATCAAATCCGGTCCTGGCATGGGTCTGCACAAGCAGCATTTCGGTTTTAGTTAACGGGCCGGATTTATTCAATATCACCTCGGGAATTCCAATTTTTCCAGCATCGTGCATTGGCACAGCCATCCGTAACAATTCAGCCTCTTCTTCTTCAATTCCATATTTGCGGGCAAGTACATAACAGATTTCCGCAACTCTTGCAACATGGTTTGCAGTTTCTTTTGATCTTGTTTCAACAAGTTCACCCAATGTCATTATAACTTCCTTCTGGGTATTGACTATTTCCCTTGTCAAAACAACATTATCAATGTGGGTTGCAATATTATTGATGTATAATCTTATCAGATCCTTATTGATATTGAATAAGGCTGCATCCATACCTGCAAAATAGATCAGGCTTGTGAAATCTTCATTAGTTTTTAAAACCCCGATATACTCATTTTCAAGGAATATTTCCCCGCCTTTAACAAAAATTTTCTTAATTTTTGCAACTATGTTCCTGTCAAGGATATCTTCCAGATCAGCAAAAACAGAGTTTATATGTTTAATGTACTTTCCTGTCCCAGCAATGATTTTTAAATTTTCAGATTGGGATGCAACAGCATAAAAACTTGATTCAATGGAAGAATTGAAAATATTGAAAATTTTATTCAGGGTTTCAAGGGCAGTTGATGCAAAGATGGATAACTGGTTGTTACCTATTAATTCTTTGTTGGATTTAACAATAAGTTCCAGACCTTCCTGGTTTTTTTTTATTGATTTTAGATTATTGTATGCCCTTAGACAGGCTGTCACAGTGGTGAATAATTTTTGAATGGTGAATCTTGTCTTGGATTTATAATCATTGATATCATATCTTGTGATAATTTCATGTTCCGGTGCCTTGCCTGGCTGTCCAGTCCTGAGGACAATGCGTACCATCTGGTTCTTAAGGTCATTGCGGATATAATCTATGAGTTTTAAGCCTGCATTGTCATGTTCCATTACAACATCTAAAAGGATAAGTGCAATATCATGTTCTGTTTTAAGTATTTTTCTTGCATCATTTGCTGAAAATGCTTTAAAAAGAAGAACTTTTCTATTTTCAAAGGAAAAGTCATTTAAGGCAAGTTCTGTGATTTTATGGACATCTTCTTCATCATCAACAACCAATATTTTCCATGGATGCCATGTCAGATTGTTTTTTCCAATGGTGGATGTTTCATTGGTGAAAACAAAATTATTTGATTTGGACGAATTTTCCATTGTAATTTCAATTTTTATTTTTAATTAAAAAATATTGATCCACAAGTTTGTCTGCAAGCCCGATATACTGGTGCACAGTCAGGGCTTTCATTTTTTGTTTTAATTTGTCAGGCACTTTTTGAAGACTATCAACAAAGGCTTCAAGTTCATTTTTTGTAAATTTTCTGCCCCTGGTCAATTCTTTTAGTTTTTCATAGGGGTTTTCTTCCTTATGGATTCTCATGGCTGTCTGTAAAGGTTCTGCCAATAATTCCGGATTTTCATCAAGATCCTTATCAATTGCAGGTTTGTTCACAGCAATCTTTCCAAGACCTTTTAATGAGTTTTTAATCCCAATGATGAAATATCCAAATGCCATGCCAAGGTTTCTAAGAACAGTACTGTCAGTTAAATCCCTTTGAAATCTAGATTTTTGAAGTTTGACTGCAAGGTGCTCCATGATTGAAATTGCAATGCCCATATTACCTTCACT
Source organism: uncultured Desulfobacterales bacterium (assembly GCA_964593725.1). Lineage (GTDB taxonomy): Bacteria > Desulfobacterota > Desulfobacteria > Desulfobacterales > Desulfobacteraceae > JAIOSM01. The sequence continues at coordinate 87,886 of CAZQJS010000002.1, forward strand.
GTTTTCAAAATCAATGGGATTGACTTTATGGGGCATGGTTGAGGAACCGACTTCTCCTTTTTTAAGGTGCTGCTTAAAATATCCAAGGCTTATATACCCCCACATATCACGGTTAAAATCAATCATAACTGCTGCTGTCCTGACCATTGAATGTAGAATATATGAGAGGGATGCATTGGGGTTAATCTGGGTTGTAAAGATAACAGGCTTAAGGTTTAAATGTTTTTCAATAAACTCCTTTGAGGCTTTAATCCAGTCAATTTCCGGGAAGGAAAAAAAATGTGCATTAAAATTCCCGGTTGCTCCATTGAGCTTTCCCTGGATCTTTTTATTTTTCAATATTAGTATCTCTTCTGAGATGCGCCATGCAAAATTGATAAATTCCTTGCCCACTGTTGTGGGAGAAGCTGGTTGTCCATGGGTCCTTGACATCATTGGTATGGATTTATATTTTACAGCTGTGTTTTCAATTTTTTCTAAAAATTCATTTAATAATTCAATTACAACTTTTTTACCTTTTTCAAGCATTAATGCATAGGCAGTATTATTGATGTCATCAGATGTACAGGCAAAATGAACCCATTCCTTAAGCCGTTTTAAATTTGCTTTTTCAAGTTCTTGTTTGATGAAATATTCAACAGCTTTTACATCATGATTGGTTGTTTTCTCAATATTTTTTATCTTTTCTGCCGATGACAGGTTAAAGTCTTTATAAATATTATCGATAATTTCAAGTTCCTGGCTGTTTATTTCATCAAAACTTAATTCAACCAATATGAATTTAAGCCATTGGACCTCAATTTTCACCCTGTGTTTTATCAGACCATATTCTGAAAAAATATCTGATAAACTGCTGACAAGTTTGTTATAACGTCCGTCCAGAGTGGAAATTGCCTGAATTGAAACCATAATATCCTCTAATCAAACATTGAATTTATAAATAAAGGTTTTTAACCTGAATACCCATGGAATATTACTCTCAAATATTATTTTTTACAACCTATAAATTCTTTGCTAAATACTTGACAAATCAACTGAAATTGAAGTAATTTAATCCTTTATTTTAATTTTTTTTAAACATACTATTGCAGGAGCTTAACAGGACATGACATTAACAAAAAACCAAATCACAGATAATATTCAAAATAAGCTTCAAATCTCCAAGACAGAGGCCTATGAAATAATGGAAGAGCTTCTGGAGATTATCAAAAATACCATAGAAAATGGCAACAGCTTGATGATAAGTGGGTTTGGTAAATTCAGTGTTAATGAGAAAAAAGCCCGTAAAGGTAGAAATCCTGCAACTAATCAGGAAATGATGCTTGCAGAAAGAAGAGTTGTAACCTTTAAATGTTCAGGCCAGCTTAGAAAAATAATCAACTCTGTACATTAGTTTTTATATTGGGAACAATTAATAAATCCCTCAAATTTAGCCCAGAAAATATCAATGATCTCTTTTTTTTCAAATAGTATTTCATGATAAGCATTTTTTATGGATAAATATTCACAAAGAGGCAGAAAGCTTGATATTTTTTTCTGAGCTGATTTTTTTACAAGCATGTCCTTTTGTGCATTGATAATCAAGACAGGTGTATAAATCCTTGAAGCATACTCCTGTGTCATAATAATATCTATTGAATCATAGGCAGCATTCAGCCAGGCCCATGTGAGACCTCCCAGGGCAAGATCAGGATTTTTTTTTATCTCATGGGCCTGAATATCAGATTTTAATGGGTCATGACTGAAAATATTTTTTTTAAGGTTATGCTTGAGCGAAACATATTTTTTTCCTCCAACTATATAATTTCTGGAAAAACCTGAAACTAAGGCAAATTTTGTAATTGATCTTAAAACAAAACGTGTCAGAAAAAATGATTTAATATCAAACATGGGAGACAGAAGTACTGCTTTATCAATGTTTCCTGGATAATCATGCAGAAACCTCAGGCCGATATGACCACCCATTGAGTGTGCTAATATGTATACTTTTTTATTTTCAGGTTTTACCACCTGGTCAAAAAAGAGTTTAAGATCCTTTAAATAATCATTAAAATTTTTAACATAGCCCTTTTGCCTGTCCATGGTTTCTCTGGCTGAAAGTCCCTGACCGCGCCAGTCTAAGGTTGCAACATCAAATCCCTTTTGAGTAAGGTCATGGATGATATTTTTATACTTTTCAATGAATTCAGCCCTTCCATGCAAAAGAAGAATTATGCCCTTTAAATTTTTTTCAGTTGTTCTGATATAAGCATACCTGATTTTTAAGAGATCATGGGATTTGAAAAAGTTAAATTTAATAGAATCTGGCAAGATAATAGCCTTAAAAATTAATACTTTCTGTATACTGCTTTATTACGTCCTGTTTCCTTTGCTTCATATAATGCCTGATCTGCTGTTTTTAACAGCTCTTCCGGAGTTTTATTTCCGGAAGGAACAGTACTTGAAGCTCCTACACTTAAAGTGACATAATTTGCAATTGAAGAACTTTTATGCTCAATTTTAAGGTTAGATACAGCTTTGTTAAGATTTTGAGCAACTTTAAAGGCCCCTGAGGCATCAGTATTAGGCAGAACAACAGAAAATTCTTCTCCGCCGTAACGTGCAGCAAGATCACCTGGCCTGAAAACAGAGTTTTTAATGGCCCGGGCAACTTTTATCAAGCAGTCATCACCTTTTTGGTGGCCATAGGTATCATTGTAAAATTTGAAAAAATCAATATCACATATGATTACAGAAAGTTCATGTTTTTCTCTGAAATTGCGTTTCCATTCTTTTATTAAAAATTCATCAAATTTTCTTCTATTGGGTATTTTTGTAAGACCATCCTGAACTGATAAAAGGAGTAATTTTGCGTTGGCTGCCTGGAGAGCATTCTCAGCACGGATTGTATCGCTTATATCAATTACAAAGCCATTAAAGCCTGCAACCCTGTTATCTTTGCCATGTACAATTTTTGCATAGGAAAGTGTCCATACAGTAGATCCGTTTTGTTTATTCAGTTCACATCTGAAACGGTTGACTTCATCGGTCTCTTTCAGATACTCTTTAAATTCTTTGGCTTTTTTCTGGTCAGAAAACAGGGAGAAAAAATTTTTTTTCCGTTTATTTATAATAACTTTTGTTGAATCATAGCCAAGCATCCAGGCAAGTTCAGAGTTGGCAAGTAGAAATTCTCCGTTTATATCTGCTTTATAAATACCCACAGGAGCAAACTCGTATATTTGTTGAAGCTGTTTCCTATACTCTTCAAGATCACTGTTTTTCTGGATCTCCTTTGAAACATCCTTGACAAGAATGGACAGGCCTAACTTTTCACCTTTAACATTGAGGATGGGTGTAAGATAGAAGTCATACCAGGTTTTTTCACCGGTTTCATTTAAGAGACTTTTTGTTATAACCTCGGATCTGGAACATTGAATAAGGGTTTCTCTGTTGATGAGTACCAGGGAATCAAGTTTTAACGAGTATGCCTGTTCTTCCGTATAGTTGAAAAGTTTGCCCGCACCATTGTTCCAGGTCAGAACATTTAAATCATTGTCTGCTTCAATATATGCCATTTCAGCAAGTTCAATGAGATTACCCAGGGCAAGTACGCGGTCTAAAAGTTTCATATAATGGTTTCATATTTAAATATATTAATGATAAATACTTTGGAAAAGTTTATATAATCTGCCTCTGTTATGCAAGAAAAAAGTTGAACAGGAAAAAATTATCGTGGAAAGTATTTTTTCCATTTTTCAATGATTTTATTAAAATCCTTTAGCTTAAAGGGCTTGGCAATAAAATCATCCATGCCGGCAGAAAGGCATCTGTCCCTGACTCCTTCCATATCATATGCTGTCATTGCAATTATGGGAACCCTGGTTTTATCTTCAGATGACCTGATTTTTTTTGCTGCCTCATATCCGTCAAATTTAGGCATTTGAAGGTCCATGAAAACAAGATCATATGGTCCATTTGTCAAAAAAAGATTAACAGCTTCCTTTCCATCCTTTGCAGTATCAATTTCATATCCTGAACTCTGTAAAAGCTTTAATGCAATCTGGATATTTGTGGGGAAATCATCGGCAAAAAGGATACGGAAGTTTGAGTTGCAGGGATCATTAATATTATTACCATTTGCACCTTTAATACAGAGGTTCTGTTTTTTAAGCATTTTTTCAATTCTGGTACTGGATATGGGAGGGCTCATGAGATACCCCTGATAGGAATCACAGCCCATATGTCTTAAAAAGGGAATAAGCGATTGTTTTTCAACACCAACTGCAATGATGGATTGCAGTTCCAGGGCAATACCCATGGCAGCAATGGCAGAAACAAGGGCAGCATTGCTTGGATTGTTTGTAATGTTCTGGACAAATTCCTTGTCAATTTTAATTGCATCAATAGGGAATTTTTTAAGATATCCAATGGAAGAGTAACCAGAGCCGAAATCATCCATGATTATCATGTTAATATTTAATTGTTTAAGTTTGTTAAGGGTATTTTCCACAATATAATCATCAACAATAAAGACACCTTCATTAATTTCAATTTCAAGGAAACCTGGGTCAAGACCAGTATCATTTAACACATTTTGAATAATTTCAGGAAGTTTTTCATCATGGAATTGTATGGGAGAAAGATTTACAGAAACAGGTATTTCAGGGCAGCCATGTTCCTGCCAGATTAAATTTTGTTCACATGCCTGTCTTAATGTCCAGTCACCGATCTGGTTTATTAAACCGATCTCTTCCAGAAGCGGAATAAACACATTGGATGGAATATTTTTTCCCTGGGGATGGTTCCATCTTAAAAGTGCTTCAACACCTGTAATCTGATTTGTCTTAATATTTATTCTTGGTTGATAGTTCATATAGAACTCGTCTTTTTCCAGGGCATCATACAATAATTTTCTTAATTTAACTTTATTGGATATAACAATATCCATCTGTTCAGTGAAGAATTTATAATTGTTCCTGCCATGTGCTTTTACCTCATACATTGCATGATCAGCATTTCTTATTAAAATTTCAGAACTGATGTCTTTGTCAGATAAGCATATTCCAATACTTAATCCGACATATGCTTCATTATCGTCAAGAATAAAAGGAGCTTTGACCGAATTTAATAGTCTTTTAACAATTTCTATTACAGTTGATTTTGTTTCAATATTTTCAAGTATTAAAAAGAATTCATCTCCGCTTATTCTTGCAATGGTGTCAGTTTCCCTTATACAATCCTTCATCCTCCTTGCAATTTCAACCAGTAATTTATCACCCATGGAGTGTCCAAAGGTGTCATTAACCATTTTAAAATGGTCAAGGTCAGTTACAAGGACTGCAAGCTGTAAATTATTACGCTGGCAGCGTTTCATTGCAAGTTTTAATTGTTCATTAAAGAAAAGCCTGTTTGGAAGTCTGGTTAAGGGATCAAACCTTGCAAGTTCTTTTTGCTTTGCAATCTCTGCCTTTAATTTAAGGGTTGCTTCCAGGCGTGCTTTAAGTGTAGTTTTATTAACAGGTTTTGAAATATAATCTATTGCACCTGCTTTCAGGGATTCCTTTAAGATTTCTTCATCATCATGCCCGGTGATCATTACAATGGGCGAATCAAAATAATTATTATCAGATTTTATCAGATTTATAATTTTAGTTACATCTTCAGGGACTGCTGCAATATCAAGGAGAATAATATCTATATCATGGTTTAAGAAGTCAATTAATTTTTCAATGGAATCCACAATGGTATAATTGGTATAATTTTCATGTGACAAGATTGACTCAAGAATATTTTCCGAGGATAGCGGGTCAGACAAGATCACTATTTTAATATTTTTATCCATTGATTTCAGCTGTAATTTCCCTGCATTTTTGGAGTAGATTTAACTATAGATATTTTTAAAATTAATTTCAAGTAAAATCGTATTGAAACAAACCAGGAGTTTTATTTTTTATGTAATAAAATTAAAGCTGTCCTGGTTGGGATATAAAGGCTTAATTGTGAATTTTCTATGGTAAAGTGAGTTTGTTTTTCCTGAAGTCGATTTTTCCCGCCAAAATCACTTTGATCTGTATTCAATACCATTTCATATTTTCCAGGAGGTGCATTAAACCTGTAATCAACAAATGATTTACTGCAATTAAAGCTGAAAACAAAAATAAGATCCTTACGTTTAAAAATAATGATCTTATCATGTTCATGTATAAAGAGCAGTTGTGCAGTACTATTTTCAAAATCAATATATTTTTTAAAAGTCAAAAGCATACTTTTATCAAAAAATGCAAGTTTTGAATAATAAAGTTCCTTATTATACATTAATGACCACAGCCTTCTTGCATAATTGTAGGACCAGTTATTCTTTTTTGAGGGGAAATCAATCCATTCAGGGTGACCGAACTCATTGCCCATGAAATTCAAATATCCGTTCTGTGCGGTTGCGATTGTTATTAATCTAATCATTTTATGGAGTGCAATGGCCCGGAATGTTCTTATGCCATCATTTTCTAATGACATTGAATTGTAAATATCTTTTCCTAAAAGATGCATCATTATGGTTTTATCTCCCACAAGGGCCTGATCATGGGATTCTGAATAGCTTATGCTTTTTTCACCCTTTGGAAATCGAGTAAGCTCATACCATAGTGTGCCAAGGTGCCATTGTTCATCTTTCTTATCCTTAAGCAGTTTTATCCAGAAATCAGCAATGCCCATGGCAAATCGATAATCAAAGCCGGTACCGCCCTGTTTTTGTTCAAGTGCAAGCATTGGATAACCGCTTATATCCTCTGCAATGGTTATGGACTTTTTGTAAATTGTGTGAATAAGTTTATTTGCCATGTAAAGATATGCCAGAGCATCAACATTAAAATTGTTGCCAAAGTAATCTTTATGTGATGTAAAATTTTTGTTTATTCCATGGTCATAAAAAAGCATGCTGGTTATACCGTCAAATCTGAAACCGTCCACATTAAATTCTTCAAGCCAGTAACGAAGATTGGATAACAAAAATTTAATGACCATATCTTTACCATAATCAAAGCATCGTGAATCCCATAAAGGATGAAATCCATTTTCACCTTTGGGAAAAAATTGAAAATATGTATTGTCAAATTTTGATAACCCCTCGGTTTCATTATTGGCTGCATGGGAATGAATCATATCAATGAGCACAGTGATTCCATATCCATGGGCTGTATCAATCAGGCTTTTTAACTCTTCAGGAGTACCAAACCTTGAACAGGGAGCAAAAAAACTTGTGACATGATAACCAAGTGATCCATAATAGGGGTGCTCAAGAATTGCCATCAATTGGAGTGTATTATATCCTGCCTGTTTGATCCGCGGCAGCATATTTTCTTCAAACTCTTTATATGTTCCAACCCTGCCCTCTTCTACTGCCATACCAACGTGTGCTTCATAAATCAATAGAGGTTCCTTGCCAGGAACTCTGTTTTTATTCTTAAAATTATATTGTCTTTCAGGATCCCATACCTGGGCTGTGAAAATAAGAGTAGCATGATCCTGTACAACCCTCTGTGATGCTGTGGGGATTCTCTCCAACTGAATTCCCTGGCTTATAATAATAAGCTTATAATGTTGATTATGTTTAAATGTTTTTTCAGAAAAGGTCCCTGAAAAAATTCCTGTCTGATTATCTTTTTTAAGCTTGAACTTTTCATCGATTTTCCAACAGGTCATATCGCCTGTGATAAACATCTCTTCTGCATTGGGTGCCCACTCAGCAAATTTCCATGTATTATCATTTTGTTTATTAAGCCCGAAAATTTTATGGTAATCAGAGAAGTCTATCAGGGACAGGCCTGGCTTTTTCCCACAATTAACATCCAGAAGAGTTGATTCCCTGTTTTTAATAAAATCATCTCTTTTTAAAATAATATCCTTGAAAAAAGCAAGATTCACATCTTTAAAAAGGGTTGAACTGTTTAATTTTTTACTATTAATAATAATACCTTTATATTATGAATGGCCTGTTAAGCATTTTCCCATAGAGATCTATGTAATCTGCTGCACAATTTGTATGATTAAATTCAAGCACACTTTCTATCATAATTCTTTTGATCTGTGTCTCCTTTACCCTGTCAGGCAGCATATAGAAATCAACAGCTTTGTCAACAGCCCATCTGAAACCTTCTTTATTGTGGGTCTTAAAGACAAATCCATTTCCTTTATTATTATCAACATCAAGGTGTGAAATTGTATCATGAAGTCCTCCTGTATCAAACACAACAGGCAGACTGCCATAAATACACCCTATCATCTGGGGAAGTCCGCAGGGCTCAAAACCCGAGGGCATGAGAATAAAATCAGACGATGCAAAGGCCTGGTGGGAAAGGTCTTCATTAAAATCACACACAGCAGCATTTGCATGCATGGAATGAAAATTAACAATATCCCTGAAATGGTGTTGAAAGCTTCCATTTGCAACTATTACAATCTGGAGATTAATATCATGGTAAAAATCAACAATATTATACATAATATCAGCAAGGAGCTGACATCCCTTTTGGATCGGATCAAGCCTTGACGGCCAGAAAAAAAGCGGGGCATGTTTATCAATCTTAAGATCAAGCATGAATTGAAGGTGCTCTTTATTTAATATTTTATTTTTTTTATGATTTTTAGGTCCAAAGTTAAATCGTATTTTTTCATCAACAGCTGGGTTAAATTCTGGTTCAGGTGCATTAATTATTCCGGTTGCACACCCGGCTTCAACTTTATATGTAAGTTCCTTTTTGATCTGGTTTTCTACGAAAACATGTTTGCCTGCGATAATTTCCATTAAAAAAGTATGGCTTACCGTATTAACATAGTGGGCTGCAAATATCCCGGAAGTGAGAAAATCAACCCTGTTTATATCCCTGCTTTCTTCGTAATTTCTCGGAGGTGATAAAAAGTAGAGTCTGCTCCAGAACGAGGCCGCATCAATTCCCCGGTCTTCTATCTGTGACATGGTGGATGTAATGGTATGAATATTATGAATAGTAAAAAGGCATGGAATATTCAATTGTCTTGCCATGGCGGGAATAAGGCCTGTCATCCAGTCGTTGCAATGGATAATATCGGGTTTAACTCTGGGAATTATATGGTTCATAACTTCTCTCTGAAAGGCAAGGGATACTTTTAAATCTTTATCTGAATATCCTGAATAAATATTATTCAGATAATAAAACGCTCTGTCTTCTGCAAGGTGAATTCGCTCGCTTTCAAGTTGATTTCTGATTTTATCAATCTCTTTAATAAGTTTGTCAGGACGGTTCTGGTCAAAAATTGATCTGTAATCAGGGAGTGCTACATGAACGTCAACATTCAGGTCGTATAGCGCACTGATCAAAGCTGCTGACACATCTGCAAGTCCGCCTGCTTTTGCAGAGTAATCGTTTGAATTACCCATCTCCTGGGGCAGATATGTTACTTCAGGCGTAACAATTAATATGCGTGGTTTTTTTTCTTTTTTCACCATGTTTGTATATGTTAAACAGGATTTGATTGTTCTGTGCGATTTTTGTTATATAATAACATGGTATTTCATAATTTCGCAACTGAATTTTTTAAAATATATTTATGATTTTTGAGTGATAATACTGATGACACGGGCAAGTTCACTTGAGCCCCATGCCTGGGCATCGCATCCCCTTGGATAATGGGGAAAATTACCGTCAACAATTTCAGGGATATATCCTGCAGCACCTTTTTCCATTAGCTGGACAGAGCTTCCAAGCAGAGCAAGAGCTGTTGAACGGCTTTCCTTTCCGAAAATTTTAAACCATGCTTCGGAAAACAGCGGAAACTGCCATGTCCATGCAGTTCCATTGTGATAAGCAGGTTTTCTGTTTAACTCTTCATTTCCTTCATATTTGCCTGAATATGGATGAAACGGATCTTTAAGCAGTTTATTTTCGTAAATAATTTTCAAAGGAAGGCAGACTTTTCTGTTGGCAAGGCTTCTTATTGCCCCTGGAACTAAAAGCTCTGTTAAGGTTTCAATGGCAGGAATTAATATTTTCTTATCCTTTATTACACCTAATGTTATTAATAAAAGCTGATTGGGACGTAATGCATCATCAACTTGTGAAAATATGGCAGATGTTGATTTGTCAGCATGGAGGCAGTCAGAAAAATAGCCAAGTTCTTTTATATAAAATAACTTATGGATATTTTTTTTAACATTTTCAGTAAGGTTGATCCATTTATGTTTATTTGAAGATTGATCAATTTTTGATAGAAACTCCAGTGCATAATGCCATAATGCCTGAATTTCAATGGGATAACCCTGCCTTGGAGTTCCGGCAGGATAGTTTGTATCCATCCATGTATAATGGGAAGGACTGAATAGTAATGAGGTTTTTTTGTCTGCTAAAAGGCCGGTTTTAGTCCCTTTGAGCAATGAATCAGCAATTGATAAAAGAATCTGTTTAACAGTTCTGCCCTGGAGTTTCTCATGCAGGAAATCATCGGATTTTTCTGCCTTTATAATCTCTCTTACACATGCAAAAAACCATAAAGGAGCATCAGAAGTCTCACGATTGGCAATATCATCACCGCAAATCATATTGGGAAGTGTACCGTTTTCTTCATATCTGCCAAATAATTTTAAGATACCCCGGGCTTTGTTAAATCTTTTTAATTGTATTAATGCACGACAAAATATCAAACTGTCTCTGCCCCAGTCAAGGAACCAGGGAAAACCAGCAATTATGCTGTTTTCCCGTTCCCTGTTTACAATAAATGCATCAAGGCTTTTAAAAACTGCACTTTTTAAAGAGTATCCATGGGCAGAATTTTCATTATCGGGCCGGCCTGTATCACGAAGTATATCTTCTGGATTTTCATCATGGGAAAAAGCTGCGGCTGATATACAGACTTTCCCATTTCCAGGCATCTGAATATCAAAATAGCCCGGGCTGAACATATCTGATGATGAATCAAGCCCTCTTTGTGCTTCAAGGGGGAAATTTACCATATAATTCCATTGAGGCTTCAGTATAAAAGTTCCACAGGAAGAGTCAATATGTAGTTTTCGCCTTAAGTCAGGCTCAAAGGTAAAACCGTTTTTAAAAGGTTTTACATGTTTCGGCATTTCATGTTCCGGACCGTTTAACGCTTTGGTTATATCATGGAAGTTTCTGTCATCAATATCAGGGCGTATTATAAGGTTAATCATTTCCCTGTCAGAAAGAAAAGATGGTTTTCTATTTGAATCTGGCCTTTGTATGAATAATTTAAGGGCGTTGAATTTTTTTGAAGTTTTTAAAACAAGTTCCAGTACAAAAGATTTACCCCTGGAAGTCGGGATATGAAACTCCCATTTTGCCACATTATAATTTGAGATGGAAAAATTTTTAAGGCAGTCAAGATCAAGCTTTCTGGAATAACCTTGATAAGAGGCCCATATTCTCAATCTGTTTAAAAAAATCCATCGATTTTCAGGAAATGATTTATTAAGGTTTGCCGCAATCAAGGCATCATACCTGCTTTCAAGATTACCCCACAAGGCAGAAGCTCTGAACATACCTCCCTTGTCAGTTGCCTGTAAGAATTTAAGGGATCTGTCGTTAAAAATTTTTTTTCTGCAAAATATGGGATTAAATCTGATATTTTCAAACTTTGGAAGAAAGACAAGGGATGAATTATAAAGTATGGTTTTATCTTTATTAAAAATTCTAAGTTTTAAAACAGCTTTTCTGATTTTTTTTTTTATATCATCCAT
>CAZQJS010000003.1:0-98250 GCA_964593725.1 uncultured Desulfobacterales bacterium
GTATTTTTTCCCTGGTCAGGTTCAGCTATCCTCCCGGAGTTGTAAATATTCGAAAATTTAATCCCAAAGCTCTTAAATATTCTAATGGCAATTTTTTTGCCTGCCTGGTTACATTTGACTGAATCATATATTATCCAATATATATCTTGCCTTTTCAGCTCTCATATGGCAATTTAGTAGAGCTTTATTAATCTTGATTTGAATTATTTCTCGGAGGTATCAGGTATATTATGAAGGAGCATTATAACCCTGGAGAAGTTGAGCCTAAATGGCAGAAGTACTGGGATAAAAACCGTACATTTAAAGTTACAGAAGATAGTTCAAAGGAGAAATACTATCTTCTTGAGATGCTTCCATACCCTTCAGGCAAGATCCATGTGGGACATGTGAGGAATTATACCATAGGTGACGTGGTTGTAAGATATAAAAAGATGAAAGGGTTCAATGTAATTCACCCCATGGGCTGGGATGCCTTTGGCATGCCTGCTGAAAATGCAGCCATTGATAACAATACCCACCCTGCGGCATGGACATATGAAAATATTAGTGCCATGCGCCATCAGCTCAAAAAAATGGGGTTTTCCTATGACTGGGACAGGGAGATTGCAACATGCCGTCCTGAATATTATAGGTTTGAGCAGTGGCTTTTTTTAAAGATGTTTGAAAGGGGCATGGCATACAGAAAAGAATCCTATGTTAACTGGTGTGAAAAATGCCAGACCGTGCTTGCCAACGAACAGGTTGAATCTGACAGATGCTGGAGATGCAGCGAGGTTGTTCAGCAAAAAAAATTGTGGCAGTGGTTTTTTAAAATAACTGATTATGCCCAGGATCTGCTTGATTATTGTGATAAATTACCTGGCTGGCCCGGTAAAGTTACACGTATGCAAAAGAACTGGATTGGCAAAAGCAAAGGTTCTGAAATAAAATTTGCACTGGATGGCACCCATGACAATATAAGTGAAAAAGATATTTCAGTTTTTACCACAAGGCCGGATACGCTTTTTGGCTGTACATTTCTCTGTCTTGCTCCTGAGCATCCCCTGGTGGAAAAGTTGTCACGTAATACTCCGGAGGAAAAAGAGGTTGATGCCTTTTTAAAGAAAATTTCAACCCAGGAAAGATCTGCAGAAGGCATAGAAAATTATGAAAAAGAGGGGCTGTTCATTGGCGCTTTTTGTATCAATCCTGTAAATAATGAGAAATTACCAATTTATACGGCAAATTTTGCATTGATGGAATATGGAACCGGTGCTGTTATGTCAGTACCTGCCCACGATCAGAGGGACTTTGAATTTGCCAGGAAATACGGTCTTAAAATAAAGGCTGTTATTATGCCGGATGATGAAGATTTTGACATAAATGGTATGCAGTGTGCCTATACAGGCCCCGGCACCCTGATTAATTCAGATATGTTTAATGGTATTTCCAATACACAGGCCATTGACGATATAACAGAATTCCTTGAAAAACAGGGCAGGGGTAAAAAGACCATTAATTACCGCCTCAGGGACTGGGGTATATCACGCCAGAGATACTGGGGATCACCAATACCTGTTATCCATTGCCCGGACTGCGGTATGGTTCCTGTCCCGGAAAAAGATCTTCCCGTTACCCTGCCTGAAGATGTTGACCTTACCGGAAAAGGGGAATCTCCCCTTGCAGCCCTGGACTCGTTTGTGAATACTGAGTGCCCTGAATGTAATAGAAAAGATGCAAAAAGGGATACTGATACCATGGATACCTTTGTTGAATCTTCATGGTATTTTTTAAGATATTGCAGTCCAAGATATGAAAAAGGTATGTTTGATCCTGTGGCTGTTGATTACTGGATGCCGGTTGATCAATATATTGGCGGTGTTGAACATGCTGTTATGCATCTTTTGTATTCAAGGTATTTCATGCGCGTTCTCAAAGATTTTGATATGGTGAAATTTAAAGAACCTTTTACCAGACTTCTAACCCAGGGAATGGTGTGTAAAGAGACCTTGACATGCCCTGAACATGGTTTTTTATACCCGGAAGAAGCAAGGGTGGAATCTGATAAAAGGGTGTTTTGCAGCAAATGTGACAGCCCGGTGGAGGTCGGCCGCATCATTAAGATGTCAAAATCAAAGAAAAATGTTATTAATCCCAATGACCTCCTTGAAAAATACGGTGCAGATGTTACAAGGCTTTTTTGTCTCTTTGCCGCACCGCCGGAACGGGACCTTGAATGGAATGACGATGGTGTGGAGGGCTGCAACCGCTTTCTTAACAGGGTCTGGAGACTTGTTAAGAAATACAGGAGTATTTTATTGAATGTCACTGCCTATGGGTCAAGTGCTTCAAAATTGTCAAAGGATACAAAAGCCCTTTATATAAAAGCCAACCAGACAATAAAAAAGGTTACAGAGGACATTGAAGATGATTTTCATTTTAATACAGCCATAAGTTCAATCATGGAGCTTGTGAATACTTTGTACAGCCTTGATACAGCCGAAAAAAAAGTTGACTCTCTGGACCTTGAGACAAAGGAGGTCCTTGCTTTCTGTATTGAGAGTATTGTGCTGCTTTTATCACCTATTGTGCCCCATTTTGCCGAAGAGCTATGGGAAATATGCGCTAAGAAATCCAGCATTATTGACCATCCCTGGCCTGAATACAGGGAAGATGCTCTCCAGGCCGATGACATAACCATAGTTGTGCAGATCAATGGTAAGCTAAGGGCAAAATTTACAGCTCCTGTAGATTGTGATGATGACACCATTAAAAAAGCAGCATTGTCAGATAGAAAAGTCATTAAACATATTGCAGATAAAGATATCAGAAAAGTTATTATCATCAGAAAAAAACAGACACTTGTAAATATAGTGGTGTAGCATGAAAAAAATATTATTGTTTTTTGCCCTTTTTTCTTTTCTTACCATGGCCGGGGCATGTGGATATAAATTTTCCAGGGGTGGACTGCTCCCCGGGGATAAAAAGCATGTGGCTGTATTGATGTTCAGAAATAAAACCCTTGAAAGCGGTGTTGAAAAAGTTTTTGCAGATGCTTTAAGCGTTGAAATCATGGATATGAGTGATTCCATTGTCGTTAAAATGGAGGATGCTGATGCTTACTTTAAAGGAGTTGTAAAATCAGTTTCAATATCAGCTCTTACAAGAAAAAGCGATGATACGGTTATGGAAAGGAGAGTCTCTGCGGTCATTGACCTTTCCATGGTGGATAAAAATGGAAAGGTCCTATGGTCTGTCAATGATTTCAGTGACACAGAAGAGTATCGTGTAACAACTGAGAATATAACTGATATGGCATCAAGATCCTTTGGAATTACAAGAATTGCCCAAAGGATCTCCCAAAAGCTTGTCACAGGTATGCTGGACAGATTTTAAATGGTCAGTTTGGTGTTAAACTGGTCAGGATGCCATAAGCCTTGCAAGTTTGGCAATGCGGCGCCCAGCAGTTTTTTTATGGAATATATGTTTTTTTGCAGCTTTATGGATGGCAGTCTGGGCTTCTTTAAAAAGCTCCATGATATTGTCATCACCGTTTTCCTTTGCAGCAAAGACTTTTTTTTCAAGGGTTTTTGTACGGGTTCTGATTCTTTTATTTCTTTCCCGTCTGACTATATTCTGTCTTGCTCTTTTCAACGCAGATTTATGGTTTGCCAACTTTTAGATACTCCTCTTATTTGGTTATTTAAGTTGTCTGATTAATTAAAATGAGAAAAATACTTTATTTTTATACTTTTGTCAAGAAAATTCCATGGGAAAATTATTAAAAGCAACTTTTTCAGTAAGTTTTATCTCACTTATTAGCCGTATTCTCGGGGTTTGCAGAGATATATTGATTGCAGGAATGTTTGGAGCAGGTACACCAAGTGATATCTTTTTTTTATGTTTCAGAGTACCAGACTTTTTTAGAAAAATGTCCTCGGAGGGAATACTGAACAGTTCCTTTGTACCTTTGTTTTCAAAATATCTTGCATCAAAAGAAGAGAAAAGTGCCTTTGAAATGGCAAATACTGTAATAATCACAACATTGATTTTAGCCATAACTGCCACGATTGCCGGCATGATCTTTGTCCCCCATGCAATTTCAATTTTACTTCCACACCTTGCTGAACGCCGGGAGGAGTATGAACTTGCACTGTTACTCCTGAGGATTATGATGCCCTACTTAATCTGTATCTCCATACTTGCTCTTTTTACTGGAATTTTAAATTCTCTGAATAACTATGTTGTTCCGGCACTGGCCCCTGTTGTATTTAATATTGTTATTATAACTTTTACAATACACATCTGTGGTTTTTTTAAATCTCCCATTGCTGGTGTTGCCCTGGGTGTGACAATGGGAGGCATTGCCCAGGTTGTTCTTCAGATTCCCTTTATTATTAAGACAGGAATTTTTAAAAAAATCAGAATAAGATTATCCCACCCCGGGGTTACAGGTTTTATCAAGGGGCTGTTTCCAGCAGTGGCAGGAGCTTCCCCTTTTCATATCAACCTGCTCATAGCAACTTATTCTGCATCATTGCTTGGGCCTGGCAATATATCATGCCTTTACTATGCAGACCGCCTGATTCAGCTTCCAATGGTTCTTGTTTCAAGCTCCTTTGCCATAGTTTTTCTGCCTGTTTTTTCAAAGAATTGCAGATTAAATGGAAAAATAGAATCTGTGGAATTTCTAACCCGCGGTTTAAAATCCATGTTTTTTATTATCATACCTGCCATGGCAGGGCTGGCTGCCATAAGAGAGCCTGTTGTCAAACTCCTTTTTTTCCATGGTGCTTTTAACCTTAAAGCTGTGACCAACACATGCAATGCACTTTTATTTCTTACCTTTGGTCTATGGGCCTATGCAGGCTCCAGAATGATTGTACCTTTTTATTATGCATATTCTGATATGGGCACACCCTTAAAAGCAGGTCTGGGTTCAATCATAATAAATATTCTTGTTTCTTTACCATTGATGGCATTTTTTGAATTAAATGGCATTGCCCTTGCAGTATCAATATCAGGCGGAGTAAACTTCATATTTTTACTTGTAAAATTAAATTCAATGGTGTCATTGGGGTTGAAAGATATTGGTTTTTCTGCTTGCAGAGCTATTTTTATTTCTGGTATAATGTTCATTGCAATTAAGGTTTTTAATAATTTGCTTGAGTATATGCCGGGACATGGTATACCATTATTAATAAATGTTGCAATGTCTGTCATTATTGGTGTATCTATATACTTTGGTATTAATATTTTGATTAACAATCCGGAGATCAGGATAGTTGCAAAAGTATTTAAAAAATAGAAATTCTGTTTTTAAACAGGTGTGCTGCGGAGCTTAAGTATTATGTTTTCTTCCTGGAATATGGTTTTTAAAAGTAGTGTTGTTATGCTCTTTGCACTGTTTTTTCTCACCATATTCAGCCACAATGGCCTTATTGATTATATTAAACTTTGCAAGGCAAAACAGGTGATTTTATCGGATAATCAAAGTATTAAAAAGAAAAATCTGGATTTTTCAAGACAGATTAACAGGCTTACAAATGATGATAAATATATAGAACATATAGCAAAGCATGAGTTTGGTATGGCAGGTCCAGATGAATATGTGTTCAGAACAATTCCCGGCCGGAAAGCCGTGTCCGGGATTAATACCGGGGCTGATAAGCCATGAAAAAGGAAATCATTACTGAAGAACTTGCAAAATTGTTAAAAAGACAAGGATATCTTGAAGATTCCCTGGAGTGTTATATTACCCTTCACAAAAGTACTGGTAAATTAAAGTTTTTAAAGGCTGCAAAGGAGATAAGAAATATTATCAAGCCTGTTAACAGTTCCGGGGAAAATATGGATAGTGGCAAAAGTGCCAGGGTGTCAGAACTTCTGGAACAACTGCTTGACATGGTAATCCTTGAGAAGAAGATCCATAGTTTTAAGAAAATTCATAATAATCAAGAATAATCTTTTGTGGGATATTTCAAAGGCATATTAATAATAATTTTTATCTCCCTTGTACTTGCGTTTTCCTATAATTATTTTTCCCCATGTGGCATTGCTTTAATTGGAAGCTGGGACAGGTCAAAAGGCGTGGTATCTGCCAATACAAAAACATCCAGCATTAACAGGGATATTGAAATCAACAGTGCAGCTGATATGGCCAGGGCAGTTAAAGATGATTCGCCATTGATACTTGATGTCCGTTCAAATGATCTCTTTCTTAAAGGTCATATTCCCGGGGCCAGGTCTGTACCTCTGTCCGGGTTTGACAGGTTTATCGGCACATTTTTCACCAACACTCCCATGGATCAAAAGATAATTGTTTATTGCTCAGGCAGAGAGTGTACTGATAGTCATACTTTTGCATCAAAACTTTCTGAAATGGGATATGCCAATGTCAAAGTTTATGCCGGAGGATTCATGGAGTGGAAAGATAAAGGATATAAAGTTGCAAAGGATTAAATACATTAATGCTGCAATAAGATGTATAATAGGTATTGTGTTTGTCTATGCAAGTATTGATAAAATTATTGATCCTGCAGGGTTTGCCACGATTTTATATGGTTATTCAGTATTCCCGCTGGCTTTAATTAATATCATTGCAATTATTTTTCCTTTTATTGAACTTGTTGCAGGACTCTGTTTAATATTTAAGATTTTTCCTGAGTCTGCCCTGATCATAATTAATTTTTTTATTTCTGTGTTTATAATTATTATAGGTTTTAACCTTTTGCGGGGCCATGAATTTAACTGCGGCTGTTTTTCTGTGGGAGATTCAGGCAGTGCATCATCAGCAGGGCAGCTCCTTTTCCGGGATCTGATTCTATTGGCTGCCGGACTCTACCTGTTCTTTAACAGATCATCTTTCCCGTACAATTCTGAATCCTAAACTATTCCTTTTTGCCACGGGTTTATAAAAGCTTCTCTGGGCACTTCGCAGAAAAACCGGTTTTTGATACCATCCTCCGCCGCGGATAATTTTATGCTTTCCCTTAAATGAAACAGGATCAACCACATTATTTTTATAAGTGTCTGTGACAGGTCCGGTTTTTCCTGTCCAGTGCTTCCATACACAGGAATCCTGGACCCACTCCTGGACATTGCCATGCATGTCATACAGACCCCAGGCATTAGGCATTTTTGTTCTGACACGGTGGGGCTGAAATTTTCCCGGGGGATTCTGTTCTCCTGAATTCCCGCAATACCATGCAATTTTATTTAATACAGGATCAGGCTTTGTACATGTAAGTTGTGTCAGATTTCCATTGGAAAATGCAGTTCTGCTGCCTGCACGGCATGCATATTCCCATTCAGCTTCTGTGGGAAGTCTGTATTTTGATGTATTTTCAAACTTGTTCAATACCCGGATAAATTCCACACACTGGTTCCATGATACTGTGTTAACAGGGTAATCTATGTTTTTAAATTTTAACGAAGAGGGGTTGAATCCAACAAGTTTTTTCCATTGGCCCTGGGTGACTTCAGTATCCATCATATAAAATGATCGTGATATTCTGACCTTGTGCACCTTTTCATTCCATCTGTGCCCTGGTTCAGATTCAGGGCTGCCCATGGAAAATGATCCTGATTGAATCAGAACAAAACGCATGCCAAGCGAATTCGTAAAAGCTTCCATGGCATGGGAGTATTCTGGCTGTAAAATCAAACAGAAAAATAATAACAAAAAAATCATGGTTTTTTTCATTTTGCCGGCCCCCGATCTTATGCTTATTACAGTGGTGTTTGAAATGCTGTTTATAATATAATACAATACTTTTTAACATTACACCAATAATTTTATTGCATAAGTGTAAAATTATATGTTTTCTAAAATCGTAAATAATGATATGAACTTATATTAAAGTCTGTTATTTCATTTTATAAAGGAGTCTGTTAATGATTGATAAAAGTAGCTCCAGGAAAAATATACGAAGAAGAGTTAAGAGTGAAATAATTGATTCTCCACGCGGTTCAGGGGTATTTTTTTTACAGCGGTATGAAATTATTATTATGCTCCTGGGTGCAGGCATAATCTCATTGTTGATATTTTTTGTTTTTTTAAAACCATCGGGAGACAATAAGATATTTAAAACAGATAAGAGCAATGAACCTGTTACCATAGAAGATTTCCAGAATCAGATTGACCGTCTTTCAGCAATGGTTGAAAAAGCAGCTTTAAAAGAGAATCAGGTGTCCGGCAAAAAAGATAAACCAGACCAAAGGGCTGAAAATACAAAATCTGCCTGGGCAGATCATGAAAAAAGGCTTGAAAGAATTGAGGCTTCACTCTCCATTAAATATGAGACCCTTGCCAATCGAATCAACAGACTTGAAAGAAGCATTGATAAATTAAATACCAGGCTGGATAGTATCAGGAAAAAAACTAAAGTTGCTAAAAAACAGGCATCCATAAGAATAGTGACAAAGTCGAGCAAGAAAAAAGAGACCAGGAAGAGGGCAGCAAAGAAAAAAGAGCCGGTATTTCATACAGTTGAAAAGGGAGACACCCTTTACAGTCTGAGTAAAAAATATGGTACAAGTGTGCGGGAGCTTGAAAAAATAAATCATCTGCCGAAAAATGCCAATATCTATCCGGGAGATAACCTGTTAATAAAATAGCTGCAATGAACTATGCTTGTTGTTCAATTCGTTTTATATATTATATACTTTTAATGAAATTTTTTATCAGTTGTCTGCCAGCAGCTGTCATAAACGATTCAGGGTGAAATTGTACTCCTTCTGTTCTGTGATTCCTATGCCTTAATCCCATAATTTCACCATCTTCAGATTCACATGTGATTTTAAGGCAGGATGGGAAGTTTTGTCTGGATACGGCAAGTGAATGGTAGCGCATGACAGGAAAAGGGCCATTTATGCCGGTGTATATTGATTTCCCATCTGCAGAGATTGTTGATGTTTTGCCATGCATTATGGCTTTTGCCTGGACAATATCTCCTCCAAAGCAGGCAGCAATGATCTGGTGCCCGAGACAGACCCCCAACAGAGGCAGTTTACCTGAAAATTCCTTGACAACACCTGGGGAGATTCCTGCATTTTCCGGCCTGCCAGGCCCCGGGGATATGACAATGGCATCGGGATTTATCTGTTTCAGCTCTTTAATGGTAATTTTGTCATTTCTGAACACTTTTACCATGGATCCTGTATGCATTATATAGTGCACAAGATTGAATGTAAAAGAGTCATAATTGTCAATTACCGCGGTTAACATGATTTGACTCCATTTAACGGATAATTTTAAAAGCCACACTAATTTATACAAAATACTTTGTCAAGGAAGATATATGATTCAATAAAAACAAAACCGGCCGGGTATTCCTCCTTGACATGGTACATTGAATAAAATATCTTTTTAAATTACATGAACAGCAACTATTTGTATCAACAGGGAGTATCCATGGAACAGACAGGTGAAGAGCAAAGTTTACCCGGTGGTCAAATTGATGGCGAATCAGTCAGATTATTGTATCAGAAGAGCCAGCTTGCCCAAAAAAGACTTCGTACGCTTTTAAAATTTCTTCCTGACCCTGTATTTGTATTTACCTCTGCCAATACGGTTGAATATATAAATCCGGCCTTTGAAAGGATTTTTGGATGGACTTTTAAAGAGGTAAAGGGAAAGAATATTAAATTTATTCCTGAACACATGCGTGACCAGGCAAGGCAGGGTATGAAGCAGCTGTTTGAAAATAGAACCGTGCATGACTTTGAAACCCAGAGATATACTAAGGACGGCCGGGTTCTTGATATATTGATTAATGGTTCCATTTATTATGATGAGGATAATAACCCTGCTGGTCAGATATTGATATTAAGGGATATGACCGTTGAAAAACGGATGGCTAAAGCCAACCGGATTATGTTTAAAATATCCAAGGCACTGCACCATTACCACAAGCTTGGAGATCTTGTGGCCCTGATCAATAAAGAGATAAAGGAACTGATCTCAGTTGAAGGTGCGTTTATTCTGCTTGCTGATAAATCCAAGGACCAGCTCTATTTTTTTTCTGCCCGGTACAGGGATGCTGAATCGGAAAAAAAATTTGAAAAAATAAGGTTTTCAGCAGATCAAGGCGTTTCAGGACGGGTATATAAAACAGGAGAACCTTTATTGATTTCAGATGTATCAAGATGTCCGTTTTTTTTAAGAAGAGTGGATGATGAAACCGATCTTGTAACAAAGAATATTTTATCAGTGCCCATAAAACTTAAGAATCGTACCATTGGCGTTGTAGCAGTAGTGAATAAAAAGAATGGAGAGTTTGATAATACAGATATTGAGCTTTTGACCATGGTTACAAATACAATTGCCCTGCCCATTGAAAACACAAGGATCAATGAGAAGCTCAGGAACTCCTACAGAGAGCTTAAAAGAATGAACCATGCAAAGGACAATGTTATTAACCACCTTGCCCATGAACTTAAGACTCCAATCTCAGTATTAAGTGCATCCATGACACTTTTGTCAAGAAAACTTAAAATGTCAGGTATTGATAATACTCTGATAGATAAAATTTTTACAAGGAGTAAAAGAAATTTAGATAGAATTCTGGATATCCAATATGAGGTTGAAGACCTTTTGAGCAAAAAAGACTTTAAAGCATACAATATCCTGAATAAACTTTTAGATGCATGCAGGGATGAACTGATCTCTCTTTTTGAAATTGAAACTGAAAACAAAGATATAACTGACCGGGTACAAAAGACCCTGGATAAACTCTTTGGACCTGAAACCATTGTTTCAAGCTCCTTTTTCTTTGACCGGTACATGGCAGAGCAGATTAAAAAGATTCAGAAACAGGCCAGATACCGGCATTGCCGCCTTAATATCAAGCTGGAACCAGATGTCCCAATTAGTATCCCCCGTGAGGTGTTGGATATTATTACCAGGGGGGTAATAAGAAATGCCTATGAATATACACCTGATGGAGGAAAAATAGATATTATACTGAAAAATCATGGCAACAGCCAGGGCAGCAAAAAACCTGAGCTGATCATAAGAGATTATGGCATTGGCTTTACCAGGGAAAAGCTGCATCTGATATTTAAAAATTATTTTACTCCGCCTGAATCTGTGGATTATTCCACAAAAAGACCCTATGATTTTAATGCCGGAGGAAAGGGGTTTGATCTTTTGAGAATAAAGGTGTTTTCTGAAAGATATCATTTTAAAATATGGATCGATTCAGAGCGGTGCAGGGTTATTCCTGAAGATAAGGATTTATGTCCGGGCAGTATAGATCTTTGCGCTGCCTGTAATACAAGTGAGGATTGCCATGGCTCCGGCGGCACTTCAATACATATTAAATTTCAAAACCCAGGTTTATAAAATTTATTTCTTTACTGGCACACTACAATTTGATATATTATTAAGATTTTATTTTATGGGTTATATATATTAAATAATCAATAGATTATATCAGGAGATTAATTAGGAGAATTAATAATGATTTGCAAGACTGTTAAAGAGGGCGAAGAGTGTGTATTCATGGCGGCTGCCGGCTGCCGGTACAATGGTGGAAAATGCGAGCCTGTGATAGAATCGTGTGAAGGGTGCAACAGATCCAAAACATTTGAAACAGGTGTATACTGCAGCGCGGCCCCGGATCCATCCCTTAAATGGAAAAATGGAAATTGTAATTTTGCCACCCATGTGAAAACAACTGTTGAAGTTAAAACACAGAAGATCAACCCAATCAAAGCCTCAAAAAGAAGATAATTATTATGAACCGGTTAGCACAAGATTTAAACAGACAGATTGAGGACTCTAACCCCCATGTATATGACATGCTGTCAGATATGGGGAAAGCACTCTTTTTCCCAAAGGGTATTTTAAGCCAGAGTGCTGAAGCAAAGGAAAAGGCCCATACAATCAATGCCACAATTGGTATTGCAAAACAGAGCGGTTCTGTTATGGGGCTTTCTTCAATCACTCAATTTATTGCAGGAATAGAGCCTGATAATTATCTGCCATATGCTCCTTCCTTTGGTCTGGTTGAACTGAGAGAAAAATGGAAGCAGGCTCTTTATCAGAAAAATCCATCCCTTGCAGGAAAAGATATCAGCCTTCCTGTGGTTACTTCCGGGATTACCCATGCAGTAAGTATGTTCTCGGACATGTGGACAGATCCCGGTGATGTCATCATATTGCCTGATATGATGTGGGGAAATTATAATATGACCTTTGGTGTAAGAAGGGGTGTAACAGTAAAACAGTATACAACATTTGATTCTGATCTGACATCATACAATATTGAAGCATTTGAGAGCCTTGTGAGAAAGGAGGCTGCGACCTCTGGTAAAGTTATTATTATTTTCAATTTCCCCCATAATCCTTCGGGATATTCTCTGTCATTGGAAGAGGGGAAAAAAATAGCAGAAATATTAAAAGATATTGCCAGGAATGGTACAAATGTCATTGCCGTGTGTGACGATGCTTACTTTGGCCTTTTTTATGAACAGAATACAATGAAAGAATCTCTTTTTTCAATATTGTCAGGTTCTGATGAGAGGATTCTTACAATTAAGCTTGATGGTGCAACTAAGGAAGATTATGTATGGGGACTTCGCCTTGGTTTTATGACTTACGGGCTTTATTCCAGTGATAATAGTGATAAAATTTATAGAGCTCTTGAGAAGAAAACTGCTGGATGTATACGTGGCAATGTCTCCAATATATCTCATCTTGGCCAGACAATGCTGATTAAGTCCATGGATTGTGAAAATTACCCAGATCAGAAGCAGGAAAAGTTTAACTTGCTTATGAAAAGGTGTTTAAAAATCAAAAAAATTATCCAGGAACCCCGATATAAAGATGTTTTTGATGTCTATCCGTTTAATTCGGGGTATTTCATGTGCCTGCGCCTAAAAAAGAATAATGCTGAAGAGTTGAGGATTCATCTCCTTGAGAAATATGGTGTCGGGCTGATTTCCATTGGTGATAATAATCTTAGGATTGCCTTTTCATGTGTGGAGGAAGAGGATATGGAAAATCTTTTTAATATAATTTCAAATGGTATCAGGGACCTTAATTAATCTGATATTTATCATGGATAGGTAACATGCATTAAAAAGAGTCCGTGGGGCGGGGCAGTAGGGCCTGCAAGGCTTCTGTCCCGGGCCTCAATAATTTCTTCAAACTTTTCTATATTGATCTTTAAAAGCCCTGCAAGAACAATTGTACCGATAATATTTCTAACCATAAATTTTAAAAACCCATTGGCAGATATTTTAAAAGTGATAACATCACTGCTTTCCAGGCCAAATGTATTATTGTTTTTAACAATCTCAGCACTGAATATCTCCCTGACACTTGTTGATCTGGGGCTTCCGGAACCTTCAAAGGATTTAAAATCATGCCTGCCTTTAATAATTTCACAGCACTCCTGCATGGCTTGCAGGTTTAGCGGTTTTCTAATGTGCCACATGTATTTCCTCTGTATGGCACAGGGAGTCTTCCTGTTTAATATATGGTAATGATACTCTTTGCTTACTGCATCATATCTTGAATGGAAATTTTCATGAATAATGTTACATTTTTTTATCACAATGGAGGCATTAAGGATGCTATTGGCCCCTTTTTTAATTGTTTTACAGGAAAGATCAGTCCTGGCAGTAAAATTTGCAACCTGTCCAAATGCGTGTACACCTGCATCTGTCCTTCCCGAGGCAGATAGTTTGATTTTTTGATTTAATATTGTTGATAAGCTTTTTTCAAGTTCAGACTGAATTGTGGTATGATTCTTCTGGATCTGCCATCCGTGGTACCCACTCCCGTCATATTCCAGAACAATTTTGAAATTGGTTTTCATAATTTGCAGTCTGATTTGAAACCTGGTGGAAATATGAAAAAGATCTTACTTGAAATAGAACTCCAGAACCGATGGCCCAACCTTAATTTTATCATGTGCTTTTAGTTTTACAGATCCGGTAACAGGTCTATTATTAATTTTAGGTTTGGTAAAGCCCTGGTAGTAACTTAAGTAATAGCCGTCAGGCCTCCTGACTATGGTGGCCATGGTCTTGCCCACAAAAAATCCATTGACAACTATATCACAGGCTTCACTTTTGCCGATTTTAATAATCCGGTTAGTCAGTTCAATTCTGCCTGTGCCGCCGGATAGATAGATAAGCACACCCAGTGATTTCTTTTTTTTACTTACATGTATGCGGGTTTTTGTTCTGTTCTGTTCAATGAGTGATTTCTGGGTATTTGTATCAAGAATCATTGTCTCATCATTATAGAGCCCTGAGCCGATAAGAGTTGGATCAGTTCCTTTTTTTTCATGCCCGGGTTTTCTCATATGTAAATTAGAAACAACAAGTGTATGTTTACAAATTGCAATTTTATCATTATTCTGGAGCCAGTGGGCATTAATTTTTTTTCTGTTGACAAAAGTTCCGTTTTTGCTGTTCAGATCAGTAACCAACAACCCTTTGTCAAGGTATAACACCTCTGCATGTGTGCCTGAGACAGCAACATTGTCAATGGTGACATTGTTAGTGGTTTTTCTGCCGATTGTCAGTGATTCACCCTTTTTCAGAGCATATTTTTTTAATTCTTTTTTTCCGTAAATAAGTGTTAAAGTAACCATATATTCTCTTTTATCTATTTATATTTCATTTACGTGGTATTATCCTTTTTACGAATTTTGATGCCCAATATACTAATTTTGAGTAAGATAGTCTACTCTTTTTTATTTTAATAACAATTACTGTTATATTATCCTTGCCGCCACGCGTATTTGCAAGCTCCACAAACAAAGAACAGGCATCCCGGGCAGAATAACGTTTGGCTATTTTGGCTATTTCATCAACTGATACTGATTTTGACAGGCCGTCTGAGCATAAAACAAATACATCACCTTCATAGACCGGGATTTCACAAAGATAGGGCTTGACTTTTTCCTCAATGCCAATGGCCCTGGTGAGCATTTTCCAGTAATTTTTCCCAAATGCATTCAGTTGTGATGTTTCGGGAATATCATGCTCTTCTTCCACAGTATGGGTTTCAGAAAGAGGGAAAACTTTGCCTTTTTGTATCAAAAAAATAGGACTGTCACCTACATTTGCCGAGATCAGATTTTTTCCTTTAAGGCAGACTGCAGCAATGGTTGTACCCATGCCATTGTATTGAGAAAAATTTGCAGCTTTTAAATGAACAAGTTGGTTGGCCTTCTCAATTGAATGTTGCAAAGTGTTCGCAGTTGGTGACAGATTCTCATCAATTAAATTATTTTTTGTTGATAAATTTTCTTTAAAGGCATCCTTAAAAAAAGTCTGAACGGTTTCAGTTGCCATACAACTTGCTTTTTCACCTGCTCTGTGGCCTCCAAGCCCATCTGCAACAATAAACAGCCCTTTTTCTTCATCAATTAAAAAAGCGTCCTGGTTTACTAACCGTTTTTTTCCAATATCAGTTTGTCCTGCAACCTCAATATCAATTGGCATTGTTCAGAACTTCCATTTATTTGATATGTTATAGGTCATTATTATAATCTTGGCTGTTGTTGTTCTCTTTGTGCTCTTTTGGGCCGTATAATTCCATTGCCTTTTTTTCTGTTTTTTTCTTTTTTATTTTATTGTTTCCATTGAGTAATGTTTCAGGCATTGGTTTGAAGGTCTTCATTCTTTTTTTAGGAATCCTGACCCGGTCCCCTACATGGATATTATCAGGGTCAAGTTCAGGGTTATATCTTGAAAGAAGCTTCCAGTCTTTAAAATTACCAAGATACCATTTTGAAATGAGTGAAAGGCTTTCCCCTTCATACTTGACCGTGTGTATATAATATGTCTGCTTTCTGTTTTTTTTGTTTTTAATCCCATTGTTCTGAAGTCTGTTGGTATGGTGGTGCTGGGCAGGTTTTGTTCTTTTTCTGGAGAATCTCTCATTAACAATACAGCCGGCAAAGAGATAAGACAGGCAGAACAGTATAATAGAGACCCAAAATAAATATTTGTATGAACAATGCATTCTAATAATATCTATCCCACTTCTTTATTGATTTTTGAAAGAAGCAGCCTGGCTTTTTTGTTATGGGCATTTGCCTTAAGTATTTTTTTTAAATTTTTTACAGCCTCACTGTTTTTTCCGTAAAGATTCTGTACAACTGCCAGATTAAACAGAGCTTCGTCTTTGTAAGGAGGATTCATTTTGATGGATTTTATAAACATTGCCTCGGCATCTTTGTATTTTTTCAGCTGTGCATAGGCATACCCCATATTAAAGTATATTGTCGGGGACTTGAAATTGAGTTTTAAAGCTTTTTCATACTCTTTTATGGCAGATGCGTAATCATTCATTCTGATATACAGCAGACCAAGCTGAAAGTAATTATGGGGGTTTAACGGTTCAATTTTTATTGCTTTGGATAAATATATTTTAGCCTGGCTTTTATTTGTATTCTGTACCCTGATACCTTTTTCCCTGAAGCATAATGCATAAAATCTTGTGATTTCAGTGGCCAGGGCAGGGTATTTATCCATGGCTTTTTCAAACATTGCCACTGCATCTTTATACTGGTTGTTTTTCAATGCCCCGGCAGCTTTTTTTATCTCCCTGATCTTTGTAACACTCTTTATCCCGGGTGTTTTCTTTGTAATAATTATTGAGTTATACAGTCTGTTTTCATTATTAAACTGATCTGGTTTCAGAATTACAGGTTTTGTTCCGGCCACGTTCTGTTGTGCACTTATTTTCTTTTCAGAGCCCTGTTGAGTGTTTAAACCTGTATCCTTAGATGTTTCTGATTGATCACTGCCGGGTTTGATAGTGAAGCCCTTAAGTGGTTTCAGCCTGAATGGCACTGAATTGCCTGGCTGGGAAAATCCGTTTTGCGGTTTTATTTTCAGATCAGGGATGTAGATTATGATGCTGATTATAGAGGCAAGGGCAAGTATTACAATACCAACATACATCAGGGCAGGTATTTTTGATTCTCCATGATCTTTTACATCCCCTGTCAGAGAGTTTTTGGTTTTATTGTAATTGCCGGCATCATCAAAATTCTGGATTTGAGTAGTGTCATTGCCTGAACCTCTGGAAAAAATAATTTCACCAGCTGTTCCCTGATAGTCAATGCTTGTTCCGCCTTTATAAACCTGGCTGATTGTAATGGTTGAAGTTTTGGCAAGTACATCTGTCTCTTTGGCAATTTCATCCTTATATATCAAATGCATCATTTTACTCAGGCCGCGGGATGTCGGCCATGCAGTAAGTTCATGGATACAGTCTTCAAGGTCAGTCTGCATTTCACCGCAGGACTGATACCGTTTATCAGGATCCTTTGCAAGGGCACGATGAATAATGGAATAAACCTTTGGCGGCAGGCCGGGGGCTATGGATTCTGCAAGTTCAAACCGGCAGTCACGGACCTTTGCAAGAATTTCCATGGTTTCACCTGTAAACATTTTTTTACCGGTAACCAGTTCATACAGTATAATGCCGGTTGAAAAAATATCAGAACGATGGTCAATACTCTGGCCTGATGCCTGTTCCGGAGACATGTGTGCAACCTTGCCCTTAATGGTGCCAACCTGGGTTAATGTACTTCTTGCAGCAGCCTTTGCAATACCAAAATCGACAATTTTCACATCTCCATCATAGGTAATAATGATGTTCTGAGGAGTAACATCCCTGTGGATCAGTTTTAACGGCAGACCCTGGAGATCTTTTAGATTATGTGCATAATCAAGACCTGAACAGATAAGTGACGTAATATAAAGGCTGTAGCCAAGATCAATTGGAATTTTTTTCTTTTTGGCTCTGTCAAGCACCCTGCGCAGATCCTTCCCAAACAGGTACTGCATGGCAATGTAAAAAGTACCGTCAATATCTCCGAAATCATAAATCTGAACAATATTCTGGTGGTTCAACAAAGCTGCAAGCTTGGCTTCATCTATGAAACAGCGGATTAGTTCATTGTCCTGGGCAAGGTGGGGCAGTATGGTTTTAATTGCAATTAGTTTCTCAAATCCCTGGGCACCTGTAACCTTACTCTGGAAAAGTTCAGCTAAACCTCCGGCTGCAATTTTATCGATTATTAGATATTTACCAAATTTTCTGGGTTCAAACATTGTTCTTTTTTGTTTCAGGTCCAAATATTTTATAATAAATCAATTTTTCACATATATCGTTTAATTTTACTACGAATATATAAATAAAGCCAATGAAAAACACAAAAGAGCTCTCTTTTTATTGTAAAACTTATCCGGGATAGTCACAGAAAGCTGTTACAGTGATAAATCACCATTGATTTGTAGTGTTGCCTTTTTTTTGTTATAAGTCAATGTAAAGATAATTCAATACTTAACAGCAAAGTTTGAGGCAATTTAAGATGAAAGGTTTTAAATTTAACGGGATTAGTGCAGGGATCAAGTCAGATAATATTCTGGACCTGGGTATTATTTTTTCGGAAAAACCCGCAGTAATGGCTGCACTTTTCACAAAGAATAAAATCATTGCAGCACCGGTTATTCTGGGCAAAAAAAAATTGAAAAACCGTATCTGCCAGGCAATCCTTGTAAACAGCGGCAATGCAAACTGCTGTACAGGTGACCAGGGGCTCAAGGATGCCATGGATTCTGCAGAAATGGTTGCAAAAATACTCAGGATAGATGTGGATAATGTTATGGTCTCTTCAACAGGAGTTATAGGCCAGAGGCTTCCCATGGAAAGAATCAGAAAGGGTATTCCACGCCTGATTGATGATTTGGAAACCGGGGATATCGATAACTTTGCACGCTCCATTCTCACTACAGATACAACAATTAAAAAAGTTGAAAAAAAATGTGATGTCAATGGTCATGTATACACAATTGTTGGAATTGCCAAGGGCTCAGGTATGATTAAACCTGATATGGCAACAATGCTTGCATATATCCTGACCGATGCTCATGTCCCGCATTCAGTCCTGCAGCAAAGTTTACAACGCTCCTGTGACAAATCTTTTAACAGAATTTCCATTGATGGTGATACAAGTACAAATGATACTGTAATATGTATGGCCAATGGAATGTCCAGGGCTATTATAGAAGATCATAAAGACATTGCCCGGTTCAATGAAAATTTAGATCATGTGCTGTTTGGGCTTTCAGAAAAAATTGTAAGGGATGGAGAGGGTGCAACAAAGCTTGCAAAAATCGTTGTCAAAGGGGCAGAATCATCAGATGATGCCTTCATGGCTGCCCAGGCAATTGCAGATTCAAGTCTTGTTAAGACTGCACTTTTTGGTGAAGACCCCAACTGGGGCAGAATAGTTGCTGCAGCCGGCAGATCCGGTGCTGCACTTGAGATGGAAAAAATTGATCTTTTATTTGATGATGTTTACATTCTTGACAGGGGCAGTTGGTGTGGTCAAGATGCTGAAGCCCTGGCACACAAGGTTCTTAAGAAATCCGAGTATAAGATTGTTATTGATTTCAATCTGGGTGATTTTGATGATTATTACCTGTTTTGTGATTTTTCAATGGAATATGTTAAAATAAACGCAGACTATAGATCATGATTATGAGGCTTCAAAAATATCTTGCCAATGCTGGTGCATGTTCCCGGAGAAAAGCAGAGGATTTTATTGCACATGGACGGGTTAAGGTGAATAACCAGGTGGTTGTTCAGCCCGGAACCAAGGTTGATCCTTTAAAAGATGTAATCCTGCTGGATAATGATGTGATTATTCTGGATCAGACCCGGAAAAAAATATACATTGCATTGAACAAACCCAGGGGTTACATTTCATCGTGTTCCCATGGAGGAAAGAGGATTATCCTTGATCTGATTGATATTAAAGAACGGATATACCCTGTGGGCAGGCTTGATAAAGATTCTGAGGGTCTGATTCTGCTGACCAATGATGGTGATCTCCACAATAAACTTTCCCACCCTTCCTTTGACCATGAAAAAGAATACATTGTAAAGACATATGGAATAGTAACCAATACTGCACTTGAGAAAATGGCAAGTGGTATCAATATTGAAGGAAAAAAAACCAGAGCGTGCCGGATAACAAGGCTTTCAAAGGATAAATTCAATATTGTCCTAAAGGAGGGCAGAAACCGACAGATACGGAAAATGGTGAGAAAAACTGGAAACAGGGTTAAGGAGCTTAAAAGGATCAGGTTTGCAGATATCAAACTTGGTAATTTACACCAGGGCCTTTTCAGATACCTCAGTAAAAAAGAGATTGATTTGTTAAAGAAGTGATCTTATTCCTGCTGCCTCTCTTATTTTTGCAAGAAAAGGCACTGAATATTCCCTTGCCCGGTCTCTCCCTCTTTTCAGTATGTTTTCAATTTCTGAAGGTGAATTTATCAGGGCATTGTATCTTTCTCTGGGCTCCTTTAAAAGCCCATTCAGATATTCAAAAAGTTCCTGTTTCATTGCTCCCCAGGAAATACCCCGGGCATACCTCTGCTTCATATTTTCAACTTCATCCTTTGATGCAAAGGCTTCATATATTGAAAACAATGTACATGTTTTATAATCTTTTGGTTCATCCGGTTCCTGGGAATTGGTTTTGATCTTCATTATAAGTTTTCTAAGACGTTTTTCAGTGTCAAACAGTGGAATTGTATTATTGTAGCTTTTGCTCATTTTTCTGCCATCAAGTCCGGACAGGACAGAGCTTGAGCCATCAATCACAACTTCAGGGTAGGTAAAGAGCTTTTTGTACTGTTTATTGAATTTAGCTGCTATATCCCTTGTCATTTCCAGGTGCTGGATCTGGTCTTTACCAACCGGTACTTTTTTAGCATTAAACATGAGAATATCTGCTGCCATCAGTACAGGATAGCTGAAAAGGCCCATTGTAATATTTTTATCCAGGTCCCTCTGCCCCCTGGTTTTATTCTCATCCACACCTGCTTTATATGCATGGGCTCTATTCATTAATCCCTTTGGTGTGACACAGGTTAATATCCATGTCAATTCAGGTATTTCAGGAATGTCAGATTGTCTGTAGAAAATACAGTTATCAGTATCAAGACCGAGTGCCAGCCAGGCAGCTGCTATCTCAAGGGTTGATCTTTTGACCCTTTCAGGGTCCTGACATTTAATAAGGGAGTGGAAATCGGCAAGGAAATAATAGGAAACAAGGTCTTTTTTTTGACTGGTTTCCACGGCAGGCCTGATGGCACCCACATAGTTTCCAAGGTGTGGTGCTCCGCTTGTTGTAATACCTGTTAAAAAGTCTGCATTTTTCATAATTTTAAAGTACCCTGAAATTAAATTAAGAATTTTTTAGAGGATTAGCATATAATAAGCTTAAGAATCAATTGGTTTCTGTTTAAAACTCATTTTTTTCAATTAATTTTGATACATAATCCCTTTCTTCCTGCTCACTGTTGATCTCTTTGTCAAGTTTTGCATTTAAAAGTCTTAATAATATCCGGCTGAAATGGGGGCCGGGCTTGAGGCCCATATTGACAAGGTCTCTGCCGCGCATTGATATTCTGATATCTTTTAATTTTGTATAGTAATGTGTGATCGCTTTTTTACAGTTCCCGGAGCCTGCAGCTGATATCATATATAGAATATGCTCGGTTTTAAAATTTGAACATAGTGAATAAAGCTCACTGTTTTTCAAAGGGAGATTTTGTTCAATAATGGAGAGATTTTTTTGTGCCTTAAGTCTGTTTTTAATAACCAATGTTTTCTCTTTTTCAGGAAAATTCAGCCGTGCACAGAGTTCATTTGCAGTCTTATAGGGGCATTTTTTGATCAGTGCCATGAAATATATCGCCCATTTCAGACATTTTTCATCTGTATAGAGCAGATCATACCATGAGATAACTTTATACACTTCATTAAATAGTTTATATGTATCATTATCAATATTGAGATCAGGATGGAGGATTTTCTCAAGGCCATAGTGTTGGAGGCTTTTAATAGCAGGTATGGGATCATCCTCTTCAAAAATCTGTTTTAGTTCCGACAAAACTCTAAGCCCGCTTAGATTTTTAAAGCAATCAATATCCATTGCATTTTTTATTAAAGATGAAGTAACTTTGCCGATTGTAAAATTAAAACGATTTGCAAATTTTATGGCGCGGAAAATCCTTGTGGGATCTTCCACAAAGCTGAGATTGTGTATAACCCTTATGACCTTGTCTTTAAGATCACGGTTGGAGCCGAAAAAATCTATTATTGTTCCATAGTCCCGGGCATTGAGGCAGATTGCAAATGCATTGATTGTAAAATCGCGTCGGGAAAGGTCTGATTTGATTGAGCTCATCTCCACTGTTGGAAGTGCAGCCGGGGTTTTATAATATTCATACCGTGCAGATGCAACATCAATCTTGAAACCATCAGGGAATATTATCACAGCTGTGCCAAATTTTTTATAACCATGGGTCCGAAGTCCATGGCACCGGGCAAATTCATTGGCAAAAGTAATGCCGTCTCCTTCAACAACAATATCAATATCATCAATTTTTCTGTTAATAAGAAGATCCCTTACAAATCCTCCTACCACATATGTACCATATCCTAATTTATCTCCGGTTTTCCCAAGGGATTCAAGTAAATACCTGTAGTGGTTGTCAAGCCGCCTGGTAAGTATTTTATTTATTCTGCGTTTTTTAGCCTCTTTAATTGTATTGATACTGCCATTGTCTGTCTGTTTGATATCTTTATTATGCTGTACAAGGAAATTTAAAAGATCAGTCCTTGTTATAACGCCTGCAACCTGATTCTCATTCTCAACCGGTAGTATACGCTGGCCATTTTCAATTATTATCTCTTCAATTTGAGTAAGTGTTGCAGTATTGTCAATTGTAGTAATGTCAGAATTCATATACTCTTTAACCGGTAAATGGTCTAATTTATGGTGAATAATTTTTTCAATGATCTGACGTGTTATGTATCCCAGTGCGGTCTTTGAATCTTTATCAATAACCAGGAGTACATTTTTGTTATACTGGGTCATGAGGTTTGCCGCATCTTTACATCCCATATCAGGAAAAATTGAAATAGCAGGAGAACTCATGATTGCCTTTACAAGAAAATCGGTTTTCAGGCTGGTGGACAGAGTTTTTAAGAGCTGCTGTTCAACCTGGGCAAGGGTTTTATCGTGAATAACAGCAGAGCCGGCATATAAATGGCCGCCCCCTTTGAACTGTGCCATGATCTTTCCTACATCTATGTCAGGAATACGGTTCCTTGCAATGATGTGCACCCGGTTCTCCATCAATGCAATGGTAAAGAAAAGATCAATATTTTCCATTCTTACAATTTTTTGAACAATTGAAGCAAGATTAGTTATATATTCAACTGAAGATATTGTTGATATATGGGTATCAATCCCATTAATCCTGTGAAGGACCATCTCATTGAGCAGCTCATTTAACCAGACCACCTGATCGGATTTGATCTCCTTAATCGCAAGATCAGCTATGGTATCAAGGTTTGCTCCCCATGATAATAGAAATGCTGCTTCCTTCAAGTCTTCAGGCTTTGTGGAGGCATGGGTGAAAAGGCCTGTGTCTTCATAAATACCAAGTGCCATTATCGTGGCCTCATCACTTGTAAGTTTAATCTTTTTTTCCCTGATTATTCTGCTCAGAATTGTAACAGTTGCACCAACATTGTCTGTAAATTCAAGGGATCCTTTAATATCATGACTGGAAGAAGGATGGTGGTCATAAATATGAACATCAATATTTTTTTTATTAAGTATTTCTTTTATGGCGCAAAGGCGGTTTTCCTGTCTTGTATCAACAATTACCAGTCTTTTAACCTCTGACATGTCAACTTTAGAGATCTCAGCCATGTTAAAAAGGTAGCCCATTGTACTTATAAAAAAATCTTTAAGGTTCTTTTCCTGTGTACCTGGGAACAGGACCACAGAGTCCGGATATAATTTCTGTGCTGCGAGCATTGATGCCATGGCATCAAAATCCGTGTTAATATGGCTTGTAATTATAGTATCTGCTTTGATTTTTTTTTTGATCAAGATTGAATATCCATTGTAATCAATGTATAAAGTATATAATATACACTTATAGTATATTAGAAATTATTTTACAATTGTTCTCTCATGTGTTTATGATGATGATTAATTTAAGTAATTACTATTAAAAGAGGGGTATTATGCCTGAAGTTTTTTTATGGACCGGAAAGAATCCAAAAGGCAGGAAAATAAAAGGGGAAGTTGAAGCTGAAAGCGCTGATCAGGTACGAATAAGTCTCCAGAGAAGGAAGATTACTCCCATAAGAGTAAAAAAGAAACCAAAGGATATTTTTGAAAATGTCTCCTTTCTTCAACCGCCTGTCAAGGAAAATGATGTTATTGTTTTTTCAAGACAGTTTTCCACCATGATTGATGCGGGGCTGCCTTTACTCCAGTGCCTTGAAATATTGCACTCCCAGCAGGAAAACCCTACCTTTAAAAAAATTATCAAGCAGGTTAAAATCAGTGTTGAATCAGGCGAAACCTTTGCAGACGCATTGAAAAAATTTCCAAAGGTCTTTAATGAACTGTTTGTGAACATGGTGGCTGCCGGAGAAGCAGGCGGTATTCTTGATGTTATCCTGAGCAGACTTTCAGCTTATATGGAAAAGATGGCAAAATTAAAAAAACAGGTAAAAGGCGCAATGATATATCCTGCCATCACAATGATAATTGCCATTGTTGTTGTTGCAGTTCTGCTCGTGTTTGTAATACCTGTCTTTACAGAGATGTTTTCAACCATGGACAAAGCCCTGCCTGCCCCCACACAATTTGTTGTAAGCTTAAGTGACACTGCAATTAAATATAAATGGTTTTTTCTTGCCGGCATGATTGCAATCCCTGTAATTGTGCGCAGAATCTATAAGACTGAAAAAGGAAGAATCGCCATGGACGACTTTTTTTTAAAACTTCCTGTCTTTGGAATACTTATCAGAAAAGTTGCCGTTGCAAAATTTACCAGAACTGCAAGTACAATGCTTTCAAGTGGAGTTTCCATCCTTGACACCCTGGATATTGTTGCAAGAACATCTGGAAACAAGTCAGTTGAATTTGCAATAATGGATGTTAAATCAGGTATCTCAGAAGGACGTTCCATGTCAGATCCACTGCTTGAAAGCGGAGTATTTCCTTCCATGGTATGTTCAATGATTGCCGTTGGTGAATCAACTGGTGCCCTTGATATCATGCTTAGTAAAATTGCAGATTTTTATGATGATGAGGTTGACCAGGCTGTTGGTAATTTGACTGAGTTGATTGAACCTTTTATGCTTGTATTTCTTGGTGTTATTATTGGCGGACTTGTAATTTCCATGTATCTTCCAATATTTAAAATGGCAGGAGGCCTATAGGTCACTCTATTTTGTTCACCGTTAAAAACAGCACCAACATTGAGTTGAAATGGATATTTATTTTCAGAACTCTTTTTGCCATTGTCCTTGCTTTTTCAACTTTAATTTTCTGTTTTACTAAGAATATCCCCCTTTTTAAACAACCCTTTGTCTCCCTTTACATGGTTGCAATTCTGTTTTTAATCACATCTGTTATTTACCTTGCTCTCTTTAAAATGGGAATTCATGGCATTAAGCTGATATACATATGGGCCATTATAGAGACTTTCTTTGTAACATCCATTATCTATATTACAGGCAGTTTTGAAAGTATTTTTATATTTCTCTATCTGATTGTTATAATGTGTTCCACCATATCCCTTTATTATAAGGGAGGCCTGATTGTGGCTTCTGTTGCAGGTCTTCAATACTGTACACTTATCTGGCTTGACTATTATGGTATTGTTGATGTGTTTACAACATCATTACACATGACAAACATTTATAGTGACACCTATATTATCTTTAAAATTGTTATTGTTGTTGCTGCATGCTATGCCATTGCAATTTTAAGCGGTATCCTTGCTTTGAATGCAAAAAACACACGGCATGCCTTGAAAGTTACCCAGGGGCATCTTAAAAGAGTTGAGAGAATGGGGGCTGTTGATGAAATGCTCTCGGGCATAACCCATGAAATTAAAAACCCTCTGGCTTCCTTATCAGGCTCAATTCAGCTGTTAAAGGAGAATGCAACTCCCGGGTCATCTGATTACCGGTTAATGCAGATAGTCCTGCGGGAAACCCAGAGGCTTCAGGAAATTGTAAATAATTTCCGGTTATTTATCAGGCCTGGGAAAAGCGATGCCCGTGCAACGCGTATTGACACTGCAATACATGAAATTGTTGAACTTTTCCTCCATGCACCGGAATATAATGATAATATAAATGTGGTTACAAAAATCAATGAAAATGTAGTTATAGAAATTGATCCAGTACATTTTAAGCAGATTATATGGAACCTTTTAATCAATGCAGCCCAGGCCATGGACAATACAGGTGAGATAAGGATAATCCTTGAGCAGCCATTAAAGGGGCGTATTTATCTTAATATAATAGATACAGGCTGTGGGATTGATGAGAAAAACAGTGTTTCTGTGTTTGACCCTTTTTTTACAACCAAGGATGATGGTACAGGGCTTGGCCTTTCAATTGTTCACAAACTTGTTGATCTGTATAACGGAATAATTGATTTTGAATCCACACCAGGGCAGGGTACTGCCTTTACAGTTATTTTTAAAGGATATCTTGAATTTTAATTAAAAATAGGCTAATTTTATTTGTTTAATCTCGGGTTTGGAGCCCATTGGCTTAAAAGATGCATATTGTAAAAACATAAAGAAAGAAATTTTCCATGAATGACACTGAAAACAGAGTTGTTGAACAGCGCAAACTTAAAATCAATGAGCTGAAGCAGAATAATATTCAGCTTTTTCCCAATAATTTTAAAAATTCACACTCCATCAGAGAGATAAAAGCCATAATTGAAAAAGAGCCGGAACTGCTTGGTGAAGATGGTATGGTTTTCTCCGTTGCAGGCAGAATGATGGCTGTAAATAAAATGGGCAAATCATCCTTTATAAGATATAGGGATGGAACAGGGCAGATTCAGGCATATCTGAAAAAAGATGTTGTAGGAGATGACAATTATGACCTTTTTAAGAAGCTTGATATTGGAGATTTCATAGGCATTAAGGGGCCGCTTTTCAAGACAAGGACAGGGGAATGGACAATTATTGCAAAAAAGTTTCAACTTGTTGCAAAGGCCTTAAGACCTCTGCCTGAAAAATTTCATGGTCTGAAAGATCCTGAAAAAAGATACAGGCAAAGATATCTCGATCTTATTATGAATGAAGAGACCAAAGATATTTTTATAAAAAGAAGCCGGACTATCAGTGCCATGCGTACCTTTTTCGAAGATAATGGTTTCATGGAAGTTGAGACACCAATGATGCAGCCATTGCCCGGCGGGGCCGAAGCAACCCCCTTTAAAACCTGGCATAATGCACTGTCCATGGATCTTTATCTGAGAATTGCTCCTGAATTATATCTTAAACGTCTAGTCGTGGGCGGATTTGAAAAGGTATTTGAGATTAACCGTAATTTCAGGAACGAAGGTGTGTCAACAAGGCATAATCCTGAATTTACCATGGTTGAATTTTACCAGGCATATGCTGACTATGAAGACCTGATGAATTTTACTGAAAAAATGTTTTCATTTGTTGCAAAACAAGTTACAGGTTCTGAGATAATTGAATATCAGGGCAGCTCCATTGATTTTACAAAAAAATGGAAACGGATTTCCATGATTGACTCCCTGACTGAAATTGGTAAGATCGACCCTGCTGTTGTCATGGACAAGGATGGACTTTTAGACTTTGCAAACAAGAACAATATTGAAATTAAGAAAAGGGACCGGTATGGTAAAGTACTTACAAAACTTTTTGATTTACTGGTGGAACCAAACCTTATTCAGCCGACCTTTATCACAGGATATCCGGTTGAGGTCTCACCCCTTTCAAGGAAGAGTGACTCAAATCCTGACCTTACTGATCGGTTTGAACTCTTTATTGCAGGCAGGGAAATAGCCAATGGATTTTCAGAGCTGAATGATCCGGAAGATCAATACAGCAGATTTCTCCAGCAGGCTGCCCAGCGTGACCAGGGGGATGAAGAGGCGCATATCATGGACCTTGATTATGTTGAAGCCCTGGAATACGGCATGCCTCCCACTGCAGGCCAGGGCATAGGCATTGACAGGCTTGTTATGCTCCTCACTGATTCAGATTCAATCAGGGAGGTTATTCTTTTCCCCCATATGCGAAAGAGCCGGCAGTAGATGTCCTTTGAACTGTTCATAGCAACCCGGTATCTTAAGGCCAAAAGAAAGGAAGGCTTTATTTCACTTGTCACCCTTTTATCCATGGCCGGAGTTGCAGTGGGTGTCATGGCCCTTGTGGTTGTCATATCAGTCATGAGTGGAGCTGAAAACAGCTTCCGGGAAAAACTTCTGGGCCTGAACCCCCACCTTCTTATCATGAATGTTTCCGGTAGTTTTGATAATTACAAGGATATAATGAATAAGACACTTAAGCTTAAAAGCGTTGAAAATGTGTCACCCATTCTTTCAGGCCAGGTAATGGCAAGATCTGCAAGCTCGTTTACCGGAGCTCTGTTACGGGGTATTGACCCTATAGGTAAAGTAAAACTTGTCAAGGGGTTCAGCCCTGAAAAACTTCAGCAAGCCTTGAAACCCCAGGGTTCCAATGGCAGCTACCCCGGCATCATAATCGGAAAGCAGCTTGCAGAAAGTCTTGGGGTGACTGTGGGAAGCAAACTTATATTAATGTCTCCCGGGGGTATCTCTTCACCGGTGGGCAATATCCCTGCCATGGCCAGATATCAGGTTAATGGTGTTTTTGAATCGGGTTTATATGAATATGACAGTACACTGATCTATATCAATATCATTGAAGCCCAGAAAATTACCGGCATGAAAAATGGTATATCTGCCCTTGGTGTATGGGTTGATGATATCTATTCAGTGGATTCTCTCAAGGATAAAATTTTATCAGGAGTTGATCATAACAGGTTTTATATAAGGGACTGGATGAACATTAATAAAAGCCTGTTTTCAGCATTGAAACTTGAAAAAACAGCAATGTTCATAATTTTAACACTCATAATTTTTGTTGCAGCATTTAATATTGCAAGTGCCCTCATGATGATTGTCATGGAAAAAACACGGGATATTGCAATCTTAAAGACCATGGGTGCAACTGATAAAATAATAAGAAAAATTTTTATGATCAAGGGAATGATAATAGGAACCCTTGGAACAATATTTGGAACCATATCAGGGGTGACCATCTGCTTTCTTCTGCACAGGTATGATTTTATCCGCCTGCCCGAAGCATATCCCTTCAGGACTCTTCCAGTTGAACTTAACTTCACAGATGTGTTTGTTATTGCCATTGCCGCCATATCCATCTGTTTTGTTTCCACAATTTACCCATCAGGCAAGGCATCTGGCATGGATCCGGTGGAGGCTTTAAGATATGGCTGATGTGGAATCCATAATAGATCTTAAATCAGCTTTTAAGGGCTTTTATTCCAAAGAGTCCAGGATCGATATTTTAATTGATGCTGACTTCAGTATTAAAAAAGGTGAAACAGTTGCAGTGGTAGGTGCGTCCGGAATTGGCAAATCAACATTATTAAATATTTTAGGCACCCTTGACAGACCTGATCAGGGAAGCCTTGTATTTGATCAAAAGGATCTGTTTTTATTGGGGGATTCTGAACTTGCAAGGTTCAGAAATAAAAGAATCGGTTTTGTTTTTCAATTCCACCACCTTCTGGCTGGCTTTACTGCACTTGAAAATGTTTCAATACCATGTATGATAAGCTCAACAATAAATGGTAATAATTTTAAAAAAAAAGATCATGGGAATAAGGAAAATATTGAAAAACAGGCGCTTGGGATGCTCCAACGGGTTGGACTTGGACACCGGTCATCAAGCCGTGTATCAGATCTGTCAGGCGGTGAACAGCAGCGTGTTGCACTTGCCAGGGCACTTGTGAATAAACCAGACCTGCTTTTAGCCGATGAACCCACTGGAAATCTGGATAAAAAGAACAGCCGTGGGGTACATCAATTAATAAGGGAACTCAATGAAGAGACCGGAATGACAATTGTAATTGTTACCCATAACGAGGAGCTTGCGTCTCTGATGAACAGACAGGTTACCATTGCAAATGGTAAAATTATTACAATGTAAAGTAGAAGGCTGATAATTATAAACATGTATAAAAAGTTGTTTTTTCTATTATTCTTAACAATTTGTTTGTTGTCTGCCAATGTACTGGCAGATAAAAGTGTTAATATTGGTTTTTTCCCGTTCAGCACCTATGCCGATAAAGATGTTAAAGACCTTGGTGTAAAAATTCCAAAAATGCTTGCAGACGAGATTGGAAAAGCAGGTGCTCAGGCTGTTATAATTGACAAACAATATAACGAGGCAGATTTCAGCAATGAACAACTGCGGAAAATCGGTATCGAGTATGGTGTGGACTACCTGATAACCGGATCTTTGTTTGAAGCAGGAGACAAAATCAGTATTGATGTTAAAATGCTGGATGTTTATAAAACTGCTCCTGCCAACACCTTTTTTGTACAAATCCAGGGACTTGAAAATTTATATTCTGCCGTAACCCAGTTGAATAAAAAATTAATTTCCAGTGTTTTTCACAGGAAAATAATTGTAAAGGTTGAAATTCAGGGCAATAAGAGGATTGAGGATGATGCAATTTTACGGGTAATTGATATTAAGCCAAAGGATATTGTGGATCTTGAAAAGATCTCTTCAAATATAAAAAATATTTATGGCCTTGGATTTTTTGAAGATGTCAAGGCTGAAAAGGAAAAACTGGACACTGGCATTAAAGTAATTTTCAGGGTCGTTGAAAGACCGTCTGTCAGGGTCATAATGTTTAAAGGGAATAAAAAGTTTGAGGAAAAAGATTTAAAAGAGGTTGTCACTACTGGCACTGGCTCAATACTGAATATATTTAAAATAAAAAAAGATGCATCAAATATTAATGAGTTGTATAAATCAAAAAATTATCATAATTGCAAGGTGGAAATTGAGACAAAAAAACTGAAAAATAACCAGGCTGATGTGATATTTAATATTGACGAGGGCCAGAAGCTCAAAGTGGAGGAGATCTCTTTTGAAGGCAATAAACATTATGATGATGGTGACTTGCGCAGCAAGATGGGTACAGATGAAAAAGGGATTTTTTCCTTTATCACATCTTCCGGAGATCTTGACAGGGCTGAGCTTCAAAGGGATACAATCAGAATTGAATCGTTTTATAAGAATAAGGGATTCATGGATGCAAAAGTGTCAGAACCT
Organism: uncultured Desulfobacterales bacterium; assembly: GCA_964593725.1. Classification (GTDB taxonomy): domain Bacteria; phylum Desulfobacterota; class Desulfobacteria; order Desulfobacterales; family Desulfobacteraceae; genus JAIOSM01. The sequence goes on from CAZQJS010000003.1 coordinate 31,246, forward strand.
GAAATCAAATATGGTAAAAAAAGTATACTTGTCCATTTTGAGATTGATGAAGGTATCCGTTACAAGGTCAACAAAGTTTCATTCCAGGGCGACCTGATTCTGCCCGAGAAAAAATTATTTAAAAAAATAAAAATTGATGACCGCAAATATTACTCCATGGAAGTATTGAGAAATGATATATATACTCTGACAGACATATATACTGAAAGGGGATATGCTAAGCCTGACATATCGCCTGTGATAAAACGGGATAAAGAAAACCACCAGGCAGATTTTATATTTGTAATAAAAAAAGGTCCGCCGGTTTATATTGGCAGGATCACAATTAATGGCAATACCCGAACACGGGATAAGGTTATAAGACGTGAACTTAAAGCAGTTGAATCCCAGCTGTTCAGCAAGAAAAAGATTGAAAAAAGCCTTAGAAATATTCAGAGATTAAGATACTTTGAAAATGTTGAAATCATACCTTCCCAGGGTTCTGACGAAGGTAAAATGGATTTAAATATTGAAGTTTCTGAAGCAAGTACTGGTAATTTTACTTTTGGTGCAGGTTACAGCTCCCAGGAGAGCGCGTTTGGAAGTATTGAGGTGACCGAGGGCAACCTTTTCGGCCGTGGTCAGACTATAAAGGCAAAAAGTAAAATTTCCAGGGAATCAGCATTGTATCAGGTGAAGTTTATTGAGCCATGGCTGTTTGATATGCCGCTGTCCTGCGGGATTGAGGTATATCATCAGGAAAATGAATATGATTATTATGATAAGGATTCAGAGGGCGGGGCCCTTGATTTTTCTTATCGGATCATTGATGATTTGAGGCTTGGTATAAAATACAGTTATGAGGATTTTACCATCAGCAATGTCAAGGTTGACCAGACAACTGTAGACCCTGGACGATACTTAACAACAAGTGTAACACCAAGTATTGTTTTTGATTCCAGGGACAGGGTTTTTACTCCGAGAAAAGGTATATTATCAAAATTATCTGTTGAATATGCAGACGACTCACTGGGGGGTGATATCTGTTTTACAAAGTCCATTGCAGAGGCAGGTTTCTACATACCGCTTTTCTGGAAAGTTACCTGGGTAATACATGGTAAGGCAGGGTATCTTGATGACAGAACCGGAGGAATTCCTGATATTGATTATGAAAGATTTTATCTTGGAGGTATAAATTCCATCCGTGGATTTAAGAATGGTGATATCTATGCCAGCAAAATAAATGGAGAAGAGCGGGGTGGTGAGAAACTTATCCAGCTTAATACTGAAATCACATTTCCGGTTGTTGAGGAGCATGGTGTGAGTGCTGTTTTTTTCTATGATCAGGGTGATGTGTTCCTGAAAAATCAGAAGTTTACCTTGTCTGATAACTATTCAAGTTTCGGGTTTGGAGTCAGATGGGCATCTCCCATGGGCCCAATGAGATTGGAATATGGTATTGTGGAAAAAGGAAAAAATATAGAAGATACTGGCAGCGGAAGAATCCAGTTTTCCATAGGAGCTTATTTTTAGATATAAATATTTTTTAGGAGAATATAATAATGAAGAAAAAAATCTGGTTTATGACTTTAGTTTTATTACTCGTTACTTTCTTAAGTTTTCCTGCAATCTCTGCAGATGTTGCAAAAATCGGAGTAGTTGACTTTCAGAAAATCATGTCAACATCCAGTGCCGGCAAATTGATCCAGAAAAAACTTCAGGCTAAAGGCAATGAATTTACACAGAAACTTCAGAATATGCAAAAAGAGATCCTTGAACTTGAGAAAAATCTTAAAAGAGAATCCATGGTTTTAAGCCAGGAAAAACGAAGTGAAAAAGGGCGTGAATATCGAATCAAAGTAAATGATTTTAATCAGGAAAAGAAAAAACTGCAATACGATCTTAAAAAACTTGAAACCAAAGAGATTAATAAGATGCAAAAGGCTGTTTTTGAAATTGTCCAGAAAATGGGGAAAAAAGAGGGTTATCTCCTGGTTATTGAAAAAAAGACGGCCGGGGTTATATACAGCCCTAAATCCATTGATATAACGGATAAGGTCATCAAGGCATATAATAAATTATCTGCAAAGCAGAAATAGTTTATCTGTTAAAAAAAGTATTATTTTATTATGCAGCTTACTGTTAAACAAATTGCTGAAATGATCCATGCAGGAATTACAGGGGATGGGAGAAGAGTGTTAAAAAAAGTTTCATCCTTTGAAGATACAGATATGGATTCACTCACCTTTGCATCTGACTTTAAGTTTCTTAAAAAACTCCATCAATGCAATGCAGGGGCAGTTATCATTCCTGATGATTTTATTGTTCCAGAAGGTAAGACCATAAAATCTGTTCTAATAAGAAGTTGCAACCCAAAGCATGATTTTTTTAAGATCCTCAGGATGTTTCATCCTGAAAAAAGAGCGCCGGGTACCATTGCAAAGGATGCATATATTGGTGCAGACATCAGTATTGGTAAGGATGTTTCAATTTACAGCAATGTTTATGTTGGTGATGGTGTTGAACTTGGAAACAGAGCGGTTTTAATGCCCAATGTTTACATTGGTGACAATGTCAAAATAGGACAGGACACTGTAATTAAACCCAATACAACAATAATGGAAAATTGCCTGATCGGTAGTTCAACATTAATACATTCAGGAACAGTTGTGGGAAGTGATGGTTTTGGATTTACAAGGCATAATCTCAAACACGAAAAAATAATACATGCAGGTTATGTTTTAATAGGAGATCATGTTGAAATAGGTGCATGTAATACAATTGACAGGGGCACTTTTGGAAAGACATGGATTAAAGATGGAGTAAAAACAGATAACCTTGTACACATTGCCCACAATGTAATTATTGGTGAAAATTCCCTGGTGGTTGCCCAGGCTGGAGTTGCAGGCAGTGCAGTGATTGGCAGCAATGTGATCATTGCAGGTCAGGCTGGAATTTCAGGCCATCTCACCGTTGGGGATAATTCAATTATAGGGCCGCGTGCCGGTGTTCTTTCAAGTGTGGAACCCAATGAAATTGTTTCAGGTATGCCCCAGATACCCCATCGACTATGGCTCAAAGCATCAAGTATTATTGCAAGACTTCCTGACCTCAGGAAGAAGCTCTTTTCCCTTGAAAAGAGAATGGAAAAAATAGAAAAAAAATAAATACTACGGAGTTTATATGATTCACCCGACAGCTATTGTAGACCCTTCAGCAGAGATCGATTCCAATGTTAAAATCGGCCCTTTTTCAATAATTAAAAGTGATGTCTGTATTGGATCAGGAACTGAAATAGGACCCTATGCAACCATTGATCAATATGTTACCATAGGATCAGATTGCCAGATATTTCAATACTCTTCCATAGGTGCGGCTCCCCAGGATTTAAAGTTTACAGGGGAAAAATCCTATTTAAAAATAGGCAGGGGAACAATTATCAGAGAGTTTGCCACTATAAACCGCGGTACTGAACTGGGAGGGGGTTACACCGAGGTAGGGGAAAACAATTACCTTATGGCCTATACCCACATTGCCCATGACTGCAGAACAGGGAAAAATGTTGTGCTTGCAAACAATGCCACCCTGGGTGGACATGTAATACTTGGGAATAATGTTACCCTTGGCGGGCTTGTTGCAGTTCACCAGTTTGCACAGATTGGTGATTATGCATATATTGGAGGTAAATCAGCAGTGGTCAAGGATATTCCACCCTATGTGATAGCAGCAGGAGACAGGGCAAGCCTTCATGGTTTGAATAATGTCGGCCTGAAACGGAATAATTTTTCAAAATCATCCATTGCTGCAATTAAAAAAGCGTATAGGATTGTGTTCAGGATTGGACTTACCACAAAACAGGCTATGGAACGTGTTAAAGCTGAGGTGGAGCAGATTCCCGAGGTTAAGAATTTCATGGATTTCATTAAAAATTCCAGCAGGGGTATAACCAGATAATTGAAGCATATAGGGCTGATAGCAGGTGGTGGGCCTTTTCCTAAGTTTTTTTTAGAAAAGGCCGAAAAAAAAGGATATAAAGTATTTACAGCTGCATATATTAATGAAGCTGATGAGGAGCTTAAAAAGTATGCAGTTCACATTGAGTGGCTGCGCCTGGGGCAGGTTGGCCGACTTTTAAAATATTTTAAAAAAAACAGTGTCAAAGAAGCTGTCATGATCGGAACAATTAAAAAAACAAGGATTTTTTCCGATATCAGGCCTGATTTTAAGGCCCTTTCATTTATTGCATCATTAAAACATACCCATGATGATTCAATCCTTGTCTCCTTTGCAAATCTTCTTGAAAAAGAAGGGATTAAAATAAAACCTTCAACTTTTCTCCTTCCTGAACTTATAAATAAAAAGGGCTGCTTTACAAAAAGAAAGCCATCAAAAACAGAGATTGAAGATATTCTTGCAGGATGGCCCATAGCAAAACAGATTGGCAGGTTTGATGTTGGACAATGTGTCGTTGTCAGTAATGGTGCAGTTCTGGCTGTTGAAGCAATTGATGGAACCGATGCTACAATCTTGCGGGGTGGAAAACTTGCCGATAAAGAAGTTGTGGTTGTCAAAATTTCAAAACCAGATCAGGATTTAAGATTTGACCTGCCGTGTGCCGGCAGTGAAACCATTGAGATAATGCATAGCGTGGGTGCATCAGTGCTCGTGCTTGAAGCTGGGAAAAGCATATCCTTTGACCGTGATGAGATGATCCGGCTCGCTGATAAATACAATATCTGTATACAGGCCATGGATGATGATGATTTTTAGACCAATTATAAAAAGGTTATGGTTTAAATTGTGATAACAACAGAATTGATTATACTAATAATCTGTCTTTTTTTATCGGGATTTTTTTCATCCTCGGAAACTGCTCTCTTTTCAATAAGCCAGGTTAAAGCTTTACATCTTTCCAAGGAAGGATCAAAGGTTACAAACCTGATCCTGCATATGAAAAAGGATTCCCATAAACTTCTTACAACCATTCTGATTGGAAATAACCTGGTTAATATCTGTGCATCAGCCCTTGCAACCAAGATTGCCATGGATTTTTTCCATTCCAATGCTGTTGGCATTGCAACTGGAATAATGACACTTCTCATCCTGATATTTGGTGAGATTTTCCCAAAATCTTTTGCAGCTCAGAATAATATAATTGTTGCAAAAATCGTTATTTTTCCGGTTTTCTGGCTTTCAAAACTATTTTATCCTTTAATATGCCTTTTAAATTTCATACCGAAAATAATAGGTGTTTTTGATAAATCCCCTTTTGCAACGGAAGATGAACTGATAACCATGGTTGAGGTTGTGGAGGAGGAGGGTGAAATAAAAGAGGAAGAAAAGGAGTTTATAACTAATATTTTTGAGTTTGATGATACCAGTGCATCAGAGATTATGACCCCGCGAGCCGACGTTTTTGCCATTGATATTGAGGCAGAAATTGATATTAAATCCATTATTGAATCTGGTTTTACAAGGATTCCCGTTATAAAGGAAAATTTTGACAATATTGTTGGAATAATAAATGTAAAAAATCTGTTTAAAGAGTTCCATAAATCCTGTTCTGAAAATGGGACCGGTGACCTTGACATTAAAAAAATAATGCAGAAGCCGAATTTTATCCCTGAAACAAAAAAACTTGATTCTGTTCTCCATGAGTTTAAAAAATTGAAGAATCATATTGGGATTGTCATTGATGAACATGGAGGCATGTCAGGTATTGTCACCCTGGAAGATGTCCTGGAGGAGATTGTGGGTGAGATCACTGACGAGACTGATAAACAGGAGCCTGATATTGTAAAGATTAAAGACAATGGTTTTTTTGTGGCAGGAAAAATTGATATTGATGAACTTAATAAGAGAACAGGTCTTTCCATTCCCGAAGCAAGTGATTATGATACTTTTTCAGGCTATGTCTTAAGCCTCACCGGCAAGATCCCCGAAGTCGGAGAAACCATAGAAACCGATGATTGTACCATTATTGTAAAAGAAAAAGACGGAAACAGAATCAAACACTTTGTACTGAAAATAAAAAAAAACAGCAGATAAAAACAAGACCAAGTTTATGGAAAAACATATATTTATTTCCACTGGTGATTTTTCAGGGGATCTCCATGCAACCTGTTTAATTAAAACAATAAGGCAGATTAACAGGATTGAAAAAAGATTTGATAAAATTCGCATAACAACCCTTGGAGGCAGTAAAATTGCCTCAATGTCAGATGTGTTCCTTGCTGACACGCTTACCATTGAAGGGTTTGGCCTGAGCGGGCTTCTGGGCAAATATGTTTTTTTTAAGAATTTATTGAACTTTAAGATAAGAGCTTATTTTGAACTGAACAAACCTGATCTCATTATTCTGGTTGATTTTTACGGATTTAATATACATATTGCAAAACTTGCCAAACAGCTTTCCATTCCTGTAATTTATTATATAGGTCCCCAGGTTTATGCTTCAAGGGAGTACCGTGTTAAAAAGATAAAGAAATATGTTGATAAGGTGATCTGTATATTCCCCTTTGAAAAGAAAATATATGAACGTTATTCAGTTGCTGTTGATTATTTTGGAAATCCTCTGGCAGATATAATAGAGCACAAGTTCCAAAGTCAGAAAAGTGAGCAGTTAATAAAAAAATATAAAGGCATGGAACTTATAGGTTTGATGCCTGGATCTAGGAGATCTGAAGTAAACTCTCTTCTTTATCCAATGCTGAACATAATTAAAATCAGTAAAGCCCATGAATCTGCAAGGATTTTAGTGTTTGCAGCAGGTTCAATAGACAAGTTAGTGATACAGAAAATATGCAGATCTTCAGGTATTAATGACCATGTAGATATTATCCTGGATGACACCTATGCCCTGCGTGCTCAATTAAAGTTCTGCCTTACTGCATCCGGAACAATAACCCTGGAAAATGCAATACTTGGTATACCAATGATAATAATGTACAGACTTCCCTGGCTCACATTTAAAATTGCAAGTTCCATTGTAAAAATTGATTTTATTGGTATGCCCAATCTTCTGGCACAAAGGGAGATCATGCCTGAATATGTGCAGAAGATTAATGAGGACAGAATAGCTCAAAAGGTTATTGAGTGGCAGGATAACCCTGACAGGCTGAACATGGTCAGAGGCTCTTTGAAAGAAGTTGCAAATATGGTTGCAAAACCCGGGGTGATAAGAAAAGCTGCACAGGTATGCTTTAATTATTTATGAAAAGAATGTTGGCTTTTTAACCCTTTATTAATACATTTTTTAAATATTGACCAGTGTATGACTGTTTATTGGCAGCTACCTGTTCTGGTGTTCCGGTTGCAATAACCCTGCCACCTTTATCCCCTCCTTCCGGACCAAGGTCGATTATATGGTCAGCATATTTTATAACATCAAGGTTGTGTTCAATGACAATTACTGTGTTACCGGTTGAAACCAGTCTGTTAAGGACTTCTAATAGTTTTTTGATATCATGGATATGCAGCCCTGTGGTGGGCTCGTCAAGGATGAAAATTGTCCTTCCAGTACTTCTTTTGCTCAGCTGCTTTGCAAGTTTGATCCTCTGGGCTTCACCTCCGGACAGGGTTGTTGCAGACTGTCCAAGTTTTATATAGCCAAGTCCCACATCAATAAGAGTATTGAGTTTTTTACTGATGGATGGGATGTTTTTAAAAAAACGGGATGCCTGGTTTATGGTCATGTTTAATATATTGGAAATATTTTTACCTTTATATTTTACATCAAGGGTCTCTCTGTTGTAACGCTTGCCATGGCATACATCACAGGAAACATAGACATCCGGGAGGAAATGCATTTCAATCCTGAGTATTCCGTCACCCCGGCATGCTTCACACCTGCCGCCCTTTACATTGAAACTGAATCTTCCGGGTTTGTACCCCCTTGCCTTTGCTTCGGTTGTGTTGGAAAAAAGCTCTCTGATATAGGTGAATACCTGGGTATAGGTAGCAGGGTTACTCCTGGGTGTCCTTCCTATGGGTGATTGATTTATGTGAATAACTTTATCAAGAAATTTAATGCCTTTAATTCCCTTGTGAACTCCGGGTGGTATCTTTGCATTATGTAAATGGGAAGCAAGAGCCCTGTAAAGGGTTGAAAAGACCAATGTTGATTTGCCGGAGCCTGACACCCCTGTGACACATGTAAAAGTTCCCAGAGGGAAAGATACATCAATGGACATGAGATTGTTTGAAGATGCTTTGAGGATTTTTAAATATCTGCCATTGCCTTTTCTTCTATTTTCCGGAATTCTGATCTTTTTTTTCCCTGAAAGATAATCACCGGTCAGAGAGCCATCTGTATTGACAAGTTCTCCAGGTGTGCCGCTGAAAACAACTTTCCCACCTTTGATACCTGCCCCTGGCCCCATGTCAATCACATAATCTGAGGCAAGAATAGTCTTTTCATCGTGTTCAACAACAAGGACGGTATTACCCAGATCCTTCAGATCCATGAGGGTTTTAAGCAGTCGTCCATTATCTCTCTGATGGAGACCAATGCTTGGTTCATCAAGAACATATAATACTCCGGTAAGTTTTGAACCTATCTGGGTTGCAAGTCTGATCCTCTGGCTCTCTCCGCCTGACAGGGTCGCAGCAGACCGGTCAAGTGTAAGGTATTCTAGGCCGACATTCTGGAGAAATTCCATTCTCTCAACAATTTCCCTTATTATTCCCGTGGCAATAATTTTCTCCTTTGCCTTAAGGGTGACAGAGGAGATAAACTGCCTTGCTTTCTGGACAGAAAGACCTGTCAAGCGGGGCAGGGAGCTGCCCTGGATTGTAACAGAACAGGAAGCTTTATTAAGTCTTGCACCAAGACATTGGGAACATTTTTTAAAATTTAAATATTTTTTTATATCTTCCCTTGCCCAGCTTGATCCGGTTTCAAGGTAACGCCTTTTTAGATTGGGAATCACACCTTCGAATTTTTTATTATAGGTTTTTTTCCCACCGTTTCTCTCAACATAAAAGGGAATTTTTATATTTTTTGATCCATATAACAGGACATTCTGAAATTTAATGTCAAGTTTATTAAAAGGAGTATAAATATCCTGTTTGTAAAAAGATGTAAGTGCATCCAGAAATTCCATGAATTGAACCGAGTTTCTGCTGGCCCATGGGAGAATTGCTCCATCCCTTAAAGATAAGGATCTGTCAGGTACAATAAGATCAGGATCAAACTCTGTGACCGATCCCAGGCCATCACATCCGGGGCATGCGCCCTGGGGAGAATTAAAGGAGAAACTTGCAGGTGTAAATTCAGGATAACTTATGTCACATTTTATACATGATGCATTCTCACTGAATAGAATTTCTTTATTATCATCAAGCTTAAGGATGCTTATTACACCCTTGGAAAGGGAAAAGGCAAGCTCAACTGATTCTGTAAGACGTTTTTCAATATTTTGTTTTATAACAAGCCTGTCCACCACAATGTCAATGGTGTGTCTTTTGTTTTTTGAGAGTTTAATGATATCTTCGGTCAAAAAAATTTCTCCATCAATCCTTACCCGGGGAAAACCCTGCTTTTTTACATTGTTCAGGGTCTTTTCATGGGTGCCTTTTTTATTATTGATAATGGGGGAAAGGATAATAATTTTTGTTTTATCTTCAAGTTTAAGTATTCTGTCAATTACCTGATCAATGGACATTGAGGTTATGGGGTTGCCACATTTATAACAATGGGGTGTTCCAACCCTTGCGTAGAGCAGGCGCAGGTAATCATAGATTTCAGTCACCGTACCAACGGTGGATCTTGGGTTATGGCTTGCAGTTTTCTGTTCAATTGAAATTGCAGGTGAAAGTCCGGTAATTTGATCAACATCAGGTTTATCCATCTGCCCCAGGAACTGCCTTGCATAGGTTGATAATGATTCCACATATCTTCTCTGACCTTCTGCATAAAGGGTGTCAAAGGCCAGGGTCGATTTGCCCGAACCTGAAAGACCGGTCAGGGTCACAAGGGCATTTCTTGGTATTTCAACATCAATATTTTTAAGGTTGTGCTCCCTTGCACCTTTAATAATAATATTATCTTTATCCATAAATTGTATAAATTATCTGGTTTTCATATCAAGTCTGTTGTTACGGGCCTGGAAAGCTGCTGATTTGACAGCCTGTATGAGGCTGCCCGGGTTTGCAATGCCTTTCCATGCAATATCATAGGCAGTACCGTGGTCGCATGAGGTTCTGATAATGGGAAGACCTGTAGTGGTGTTAACACCGTCATCAAAATGAAGCATCTTAAAGGGTATTAAACCCTGGTCATGGTACATGGCAATAATACAGTCATATTTTTGAGATTCCAGGGCATGGTGGAATAATGTATCAGAAGGAAAAGGTCCTGAAACATTCATACCTTTCCTGGCTGCCATTTGAACAGCTGGTATAATGATTTTATTCTCTTGATCACCAAACATGGAATTTTCTCCTGCATGTGGATTTAATCCTGCAATGGCAAAACATGGTTCTGCAATGCCCATTCTTGTTTTAAAAAATTGATGTGTGGTGGTAATGGTTTTATATATTTTTTCAATTGAAATGGACTCAGATACAAGGGACAATGGAATATGTATGGTCACAAGGACAATATTCATTTTTTTCCCAAGGAACATCATATTGTAATTATCTGTTTTTGTTGCTGTGGCAAAAAGTTCTGTATGACCGTGGAATTTTGAATCTGCAAGTTTTAATGAACTCTTTGTTATGGGAGCTGTGACAACAGCATGGATTTTATTTTCCATGGCAAGTTCTATTGCCTTATTGATATAGGAGAGCATTGCAATACCGTATTCTCTGGTACATACAGCAGGTGTGAACCTGTCCGGATCTATGCTGGAAAGGGAGATTACTTCAGGACATGATGATTTAAAACAGGCATTGTTAACTGAATTAATACTTTTAAAAGTCATTCTGAGGTTTAAAAGCTCCACAGCTTTGTTTAACAGCCTGGTATCACCTATAACAAGGGGAAAGCAGTCTTTATATATTTCAGGGTCAGATAGTGCAAGGGCTGTAATTTCAGGGCCGATACCGGCAGGGTCACCCATTGTAATACCCAGTACAGGAAGATTTTTTTCTTCATTCATATTTAATATATTTTAATTTTTAACGGGTTTTAAATAAAATTAAAAACAGCTTGTAATATACAGTCAATTAAAGCCTAAGTAAATCGATATTTTTTTGATTTTGTGAAACCGCTAAAACCCAAAAGATTTAAAAAATAATGACGAATTATTTAAAAAACAAAGGAAATGCTAAAAAAACAGAGTAAATGGATGAAAATTATTTTTGGCCATGGGAAAAAAACGGGAAAAACAGGGCAAATCCCCTTAAATTTTAGTGGATTACAAAAAACACTGAAATTTAAGGGGATTCGACTGTTTCACAAAGTATTATTGTGTAAAATCAAGGTGTTATATCTAAAATTTTCATGCAATTCTGATATTTTCATAACATGGTATTATCAGGTTTGACCTGATTTTAGATTTACAATAAAAAAATAGTTACGTTTTTCGATTTGTTTGGTAATTGCAGACAACTGATAGAGTTTGGATCGTATGGATATTTTTAATAAATATCAACACTATAACTATTTTTTTTGAGAGTCTATGAGAAATACCTGGGAAATTATCAAATTAACAGTGAAGAATAGTATTCCTGACCACAGTTACAGAATGTGGATTAAACCTCTTAAATATTTAAGCAGTAATGGCAGTTGTATTAAAATTGCATGCCCCAATACTTTTTCAATGAAGCGTATTAAGAAAAACTATTTTTCAAAGTTCAAAAGTGAATTTGCAAATCTTGGATATGATAAAATAGAAATAGAATTGAAAATTGATGACAAAGGAACTCCTTCTCAGCCAGCAGCCTATGCAGCCTCTCCTCTGGCTGCCAGGGCAGTGAAGACAAAGCAGCTGACCCTGCCTGGGCTTGATCTCAGGTTTAATGGAGGAAGATTTCTGAAAAAAGGATTTACCTTTAAAGATTTTGTTGTGGGGGAAAACAGTAACTTTGCATATTCAGCATCCCTGTCCCTTGCAAGGGGCAGGTTTACAACGGATAATATGCTCTTTCTTCTTTCAGGCACCGGGCTTGGGAAAAGCCACCTTGCACAATCGGTCGGGCATTATATAATATCTTCGAATCTTTCTGAAAGGGTATATTATGTCACAGCAGAAGATTTTACCAATGAGATGATATCTTCTTTAAAAAGGGGAAATATTGATAAGTTTAAATCCAAGTACCGCAAAGAGTGTGATGTTCTGATTCTTGAAGATATCCATTTTCTGTCCGGTAAAATGGCAACCCAGAAAGAGCTTACCATTACACTGGATTATCTTCTTGATGCTGAAAAGAAAATAATTTTTTCCGGTTGTTATGCTCCAGGAGATATCCCAAAGCTTGATGAGCACCTTAAATCACGTCTTGACCTTGGTCTTATTACAAAAATTGAGATTCCTGATTTTAAAACACGTGTCAGGATATTAAAGAGAAAATCAAAAACCAATGGTTTTGATATTCCTCCGGACGTTACAGACTATCTTGCCCAGGAGCTTTGTGAAAATGTGCGGCAGCTTGAGAGCGGGCTTAACGGTGTTGTTGCAAAGAGTGCAATTCTAGGTACAAATATTGATATAATGCTTGCAAAAAGTGTGCTTGCAAATCTTGCTGTAAACAGAAAAAAAACAACTGTTGATTCCATAAAACGATTGATATGCAGGGAGTTTTCCATATCTGAAAAAGAGATTGTGTCAGCATCAAGGAAAAAAAGAATTGTAAGGCCAAGGCAGATGGCAATTTATCTTGCAAGAAGGTATACTGACTACCCTTTACAGAAAATAAGCAAAAGTTTCAATAAATACCATGCAACTGCAATCCATTCAATTAATATTGTGGAAAAAGAGCTGAGTAAAAAAGGTATATTTGCAGAACAGATGAGATATCTTGTAAAGAAGATAGAGACCGGGAAAATATAGATGAAGCTTGTGGGCTCTGTTCTTAAAAAACTTTATAGAATTCTTGATAAAGAGTGTGTTAAGACAGAGAAGGAAGAGCTTGTACTCTATTCCTATGATGCAGCCGGGCAGTCTTTTCTGCCCGATGCCGTGGTTTTCCCAACCACAGAGGATCAGATTTCGCAGATTCTCAAGCTTGCGAATCAAGAGAGATTTTATGTTACACCCAGGGGTAGTGGATCAGGCATGACCGGGGGGGCTTTACCCGTTAAAGGTGGTGTTGTGATGGTGCTCAACCGTCTGAACCGGATCATGACAATAGATTGTGAAAACCTTTATGTTAAGGTGCAGCCCGGTGTAATAACCGGCGATCTGCACCGTGCAGTGGAAGATCATGGTCTTTTTTATCCCCCGGATCCTGCGAGCTCAGCCTTTTGCACAATCGGAGGAAATATCGGAGAGTGTGCAGGAGGCCCAAGGGCTGTAAAGTATGGTGTTACAAGGGACTATGTCCTGGGGTTAAGGGCAGTTCTCCCAACGGGTGAAGTAATCAAAACAGGAGTTGCCACTTCCAAGGGAGTGGCAGGTTACGATCTCACGAGATTGATAACCGGTTCAGAAGGTACTCTGGCTGTGGTCAGCGAAATTACTTTAAAGCTGATAGCACTTCCTGAAAAAGTCAAAACCATGGCCCTGCTCTTTGATAATGTTGAAAATGCAGCCGGCACAGTTTCTGAAATCATGGCAGAATCTGTTCTTCCAAGGTGTGTTGAGTTCATGGATTCAGCTTCAATAAATTGTGTTAAGGATAAGTTTGGATTTGATATACCCGGCAGTGTTGAAGCGATGCTGCTCATTGAAATTGATGGTGATGGAGATATTGTTGCAGATAATTTTAAAAAGCTTGAAGATTTTTTAAGGCCTAGAAATATTCAGAAAATTCTCTGTGCTGATAATGAAGAACAGGCAAAGGATCTATGGAAGGCACGAAAAGCTCTTTCTCCAGCATTATTTAAAATAGCGCCCAATAAAATCAATGAAGATATTGTTGTGCCTGTAAACAGGATCCCAGACCTTGTAAGAAAGATAGAAGATTTAAAGAGAACCAGAGGGTTTTTCATGGCAAGTTTTGGCCATGCAGGTGATGGCAATATTCATTGTAATCTCATGTATAACAAGCAGATACCAGGGGAGCAGGAAAAAGCCTGCAAAGTAGTTGATGAACTTTTTTCATTTGTCATTAAACTGGGCGGAACCATCACTGGTGAGCATGGTGTGGGAATTACAAAAAAAAGATACCTCCCCTGTGAAATAGGAACAACAGAGATTCAGATCATGGAAAAGATCAAGGCTGTTTTTGATCCTAATGGTATTTTAAATCCCGGGAAAATATTCAGTTAAATTTTTGTTTTACGCTTCTGGATACGCCTTATAAGGTCTATGTTTTATTGCGGTTTTAATGGATAGTATTCCAGATTAATCAGTTTGTCCAGAATATCAACCTTTGGATTACTTATCTGTTCCGCAATACATCTTAAGGATGTGGAACAATGGTGAGAGCATATTTTGTCACTTTTATCAAACTCTCCAAAGCAGTCAGGCATGTCAAGAGAGTCATCCCTGGAAGATCTGCTGAAGATATTTTTTATCTGTTTTGTATCCATTATGTTTAACTGTTACCTTCCTGCACTGTTATTTTTTTTCAAAGTCTGCATTCATATTAATTTAGACTTTTCTTTACCACAGATTCCAGCCTGCTTACAAGGGGTTCAAGAGTTTTTCTTTGGGTAGCTGATATGAGCAGGCCCTGATTAATAAGCCAGGCCCCATCAAAATCCCCATGGGTAACTCTATCCTGTTTATTAAATACATTAATTACAGGTGTTTTGTTAAGCTTCAATTCAGCCAGGATCTCTTCAACTGAATTCATCTGCTGTTTATACCTTTTATTACTGATATCGATCACATGGAGTATTACACTCGCATGTTCAAGCTCTTCAAGGGTTGCGTGAAATGCTTCCATGAGTTCCTTTGGAAGGTTCTGAATAAACCCCACAGTGTCAGTGATTATGGCTTCAGTATCCTTAGGAAATCTAAGTTTTCTGCTTGAAGGGTCAAGTGTTGCAAAGAGTTTGTTGGCAACCAGGATGTCACTCTTTGTAAGGGCATTTAAAAGGGTTGATTTCCCTGCATTTGTATATCCCACAATGGAAATCACAGGCAGATTATTCTTTTTACGTTTTGCCCTCTGCTGTGATCTGTGGGCACGGATTTTTTTGATCTCTTTTTTAAGTTTTGTGATTTTTTCCCTTACCCTTCTACGGTTAATTTCAAGTTTTGTTTCACCAGGGCCCCGCCCTCCGATTCCTCCTGTAAGCCTTGACATAGCAGTGTTTTTGGTCGCAAGCCTTGGTAGAAGGTACTGCATCTGGGCAAGCTCTACCTGAAGTTTACCCTCTCTGCTTTTGGCCTGTTTTGCAAAGATGTCTAAAATAAGCTGGGTGCGGTCAATGACCTTCATTTCCACAAAGTTTGTAATTGACCTTATTTGAGATGGTGAAAGCTCCCTGTCAAAAATCAACATTGTTGCATATTGCTGAATCGCTTTTATGGTAAGCTCCACAAGTTTGCCTTTACCCACCACATATTTTCCATGGATCATTTTTCTTTTTTGAACAATAGTATTAATAATCTTAATGCCACAGGTCCTGCATAATTCCTTAAGCTCGTCAAGGGAAGCTTCTGCATGTTTTATATTTGAATTTGTTACATGTATTAAAATAGCTTTTTCCCTCCCCCTGGCAGCTTTATAAAGGGTGTTCCTTGAGGAAAGCTCACTCTCAATGGATTTAATATGGTTCAGACAGTCAATATCTAATTGATCAATGGAAAAGGGTGGTAATACTTCATAGGGTTCACCCGTTGTTCCGGGAAGGATATGGCCTGCAAAAATATTGCCTGTGCTGCCATTTTCATTTATACAGACAGCAGCCATATAATCGAGCCTTAAAAGAGCAAGATCAGTTAAATCATCAAATGAAAGGGGTTCGTTTTTCAGGTGTGTATGGATACACCTTAAACCTTTGAGCCTGCCTGGAAGTGCCATATGGTCCATGGTAACAGGTATTACAATTCTATGGGGATCACCTGCAATTACATGGAAGGTTTTACCGTTACGGTCAATTAGAAGTCCAATCTGGCGTTTAATCTCGTGGGAGATGTTAACAAGTTCAAGAACCTGTTGTTCCGAGATTAAAAACCCGGGGGCAGTTCTGAAATTATATAGATTTTCAAGACGTTTCAGCTGGCTTGCCTTGAGCCCTGAAGTATTTCCAATGATTTTTTTCTTCATTCATGTTCCTGATAAATATCAGGGGCAAGCTCTTCGAAACGTGTAAACTGGCCTTCAAAGTGCATATATGCTGTTCCGGTTGCTCCATTTCTGTTTTTTGCAACTATTATTTCGGCTTTGCCTTTGTCAGGGTTATCTTCTTCCCTATTATATACCTCATCCCTGTAAATAAATGAGACAATATCTGCATCCTGTTCCAAAGCTCCTGATTCACGCAGATCAGAAAGAAGAGGCCTTTTGTTGTTACGTTGCTCAAGCATGCGGTTCAGCTGTGATAATGCAAGGATGGGAATATTAAGTTCCTTTGCCAGAGCTTTTAAGTTTCTGGAAATTTCTGCTATTTCAAGATCGCGTCTTTCAGACTGAAAGGGCGGTTTCATGAGCTGCAGATAATCTATGATGATCAATCCAAGACCGTGTTCTTTTTTAAGCCTCCGTGCCCTTGTCCTTATGCCAAGGGATGAAATATTAGGTGAATCATCAATATAAATTGGAAGGTTGTTTAATATTCCTGCGGCTCCAGTTGCATTCTCCCAGTCCTCCGGGCTTATAAATCCTGATTTAAGACGGGTGGAATCTATTCTGGCTTCAGATGTTAAAAGGCGCATGGATAATTGCTCCTTTGACATCTCAAGGGAGAACACAGCAACAGGTATATTTTCATGTAATGCCACATTCCTTGCAATATTAAGGGCAAAGGCTGTTTTGCCCATGCTGGGGCGTGCTGCAAGTATAATAAGGTCTGACTTCTGAAGTCCTGAAGTTATGTCATCAAGTTTTGGATAACCTGTGGATATGCCGGAAAGCCCTCTTCCACTGCCCTGTTGTTCTTCTAAAGTATCAATATTTGTGTTAATAAGTTCGTTCAGGCTTGAAAATGATTTGCCCTGTTTGGAATCAGCAATCTGGAAAATTGCATTTTCAGCATAATCAATGATATCATCAAAATTACCCTTGTCCCTGAGGCACTTATCTATAATTGAGGAAGCATTAACAATAAGTTTCCTTAAAGATGCTTTTCCATGAATTATTTTTGCATAGTGGGCAGCATTCAAGGCAACAGGTGCTGCATCAGCAATTGAGGATAGAAATGCTGCTCCGCCAATTGCCTCAAGTTCCCCCTTTTCCTTGAGCCTGTTGGCAACAGTTACAAGATCGGCAGGTTCATCCTTTGCAAAAAGTTCAATGATTGCAAGATATATTTTTTTGTGGGCACTTTTATAAAAATCTTCATGGGACAGGATATCAGAAACATCCAGCAAGGTTGAGTTGTCAATAAATATTGAACTCAGTACTGATTCCTCGGCTGAAATGTCCTGGGGCGGGGTTTTATCCAGCAGAGGGTCCAGATTTTTGTCTGTTTTGGGCATCTTGTACTATTGTGTATAATATTAAAATGTATTCTGCCCCTTGTCACATTTATTCAAGGTACAAGGGGCAGGGGTAATGTTATGGATTCTCAGTCTCAATTTCTACTTTGACTGTGATTTCAGGCTCAACATCTTTATAGAGCCTGATGGGGATTTTATACTCTCCCAGCTCTTTGATGGGCTCGGCAAGAAGTATGGACCTTCGTTCTATTTTAATGTCCTGCTCTTCTAAGGATGTTTTGATATCATTTGTTTTAATGGAGCCGTAAAGTTTTGTTTCATCATGGGTTTTACGTTTTATGGTGATAACAACATCTTTTATTTTGTCAGCCATTTCTTCTGCAATCTTTTTTTCTTTTGCTATCTGAAGATCAAATTTTGCTTTAGTCTGATCCATCATTTTTCTGTTCTGTGGTGTTGCCTCAATTGCTTTTCCCTGGGGGAAAAGGTAATTTCTGGCATAGCCCGGAGCCACTTTACATTCTGTACCAATAATTCCAAGGGTGCTGATTGTCTCTTTTAATATAATTTTCATTTTTTTTCTCCATAAACCAGGTCTCGAAAAGACCAATATTTAATTTTGTAAATTTTGTTGTAAATTAAGTTTCCTGAAATCAAACCAGGTATCAAAAAATCCTATCCCGACAATGAAAAGTGCAAAAATCTGCTGGATTATAATGAGTGTATAAATAAAGAATTTCAGTAAAACAGGGGACTTCTTTTTTTCAAAATAGAATGATACCACGGCAATGCCCTGGAAAAAATAAATGGGCATTAATACTATGAATATGTTTAACCCGAGCATCTTTATGACTTCCATGGGAATAAAAGCAGAGCTTAAAGCTGCAATAGTAAGCCATACAAGGTATTCAGGAGCTTTCCATTGATTTAATATACCAAGCCATGACATTACAACTCCATCCCTTTTAAGTATCTTTTGAATCACAAGAACGTTAAACCATGTGATGAACATAAGTATGGTTGCAAATATTGAAGGAAGGATCATCATAACAGTATTTATAATAGCCTTAGAAGATTTTGCAAGTTCATCAAGCAGTTTCTGGTCAATTCCCATATCTGAATACATCTTAAAGCTGAATTCGATTAACTTTGTGACAAAGTCAATAATAATGGTAAGAATACTCTTATCATTGAACAAAGAGGTGAGACAGAACAGAAAAAAGCAAATAACCATTGTATTTAAAACAGTATACAAAATTGTTTTTTCTATGGAAATATGCCCCTCAAGAAAATTGCCCATTAAAAATCCTGTCAATAGGAATGAGCCAAAGAAGAGTAGATTAAAGGAAAGAGCCTGTATGACAATAGCAATAATCAGAAAAACCATAGCAGGGATTAGAGCTCCTTTGACTTTTCCAAGTTTCAGCCTGAAGTACAGAACAGGCAGGGGAAGAAAAGGGACTGTTAAAAACCCAATCAGGGGAGAACTGAGATTTGAGATGAGAATTAAAAGGCAAAGGAAAATTCCAGTTACTATATCCCTTATCTCATCATTATTATATGTCATATATCTGGTCAATTTCAGGTTGCTCATTTAATAATTTAATCTAGAATTTACCTACATAGGGCAGAAGAGCTATGTGACGTGCTCTTTTTATGGTGGTTGAAAGCTCTCTTTGGTGTTTTGCACATGTTCCGGTTATTCTTCTGGGGATTATTTTCCCACGTTCGGTAATGAACTGCTTTAATGCCTTAGGGTCTTTATAATCCATATTGAGGTTGTCATCCACGCAAAATCTGCATATTTTACGCCGGTTAAAAATTTTTTTATTCTGATACGCCATTTAACTGCTCCTTCATAAATTATATTTTTTAATTAAAACTAAAAAAATAAAGTGTTTTATCCATATGCACAAGTATTATGTTTACTGGATTGTCTCTTCTGCCTGTTCAGGTTCATCTGGTTTGGTTTCAACTTCAGCTTCAGCTTCTGTTTCAGTTATAGCCTCTGTTTCAGAATCGGTCTCAAGTGCGGCAGTTACAGCATCCAGATCAATAGTTTCTGCCTTGAGAATGGTCATGAACTTCATGATATTATCATCAAGTCTGAAAATTCTTTCAAGTTCGTCAACAACCTTGCCATCACCTGCATAGGTCATGCACACATAAAATCCATGGCTTTTTTTCCTGATTTCATAGGCCAGCTTTTTGTTGCCCCATTCATCAAAATCAAGAATAGTACCGCCTTGTTGTGTGATTGTGTTCCGGGTTTTTTCAAATAATTCTATCTGTTTTTTTTCCTGAAGATCTGAGTTTGAGATGAAAATAGTTTCGTATTTTCTCATTTTGACTCCTTTCGGGTTTACAGCCTGGACAAATCATTTATGCCAAGCAAGGATTAAAATAAAATTTTCTATATTTTTATAGAACTGATATTAATAGCACCCAAATTGCTTTTAGTCAATATCAAATAAGCTTTTCCAAAGCTTCAGGTTAAATAATATATGAAAGACCTGACAGCCATTGTTAACATATTAAAAACAGCTAATCTGCAGTATAAAGATTCTGTTTATTTTCAAGATAGTCCCATCTTTCATATAATTTATCAGATTGTTCCCGCTGTTCCTGTAACCTTGAACATAGTTGAGCGAGTTTTTCAGGATTTTTTGCAGTTTCAGGATCATTAATTGATTCCTGGATTCCTTGAATTATGTTATCAATTTTCAGGATTTTTTCTTCCATATGTTCAAGTTCATATTTTTCATTAAAAGTTAATTTTATTTTATTATTCTTTTTTGTTTTAATTCTTTTTTTAAGCTTTTTAGCTTTTATACTCCTGTTCTTTTTTGCCCGGGCATGTTTTTCATGTAGAATCTGATCATAATCGGCAAATAGTTCTGCTCTGCCTTTTTTGTTAAGATACAATATCTGGTCAGCAACTTTTTTCAGGAAATATCTGTCATGGGAAACCACAACAACAGCACCCTGGAATTCAAGTATACTCTGTTCAAGTATCTGCAGAGAGGGTATATCCAGATCATTGCCTGGCTCATCAAGGAGGAGCAGGTCAGCTGGTTCAAGCATTAATTTTGCAATGAGAATTTTTGCTTTTTCACCGCCGGAGAACCTCTTTACCGGCATGTCCAGGTCTTTTGGTGAAAAAAGGAATTTTTTTGCCCAGCTGATGATGTGTATGGGCCGGTTCCTGAATATTACCATATCTTTACCCGTTGGACTGAGTGCCTGTTTCAACGTTATATCAGGATCCAGGTTACTCCTCTTCTGATCAAGGAATCCAGTCTTTAAATTTTCAACCCACTGGATTCTGCCGGAATCAGGCTGGATATTTCCTGCAAGTATGTTAATAAAGGTTGATTTTCCTGATCCGTTTTCCCCTACAACACCAAGACATGAATTTCTCATGAGCTTAAGTGAGAGGGGTTCAAATATTTTTTTATTATTAAATGATTTTTCAATATTGGAAACTGTAACAAGCTGTCTGGTTTTCCTGCCCGTTGTACAGAAGTCAATATTGATTTGTACATTTTCCCTGTTTTTTTCCTTTAATTCCGAGAGTTCCTGCCTTAGGTTCTCAGCCTGGTTTATCCTGAATTTTGATTTTGTTGTTCTTGCTTTTGCACCCTGTTTAAGCCATTGATCCTCCCTCTTCATCCTGCTTGCAAGTGATGTCTGCTGGTTTTGCCTGGCAGTAATAAGTTTAATTTTTTCTTTATTAAATCTATCATAATCTCCTCTGATTCTGAGATAGCCATAAGGATATTGTCTGCCAAGCTCCATAATTTGATTACACACACTATTTAAAAAATATCTGTCATGGGTGACAACAATAAAGGTAAAGTCTGATTTTGCTAATAGATTTTCAAGCCAGATAATGCCATTGATATCAAGATGGTTTGTGGGCTCATCCAGGAGGAGAAGATCAGGCTCACAGGCAGCTGCCCTGGTAATTGCAAGTCGTTTGACAAGACCTCCGGAAAGGGATCCGCACTTTTGCCTGCTGTTTTGAAATCCACCTGTACCAAGGGCTCGGTTAACAGCCCTGGCAAGCTCTTTTTCACCATGAAAATATTTTTTAAGTTCAATGTTAAGGGCCATTTCAATGGATATTTCAGGGTCTGTCTCATCTGTCTGGGGAACATAAATACATCTTACCCTGCTTTTTAGTTTGGATTCTCCTTCATCTGGAGAGGCATTACCTGCAATGATCTTTAAAAGCGTTGATTTGCCGCTGCCATTTATTCCAATGAGTCCAAGGCGCTCTCCTGGTTTAATGTCAAAGGATAAATTTGAGAAAAGATCTGTATTGCCATAGGATTTCCCAAGGGATTGAATTGTCAGAAATGGTATCATTCAGGGGAGCCGCCTTTTTTTAAGTATCGGTACATTCGTATGATTTTAATGATAAAGCCTGATAAAAGTGTAAGACTTATGAGTATAATAAGGCTTGCTGAAAAAAAGAGCATTATAAAAGTAAACGGGTTATTAATGGAATATGCACTTATCAACAGATCAATACCAAAGAGTACAAAAAAAATTGAAATTATTATCATTATCACCTGAATAATCCACCATGAAAATTTCATAAGATTCCATATAAACAGTTTAAAGTTGATTTTTTCAGAAGCTTAAATAACATATTTTCTTTTCTTTATTCAAGAATTGTAAACAGTTAAATTATAAATAATATTTAATAAACATTGAATTACAATTAAAATAGCCATAAAATTTATAAAATCTGTTATTTACTGAATTTGTGGCATAACTAGTCTGGGTGGGGCAATGAGAATTTTATTAATTGAAGATGATTTAAAAATAGCTGAGTTCATAATAAAGGGGTTAACATCTGCAGGTTTTACCATCAACCATGAAAAGGATGGTGTAAAAGGCCTTGAAGCTGCCCTTGCAGAAAATTATGATATTATGATTGTTGATATAATGCTGCCTTTACTGGATGGCATGGTTCTTGTAAAAAAAGTGCGGCAGAATAATATTAATACCCCCATTATTATTTTAAGTGCCCGGAGCCGTGTGGATGACAGGGTAAAGGGGCTTGAAGCAGGAGCAGACGACTATTTGACAAAGCCCTTTGCTTTTTCAGAGCTTCTGGCAAGGGTTCAGGCCCTGCTGAGAAGGGCAGGGGGTGTTGTTGAACCTGCTCTGCTTTATTGTGAAGATCTTGTTCTGGACATTCAGAAAAGAGAAGTAAAAAGGGCAGGTAAAAGAATAGAGCTTCAACCACTTGAATTTTCCCTTCTTGAATACCTGCTGCGAAGCAAAGGAAGAGTTGTTTCCAAAACAATGATAATGGAGCATGTCTGGAATTATAATTTTGACCCCATGACCAATGTTGTTGAGGCAAGGATCTGTAAACTCAGAGACAAAGTTGATAAGGGCTATAATAACCGGCTTATTCATACAATACGCGGTGCCGGATATGTCATGAGGGGCAGGGATGAGGTTTAGATTTTTTAAGACAATAGCCTTTAGATTGACTGCCTGGTATGCCGGCATATTTATTGTCTCATCATTGATAATGTTTCTTATGTTCTCCTTTTTTTTCACTAAAACCATGCTTCATAAAATCGATCTTGACCTGGAAGAGAATCTAAAAGTCTTTTCCGGGGTGATTTCAAGGGAAGGCATGGGTGGTGCAAAAAGGTTTGCAATCACTAAGGCAAGATCAGCAGGGGAGAAAATTGTTTTTTACCGATTACTCTATCCGACAGGAGAGGTGTTTGCTTCTTCCCGTATGCTGTACTGGAACGATATAAAAGCAGATAAAAACATACTTAATAGAGTTATTCTGGAAAAAAGAAATTTTTTTCAGACCATTGAACAGGGCAGCAGAGATGAAGACATCCGCGTTATTTACGGATTCATTGCCCAGGGTGTGATACTGCAATCAGGAATATCCATGGGAACATATTCTAAATTTCTTAATATCTTTATAATGGCTTTTCCTGCCTCCATGGGATTTATTATTCTTTTTTCGGCAGTTACAGGCTGGTTTCTTGCTAAAAAAGCGCTCAGTGGAGTTGGACAGATTATAAAAATTGCAAAAAAAGTATCACACACAGAACAGGATCTGCTTGATTCACGGGTCCCCCTCACAGGAACCGGTGATGAACTTGATCTTCTTGCCCAAACATTTAATCAGATGCTTGACAGAATCGAAAAATTGATAACAGGTATTAAAGAGATGGGGGATAATATTGCCCATGATTTAAAAAGCCCGGTGGCAAGAATAAGAGGACTTGCTGAAATCACCATGCTTGAAAGTGACACCATTGATGAATATAAAAAGATGGCATCAAGCACCATTGAAGAGTCTGACAGGCTTATTGACATGATAAACACCATGCTCCTGATTTCAAAGGCAAGGTCAGGCAATGCCCGGTTTAAGTTTGAAAAGCTTGATATCTCGGAAATGATAAATAGTGCATGTGAACTCTTTGGTGCCCTTGCTGAAGAGAATAATATCACATTTAAATACCAAATTGAGGACAGTATTATTATCAAGGGTGATAAAAAGATGCTCCAGCGTGCATTTTCCAATATTCTTGATAATGCTTTTAAATATACTCCAGGTGGTAAGTCCATAGATGTCCTGGTTGAACAGTCCCATTCAAAGATAGTAGTGATTAAGGTAACAGATACGGGCCGGGGAATTGATGCTTTTGACCTTGATAAGATTTTTAAAAGATTTTACAGGGCAGACACTGCCAGGAGTGAACAGGGTTCAGGCCTTGGTCTTGCCCTGGCCCTTGCCATAGTAAAGGAACATGGCGGTAATATAGATGTGGCAAGTGAAAAAGGGTCGGGCAGCAGATTTACCATTACATTACCAAATGGTAATCTTTAAGTTATTTAAAAACAATCTTTATGTATTATATTAAGTTTTTAAAATAGAGAAACTCTTCAATCCGTTATGGAGAGTGTATTTAAAATTGAAAAACATTAATAAAATACAAGGAGGTTAGTATGAAAAAGAATATCAGGACAGGATCAGTTCTGTTCCTTTGTCTGTGCATGCTGTTTGTATTGCAGCCTGTTGCCATGGGTTTTGCAAAAATGATTCCTGGAGATTTTACAAATCTTGCAAAAAAGGCCAAGCCTGCTGTGGTCAATATCAGCACAGTAAAAACCATTCGGGGAGGTGGCAGGGTTTTCCGCCATTTTTTTGATCAGCAGCCCCGTGGGAATCAGGATTTTTTCAGGGATTTCATGGGCCCCTTTCTAAGGCAGATGCCCATGGACGATTATGAACAGAAAAGTCTGGGTTCAGGTTTTATTATAAGTTCAGACGGCTATATAGTTACAAATAACCATGTTGTTAAAGATGCAGATGAGATAAAGGTTAAGCTTTACAATGAAAAAGAGTATGATGCTGAAATTATAGGCAAAGATCCAAAAACCGATCTTGCCCTTATTAAGATTGATGCTGACAACCTCTATTTTCTCAAATTAGGTAATTCTAAAAAACTGGAAGTCGGCGCATGGGTTGTTGCCATTGGAAGTCCCTTTGGCCTTGAACAGACTGTCACAGCAGGTATAGTATCTGCCAAGGGAAGGGTTATTGGACAAGGCCCCTATGATGACTTTATTCAGACCGATGCATCAATAAATCCTGGAAACAGCGGAGGCCCTCTTCTTGATCTTGATGGTGAGGTGGTCGGCATTAATACTGCGATTATCAGGTCTGGCCAGGGAATTGGATTTGCCATACCTTCAGATCTTGCACATCCCATAATAAATCAGTTGAAAAATTCAGGGGAAGTTTCAAGGGGCTGGCTTGGTGTATTAATGCAGAATATCACTAAAGAGATTGCTGATTATTATAATATTGAGCCTGGAAAGGGTGTGCTTGTTGTGGAAGTATTTGAAGGGCACCCGGCTGATAAGGCAGGTATTAAACCAGGAGATATAATAATTGAAATAAATAAAGAAGAGATTAACTCTGCCCGGGACCTTTCAAAAGCGATTGCAGGGCTTGGTGCCGGGAAAAAAGTTGAAGCAGTAATTCTTAGAAAAGGCAGAAGGCTGGATAAAAAAATCAAACTTGCCAAGAGAAGTGAGATGGAACCTGGCAGATCATTATTAAAGACTGGATTTGATTCCTTTGGGTTCAGGTTTGAGGAGATTAATCCTGCTGTTGCAGACAGATACGGTATTCCAAAGGATGAGACAGGGCTTGTTGTAACTGGTATTGAAAGGGGCAGCAGAGCTGCAAAGACTCCCATTGGACAGGGTGATATATTAAAGGAGATTAACCGGGCTGCTATCAGCACCATTAAAGATTATACAAGGGCTTTAAAGGGCATAAAAAAAGGAAGAATAGTTCAGATGCTGTTTGTGAAAAGAACTGGAAGTCTTTATGTGGTAACAATCAAAAAATAATTGATGTTTATTTGGATTGGAATAATCAAATAAACAATCCTTAGGGGGGTTGTGGTGGAGCTAAGGGGGATCGAACCCCTGACCTTACGGCTGCCAGCCGTACGCTCTCCCAGCTGAGCTACAGCCCCACAAACAAAATCAATTAATAATCTAATTTTCTTATTATGTCAATAAAAAATTATGGGTTATTTTATGGACACACACCAATAAAATATTGACATACAAGGCAATAAAAGGGTAATATTTGCTTTTTTTATTCACTGTTTTTATCTGTATAAAAGAGCTTTTTTATAGTTTAAGGAGAAAATATGCTCGGTTATTTACGTGAAAGGTCAGGGTCATGGATCATTAAGATTATTCTTGGTTTTATTATTGTTATCTTTGCATTCTTTTTCGGTGTCGGCGGTTTTGGACCAAAGAGCCAGGGACCTGTTGCAATGGTGAATGACCAGGCAATATCCTTTGAGGAGTATAAACAATCATATGAATCCCTGATACAGCAAAAACGATCCAAAGCAGGTGATAATTACGATGCAGCACGTGATACAGCCAATGTTAAACAGGATGCACTTAACAGGCTCATTAATGAAAAACTGGTACTTGAGGCTGCAGAGACATTTGGTTTTAAGGTATCAAATAAAGAGCTTGCAGATCTATTAAATGAATACACCATATTTAAAGAAAATGGAAAGTTTGATTTTAATACATATAAAAGAGTGCTTGCAGCAAATTCAATGACACCTGAAACCTTTGAATCCATCCAGAGAAAATCCTTAAAACAGAGAAAAGTTCAGGACATTATTCTTGATATGGCAACCATAACTGATATGGAAGCCCTGCAATGGCACAAATTTTTAAATACAAAGGTAAGCATTGACTATTTAAAATTAGATCCTGATGATTTTGACAATATTAACCCCGGCCCCGGAGAAATAGAAAAGTTTTATAATGAAAATAAAGAAAATTATAAGACCGATGAAAGGGTTGTTGTACAATACCTGCGCTTTTCAGGCGAAGACTATAAAGATAAAATCAAAGTAACAGAAAATGAACTTATACAATATTACGAAGAAAATGCAGACAAATATAATATTGAAGCTAAGGTTGAAGCGCGTCACATCCTGATAAGAACCGATCAAACCATGGATAAGGATAAGATAGAGGAAAAAAGAAAGCAGGCCCTGAAAATATATGAGATGGCAATTGCTGAGGATAGTAAATTTGAGGAGATTGCAAAGAAATATTCAGAAGGACCATCAAGCTCCAATGGTGGGTATCTGGGGCAATTTGCAAAAGATGATATGGTAGCTTCTTTTTCCAAAAAGGCCTTTTCAATGGAGCCTGGAGAAATAAGCAAACCTGTAAAAACAAAATTTGGCTGGCATATTATCAAGGTTATAAATAAAATTAAACCAGCAAAAAAATCCTTTGCAGATGTTAAAGAAAAGATCAGGGAAAATATTTTAAAGAAGAAGATAGCTGATCTTGCCTACTACGATGCAGGAGATGCCTTTGATGCTGTAATAGATGGAGACACTCTTGAGCAGGCAGGACTGCTTACCAGAAGAAAGCTTATTACAGAAGGGCCGTTTACCGCGAGTGGCCAGGGCCTCAGTATTAAAGATAATGGCAATTTTGTAAAAGCTGCCTTTTCAACCAGGATAAATGAAATAAGCAATATCGTTGAGATTGAAGATTCATATTATTTAATACGGCCAGTTAAAAAAATAAAACCTGAAATTATTGAATTTGAAGTTGTTCAGGACAGAGTCAAAACAGAGCTCATTGCAAAGATAAAAAAAGACAAAACAGAAAAATTATCAAAAAGCATTCTTGCACAGGTTAAGGACAAGAAAAAATTATCAAAAATTGCCGGGGATAACAATTTAAAGCTTTATACAACCAGGCTTTTTTCAAGGTATGGTTTTATTCCAGAACTTGGATATGCTCCTGATATAACTAAGGCATCTTTTCAACTTAAGGAAAAGGGTGCATCATATTCTGATGCATTAAAGATGAATAATCTCTATTTTATTATTTCCCTGCATGAAAGAGTTGTCCCCAAAGGCTTTAAAGATGCTGCAGGGGAAAAAGCAGTTAAAACAGATCTGCTTAACAGAAAAAAAGAACTGATATACAGGGCATGGATTAATAATTTAAAGACTGTTAATGATATAAAGATACTGAGACCTGAGTTTTTTGAAGAAAAGGTATAGATTTTAAAAAAACAGACCCAAAGGATAAACTTAAGATATGGTGAAAAATTTTTTTCTGTTTATTTTTCTGGTTTTGATCCTTTTTGTTCTGGGATCATGTTCTGCTCTGGTTCACACAAATCCAGACAAAGCTTTTAAAACCAGATTCAAGACCGATCTTAAAGAAGATCCAGCCCTTGTGCATGGAATCCTTGAAAACGGATTCAGGTACTATCTTTATAAGAACAGTACTCCGGAAAACAGGGTCAGCATGCATCTTGATGTTCTTGCCGGCTCTTATCATGAAAATAAAGACCAGTCAGGCCTTGCCCATTTTCTTGAACATATGCTTTTTAACGGTTCGGCACATTTTAAACCGGGCGAACTGGTTGAATATTTTCAGTCCATTGGAATGGCCTTTGGGGCTGATGCCAATGCCCATACAGGCTTTTTTGAGACTGTTTATGATCTTTCCCTGCCCAGGGGTGATAAAAAGAGTATTAAAGATGGGCTATTAGTTATTGATGATTATGCAAGGGGTGCACTGCTTTTACCATCTGAAATCAAAAAGGAACGCGGAATTATCCTTGCAGAAAAGCGTGACAGGGATTCTGTTTCCTACCGCACCTTTAAAGAGTCCATGAAATTTGAACTTTCCGGGTCAAGGATTATAGAAAGATACCCCATAGGCCTTGAAGATACCATAAAGAATGCCAGTCAGGCACTTTTAAAAGATTTTTATGATACATGGTACAGGCCTGATAACATGATCCTTATCATTGCAGGTGATTTTGACCTGGCTTTAACAGCTGAACTTATTAAAGAAAGGTTTAAAGATTTAAAACCCAGGGGGAAAAAAAGGGTTGTTCCTTCCAATACCTGGGATAAGCACACAGGGATAAAAGTTTTTTATCACCACGAAGTTGAATCAAGCAGTACAAATATTACCATTGAAACAATTTCCAGAGTGGAGTTTAAACAGCAGACCTTTGACAGTTTAAAGGAAAGAATAAAGAATAATATTGCAAACTCCATACTGGACAATAGATTATCAAGGCTTCTTGCAAAGAAAAATCCCCCCTTTTCTGACATTGGTGTAAGCTCTGGTGTTTATCTTAGAAATATTGCCTACTCATCTATTTATGCTGAAACAACCCCGGATAATTGGAGAGAAACTCTTTCAACCCTTGATATAAGCCTGCGCTCTGCACTTGAATTCGGGTTTACGGAAAAGGAGCTTAAAAGGGCAAAGGCAGAATATATTAATGAACTTGAGGACCAGGTCAAAAAATCCAGTACAAGGAAGAGTAATATTATTGCAGCAGGTATTATCTACCATTTAAACAATAAAAAAGTATTCCAGAGCCCTGAAACCCGCCTGACCATAGTAAAACCCTTTATTCAGGCTCTAAAGCTTGAGGATATTAATAAAAGTTTTATTAAGTCATGGCACAAAGGGCACAGACTTATCCTTGTTACGGGCAATGGTAAAATTGCTGATAACAGAAAAGATGCAGAGGATATAATACTTGCCTGTTATACCAGAAGTTTAAAATCCAAAGCCCCAAGGTATAAGGACAGCAGTGATGTAAAATTTCCATATCTGCCTGTGCCTGCTGCATTCAATGTGTCTGATGAAATTAATAAATCACATGGCTTGATCAAATCGAAAAAACATATTCCACAATTAGGTATTACAACAATTGATTTTAAAAATATGTTGAGATTAAATTTGAAAAAAACTCAATTTAAAAAGGGTGAGTTCATATTTAATGCCGCAGTCAAAGGAGGCAGGGTAACAGAACCTGAAGCAAAGCCAGGATTATCTATTATTGCAGAAGAACTTCTGAATGAGAGCGGTTTTGGCAGGGTAAATAAAGAAGAGTTAAGGGAGATTCTAGCCGGCACAAGTGTTGACATTGGTTTTTCAGTAGAAGGTGACAGCTTTAATTTTCACGGACAGGGGGAACCCTCAGAACTTAAACTTGTTTTTCAGCTGATCCATACATATTTAAACGACCCGGGATTCAGGGAAGAGAGCCTTGATCTTGTTAAAAAACGGTATGAACAGGATTTTAATTCCTTTTTAAGAACACCTTCCGGCTTAATGTACATAAAAGGTAACAAATTCCTTGCAGGGGGCGACCACCGGTTTGGTTATCCAAAGGTTGAACTCATAAAAAATATTACCTGCCAGGATGTCAGGGAATGGCTCATGCCTTTTTTTAAAAAAGCAGGCCTGGAAATATCCATTGTAGGAGATTTTAACCTGAAAGAGGCAGAAGAGTTAACCTTACAATATTTTGGAGCCCTGCCTTCCCGGGACAGTGCAGGCTTAAATCTGAAAAAAGAGAATATCTTAAGATTTCCCAAGGGTGAAACATTAACACTGAAAATGGATACAAAGGTTAAAAAATCTGAAATCAGACTTGCTTTTTTAACAGATGATTTTTGGGATATTCCCCAGACCAGAGCCATGAACCTGCTTTCCTCCATTTTTTCCGAACGATTCAGAAAAATCATCCGTGAAGAGATGGGCCTTGCATATTCAACCTATGTTTACAATAATCCTTCTGCTATTTACAGAGATTATGGTGTTTTAAATGCTGTTGTCCTTGCAGATCCTGAAAAAACAGATATTGTGCTTGATAAGATGAAGGAGATTACCCGGCTGCTTTCTGACAAGGGTGTGACAGAAAAAGAGCTGGAGCTTGTGAGAAAACCTTTACTTAACTATATACGGGATATGCAGCAGACAAATTCATACTGGTTAAATTCAGTGTTGTCAGGTTCCCTTGATCATCCGGAAAAATTTGAATGGGCTGGAAATATTTTTGATGATTATTCATCTGTTTCTTTCAAGACAATCTCTTTTCTTGCTAAAAAGTTTTTAGATCTTGGGATAAGTGCTGAAATAATAATTAAAGCCCGTTAGATGATTTGCTGGCATTGTTTTCAATATAGTAATCAAGATCAAATAGCTGTTTCAGTTTAAGATCCAGAAATTTTATATGCCTGATTCTGATTGTCATTGTATCAAAGGATACATCCGGGGTTTCAAAATCAGGTGCTTCATAATCATCAATGGTTTCAAAATTGATATCTCCAACATAATTGTCCATGCTGCTTAAAAAAAGAGTCTCTTTATTACTGGATCTGTTTTTTTTGTCAGGTTTTGTGTCAATATATTTGAATGCAAGCCCGCCCATACTTATGTCCACTATTTGTCCAAGGACATGTGAATTCGGGCTGATGGTAGCATAGCTCCCTTTTTTTGTGGGATATCTTTTATGTTTTCTTCTCTCTTTTTTCTTTGTCATGGGCCTTAAAAACCAATAATAAACATTCAATTAAGCATGGTTTATACCAGGAATTTCCCATAGTCAACAGATTTTTTTGTTTTTACTTTTCAATGAATTGTAATAAATCTCTGTTTTTTAATACTTTTTCAGGATCATAGACTCTGCCGTTTATACAAATATACACACCTTCCTTAAGCACCTGTACTGCAGCAGTGGCTCCCCCAAGGTTGAAAAAAGCATCACTTGATCTGAATTCAGCAGGCTCCATGGCCCCTGTCAGAACTATGACCTTGCCATGGATTTTTTTCAGGAGACCTGCCGTTTGAATCATGGTATCAGTGCCATGGGTTATGACAATGAGCCTGTTCTCCTCTTTTTGTACTGCTTTGAAAATAGTTGCTCTGTCACTTTCTGTAATATCAAGGGAATCTTTTTTAAAAAGGGATTCTATTTCATAATCAAAATTTATGCGTGCATCTTTTAAAATAATATCTACCTTCGGGTCGCCGACTTTATATCTGCTTAGGGAATCAAAATAGATTTTATCTATGGTTCCTCCGGTTGTAAAAAATTTAATTTTCATTTATCAGGCTCCTTATCCATAATATCCTTTGAGAATTTTTCCCAGGTCGCTTTTGAGACTTCCCAGTTGAACCCACGGTTTTTCAAAAAACCAAACATTTTATTTTTAATTATTTTTTTTTCAAGCTGAAGCCATGTTGATATTTTAGGCCCTATTGCATTGTAAGCTGATTTGTACTCATCAATTCTATCAAGTTGTTTTTCTATTATGGTATCACACACTCCTTTATTTTTAAGCTCATACCTTAAAGCAAATTTTGATTTCGGCCTGATTTTCTCCCTTGTATGGATGAATTCCTGTGCAAACTTATCATCATCAAGCAGCCTGTTCTCCTGAAGGGTCAAAAGGGTGAGTTCAATTATTTCAGAATTGAATTTTTTTTTATAAAGATACTCTTTGACTTCCTTAACACTTCGATCCCTTAAAGCAAGAAAATTCAAACTCAAATCATAGGCTTTCTGCATCTGCCTTTCATGTTCAGGTGGTATCATTTTTCCTTTTTTCAAATGGTTTCCAGATGATATTTATCCGGGCAAGTTCCTGGTTTTTAGATTCATTGAAAATGGAATGCCGGGTTGTAAGATAATCAGGTGAATAATTGATCTGGGCACATGCCACAATATTTCCGGGATAAAAAGACTCTTTTTTAAAGATTATATTTATTTTTTTAATTAAAAAATGGTTAAGTATCTCTTTGGGCAACGACTCAACTGCCCACTCAACATAACTTGAATTATTGACGTGTCTGTT
Organism: uncultured Desulfobacterales bacterium; assembly: GCA_964593725.1. Classification (GTDB taxonomy): domain Bacteria; phylum Desulfobacterota; class Desulfobacteria; order Desulfobacterales; family Desulfobacteraceae; genus JAIOSM01. The sequence continues at coordinate 64,130 of CAZQJS010000003.1, forward strand.
TAAATCAAGGTCATGTATTCTGATCTTAAAGGTGTGTTCATGATCAATTCTTTTTACTTCTTTTAAATTTTTGAAAAATTTCTCTACACAGGTTGTATTCTCACAAAGCATTTCATCTGTCATGAATTTTCCAAGGTGGCAGGGGTTTCCTGTAAGTTTATTAACAATCACCCAGGAGCCAATTGCATTTGCAATGATTTTATTTGATTTTGTCTCAATTTTAAACCATCTTAAATCATAGAGCCGTTTATGTGTGTTTCTGGTAACAGTGATTTTAAGATCATCATTTAGTTGAGCAGTATCATTGATTTCAATTTGATACCTGGATATGACCCAGAAAAGGTTCAGGCCTGCAAGGTCTTTACTTGAAATTTCAAGTTTAATTGAATATTCAACAGCAATATCCTGGAGCATATTCATTATGTTAACAACTTTTAATTCTCCGAACCTGCCAATATTGGAGAATGAATTCTTTATTATTTTTGTATGAACAGAATCGTATTTCATTTGGTTTGATTTTCAGTACTATTGTTTTTTTGTGTGTTTGCCCCGGGTAATTTGTCAATCAGTTTAAAAGGTGCTTTGATTATGTTTGCAAAAAGTTCGATTACCCCTTTTCCAACAGAGGTTGGGTGCAGTGGTATAACACTTGGGTCTTCAAGGCTCCCTGATACTTTAACAGGAATGGATATCAAAGTGTTATTAAGTACTGTGTTCACAACCGGTATATTCTCGATGAGAAGATCAATGGTTTTAAAAGGTGCCACAAGGCAGATAATATCCAGTTCGTTTTTTTTCATATCCACCTTTCCCTGAAAAACAAGTGTCATATCCATGGCATCTATTACAGCCTCTTTTAACACTATTCTGTTGTTGATTATATCTGATTTTAAATTTATGGATTTATATTTAAAACCTTCCTGGGTGTAATCCGGTGTTCTGTTTTTAAAATAATTTGTAATGTTAATGGTGGATAATATTCTGGAGATTACGGTTAAACTGTCAATTTTTCCTTTTTTTGATGTCAGGTTGAGTTTTCCGGAAAGTTTATCAGATTGTTTGTTGATTACAAGATCAATTACAACATTTTTAAAGGATGATTTTCTGTATATTAAAAGACCTGTTTCGATGTGTAATGTTTTATTGAAACTTATTTCCTTGTTATCTGTCCGGGCACTTTTCTTACTAAAAAGAGTATCTTTATTTTTTACAAATATTTGATTTAAAATATTTTCAAGGTTGAGTGAATCAGCATAAATTGAAATATTATCCCCATCCTCTGATTTAAAGATAACATCCTTTCCATCTGTGTAAGCGGTCACCAGGTCATACAGGGGTGAGTCATGTTTAAAAATTTTTTTAAGGGTTCTTGTGTTTAAATAACCGGCAAACCTGGAGAAATCAAATTGTTCCCCGGGACTGATCAGGAATTTTATATCAGTATAAGGGCTTTCTTTAATGTGTACACCCTTAAAGTGGAACTTTTCCTTATTTTTATTTTCACAGGCAAGTTTAACTTCCAGGTTTTCCGGGAATTCAAGGGTGCCGGAAAATGAGGAATTATTATTAATTTTAATGGATTCGTATTTTCCATTTTTTACTAAAAAGGGGGTATTTATATACTGGATTTCTTTATTTGGCGTATAGTTTGTAATTACAGCAGTATCATCCACCTCTGCATTAATTTTATTAAACAATAATTTTTGATCTGACAAAACAAATTCACAGGTTTTTATCAGATTTGAGCTGCCGCCTGAGTTCATCAGCTTTATCCGGTTGTCCTTAAGAGAGCCTTTAACATGAAATTTTAACCTGTAAGGTGTCAGTACATTACCTTCCACACTGGCAGATGTGACTTTAATTGTACCTTGTTCAACCTTTAAGTTATTTACAACGTCTGAAACAGGTTTAAAACAAAAGAGCCATTTAAAAAATTCTCTGGAATCAATTAATGCTCTTCCTTTTCTGATGTTGATCAAGTTGCTGTTATTCATATTATAGGAACCTGTAAGGCCATCATAATGACTCTTTCCAATTTTTCCTGCAAAATCTGTAATTGCTACAATATTATTCTTATATTTAAATTTTCCGCGGTTAATTCTTATTTTCCCGGGCAGTCTCCTGTAAACACCTGCACCTTTAATATTTTCAGTTGTTACAATTACATCCAGTCTGCCATGGCTCTTAAGGTTAAGTTTAAGTGTCCCCTTTACCCTGCCTGTTACATCCCGGACACCTTTGAGTTCCCGGGCAAGCAGTGAACCATCAAACAAGTCGATTAAAATGTTTTGTACATCCATAAGGGGAGAGTCAATGTCAAAACTGCCATGGAAAGGGTAACCAGTGTTGTGCATAAGATCAATCTCAAGGGTGCTGTTGTTTATTACAGCATTGCGGATCCTGCCATTTTTAACTTTAATGTATAAAATCCCGTTTTTTATTAAGGCTGTGCCCTGAACATCAGATGGTATAAGGCCTGTGTTGGGGATCTTAATATGGCCTTCAGCGACCTGACCCTTGAGTATCATATTGCCAGGGCGTAATAATTTTTTTAACTTTGTCTTTTGAAAGAGCACGCTTATTTGCGGGGCATTGCCGCCCCTTACAATATCAAATATACTCTCACTTATTTTTTCCTTGTTAAAAAGGTCAAAGTAAGCTGTTTTTGCCTGTTCAATATTAACATCCTGTCCTGTAAATTTTAAAAAAGCATCAGAAGTATTGCCATTGTACCTGAATTCAATTCCCAGGGTGCTTGAAGGGTACTTAAAAATAATGGGTGAGGCATTAATTTCAACTTTTTGATCAATTATGGAGAAATCAGCCTTCAAACTTTTAATAAAAATAAGATTACCGGTTCTCCTGGTGTTAAGATTAAAAATTTTATCATTAAAATGGTATTTTTTTAAGAATTCTTTTTTTAAAGCAAGGTCAGTTATTGAGATATCTCCTTTGATTTTTCTATCTCCTGTAATTTTAATTGTAACATCCAGGCTTTTGGCAAAATTATGTTTCAGGTGTTTGATAAATATAAATAATCCCTGCTTTTTATCAATATATTTACCAATCAGGCCTGCAAGGGAGATATCAATTAGTTTTAAAGGCTTTTGCCCATGGTTTTCAGGAGGAATCACATCCAGATTTGAATTAAATATCAGGATTTTTTTTAAAACCACTCTGCCCTTTAAAAGTTTATAAAAATCAGGGGATATTGAAAATGTTTTACAGGTAAAATGAGCCATGGTTTTTGATTTAATGGTAAAATCTGTAAATTTTACAGTAAACCCGGGAAACAGATCAATATCAATATCTCCTGCATTCACCATGGTGTGTGTCTGATTTGTAAGAAGTTTAATCAGGTTGTTCTGGAAATAAGCTGTTTTTAAAAACCATGGAAAGGAGTTTAATAAAAAAAAGAAAATAATGGAAAATACAACAAGGGAGTGGAATAATATTTCCAATATATTTTCAAGTCTGGACACAAGCATTAATTACCATGTATAACCTTTATTCTTAGATACCCGGATAAATTCAGATGTGATAATTTGAGCCTCATCCAGAAGAAAATCCTTATTTATCTCTTTTATCTCTTTGATTTCAGACAGACTTTTTACAGGTTTGATTTTTTTTGCAATAAGAAGCCTGTTCTCTATTTCAAGCTCTTCTGCCTCATCAAGCTTTTTTCCTGCCATCCTCTTTTTGAGGTTCAATGAGAGATAATCCCGGGCTGCAATTTTTTTCCCCAGGGCATATTTTTCATTTATATATTTAAATTCTATTTTATCTTGAGTTCTTTTTTTATAAGATATGTTTAACAGATCAATGATATCTGACATATCCCTGTATGATTTATAAAATGCCCGTATTGCAGTATCATAGGGCAGAGCATAGTCAAGGGAGCTTTCACCTACCTGGTCTGCATCGTAAATATGGGGAAGCTCTATATCAGGAGGTATTCCTTTATTTTGTGTGGATTCTCCGGAAATCCTGTAAAATTTAGCAGTAGTCAGTTTAAGCCTGCCCTTTGCAAGGGGCATTAATGTCTGAACAGTACCTTTGCCAAAGCTTCTGGTACCGACAATCAAGCCACGATTATAATCTTTGATTGCACCGGCAAAAATTTCAGACGCTGAAGCACTCATGCGGTTTATCATGACAACAAGTGGGCCATGGTACATTATATCTTTGTTGTTATCCTGGAGCCGTTTTATCCTGAATTTGGTTTTTATCTGAACAACCGGGCCTGTTTTTATGAAAAAACCTGTTAAAACTTCGGCCTCATGCAGTGCACCGCCGCCATTGCCCCTCAGATCAACTATCAATCCGTCAATGTTTTCATCTTTGAGCTCATGGAGCAGTTTTGCCACATCATTTGTAGCGCTTTTATAGTTTTCTTCTCCATTGTGATATGCTTCAAAATCCAGATAAAAGGCAGGTATTTTAATTATGCCAATTTTATACTGCCTGTTGTTTTGATTAATGGTTTTAATCTCTTTGGTTGCAGACTGTTCTTCAAGTTTAATCTTATCCCTTTTGATGCTCACGATTTTTGTGGAATTTTTCTTTTGAACAGGAATGATTTTTAATCTGACAATGGTTCCCTTCTTCCCCCTGATTAATTTAACCACACTATCAAGGCGTAAACCAATGACATTAATAAAAATACCGTCTTTACCCTGGCTGACCCCGATGATTTTGTCACCAGGCATGAGCTGTTTTGTTTTATCTGCAGGCCCTGCTGTGATAAGGCGTAAAATTTTTGTGTGCTGGTTCTCCTTCTGGAGTAAAGCACCAATACCTTCAAGGGACTGACTCATTAAAATATCAAAATCTTCATAATTTCTGGGTGCTAAGTATTTAGTATGGGGGTCAAAGCTTGTGGTTACAGCATCCATGAATATCTGAAAAGCATCACTTGAGTTGATTTGTGAAATATAATTAAGCCTGTTTTTATATGTATTTTCAAGGGTCTTATATATCTCTTCAGTCTCTGTGTTCTCAAGTTTCAAGCCGATAATGATATTTTTAATCTCTTTTCTCCACAGGGTTTTCAGCTCATTGATATCCATACACCAGGTCTGTTTTTTCCTGTTGATCAGCAGCTGTTCATCCTTAGTAAAGTCCAGCTCTTTCTCCCATGATTCTGATAATAAGGAAAGATATTCCGTGCGCATGCGGGTGCGCTCAAGATAGAGATTAAAAACCATGTATGCAAACAGAAGATCACCCCTTTTCAGGTTATTGTCCAGCCTGAACTCAAACTTTTTAAAATTATCCATTTCATCCTTTAAAAACAGGTGCTTCATCGGGTCAAGGGTGTTAAGATAATTCAGGAAGATCTTTGAAGAGATGGCATTGTTAAGACTGTCTCTGGAATAATGATTTGATTGAATGGTCTTAATTATTTTAATGCATATATCAGAATCTGTCTGGGAGAATTTAACTTTTTTAAACTCCGTGCTGTCCTTTGACTGATTTGCATCTGCTGTAAAGGTGAAAAAATATATTGCAAATATACAACATATTACTTTTAGTACTTTTTTTATATTTTTATTCATAGGCTCTCAAAATAGTCATCTGGTTTTTCAAAACTTACTCTCCCAAGTTTACCCCGGCGTAATTCATTTACAAGTATTTCATAGGTTCTTGTAATATCAACCATACCTCCTTTTTGCAAACAACCTCTCATTATACCAATTTTTTCAATAAGATGTACCTTTTTCTCTGGCAAAGCCTCAAATTTATACCTTTTTTTAATATAATCAGGATAATTTTTTAATAAAAAATCAAGGACAAACGCACCTGTATCATTGTAATCCATTGCTGTGTTTGAGATGGCACCGCTTGCTGCAATAATGTCTGCCCTGAGCTTAGGCTCAAGCACAGGCCATAGTATCCCCGGCGTGTCATAGATATCCATATATTTTGTGGCCATTCTTTGATTATGCCTTGTAATTGCCGGCACATTTCCTGTTTTTGCAACTTTTTTCCCTGCAATGGAATTAATAATGGTTGATTTGCCAGTGTTTGGAATGCCGATTACCATGAGTTTTATTTTCTGGGCTCTTTTTTTCTTTATATATTTATTACAATATCCCAAAAGTTTTTTTATATCTTTTTTCTCTTTTGCAGTAACTGCAATAGCTTTATCCTTGTTATCATTAAAATAGGTAAGCCATTGTTTTGTGATATCAGGGTCTGCAATATCGTTTTTATTCAATATTTTTATTTTTAAAATATTCCTGCAAAGCTTATTAATGTAAGGGTTGGAACTTGATAACGGTAGCCTTGCATCAAGAATTTCCAAAATAATATTGGCCTTTGATATGGAGCTTTTTAATAATTCCATGGACTCTTTCATATGTCCTGGAAACCATTGGATGTTCATTATTTATAATATATCCATTCTGTTATTATTCAGCAAATCAAGAGTCAGATATTATCATACAAGAAGAAAAGTATAAACAGTTAATAACAGGGCAAAACTGGTATATTTACTGTATTTTATTGACTTGCCTCTTTTGATTTGAGACAATCAGAAAATGGAAATAAAAGAAAGACAGATAAATATTTGTATCCATATATGCCATGTTTTGCCTTTTCTCATACTATTTTTCTTACCTGTTTTACCGTCCTTTGCTGAGCAGCTGCATCATCTGGATTCACAGGAACCCTTAGTACCAAGTCTTGTGGAAAGTATCAGATTTTCCAAGCCTCTGTTTTTTTGTGGCAGTAAAATCAAAACAGATGAGCAGTCTGTAAGGGAGAGACTTGAAAAAGAGGTTCTGTTGGCTCTATGGGACAGGCCCCAGGTTATTTTATGGCTGAAAAGGGCCTCAAAATTTTTTCCTCACATGGAAGAAATAATCAGGCAGGCAGGTCTTCCCGATGATTTAAAATATGTTGCTGTCATTGAGAGTGGATTAAGACCCCATGTAAGCTCCCATAAGGGAGCGGTCGGGTACTGGCAGTTTTTAAGATCAACCGGGAGAATGTATGGGTTAAAAATTAATGCACATGTTGATGAAAGGCGTGATCTGTTTAAATCAACCAAATCAGCATGCCGGTATTTAAAAGAGCTCAACAGACAGTTTGATGACTGGTTTCTTGCCGTTGCAGCATATAATATGGGCGCCCGCGGCCTGAAGAATCAGATAAAGATTCAGGAATCCTATGATTTTTATTCTTTATACCTGTCCGAGGAGACCCAAAGGTATGTTTTTAAGATCATTGCAGCAAAATATATTATGGAAAATTTTTCAAAATTCGGATTTGTATTTTCCAGGGAAGATTATTACCCTCTTTTTAAATTTGACAGGATCACGATCAACTCACCAAGGGAACTGCCCATAACACTGGTTGCCAAAGCAGCAGGTGTATCATTTAAGACTGTTAAAGATTATAACCCACATTTAAGAGGCTATAAACTTGACAGGGGAGTAAGCTCGATTTTAATTCCCAAGGGGTTATTGGGACATTTTGAAGAAAATTTTAAAGAGTATTATGGTAAATGGCTGGCATCAAAAAATGGCAGATCCGGAAAACAGGACAGATTAAAAGTTCCGTTGGATGCAGGAATCCATGATACAAGGATTCACAAGGTAAGGTCAGGGGAAAATCTTGCCCTGATAGCTAAAAAATATAATATCCGGCTCTCAAGTCTGATGAAATGGAATAATCTTTCGTCCGGAAGTACTATTTATCCTGGTGATAAACTCATAGTGGATCAAAACAGATAAAAAAGTGATAATATCTACTCGTCCAGCACCTCTTCAACAATGGGGGCTTGAGAACTTTTCCCTTTGGCACCAGGGGTTGTTTTTCCTTTGGGTACTATTTTTTTTGCAGAACCTGCCTTGCTTTTTTTAGATGATTTTGACAGTTTCAGTTCAAGTTTATCAAGTTTTGCATTGAACCTGTTATTCATTCTGTCAAGTTTAGCCACAAGGGTTTTGTTGGTCAGTGCATTTTTTTTAAATTCATCAAATCTTTTTTCAAGTATGCTCAGATTCTTGGATGTGGTTGCAACCAGAGTCTCATATTCATCCATCTTTATCAGCTGTGCATCAAGTTTTTTCCCAAGGTCTGCCATCCTGGCTTCAAGCTTATCCATTGATTCATTAAACAGCTTCTGGTTCTCAATGGATTTTTTTTCAATTCTGCCTGTAAGTGCCTTGTACTTTGAGTTATCTTTATTCAGTTTTGCAATACTGCTCTTTACCTTTTTTTTATCTGCTTTTGTGGAAGATAGTTTTGAAACAGATGCATCAAGCTTTTTTATTTTTTCTTCAATCCGTGGCAATGTTTTCTCAAGCATTGAATTGATTTTAGCAAGCTTTAAATCAAATGAGTTGGTCTTTTCCCCAAATTGTTTTGTAATTTCAATGATCTTATTCTGTTTTTTCTTATTTACATCAATAACTGTCTCTTTCATGCCAAGATAGGCAAAAATCAGAACAGCACCTATGATACAGGGGATAATTATGGAAATAATTGTCACTCTATTGCTTAATTTATCAAGCTTTAAAGTGTTTATCTCTTCTTGACGGGCCGAAATGTCAGGCTGGCTGTTCATATGGTCAAAGCCGCCGATCTTTAGTTCTTTCATTGAATATATCCTCTATTGGTTTATATCATTAACGTAATTTATTCCCACTCTATGGTTCCGGGAGGCTTTGATGTAATATCAAATACAACTCGATTTACATGGTCAACCTCGTTGATAATCCTGTTTGATATCCTGCCCAGAAGATCATGGGGCAGTTTTGCCCAGTCAGCTGTCATTGCGTCATTGCTGTTTACTGCACGTATTGCAATACAGTTGTCATATGTTCGTTTATCACCCATAACACCGACACTCTTGATGGGTAATAAAACTGCAAAGGACTGCCAGAGTTTTCTATACATTCCGGAAGCCCTGATCTCTTCCAGTACAATTGCATCTGCATTTCTTAGAATGGAAAGCCTTTTTTCAGTAATTTCACCCATAATCCTGATGGCAAGTCCGGGTCCTGGAAAAGGCTGTCTGAATACCAGATCTTTGTTTAATCCAAGGTTAAGGCCGAGTTTTCTTACTTCATCCTTGAATAACAGGTCAAGGGGTTCAATAAGGTGAAGTTTCATCTTTTCAGGAAGACCGCCAACATTATGATGGGATTTAATAATGGAAGTAGGGCCTCCAAAGGCAGATTTTGATTCAATTATGTCAGGGTATAAAGTGCCCTGGCCAAGGAATTTTGCATTGTCTATTTTTGAAGCTTCGGATTCAAACACTTCAATAAAGAGATTGCCGATTATTTTTCTTTTTTGTTCAGGCTTTGATACACCTTTAAGTGCAGAAAGGAACTTTTTCCTTGCATCCACAAATTTTATGTTCATATCCAGACTGGACCCCAGATTTTTTTTTAAATCTGCTTTTTCATTTTTTCTTAAAAGGCCGTTGTCCACAAAAATACAATGGAGATTTTTCCCAACTGCTTTGTGAATAAGGCTTGCTGCAACTGAGGAGTCAACACCTCCTGAAAGGCCCATGATAACCTTATCACCTTTTACTTTATCCCTTATCTGTTTAATTGTTTTATCTGCAAATGATCCCATGGTCCAGTTTTCAGTACATTGGCATACATTAAACAGGAAATTTTTTATCATGAAAGAACCCTGGTTTGTGTGTTCAACTTCAGGATGGAACTGAAGTCCGTAAAAATCATTCTTAAAATCTGCAATAGCTGCATTTTCAGTATTTTCAGTAAAAGCAATTGATTCAAATCCAGAGGGAAGCTTTTCAGGAGAGTCACCATGACTCATCCAGCATTGAAGCGTATTATCAAGCCCTTGAAACAGAGGCTTATGGTGTTTGATTTTAAGCTCAGCAAATCCATACTCTTTTTTTTCAGCGCGTCTGATAACTCCGTCAAGGGCATGGATCATAGCGTGCATGCCATAGCATATGCCAAGTACAGGCACACCAAGGTCGAATATTTTTCTGTCAATGGAAGGGCTCTTATTTTCATATATGCTTGAAGGGCCGCCGGAAAGAATAATACCCTGCGGGTTAAGGGCTTTAATTTTTTCAATTGAAACATCCGAGGGAATAATCTGGCAGTAAATTTTATTTTCCCTGACACGCCTTGCAATGAGCTGGTTAAACTGTGAACCAAAATCAATAATTACAATCATTTTTTAATCCTGAGTATATAATTTAAATTTTTATGTTTAAAAAACATTTTTTCCTATATTATTAGCAAAAAATCAAGGTGTTTTATGGTATAGTCTGCTAATGGATAATAATCTTTTACTGATTTATATAACACAAAAAGCATTATAATTAAATTCAGGAGTTGGATATGTATGAAGCAAGTGATTTAAGAAAAGGGTTAAAACTTGAGATAGACGGTGCACCCCATGTTGTTGTGAGCTTTCAATTTAAAAAACCTGGAAAGGGCCAATCCCTTTATAAGTGTAAACTTAAAAATATGATCACCGGGGCCCAGTTTGAAAAAACATACAGGTCAGGAGATAAATTTCAAAAAGCTGCCTTGGAACAGCAGGAGATGGAATACCTTTATTCAGACAGCCAAAGTTACTGCTTCATGAACACCACAACCTATGACCAGGAGTTTCTGACAAGAGAACAGGTTGGTGACAGCATTGATCTTATGGTGGAAAATACTGTGTGCAATGTGCTTTTGTTCAATGGCCAGGCAATTGAAGTTACACTGCCCAACTTTGTCAATCTTGTTGTAACAAAGGCAGAACCGTGGGCAAAGGGTGATACTGCAACGGGAAGCTATAAACCTGTAACCCTGGAGACAGGGATTGAAATCCAGGTCCCTCCCTTTGTTAATCAAGGGGAAAAAATAAAAATTGATACAAGAACCCGTGAGTATGTTGAAAGGGTAAGTGATTAGAATAGTGACGTTGTTTCAGTTTCAGGAACTGAGTTTTTCTTTATAATTACAATTTTTTTCCGGGCACTTGAGAAAACGGCCTGCTTTTTTGGTGTTTTTTTCCAGAAGATATGGAGAGTTACATTCAGGGCACCTCTTGTCAACGGGCTTGTCCCATGTAGCAAATGTGCAGTCAGGATATCTATTACAGCCATAGAATATTTTGCCCCTTTTGGATCTTTTTTCAACAACAGAACCCCCGCATTTTTCAATGGGACATTTCATACCTATCTTTTTACCATTGGAGGTGCCATTGACAGATTCTGTGTGTTTGCATTCAGGATATCCTGTGCAGGCAAGGAAAGTACCGTATTTACCATCTTTTATAATCATATCCCTGCCGCATTTAATACACTCTTTTACCTTTGTATTATCAATATTTTTTTTGATTATTTTAATATTGCCCTTTTCATCACGTTCATAGTTGCTGGTGAATGAGCATTCAGGGTACCCTGAGCAGGCAATGAAATGGCCGTTTCTGCCAAGTTTACGTGTTAAAATCTTTGAACATTCAGGGCATTTAAGATCAGTTTCAATCCCAACACCTTTTACATTAAGCATGTTCTTATCGGCAAGCTCAAGCTTTTCCTTAAAGGCAGAATAAAATTGTCTTAATACATCAATGGATTTTTTCCTGCCAATTTCAATGCTGTCAAGGTTGTTTTCAAGGTTTGCCGTAAATGAAGCAGTCAAAATATCCGGGAATGAGTCAACAAGCAGGTCATTTACAATAAACCCAAGTTCACTTGGTACAAAATACCTGTTGATAAGTTCCACATACCCTTTATCCCTGATGGTTGACAAAATGGCAGCATAGGTGCTTGGCCGGCCAATACCATTCTCTTCAAGCTCCTTGACAAGGGATGCTTCTGAAAATCTTGCAGGAGGTTTTGTGAAATGCTGTTTGGAATTAACTCTCTTTTTTGAAAGTTTATCTCCGATTTCAAGGGCAGGCAGTTCCTGCTTTGTTTTTTCATTTTTTTTATTATTGGCAGCATATAGTTTCATAAAGCCGGGAAAGGCAGTTGTATTACCTCCTACACTTAACTGATAATCAGATCCTGCTTTAATGATTATGGTTTTCTGGTCTATTTTTGCCTGGGCCATCTGGGATGCCACAAACCTCTTCCATATCAGATCATATAGTTTGAACTGGTCCCTGGATAGATACCTTTGTATTTTTCCGGGTGTGTTCATAACAGATGTAGGCCGGATTGCCTCATGGGCATCCTGGGTATTTTTTTTGTTTTTGAAAAATCGTGGTTTTGCAAGGGAGTACTCTTTGCCATATTTGCTTTCAATAAAAGCTAATGTTTCAATCGCAGCGTCCGAAGCTATTCTGGTGGAGTCTGTACGCATATAGGTTATTAATCCCTCAGGACCGCCGGTTCCTATCTCAATTCCCTCATAGAGCTGCTGGGCAACAATCATTGTTTTTTTTGCAGAGAATCTGAGCCTGTTTATTGCATCCTGCTGTAACTTGCTGGTTATAAAGGGTGGAAGCGGGTTGCGTTTTATCTGTTTTTTTTTAATATCATCCACTTGATAGGGCAGGTTATCCAGATCCCTGGTGATTTTTGATGCACTTTCTCCATTTTTGATTTTTACTTTTTTCCCTCTGATTTTTGTAAGGGCAGCATTGAACACTGGTGGCTTTGAACCTTCCAGGTCAACGGTAATGCTCCAGTACTCTTCAGGAACAAAGGCCATTATTTCCCGTTCTCTGTCAATTATGATTTTTACAGCAACGGACTGGACACGGCCTGCACTGAGGCCCTGCTGAACTTTTCTCCATAAAAGAGGGGATAACTGATACCCCACAAGTCTGTCAAGTTTACGCCTGGTCTTTTGTGATTCAAATTTACATGTGTCAAGTTCAGATGGATTTGCAAGGGCTTTTGTAATACCTTTTTTTGTAAGCTCATGGAACAGAACCCTGTAAAATTTTCTGTTTTTATTTCTTAAAATCCATGCAGTATGGAATGCAATTGCTTCACCTTCCCTGTCAGGGTCAGGCGCAAGATATATTTCAGTTGTATTCCCAGCCTCTTTTTTTAAATTCTTAATGACCTTTGATTTATCTTTAATGTTAACATATTTTCCCTTAAAATCATTGTCTACATCAATTCCAAGCTCTTTTGGGGGAAGATCACGTATATGTCCAACCGTTGCAACCACATTATAATCCCTGCCAATATATTTTTTTATTGTTTTAATTTTTGTTGGTGATTCAACTACAAGTAAGGGTTTTGCCACGTTTACTCCTCTATTTTAGAAAAATATTTACCATTTGACTGCTTGATTTTACCATTAAGCTCAAGATTGAGCAGAGCCGGTAAAAGGACTTTTGTATCAAAACCTGTTTTTTCAGCAAGTGCATCAATATGTACAGGATAGGGATCGAGAATGTTGAGAATAGCAGTATCTATTTTATTCAAATTGTTAAAACCCTGGTCTTGTTTTATATTTCTGCTGTCTCTCTTTTCTGTCTTATTATCATCGGCTCTATGAACAAACTGGTTAAGCTCTTCTATAATGTCATTATGATTTTCAACCAGTTTTGCACCCTGTTTTAAAAGGTGGTGTGCTCCATGGCTCTTACTGGAAGCTATACTCCCGGGTACTGCATAGACTTCTCTTCCATACTCACCTGAAAGCCTTGCAGTAATAAGTGAGCCGCTCCTGAGGGCAGCTTCAACAACACATGTACCGGTTGACATGCCTGCAATTATTCTGTTTCTTATGGGAAAATTTCTGGGGTCAGGGAACTGGTTAATATCAAACTCTGAAATAACGGCCCCATTTTCCTTGATTTTATTATAAAGCCCGCTGTTTTCCCTGGGGTATATATAGTTAAGCCCTGAACCAAGTACAGCATAGGTTCTACCCTTTGCTTCAATGGCCCCTCTGTGTGCTGCAGTATCAATGCCCCGTGCCATACCGCTTACAATTTGAAAACCTGTTTTTGCAAGGTTATAACCAAGTTTTCTGCTGGTTGATAAACCATAGGATGTAGCATTTCTGGATCCCACAATGGCAAGGCAGGGTCTTGTGTTATCAAGCACTCCAGTATAGTTAAGATAAGGCGGGGGATCGTCTATCTCCTTTAACAGAGCAGGGTATTCAGGATCATTTATTGTCGCAATTTTAAAACCATGTTTATTGATGATCTTTAATTCTGCCCTGGCCATATCAAAATATTTTCCATTGTTTTTAATGGCTGAAATGGTAGTTTTTCTGATTTTGTCAATTTTTTTAAGTTCTTGCTCAGAAGCAAGAAAAACATTTTCCGGAGATGAAAAAGTATCTAAAAGGGTTTTATATAAATAGTTACCTATCCCGGGTATTTTCTTTAATGCAAACCATGATAAATATTTGTTAACTGGATCAGGCATTACAATAATTTATTGAAATGATTTAAGTTTCAATTGTGCTTTTTCAGATGCTTCTGAAAACGGATATTTTTCAACAACCAGTTTTAAATAACGGTGAGCCTGTGCCTTATCCTTGAGTGACAGGTAAGAATATGCTGTTTTTAATAATGCATCCGGAACCTTCATACCCCTTGGGTATTTGTCTACAACCATTTTAAATGTAGTTATGGCCTTTGGAAAATCAGCAACTGCATAATAGCACTCCCCTGTCCAATATAGTGCATTGTCAGCAAGGTCATTATTAGGATATTTTTTTAAAAACCTTGTAAAAAGTTTTATGGCATTGTCATATTTTTCTTCAAGCAGGGCTGAACGTCCCTTTTTATACAGGAGTATTGGTTTTGTATAGGCATTTTTTTTAACAATAACAGCCTCTTTTTTGCTGCCAACCAGATTATCATTTTTCATATTATTAATGAACTTCTGGTGGGAAGCAAGCCTGTGTTCCATTTTTTCCTGCCTGTTCCTGACATTCTCAAGTTCATTATTTGTTTTTTCAAGTTCAAGTTTTAAAGAATCGATCTCTTTTTTAAGAGAAGCATTGGTCTGTAAACTTGTACAGGAGGATAGAAAAAGAGGAACCAGAATTATTAAAAAGAGCAGCAGTATCTTTACCGGGTTGTTTTTCATTTATTCACCTTTTTTTGCAATAAGGATAATTGGACTTGCAACAAAGATAGATGAATATGTTCCAATCAAAACACCTACAATCATTGCAAATGTAAAGTTATGGATGATTTCTCCACCCAGAAAAAACAGGGCAAAGAGGACAAGTAAAGTTGTAAGGGATGTTAAAATGGTTCTGCTCAGTGTTTCATTGATACTTTTATTGATAATATCAGATAATGATTTGTTCTTCCGGGAAGCTATGTTTTCCCGGATTCTGTCAAAGACAATAATGGTATCATTGAGTGAATATCCAATTATTGTAAGCAGTGCCGCAATAATGGGTAATGAAAATTCATAGTCAAGTATTGAAAAAACTCCTATGGTGATAATAACATCGTGTATCAGGGCAATGATGGCACTCATGGCATAATTTAATTTAAGATACCAGAATATGCAAAGTGAGATGATAAGTGCCACAGGAATAATTATGGCCATACTTAAGTTCACGGCAGAAAGAAAATATACTGCACACATAAGAGCCCCTGCAGTGATGCCTGAAAGGATCCATTTTAATTCAAATCTTCCTGAAATATAAATTGTTATACATAAAAGTGAGTAGAAAATTGCAAGGAGGGCATCTCTTCTTAAGTCTTTTCCCACCTGGGGTCCGACCATCTCAATCTGCCGTATGACCGGAACTTCACCTGTTGCAGATTCCAGGGCATCAGAAATGGATTGTGCAAAGCCTTTATCGGTCATTTCAGGTTTTGATGTGGAGATTTGAAACTCATGTTCTGCATCTTTACCAACTTTCTGTACAGAGGCTTTTTCAAGGCCTATGGCATCAAACCCGTCTCTTATTTTGGAAATCGGGATCTTTTTTGAAAACTGAACCCTGATATTTGTACCGCCTGCGAAATCAATTCCAAGTTTCGGGCCGTGGTGCATGACAAGAGAGATAATACCCAAAAGTATAAGTGTTAACGAAAAACTGTATCCAATTTTTCTTTTTCCAACAAAGTCAAAATTTATATTATGCTTAATAAATTGCATTAGTTTTTTCCCTTTTTATATACTAAGCTTTGTAACTTTTTTATTTTCAAGTGTGAAGTCAAAGAGTGATTTTGAAACAATAATTGCAGTAAAAAGACTTGCAAGGATACCAAGACTTAAAGTAACGGCAAAGCCTTTAACCGGGCCGGATCCAAACTGAAACAGGACAACAGCTGCAATAAGAGTTGTTACATTGGCATCCAGAATAGTGAGAGTTGCTTTTTCAAAACCTGAATTTACTGCTGCAAGAGGGGTTTTACCGGTGAGCAGCTCTTCTCTGATTCTTTCAAAAATAATTACATTGGCATCAACTGCCATGCCAATGGTTAATATGATACCGGCAATGCCGGGCAGTGTCAGGGTGGCCTTGAAAGCAGCAAGTCCTCCGCCAATTAATATTATGTTCATAATCAAGGCAATATCTGCAATGAATCCTGCTTTTTTATAATAGATAAACATGAAAATGATGACAAACAGACCTCCTGCCACCATTGAAATCAATCCCATGCGGATTGAATCAGCTCCAAGGGTAGGTCCCACGGTTCTCTCTTCAATAATTTCAACAGGTGCAGGCAGAGATCCAGCCCTTAATGCAATGGCAAGGTCCCTTGCTTCATTAAGGGTGAAGCTGCCGGTTATTACAGCTCTTCCTCCGGCAATGCGTGTCTGGATAACAGGAGCGGAATAGACTTTGTTATCAAGTACAATGGCAAGGCGTTTTTTGAGATTCTCTCCGGTAATTTTTTCAAATTTCCTTGCACCTTTCCTGTCAAAGACAATCCCTACCTGGGGCTGTCCAAATCTGTCAAACTCAACCCGGGCATCGGTCAGTCTGCTGCCGTCCAGCAGAATCCGTTTTTTAATAAGATAGGGAATTTTTGATACTGCTTTTGTGGTTTTATTTTTCTGCTCCTGATACATTATTACATCTCCCACAGGAGCACGTTTTTTTTCAACGGCAGCTCTCGCATCATTCTCTTCATCAACAAGCTGAAAAGTGAGCTGGGCAGTTTTCCCAATAAGCGCCTTTGCCCTTTCAGGTTCTTTAACCCCGGGCAGTTGTATGAGTATGCGGTTTGTACCCTGAATTCTGATTTCAGGTTCACTCACACCAAATTCATCTATACGGTTTCTTATGGTTTCAAGGGCCTGCTCTGTTGCAAGTTTTTTAATCTCCTTACTCTCTTCAGCAGAAAGGTTGAGCAGAGTATCAAGTGTTGTGCCGGAAACAGCAGGTGATAAAGTTTCAAGATTGCCGAATCTTTTCTTAATTATTTTATTAAACCCCTTGATATTGTCATCTCCTTCAAGAACAACGTGGATTTTATTCCCTGGTGTGCGGGCAAGTGTTGAATATTGAAGGTGTTTATCCCTGAGTTCGTTTTTTATCTCATGGATGATTGTGTCAATGGTTGTCTCAATGGCTTTTTCAACCTTAACGTCCAGAACAAGGTGCATCCCGCCCTGGAGATCAAGCCCAAGTTTTATTGTTCTATGGGGCCAGAGATTCGGATAAAAGGTAGGTAAAAGATATACAACTGCGATGGCAAAAATTGTTATTATTAGGGCTTTTCTAAATGTCAGCTTCAATCTAAACTACTCCCAAATAGCTATTTAATATTTATTTTGATGATGAAGAGGTGTCCTGTAACAGTATTGCAATATTACCCCTTGCAACTTTTATTTTAACTTTTTCAGCGATTTCAAGGGTGACGGTTGTATCATCCAGTGAACTGATAGTCCCATGGATTCCGCCGCTTGTTACAACCCTTGCGCCCTGTTTCAGATTGCTGACCATTTCTCTGTGTTCCTTAGCTCTTTTCTGCTGCGGCCTGATGAGAAGAAAATAAAAAATTACAAGAAGAAGAATAATCGGCATTAATTGTGCCAGTACACTTGTTTCCTGCCCCTGTGGAGCCGCGCCGCTCATTGCAAATGCTGTTTCGATCAAAACAATACCTCCTGATTAATTATTGATAAGTTTTTTTTCTTATCTTATTTTGTTTTAATTTTTTGTATCCGTGGAAATCCAGATCGTTCTTCCGTCAAATTGAAGTCGATCCACATTTTCAAAATCGATCTCATCTAAAAGAGAGAAAGTTTCATACATATTATAAATAATAATCTTTGTTAATGGTTCAATAATATTAATATTTGAATCTATTGAACGTGTTTCAAGATTATATATGATCACCTGGGTTTCTGAAAATTTCAATATCTTTCCCACACCCGAGCTGAAACCCTTTTTGTCTGGCTCATCAACCTTACTGTCAAGGGATATGTTTTTCAGGTTATAATACTCTTTTAATATATTAAAATGTATATTCCATATATTGTCTCCTGGTCTGACTATATAAATACCATATTGCTTTACATTGCTGTCTTCTTCGTTGCTGCCAATGTTTTCCTCTATCACATCTCCTCTTTTTAAAGCTGCCTGCTTTAAAATTTCTGCCATGGATAACTTATGGCTCTTGATTATAAATGTCTCATTGGCACCAACAATCATGTCAAGGCTGTTTTTGATATCATATTTTTTCTTCCTTGCTTCCATGACTTCTTTTAAATCTTTATCTTTTTCAAGCTTATTATAATTTATTATCTTTTCCCCTTTATTTTCAGTGACGTCTTTTTTGTTTTCAGAGCCCATGGTCAACGGCATGCTCTTTGTCACGGTCTGTTTTTCAGGTTTTGTCTGTTTGCTCCTGTTTTTTAGAAAATAGATAATGGAAATGATTGAAATTAAAATGACAATGGCAGCAATAATTTTCAAAGAGCTGTTTCCCTTTGAATTCTTCAAGTGTCTATTCTCCTTATCAACCATAATCCCTCCCAATAAAAAAAGTCAGCCAGTGTCAGTTACACAAAAGAAATATTTATGTCAAGTTTAATCATATAATCAAACTTGTCCATTAATAATAATTTTGCTTTCACCTGCATTGATTTTCCCATCACCTTCTATATTGATCACTACATTATGTTTTGTTTCAATATTAACAAGTTCATCCCTTTTTCTGTTCAACAGGTAAGAAGCAACATTTTCTGGTACAATCCCTGTCAAGCTGTGGATATCCTTTTTAATGCTTTTTAAATTAATCTGCCGCAGAAATGCTGTTGTCTGGGCTTTTATGGAAGGGACCTGTCCTCTTCCATGGCAATAACAGCAGGTTTCAAAACTGCCAAATGTAATTGCAGGACGAAGTCTCTGCCTGGACATTTCAAGGAGTCCAAACTGGGAAAGCCCGCCGACTTTGGTTTTTGCCTTATCGGATTTCAAGTGAAGTTTTATTTTTTTTGTAACCTCACTTTTATGTTTTTTTTCTTTCATATCAATGAAATCAATTACAATAAGTCCACCAAGATCCCTGAGCCTCAGCTGTCTTGCAACTTCCTCAGCCGCCTCGATATTAGTATGAAAGGCAGTCTCTTCAATGTTCTTTTTTCTGGTTGATTTACCTGAATTGACATCTATTGCAACAAGGGCTTCGGTCTGATCAATTACAAGTTCTCCTCCGGAGGGAAGAGGGACTTTTTTCTTATATATTGAGGCAATCTGTTCTTCAAGCTGGTATTTTGTAAAAATAGGTTTGTCACCATTAAATTTTTTAACTTTTTTTGTCGATTTTGGTGCAATTATGCTTATGAACTCTTTAACCTTGTTGTAAACAGCCTGGTCATCAATGAGAATTTCCTGGATATCATTGGTAAAATAGTCTCTTAAGGTCCTTACGGCAAGATCCTGTTCCTGATATAAAAGGGAAGGGGCCTTCTGCTTCAAGGCTTTTTTATCAATGTTTTTCCATATCCTCATCAGGTATCTTAAATCATGGGTGAGCATGGTTTTATTTGAACCTTTGCCAACAGTACGGATAATAATTCCAAATCCAGAGGGGATTTTCAGGCTTCCGGCTATTGCAGCAAGTCTTTTACGTTCGTTTTCATCATCAATCTGCCTTGAAACCCCCTTGGTATTATTACCAGGCATGAGTACAACAAGTCTTCCTGGAAGGGAGATATAAGTTGAAAGCATAGCACCTTTATGGGCAATGGGATCTTTAATAATCTGGACAATCAACTGCTGCCCCTTTTTGATCAGGCTTGAGAGTTTTTTTTTGCCTGATTCATTGTCCTGAAAATAATCACTATGGATTTCATGGATCTGCAGGAAACCGTTTTTTTCAGCTCCGTAATCCACAAAAACTGCCTGGAGGCTTGGAGCCACGCTGGTCACAACCGCTTTGTATATATTGCCCTGGGTGACTTTTTTTGCCGATGTATCAATGTGAAATTGTTCAAGTTTATTATCCTTGATTGTGGCAATTCTGCTTTCATCTGCATCCAGTGCATTAATAAGAATTTTTCTACCCATTAATTTTATTTTCTACCTTATATTATAAGTTGAAATCATACTAAATTTCTATTCTCTAGTATTAAATTGTCATATTGAAGTCAATTATTATTAGAATTATTTTCCTGTTTATGCCTTAGAATATCATAATAGGTTAATATCTTAGTTACATAATTAACAGTTTCAAAGCCTCTTGCATAGCCATATTTTGTGGCATTATAATATTTGCGCTGGGTTAAAAGAGGCAGAACTGTTTTTATTGAATACCAGTCATTTTTATCAAGCCCTTTGAGTTCAGCAATACTCTGGGCATCCCGTATATGATAATAACCAATATTATAACTTGCTATGGAAAATATCAATTTTTGATACTCATCCTCTATATCATTGAATCTGTTTTTCAACTGATGCAGATATTTGCTGCCTGCCATGATGCTCTGGTAGGGGTCAAGCCTGTTTGTAATTCCCATATCCCTTGCTGTCCCCATGGTAACCTGCATTAATCCCCTCACATTTGTATAGGATCTGGCCAGGGGCTGGAAATGTGATTCCTGGTAGGTAATGGCAACAATTATCCTCCAGTCAAGGTTATATTTCCTGGCCTGCTTTAATATAATATCTTTATATTTGGGAAGTCGTTTTTGAATCCGCTCATGGAACATTTTAATATCATAGTAGTCAAAGGAGGTAATATCATTGTAATATCTGTTATATATTGCATTTAAAGTACCATCTTCCATGGCTTCTGTAAAGAACTGGTTAATGCTTTTTAAAAGTTTTTTATCTTTTTTCTTTACTGCCCAGCCATGGTATTCGCTCTGGTGAAGAGAGATACCCACACGTATATCAGGATAGTACCTGCGATTTAAATAGGCGATATTGGAATCTGCAATTGTATACTCTATCTTTTTTTCTGCCACCATTTTAATTAACTCTTGTGTGGGTGTGTTGTCATGGAGAATATAGTTTAATTTTATACCTGAGTTTCTAAGATCTTTCAAACTGTTATGGTATGAAGTACCACGCCTTACATGTATTGTTTTTCCGGCAAGCTCTTTTAAGGATAAAATCCCCTGATTTTCATTGTGAAAAATTAATCTCTGATGGACCTTGAAATACGGGATGGAAAAGCTCACATGTTTGAGGCGCTGTTCAGTTATTGTAAGGCTTGCAGCAATAAAATCACCCCTGCCTGTTTCAAGATAGTTAAACATATCGTTCCAGCCCGGAGTTATAATGTCCAGGTCAACCTTTAAAAATTCAGCATATTTTAAGGCAAGATCATATTCAAAGCCTGTGGGATTATTATTATACAGGTGATAGGTAGTATCGCTCAGATTGGTTATTAATCTGATTTTACCAGATTGTCTTATCTTATCAAGGCTGTTATGTGTCTTGTTTTTTGACTCATTATTGATTAAAACAGAGAAAAAAACAAAAACAATGCATACCAAAAAGAGTACGATGGAGATAAGATGTCTTTTTAAAAAAAATATCATCTTAATATATGAATAAAAAAGAGAGTTATATTAATGGCTCAATGTCCAGGGATACAATATCCTGATATCCCATGGGGAGTTTTTTCCCCCTTTGAGCGCGTTTGCCAAAATAATTTTCCTGATTTCCTTTGTTGAGTACCAGAGAATCCCTCTTAGTATTAATAACAAGATTTGCATTATCAGGCAAGATTTTTAATATTTTTAATTTTTCAGGATCATTTGCTTCAAGTTCTTTTTTGGGTATGGAAATGATCTTGTTCCCCTTACCCTTGTCAAGCATGGGCATCTGGGAAACAGGGAATATCAGAAGCCTGCCCTTGGTTGTAACCACGGCCAGGGATTCGCTTTTAATATCATCTATCAGTCTTGGAGGCAGTAATTTCACATTCCCGGGAAGATTAATCAAAGCCTTGCCGTTTTTTATTTTTGTTAAAAAGTTTGAAAATTTAGTGATAAAACCATATCCCTGGTTTGATGATAAAAAGATAAGTGAGGTCTCCTTACCCGTTAAAATATATTTAATATGGGACTTGTGCCTGATTGTAAGACGACCTGTTATGGGCTCCCCGAATCCCCTGGCAGACGGAAGTGTGTGGCAGGGTATGCTGTAAGAACGGCCGCTTGAATCAAGAAAAACAACTGGTTTGTGATTCCATGTCCTGGTATAGGATAGAAGCTCATCTCCGATTTTGAATTTAAGTTTTTCAGGATCAATATCATGACCTTTAGCAGACCTTATCCAGCCATTTTTAGAAAGAGTAACAGTAACAGGTTCCTTATCAATGACTTCAATTTCTGAGAATGCCTCTGCATCTTCCCTGAATTTAATCTCAGCAAGGCGGCTGTCCCCGTAAATCTTTTTATCTTTTTTTATCTCTTTTTTTATCTCATTTTTTAATCTTTTTTCTGAAGAGAGTATCTTTTCAATGGTTTTTCTCTCCTTGTCAAGGTCTTTTTGTTCCTTGAGAATTTTTATCTCTTCAAGCTTTGCAAGCTGTCTTAACTTAATATTTAAAATTGTTTCTGCCTGAATTTCACTGAGATCAAATTTTTTAGTTAAGTCTTTTTTTGGATTGTCAGAATTTCTTATAATGGCTATGATCTCGTCAATATTTAAAAATGCAATTAATAATCCCTCAAGGATATGAAGTCTGCTCAGGACTTTATCCAGTCTGAATTCATACCTCCGTCGTACAGTTTCAGTTCTGAATTCAAGCCATTCAGTTAAAATTGTTTTAAGGGATTTTACCTTGGGGGATCCATTAAGGCCAATCATGTTCATATTAATATGGTATGAGCGTTCAAGGTCTGTGGTTGCAAAAAGATGATTTATAAGGGCCTGTTTATCAACACGGTTGGATTTTGGAATAATTACAAGTCTTGTGGGGTCTTCATGGTCAGACTCATCCCTTATGTCAGCAACCATGGGCAATTTTTTCTTATTCATCTGGGAAGCAATCTGTTCCATTATTTTTTCTCCCGAGGCATACAAGGGAAGGGCAGTGATAATTATATCATTTTTTTCAAAATGATATTTTGCCCTTGTTTTTATTTTACCCCTGCCCTGTCTGTACATCTCTCTGATTTTACCGGCAGGGGTGATGATTTCAGCTTTTGTGGGGAAATCAGGTCCTTTTATGATCTCAAGAATCCTTTCATGGATGTCAAGGGGGTCGTCAATAAGATGAATCAAAGCATCTGCAATTTCATTCAGGTTATGGGACGGTATATTGGTGGCCATACCAACTGCAATGCCTGTGGACCCGTTTAACAGCAGGTTTGGCAGCCTTGCAGGAAGAATTACAGGTTCATCCAGGGTGCCGTCAAAATTAGGTGTCCAGTCGGTTGTACCCATGTTTATTTCAGTTAAAAGAAGCTCGGCATATTTTGTAAGGCGGGATTCAGTATACCTCATTGCAGCAAATGATTTCGGGTCATCAGGGTCCCCCCAGTTGCCCTGGCCATCGATGAGGGGATATTTACATGAAAAGGGCTGGGCAAGGTTGACCATGGCTTCATAACATGCAGCATCTCCATGGGGATGGAATTTACCTAGTACATCACCCACTGTTCTGGCTGATTTTTTATATTTTGCATCGTGGGAGAGGCGCAGCTGGTCCATGGAGTAAATTATCCGCCTCTGGACAGGTTTAAGCCCGTCTCCAATATGGGGCAGTGCACGATCCAGGATTACATACATCGAGTAGTTCAGATATGCATTTTCAGCAAATTTTTCCAGGGGCTGTGTTTCAAAACCTTCTGTATTTTCAGGGGGTGATATTTTCATTATTCCAACTCTTTAATGTTTCCTTTTGATTCTATCCAAAGTTTTCTTTCCTTTGCATTCTTTTTACCAAGAAGCATATCCATTATCTTATATGTATTATTTATTATGGATTCATTATGATCTTCATATTCATGTTGAGATGGGTCATACTGAAGCTGAATAAGCCTTCTAGTGTCGGGTGAGATTGTTGTCTCCTTAAGCTGTCCGGGGTTCATCTCACCTAACCCTTTAAATCTCTGTATATTTATTTTACCATGTCTTTTTCTTCGTTTGATCTTTTTTATGATGCTCTTTTTTTCAGGTTCATCCAGAGCATAGAAGATATCTTTATCAACATCAATACGGTAAAGCGGCGGCATGGCAATGAAAAGATGCCCGTTTTCAACTACTTTGGAAAAGTGTCTGAGAAACAGAGCACAGATCAGTGTGGCAATGTGCAAGCCGTCTGAATCAGCATCGGCAAGCACACATATTTTATTATATCTAAGTTTTGAAATATCATCTGACCCCGGGTTAACTCCAATTGCAACTGATATATCATGTATCTCCCTGGAGCCCAGGATAATGGATGAGTCATGGTCCCAGGTGTTGAGAATCTTGCCGCGCAGGGGAAGAACCGCCTGAAAATTTTTATTCCTGGCCTGCTTTGTTGAACCTCCTGCAGAGTTACCCTCCACAAGAAAGAGTTCACGTTTTGATGGATCACGGCTTGTACAGTCTGCAAGTTTTCCAGGCAGGGCAGGGCCGTTCCCTGTTTTTTTCAGGCTTATTTTCTTTGATTTTTTTATTCGCGCCCTTGCATTTTTAAGGGCAAGTTCTGCAAGGTTATGGCCGGCTTCGGTATTCTTATTCAGCATCAGGCTGAATGAGTCCTTGATTTGGGAATTGACAAGGTATGCGCAATGCCTTGAAGAGAGCCTCTCCTTTGTCTGTCCTGAAAACTGGGCATCAACAATTTTTACAGAGAGTATAAAACCAATATTTTCCATGATATCTTCAGGAGCAAGGTAGATCCCCTTGGGGAGAAGATCCCTGAATTTACAAAATTCTTTTATGGAATCCAGAAGCCCTGACCTGAATCCATTTACATGGGTGCCTCCCAGGGGTGTGGGTATCAGATTGACATAGCTTTCACAAATATTCCTGCCTGGATCTTTTGTCCAGTTGACAGCCCATTCCACCCTGCCTTCATCTGTTTCAACATCACCTGTAAAAGGGGCTTTGAAAACTGTGTTCAAGGGCATATTCTCAATGAGGTATTCCTTTAGACCATTGTTATATTTCCAGGAATATTTTTCATGGGTTTTTTCAATGTGAAATGTGATCTCAAGCCCGGGGCAGAGCACTGTTTTGGCCTTGAGGGCATGGATCAGTGAACTTATTAAGAATTCAGGATTATCAAAATAGGTAAGATCCGGGTAAAAAAGCAGGGAAGTTCCTGTCTTCTTGGACTTTGCCTTTTCAATCTCTTCTAAGTTACTAACTTTATTACCATTTTTAAAAACAATTCTATATTTTTTTTTATTTCTTTTAATGATGATTCTTAAATATTTTGAAAGTGCATTAACAACTGATACACCAACACCATGAAGACCTCCGGAAAAATGGTAATCTTTGTTGGAAAATTTTGCCCCTGCATGGAGCCTTGTCATAATGAGTTCAACACCGGAGATTTTCTCTTCAGGGTGGATATCAACGGGCATACCACGGCCATTATCAATTACTTCAAGGGAGTTGTCCCTGTATAAAATCACCTCTATTTTATCTGCATGGCCTGCAATGGCTTCATCCACACTATTGTCAATAACTTCATGGGCAAGATGGTCCGGGCTTGTAGTGTCCGTGTACATTCCGGGTCTGCGCCTGACAGGTTCAAGTCCCTTTAAAACTTCAATGGAACCGGCATTATAATTGCTGCTCTTACTCGTTTTTTCTGTATTTGAATCAAAAAGTGTCATAAATTATGGAATTAAATCTCAAAAAATATTAATATTAATAAAACCATGATCATATACCATTAAATTTTACAAATGTAAAAACCATGATGCAAAATTATTTTGCAGACTGTGTCCGGTGGTGACCGGGAAATACGGGAATACTTAAGTAATGGGACGAAAAACAGATCCTGTCAAGGATTTTAATTTTTCAAGTTTTGATAAAAGCTGGGCTGAGCTTGACCAGCATCAGCAATGCCATATGCTTGACCATATATTGGATCTGTCCTGCGGAGATGCTTTTTATCCCATTATGGCAGGACTTTTGTCTTACCATTATCTCCTTCGCAATAAAGCCAGGCATGCTCTTGATATCGTAAGTGCAAAAATGGTTAAGGCCCTTGGACAAAGGGATAATAAAACTTCTTATATTAAAGCTTTGAAAGAATCCGATGGTTTTGCATCAAAAATCTTTTTTCATATAAAAACTGAAAATTTAGTATCTGAATTGAATTTTTATTTTAAACACCTGATAAAGCTCCATGGTAAAGGACCTTCCTATGCATGGAAAATGTGCATATCAGGCATGATAACAAAGAAAACATTTTCAAAAATATCCCAGCTTCTTTCGGATGAAGAAAAGCTTTTGCTTACAGAACAGTATACCTATAGCACCTTTCAGATAAAAAGAGAGTGGGCTCTGGAATTTAAAAAAATGATGGCAGGAATAGAGGATATTAATCAGGTTGTTGATTTTTTCAATGATCTCTTTGATCAGGATAAGTACATTGATCCTTTTTTATTGAATATTCCTTTATTGGAAAAAGATGATTTTAATCTGTTAAATAATCTTGATTCCTTTAATCAGGAAAAAAGAGAAAAAATTTTAAAAGCCGCATCAATCATAAAAGACAGTCTTGAAACAGATCTTATGGTTTCACTTTTACAGGGAAAAAATAATAAAGGTCTTTTGATTACAGCCATGAAAATCATTGAACGTTCTGCAATGGATACATACAATCAGACACCGGTTGTTTCTCAGCTGCTTGCAATTTTTGAAAACAGTGATGCAGACAAAGCGCTGTGTGCATTTAAAGCCCTGGTGGTTACAAGGGCAGTTCCTTTGTACAGCCTGTTTTTAAAGGTGGTCAAATTAAGAAAAGATATTCTGATGGATGTTTTCAATGAGATCTCCTCTTTTTCAAGGATATCGTTTTTAATAATTCAGGATGCTGCCCTGAATAAAAAAGATTATCTTAAACACAATGCACTTGTTTTTAAAGCATATATTCTTGGTATTGCAAGGATGCGGCCTGAAAGGGTCATGGGAATATTAAAAAAATTTGAAAATTATCCGGATGATGAAATAAGAAGCCAGGTGTCAGGATTTGTAAAAAAGATATCTTGTTTTCTGGATCTCGAAAAAAGATCCCTGGAAAATCAGGTCAAAGAACTGATTAAACAGGTCAATCTCAGACAGGGAAAATCAAAGGGTTTAATAAAAAGCCTCTTTTTTTCCTTAACTGAAAAAAAGATACTTAAATTAAAAGAGGGCAGGTTGCAGGGCAGGCTGGATTTTGAAAGAGAAATTATTGAAAATATAGATATTTCCGGATTAAATCTTTTAAACCACACTGTTTTTTTCAATGGCAGCATTATTAAAGGGTCTGATTTCTCAAATTTAATAATTGCTAAAGCCCGGTTTCAAAACTCAATTATTTTTAATGTTGATTTTACAGGAAGTGAATTTGATTCTGTATGTTTTGATAATGCAATAATGATTGATGTGAAGGCTTTTCAGGCAAAGTTCAAAAACTGCAGCTTTAAAGAAGGCTTTATTTATGATTCAGGTTTTAAACATTGTACATTTAACAACTCAACCTTTACAGGCGCTGAAATTGTCAGGACAGATTTTAAAGATTCCAGGTTTTCAGGGGTATCTTTTACCGCATCAAAGCTTTCCTTTGTAAATTTTATTGATTCTGTTTTTACCATGTCAGACTTTTCCTGTGTCAGGGCAAAGTACTCTCAATTTGATGATTTTGTTGAGCCCAATATCAATAAATATCTTGCAGATTTTAATGCAAGAACATTTAAATTAAATATCCATGGAATACCTGATTTTAATGAAGAGGTAATAACAAGGCTTTTGCTGCTGGTTTTTGTGGAGTTTCTATCCCGGGGAGAAAAACTTTTTTTAAAAAAGAACAACCTTTCAAAACTCATTGCCTTTGATGTGTATAAAAAAAAACAGGGAGATCTTTTTGAGTTAATACCCCTGCTGCTGCATGGGAATATCCCTTTAACAGAAAAAGGATCATTTATTAAAAATTGTCCCCATGGAATCAAACAATATTCACCCATGGATGAAGTTATTAAAATTGCAGGGCAATACTGCAATGCCAGTGCTGTTAAAGCCGCCATGGCGGACGAACATGGCAAGGCATGTATTGAAGGCGTTTATACCATAGGATCCACAGGCTCTCTTGCCCAGACACCAGACTCTGATTTTGATTTCTGGGTTGTTATTAAAAAGAAGCTCTTAAGTGAGAAAATGATAAAAAAGTTGGAATTCAAGCTCAGGCAGATTGAAAAGTGGGCTGCAAAAAGGTTTGATACTGAAGTCAACTTTTTTTTACTTGATATTACAAAGGCACTGGAGAATGATTTTGGTACACTATCTTTTGAAAGCTCCGGATCAGCCCAGGGACGGCTTTTAAAAGAGGAATTTTACAGAACTGTAATTTATGTTGCCGGAAAAATACCTTTATGGTCGGTTCTCCCTGTTTCAATAAGCGTGGACCATTATCATGATATCAA
Organism: uncultured Desulfobacterales bacterium; assembly: GCA_964593725.1. Lineage (GTDB taxonomy): Bacteria > Desulfobacterota > Desulfobacteria > Desulfobacterales > Desulfobacteraceae > JAIOSM01. The sequence goes on from CAZQJS010000003.1 coordinate 93,060, forward strand.
TCATTTAATAGTAAAATCCTCCCTTGGTTCAAAGTATATTGATCTTGGGGATATCCACGGGATACCTCCGGGGGAATATTTTGGTGCTTCCATATGGCACATGTATAAACTCCTTAAAAGCCCTTTTAAATCCGTAATCAAGATGGCATTGCTTGAAAAGTTTATCAATGGATATGGTAAGGAACCTCTGTTGTGTAATAAGATCAAAGATATTTGGATTAATTCAGAAAGCCAGCTGAAACTGATAAACAGTGACTCATATTATATTTTAATCAATGAGCTCATAAAGTTTTACAAATCAATGGATGATCCAAAATCGGTCAATTTAATCCAGATATGTTTTTTTTTAAAGGTTGGAATATCTGGAAAATCGGATTTTTCAGATACTCTTTTTGGTATACGCAAACAGTTCATTAAAAGGCTGCTCAATGCCTGGGCCATGGAAGAGGGCAGGGTATTTGAAATCGGAAACTATAAAAACTGGGAATATAAGGCAATTGAGAGGCTATCAGGAACAATAGAAAACTATATGATAAACAAGATGCGCAGCATGAAGACATCCTTTGAAAATGTGTTCCAGAAAGAGGCATTAATTACTCCGGAGGAGAGAACCGTGCTTGTAAGAAACATAGTTGTTGAATTTTCAAGGGAGAACAGAAAAATAGAAAGGGTACTTCTTGTGTCCCGCAGCCTTAATTATTTTAAAAGGGTGAGCCTGCAGCATGTAAAGAAAAAAAGGTCAGCATGGAAATTAACAGTAGACCCTGAAAAAAGCAGAACTGACTGGACAGAGCCTCTCAAGACAGCTTCTACCATTGAAGAGATAGGAGCATGGCTGATAAACAATGGTTTTTATGATAAAGATGTGATAATAACCCTTGAACCCAATCCCAGTCATGTAACACACAATGATATTGTGAGGCTGTTCAATGCAATGCATGGTTTTTTCAGTCCCATTGTACAAAGGCAGAAAAGTTTTAAAGCTCTTTTAATGAAAGCTGAAATAGCTGCAGTTTTAGTCTCCTGTAATCTGTGTTCAGACAGGAACGATACAAAGATCACCATGTATACAGCTGTTTATATAAACTCCTGGAACGAGATGTTCTCTGTAACAAGAATAACAAACAAAGGATTTAAAAGCTCAGACGATCTTATCAAAGATATACTTAATAAACTTGGAATTAAAAAGATGCCCCGGAAACAACTATTTATTATACCAAGGATTTTTCTTAGAAAAATTGATGCTCCCGGAGGATTTTTTCAATAATTTTCAATCTTTGTTAAAATCAATAACTCTTTGAACAATCTCTTCTGGATCATCAAGGAGATTAAATATGTCAAGGTCACTTTCCAGAGCCATTTTTTCAGCAATGAGCCTCTCTTTTATCCACTGTATTAAGCCCTGCCAGTAGTCCGTGCCCACAAGAATTACAGGAAGGGGTTTCAATCTGTGGGTCTGAATCAATGTGATTGCCTCAAAGGTTTCATCCAGGGTGCCAAAACCGCCTGGTATTATTATATAGGCCTGTGCATATTTAATGAACATGACCTTTCTTACAAAAAAATAGTGAAATTCACTCTGAATATTGGCATATTTGTTTGGAACCTGTTCAAAGGGCAGGGATATATTGAGTCCGACCGAGGTTCCACCGGCATGGGCAGCTCCTTTGTTGGCTGCTTCCATAATGCCGCCTCCGCCGCCTGTGATAACAGCATATCCCTTTTCAGCAAAAAGGGATGCAATCTTTTCAGCTTTTTTATAATATTTATGATCAGGCTTAGTCCTTGCTGATCCGAATATTGATACTGCAGGGCCAATTTCATGGAGAGTATCCACACCTTCCACAAATTCGCCAAGTATTTTAAAAAGTCTCCAGGACTCACCACTTCTAAAATCATCAATGGGGTATTTATCAGTCATTTTTTATTTAAACCTTTTTGTTTTTATCAGCATACAGCTGATCAATAAGTAAGTTAAACGCCTCAGCTTTTTCCATCGTAACCAATTGTTGCAGCACCGTTTTTAATGATCACAGGAACTCTTCTCTGGCCGCCTGAATGTTTAAGCATTTCATCGAGCTTTAAAGGGTTGCTCTGTACATTAATGTAGTCAAATTCAATACCTTGAGTCTTATATGCTTCCCGGGCATTTTTTGTAAAAGGTCAGGTGTCTTTCCCATAAATCAGTATTTTATCCATTGGCATCTCCTTTGTATTATTTTTATGATGAAGATTATTACCATACAATCATTGACCGGTCAAACAGACCATCCAATCTTATATTGACTTTTAAGGTAATAATACGTATTATCTTTAAATATTTTATGATGGATAAAAGAGAAGAAAAAGATAATTTTTCACATGAAGTTATAATTAAAAACCTGCTTGGAATCCATGTAAGACCAGCCGCAAAGATAGCTGATCTTGCCGGAAAAGCAAAAAAAAATGTCTGGATTTGTTCAGGATCAACCAGAGTAGATGCAGGAAGTATAATAGATATTCTATCCCTGGGAGCAGGCAGGGGAACCAGAGTTGTGATTGAAATCGAATCCATTGAAGATATTTATATATTGGAGCTGATAAAAAACCTTATTAACTCACGGTTTGGAGAAGCTGAATAGAGGCCATGGATAAAGTCCGGAAAAAACAATTAAAACTATATGGCATAAGCGGTTCACCTGGAATCTGCATTGGCAAGGCCTATCTTGTTGACCGTGAAGGCGTGGATGTTATTAAGAGGTACTCCCTTTCTGAATCCATGGTTGCAAAGGAGATTAATCGTTTTAAAGATGCTGTTGCCAAGGCAAAACAGGAGTATTCTGAAATAATAAACAGCCTTGATGAAGATCTTGGTGCTGAACTCAGTATCCTTGAATCCCATATGCTGCTTTTTAAGGATAAAATGCTCTATGAGAAGAGTATCCAGATTATTATAGATAAAAAAATAAATGCAGAATGGGCATTAAGAAACACAACAAGACAGATCAAACATATGTTCAGGAATGTGGAAGACCTTTACCTTAAAGCCAGGGGTAATGATATTGAGCAGGTTTCCGAAAAGATAATGTCCTATCTTGTAGGTGTCCATGACGAGAAGATCTCTGATATTAATAAGCGTGTTATTCTTGTTGCCCACGATATTACTCCTGCTGATACAAGCCAGATCCAGCTTGAAAGAATAATGGGATTTGTGACAGACAGGGGAGGAAGGGATTCCCATACCAGTATCATTGCAAAATCTTTAAAAATACCCACAGTGCTGGGACTTGGCACGGCAACAACCAATATTAAAAATGATGATCTTCTCATTGTTGACGGTTCTGCCGGTGTGATAGTCATCAATCCTGATGAGGATGTTCTGTTCTGTTATGAAGAAAAAAGGGAAAAATTTGAGAGAAACAGGGCAATCCTTGCAAGGGAGAGCCACCTGCCTGCTGTGACAAAAGACAGAGTCTCCTTTAATCTTTTTTCCAATATTGAGCTTGTTGAAGAGGTTGTGGCGGCAAGGGACAGCGGAGCAACCGGAATAGGTCTTTTCAGAACAGAGTTTTTATATCTTAATCTTAAGAGATTCCCTACAGAAGAGGAGCTTTATATTAAATATAAAGAAGTTGCAGAGCTGATGAAGCCAATGCCGGTAACAATCAGAACCCTTGATATTAACGGTGATAAGGTAATCCCTGACCTGTATGAAGCAGATGAGGAAAACCCGGCCCTGGGACTCAGGGCTGTAAGGTTCTGCCTGAAAAATTCTGATATTTTTTCAACCCAGCTGAAAGCTATTCTGCGTGCAGCAGCCTGTGGCAACATTAATCTCTTAATCCCCATGATTTCAAGTGTCCATGAGATGCTCAAGGTGAAAAAGGTTTTAAACAGTGTAATTGCCGATCTTGAAAATGAGGGTAAACCATTCAGGAAAGATATCAGCCTTGGCATCATGATTGAAGTACCTTCTGCTGTGATGATGGCTGAAGAGCTTGCCCGGCACGTTGATTTTTTCAGCATTGGTACAAATGATCTGATTCAATACACCCTTGCCGTTGACAGGAGAAACAGCAAGGTTGCCCATCTTTTTCAGCCCTTTGACCCTGCCGTGTTAAAGATGCTTAAACTCACAATTGATGCAGGATTAAAAAAAGGTGTAAAAGTCGTCATGTGCGGTGAAATGGCAGGTGATCCCATAAACATTCCATTGCTCATGGAGATGGGAATTAAGGATTTTTCCATGAATTCAGGTTCCATACCTGTTGTTAAAAAACTGATACGCAATCTTGAATTCAGCCAGACAAAGGGCCTGTTTAAAAAGGCCTTAAAACTTGGCAACAGCACTGCCATAACCGATATGATAAAGCGTGAATTTAAAGAGATACCTCCATTTAAGGAAGAAGATTAACCATGGCTGATTATATTAAACTCATTGCCGCCAACAAGAAAGCCAGGCGTAATTATCATATTACCGACGAATACGAGGCAGGTATTGTGCTTGTGGGTACTGAAGTTAAATCCATCCGCCAGGGCAGGGTGAATTTCCAGGATGCCTATGCAGAGTATAAAAACGGTGAAATTTTTTTAAGGCAGCTGCATATATCACCCTATAAGCAGACCTTTTACGGAAATCATGAACCTTTAAGATCAAGAAAACTTTTATTAAATAAATTTGAAATAAAACGCCTTGCAAAAAAAATAAAGGAAAGGGGTTTGACTCTTGTCCCTTTAAAAATTTATTTTAAAAATAATAAAATAAAGATAAAACTCGGTCTTGCCAGGGGAAAAAAATTGTATGACAAACGGGAAGATATAAAGAGGCGTGACATCAAAAGAGATATGGACAGGGAAAAGAAAAACTTTTAAAACTCCTCTTGAATACTACAATTATAGCCTTGTGAGTACCTTTGTTTCCTTGACATTTACCTGTTTTATGGTTATTTATACAACTAAGTTCTTTGACAATATTGGGGGCGAAATGGCTTCGACGGGGATGAGGAGACTTATGATTGCATGTCGAGCTTCTGCTGACTCGTAAAACCGGTGGAACTAATTTAATTGCAGATGATTATGATTTTGCAGTAGCAGCCTAGAGCAGCTACCGTTCTGCTGCGGCCTTTCCTGCAGGCTGCAGTTTGAGCGTCGACTAAGCAGGAACGCTGGAAAAGAGTGTCTGACTCTGACCGGTTAAATTTTTCAGACTATA
>CAZQJS010000004.1:0-73235 GCA_964593725.1 uncultured Desulfobacterales bacterium
ATACCCTGTTCAACCTGCTCCTGTGATGAACCAGCCAAAAGCATCAAATACATTAGACTCAGGTATTCATTACAGCGCCGCTTATCATGATTGCCAAGTGCCTCATGCAGCAGCTTCATCGCCTGTGTGCGCATCCCGTCTTTCATCATAGCCAGAACCTCACTGGTTCTTTTCATGATGGCAGAAATAATCAGATCACGTTTTTGCTGAATTTAAGCTCACTTCTTCTATGGAATTCCAATTTCTTATTCCCCTTGTCCAGCGTTCCGGTTTTAATTCTTTGGCCTTTTCATATACTGCTTTGCGGTTTTCCAGGATTTCTCTGTCTTTACCACTATGCCTGGCATGAATTTCCCAGCCTACAATTTTGCGGTAGTTTTGATAATCTTTATTCCAGGCTCAACCCAATCGTCTTTGTTAATAGCATCTTTGATTAAATTAGAACATTCATTTGTTTTGATTTGGTTTTTTTCATAACCATCTAATATTATTCTAAAAAATAGTTTGAAATAAATACTTTATTTAAATAATCCGGTATGGTTTTTCAATCAATTCTCGGATATCTTCGGCATCATATTCCTGTACTTTTCTGCCAGACAAGGCATGCTCAGCAATTTGTTCTGAACGCCGGGTAATCCGATCAACCATATGCCTTGCATAAGTTGAAGAATTAAGAGCTATATATCCATAAATGTTGGCAAGATGATCAATGGCATTCTAAGTCCAGTGGACTTTCATTCTGTAAGCCCAAATTTTTTACGAACCTCTTTAACATCCATTGTACAACTATTATCACTGCCTTTAATGCCTGCTTCAATAGTTTGGCGAACATAAATTTGATGCATGAGATCATCCCATGTGGCCATGTCTGGCAGTTGATCTAATATTCTATAGGCTTCTTGTTTTATACCTTCAGTTTGCATTTTGTCTCTTTTATTGATTGATATCCATTGCCATGACACCAGTCATTTTGTTTTTCATTATCATTGTATCCAATACTTTAAGAACAGTATCCTGTTCTGCAATATCAAAATGCTCAAGTTCTTTAAATCGTTTTATAAATTTGTTGTTATGAAGTTCAGTCATGGCTGTTTCTCTGTCTTTTACAAGATAATCCAATGTTGTGTCAAAGATATTGGATAATTGTATGAGTTTTTTGATAGGCGGCATATGCATGCCTGACTCATATTTATTAAGTTGAGAAATACCAATATTTAGACTTGCTGCCAGTTCTTTTTAGGTCACACGTTTTTGTTTACGCAATGTCTTAAGTTTATTGCCAACAGTCTTTCTCATCTCTTCATCCTTTATTGTAGTTTTATCTCCTGTGTTGTTGCTTTTTTATAAATTATAACACAGGTTTTAAAATTGTTATTGGCATAGTAACTAACATTTTTATTTTATTATAGTTAACCTCAATGAATAAACAAAGTTGAGGTAAACATGAAAAAACAACCAGACATTGACGGCTTTACCATTCAGCATCTTCCAAAGGATAATTATCCTGATAAATCAGAAAATATATTAAATATAATAAAGGTACTACAAAAGTAAAATGAGTTTTCAGGCATAAAGCTGAAAACCCTTTTATTCCTGCAGTGTCTATGATCAAAATTGAACTGCTGAAAGTATGATTTTCAATAATTAATTCCGAAATTCATGGGAAATCACATTATGGTATTGTTGACAGTGTTAATTGATTTGTATATTAGTATTATATCGATTTTATCGAATTTACTTTGTTAATTTGGTGGATCTGTTCTCCACCATTGTTGCAATATTTTCATTTAATATAAGGCAGAGGCAATGTCGAACTCAGGCTTTAGTAAAAAGTTTTTATTTATCTTGTCCTCTATTTCTATCCTGGTATATTTTTTAATAATCTGCCTGCAAACCCCTGTTTCTGCGAAAACAGATGAGATAAATTCTCTTGTCAAAGTTTATACTGTCAGTGCTGAACCTTATTATTATGAACCCTGGTCAATGAATTCAATTAGTTTCAGCAGCGGATCAGGTTGTGTCATTCAGGGAAATCGAATCCTTACCAATGCACATGTTGTCAGCAATCAGACCTTTGTACAGGTTCAGTTATATGGAAAGCCTGAAAAACATACTGCCAGGATCATTGCAGTGTCACATGAAGCTGATCTTGCTGTTTTAACCATTGACAATATTTCTTTTTTTAAAGGTGTAAAACCTCTTGCCATTGGTAAATTGCCTGAAATTCAGCAGGATGTGGTTGTTTATGGATTTCCCAAAGGTGGTGATACATTAAGTGTTACCAAAGGTGTTGTGTCCAGGGTGGAACATAGTGAATATGTGCATAGTCAGCTAAAGCTGCTTACTGTTCAGATCGATGCACCAATCAATGCGGGAAACAGTGGCGGGCCTGTTATTGTAGACCACCGTATCAGTGGAATTGTAATGCAGGGGATTGATAACTCTCAAAGTATTGGTTATATGGTTCCTGCAACAATAATAGATCACTTTCTCACTGATTTAAAAGATAATCATTATGATGGATTTCCAACTCTGGGAATAGACTATCAAACAATAGAAAATGATGCTTTAAAAAAGAAATATAAACTTTTAAATGGTCAATCAGGAGTTTTGATTACCTTTATATATCCAGGTTCTTCAGCACATGGGATTCTTCAAACAGGAGATATTCTTTTATCCTTGGAAAATCATGATATATCAGGTGACGGCACAGTAGAGTTCAGGCCCAGTGAAAGAACAGCGTTTCAATATTATGTTCAGAATCATCAAAAAGGAGATAATCTGAATTTAAAAATTTTGAGAAATGGGGAAGTCCATTCAGTCCGGGTTGTTTTAAGCTCCTGCCTTGGAACATTAAACCTGGTACCAAGACAGCAGTATGATATCAAACCTTCATATTTTATTTATGGCGGGTTACTTTTCAGGCCCCTGACAAAAAATTATTTACTGGGATGGAGTGATGGCTGGGATGAAAATGCTCCCCATGATTTTGCAGCACTTTACAAACAGGGCAGACCAGAGTCAAAGGGCAGTGAGATAGTAATCCTGTCAAAGGTATTGGCATCAGATGTTAATTCAGGATACCATAACTACTCTGATATGATTATCACACATGTTAATGGTAAGAAAATAAAGAATCTTAAAAAACTGGTTAATACGGTCAGAAAAGATCGCAACAGGGAATTTATGGAATTTCAGACAAAATCGGGATTCAAGATAATTATTGATAGAAAACAGGCGGAAAACGACCTTCCTGGTATTCTTAAAACCTATAATGTCCCCCATGACAGATCAGAGCAGTTTCGTTAAAATTATTGATAAAATGAATTATTTTTATTATATGCACGGCACCTTATTATTTTTCATTAAATTTTTTATAACAATTCTCTGTTTAACTGGTGTGTTTTTTGGTGTATTGGAAGTAAGTAGACTTTTAAAATTACCTGAGAATAAAATAAACTATATTTTATTCCCAGCTGTTTTAATTGTTTTATATGGTTCTATGACTGCTTTTTCAAAAATTATAGATCCTTTTCATGATGGCGGTCTTAAAAGAATTTACATCTTTGAAACTAATGGGAAGCCTTGTCTATCAACCTGGTTAACTCGTTATCATTTTAAAAGATTTGGAGCTGTCCATGATCAAAGACTGAAAACTTTTGAGCTGGAAACCGGAAAGCCGATGGGTATGGTCCAGATGGTAAAAAAACACTATTCTGATGAGTACCGGCTGTACTGGTCTGGAGGAGATAAGGCCTGGGGCTATAGCAGAGAAACAGGAATTCAACTTCTGGATATGCTGGAACCGCAGATTCTGGCTGAAGAGCAGGAAATTCTTAAGCAAAATCCAGAACTGGGAGGCCGAATTAAGTTGTACCCCTGGGGGAATGCCTATGACCCGCAGCAGCATACTTTATATGTTATTGCTGCTGACGGGCAATATTACCGGCTGGATTATCAGTTAAAAGCCATGTCAGTTAAGGAAGTTTCTTTTAACGATTCTTTTGTTAAGAAAAGTTTGAATTTTACAGAAAAGTGGCAGTTTTATCCGCTGCGAGAGAGCTTAGGCGTACATCTGCATGCCAGAGGGGATAGGTGCTCTCCAGAAAGTATGATATTGTTAGAGCCGGAATTTATTCCAGAGCAAAATACATTTGCCCACAGAAAAAATAAAATCTGGGTTACCTGCAAAAGTACTCTTTCTGAAGATTCTGATTTACTCCTTTCCTATATTAAAGGTAATGGTCAAAAAATAAGTGATTTTAATTTAACAAAGATGTTTGACGTTAAATATATAAAAGTTTTATCCACACTTACCCGGAGTAAAGATATCTTTATTTTTATTGGTGTTGGTGCTGCAATCCGTACTAATGTCGATGGTTTTGCTCTTTATGCCCTTAAAGTTGATAAAGGCTCTGGTGAGTTGATTAAAGAGATTCACTATTTTTAAGGGAAAAAACTGTAGGGCAGCAAAAAAATGGATAAAGACCATGCCAATCTGAAATTCCAAGGTTAATAATCCAGTGGAATATCTCCTGGACCTTGAATTTTTCATAATAACTGGGTATAAAATTTTCATGGTAAGAAATTTTTTTGAAAATATTGGAAGCTCTGTTCTTGAGCATATTGAAAGTGTTGGCAGAATTGTCATATTCCTTGTTTCAGGAATAATCAGCATATTTAAAACACCTTTCCAATTCAATAAAATACTTGAGCATATATGGTTTATTGGTGCAAAATCAATGCTTGTCATTGTTTTAACCGGACTTTTCACAGGTATGGTCCTGGGCCTGCAGGGGTATTACACCCTTTCGAAATTTGGTTCTGAAGGTATGCTTGGCTCTGTTGTTGCATTGAGCCTGATCCGTGAGCTTGGACCTGTATTGGCAGGATTTATGATTACTGCAAGGGCTGGTTCGGCAATTGCTGCAGAAATTGGTGTGATGCGAATATCCGAGCAGATAGATGCCCTTGAAACAATGGATATAAATCCTGTAAGGTATCTGTTCAGCCCAAGAATCGTTGCATCTGTAATAAGTTTTCCACTGCTCACTTCAATATTTGATGCAGTCGGGATTTTCGGAGGATATGTGTCAGGTGCATTAATGACCAATGCAAACAAAGGAATATATGCAAGGAAAGTTGTACAAAGCGTGGTTATGGAAGATGTTAACGCAGGTTTTATCAAGTCCTTTGTGTTTGCACTTATTGTAATAACCATATGTGCATCCCGGGGGTATTACACACATTTAAACAATAAAGGAGAACATGGTGCAAGGGGAGTAAGCCTTTCCACAACCAATGCAGTTGTTTTTTCCTGTGTGCTTATTTTAGTGTTTGATTATATTATAACTTATCTTCTAATGTAGAGCATATATTATGCCTGATCCGTTTATTCAGTTCAAAGATGTAAAAAAAAGTTTTAATGGAAACCATGTAATGCAGGGTGTAAACCTCTCAATATATAAGGGAGAGATTACAATTGTCATTGGCAGAAGCGGGTGCGGGAAATCGGTTCTTTTAAAGCATATTATAGGGCTTATGGAACATGATTCAGGTGAAATACTGATATCAGGCAAGAGCCTTTCAAACCTAACCAGAAATGAAAAAAAAAGATTTAAAAGCAGATTAAGCTATATGTTCCAGAGCAATGCCCTTTTTGATTCTCTGAATATTTTTGATAATATTGCTTTGCCCCTCACGGAAAAAGCTGTATTATCAAAGAATCTGATCAGGGAAAAGGTTGGTTTAAGGATGGCTCAGCTTGGAATTGAAGGAACAGAAGAAAAATTTCCGTCTGAACTTTCAGGCGGCATGCAGAAACGGGTTGCCCTTGCAAGGGCCCTGGTTATTGACCCTGATATTGTGCTGTTTGATGAACCCACCACCGGGCTTGATCCACTGAGAAAACAGAGTGTGCATGCAATGATACAGGAGTATCAGAATAAATTTGGATTTACTGCTGTAGTGGTAAGCCATGAGATACCTGAAATTTTTGATATTGCCCAGAGAATTGCCATGCTTGACAAAGGAAAAATTATTTTCCAGGGTACAGGAGATATGATCATGGCATCTGATAATATTGTTGTTAAATCTTTTATTACCGGCAAAGAAATAGTATGATATTGTATATATATTTTCAGTAAAAGAGGACAGGTCAGGCATCTATGAAAAAAGGTAACAAAGAACTTTATGTGGGCATATTCATAACCCTTGGCATTATATGTTCCATATATCTTGTTGTAACATTGGGTGAATTCAATCTGTTTAACAATGGAAGGTATTCTGTGTATGCATATTTTACATCGGTTTCAGGACTGAACAACGGGGCAGACGTTGAGATGGCAGGAGTTGAGATCGGTAAGGTTGCTTCAATCTCCCTTGATACCGAGCAGTTTCTTGCAAAGGTTGAACTTAACATAATAAATAAAGTGGAATTGTCCGATGATGTCATTGCATCCATTAAAACAACCGGCATAATAGGGGATAAATATATTGATCTTTCCCCCGGAGGCTCTGAAACTATTCTAAAACCCGGTGAAACAATATTTAATACAGAATCATCTGTTGATCTTGAATCCCTTGTTAGGAAATATATTTTTAACAATAATAAAAAAAAAGATTCAGACAAATAAAGGGGTGATATTAATGCAAAATAGTAAAAAGTGTGCCATTATCATTGCGCTAGTATTATTTTTTCTTACTTTTTCAATATGCTATGCAGAAACCAGCCCCATGGGCTGTATAAAGAAAAATTTTGATGAAATTGTCTCCATACTGAAGAGCCCCTCCTTTAAACAGAAAACAGAAAAGGAGCAGCAGGATCAGATATATGAAAAACTATGCTCAAGTTTTGATTTCAGAATTATATCAATGCTTGCCCTGGGGCGTAACTGGAAAAGATTTTCTCCTTCACAAAAGGTCGAGTTTTCAAAATATTTCTCAAAACTTATTACAAATGTATATTTGAGCAGAATCAGAGGAGCTGACCTGGATGACATAAAAGTTGATTATTTAAAAGTGATCGACCTTAAAACAAAAGCAAAACGATCCGATGTTTATACCATGCTCCACCACAATGATGTCAAAACTCCTGTGGTTTACAGGATGATAAAAAAGGATTCAGACTCCTGGAAAACCTATGATGTTCTGATTGAGGGCGTAAGTTTAATTGCAAATTACCGGGAGACTTATAGAGAAAAGGCCATGGTACCTCCGGTAACAATCATTAATGAACTTAAGGCAAAATTTAAAAATGAAGAAACATAGAATTGTTCTGATTATTTTCAGCATAATTATTACAGGATATGTCTGGTCCATGGTTATTCCCGCAACTGCCTTTGCAGGTGAAGATGAAGAGTTTGCCGAGCTCATGGGTGAATACGATGAGAAAAATGAGCAGACCAGGGTTTCAGACCCCCTTTTTCGATATAATCATGCTGTTTTTACATTTAACGATAAAGTTTATAACCTGGTTCTGAGACCGACCTCAAAGGGGTATAAAGTTGTTGTGCCCCGGGAGATCCGATCCTGTGTTGGTAATTTTTTTACAAACCTGCTTTTTCCTGTACGATTTGTCAATACTCTTTTACAGGGCAGTATCAGACAGGCTGGCATTGAAACTGAGATTTTTTTGCTCAATACTGTTGTGGGCGGGCTGGGTCTTGCCAGGATTGCCCAGGAGACCTACGGCCTTAAAACCAGTGATGAGGATTTTGGTCAGACCCTTGGCAGATACCATGTGGGTCCGGGTATATATATTGTCTGGCCCTTTCTTGGACCTTCGACCCTGCGGGATTCCATTGGCATGATTGGCGATTCTTTTTTATACCCACCCAATTATTTAAAATCCCCGGTTGCAGTGATAGGTTCACGTACATTATACACAATAAATTCAACATCCTATAGACTGGATGACTACGATACTTTGAAAAAAGGCGCCATTGATCCTTATATCGCTTTAAAAAACGGATATATTCAACAGAGGCAGGAAAAGATAAAAGCCAGATAATTCATCTGCCCTGATGCAGTTTATATTATGTTGTTTCCCATAATTTAAATAAAGGGTGTACCATGAAAAAAATACTTATTATTATTTTGATCTTCATAATACCATTCCTGTTTTCATGCTCGGATGATAAACTTGCTCCTGGTATGGTTGAAGGGAGTAAGTCAGACCAAAAGAATTTTAAAACAGTTCTAAAGCTTAAAAAAGAGAAAATCATTGAAACTTATGAGGCAGTGGGTACAGTCCGCCCCCTGACAGAAACAAGTGTGGAAGCCCAGATAAGTGCACAAATACTGAAAGTCATGGGAACACCTGGAAAAAAAATTAAAAAGGGTGATGTACTTATCTACCTGGATGCCAGGAATGAAGAGACCCAGCTGGATAAGGCAAAGGAGGGCCTTGCCTTTGCCAGAAACAATCTTAAACAGGCCCTGAAATCAAAGGATGCTGCAGAAGCAGATTTGGATAAAGCAAAAGCAAAATTTAACAGGACTTCAAAATTGTTTAAGTCAGGTGTGATCTCTTCACAACAGCTTGAAATTGATAAGGCAGCATTTCTCAGGGCCAGAGCCATGCTTGAACATGCAAAAGAGGCGGTGCTTGCAGCCCGGACAGGCATCAGACAGGCTGAACAGGGCATAACACAGGCTGAAATTATCCTGGGATATGCAATTATCAGAGCCCCTGCATCAGGAGTTATTATTGACCGTAAAGCAGATCCGGGCGATCTTGCCGTACCAGGTAAACCTCTTTTGACATTACAAACCAGCGGTTCTTTGAGACTTGAAGCAAGTATTCGCGAAGAGATGATATCCAGAATCCGTAAAGGCGGAACATATAATGTAAATATTGAGACCATAGGCAGGATTATTCCATCGGTGGTGGAAGAGATTGTACCATATGCTGATCCGGATACCCGTACATTTCTGGTAAAAACAACACTGCCCAGGGTCCCTGGATTGTATCCAGGCATGTTTGGCAGGCTTCAGGTTCCCCTGGAGGAAAAGGAGGTGGTCCTCATACCAAAAGCTGCTCTCCGGATAATAGGACAGCTGGAGCTTGTTAATATACAGGATAAAGAGGGCAGGTGGAAGACCATCTACATCAAGACCGGTAAAGTATATAAGGATAAAATTGAAGTATTGTCCGGCCTTGCGGGCAATGAAACCCTGGGGTATTAATTATTATGCAGGAACATAAAACCGGAATCCTTACAAACATTGTTAAGCTGTTTTTAACTTCAAATCTTTCTGTAATGCTTCTTATAATATCCCTTTGCCTGGGAATTGCAGCCATACTTGCAACCTCCAAAGAAGAAGAACCCCAGATTGTTGTCCCACTGGCAGATGTTTATGTGAATGCGCCGGGTGCCATGCCGCAGGAGATTGAAAAACTGGTTGCAGCCCCGCTTGAACAGATTCTCTGGGAAATAGATGGTGTGGAATATGTTTATTCCACATCCATGCGGGGAAAAGCAGTTATAACAGTACGGTTTTTTGTGGGAGAGGACCGGGAAAACTCCCTTGTAAAACTCCATAATAAGATCCGGATGAACATTGACAGAGTACCTCCCATTGTATCCGGCTGGGTGGTAAAACCAGTGGAAATTGACGATGTATCCATTGTCAACCTGGCTCTGTATTCTGATCGTTATGATGACTATGAACTGAGAAGAATTGGAGAAGAGGTAAGTACCAGACTCTCCAGGCTTAAAAATATTTCAAGATCATCTTTGACAGGCGGAAGAAAAAGAGAAGTCAGAGTGGAGATCGACCCTGAAAAGATGAAGGGGTTTAAAGTTACAATTTCAGATATTACCAATGCCCTGGGAGGCGCTGATGTATCGGTCAATGCAGGAGCTATTGACAAGGGTAACAAAGAGATAGTATTGACAAGTTCCTCTTTTTTAATGTCCATTGATGAAGTTAAATCACTGGTTGTGGGGGGCGGGGATTTAAGACCTGTTTTTCTGGATGATGTGGCCAATGTCATTGACGGCCCTGAAGAACCACGCTCTTATACCCGCATTGGTTGTTCCAATCAGGTTCTCAGGGAAGATAAGGCAGATCATCTCATTGGAAAGGAGTTTCCTGCTGTTACCATTGCACTGTCAAAGAAAAAAGGGACAAATGCAGTTAAGGTATCAAAGGCAATTTCAGATGCCGTAAAAAAGATGAAAAAGGATGTGATCCCTGATGACGTGCATGTCAGGGTAATCAGGGATTATGGCCGAACCGCCCAGAATAAGGTGAACGGGCTGCTTGGTTCATTGGGATTTGCCATTGTTTCCGTTGTGATTCTTCTGGCCATTGCCCTTGGCTGGAGAGAAGCGGTCGTTGTTGCCCTGGCAGTGCCGGTATCCTTTTCTCTGGCTCTTTTTGTCAATTATATTTTTGGTTACACAATTAACCGTGTCACCCTTTTTGCATTGATTCTATCCCTGGGTCTTGTGGTGGATGACCCGATTACCAATGTGGATAATATCCAGCGCCACATAAAACAAGGCGTGCTTGACACATTCAATGCCACATTATATGCAGTAAACGAGGTGTTGCCCCCTGTAATCATGTCCACCATTGCAATAATAGTATGCTTTGCACCACTGTTCTTTATCACAGGCATGATGGGGCCCTACATGGCACCCATGGCCATAAATGTGCCTCTGACCGTTACATTTTCCACATTGTGTGCATTAACAATAGTTCCCTGGATATCCTTTAAGCTGCTTAAAAAGGATAATACTGAAACAAAAACTGCAAAAACCAGGGAGGGCAGAACCGCAAAGATATACAGATCAGTCCTCCTGCCTTTTCTGGAAAAGCCGAAATTTCGTAAAGGCCTTTTTATAACTGTTACTATTCTGCTTCTTGCATCATGTTCCCTTGTGCTGTTCAAACTTGTGCCTTTAAAACTTCTGCCCTTTGATAATAAAAATGAATTTCAGGTTGTTATTGATATGCCGGAGGGTACGACCCTTGAGCATACCAGCCGTGTAGTTGCACAGTTTGAAGACTACCTTCGCAGGGTTCGCGAAGCAACCGAAATAATATCCTATACTGGAATATCTTCACCCATGGATTTCAACGGTATGGTAAGGCATTATTTCATGCGCCAGGGCAGCCATATGGCTGATATTCGTATTAATCTGGTGGATAAGTCATTAAGAAAACAGCAGAGTCATGCAATACTGCTGAGACTGCGCAGGGATCTTGAAAAGATAGCCCGGGACAATAATGCAGATATACAGCTTGTGGAAGTACCTCCAGGACCACCTGTATTGTCAACCATTGTTGTTGAGGTGTCTGGTGTTCCGGATAAAACCTATGAAGAGCTTCTTGAAGGTGCGGATCATATCAAAGGAATATTGCAGAATGAGCCCTTTGTAACCGACATAAAGGTTTTAAATGAAAAGGATAAAATCAGGATGGACTTTGAGGTGGATCGGGAAAAAGCAGCACTTCATGGTATTGAGACTTCCCGTATACTTTCAACCCTTGATAGTGCAATCAAGGGAGTAACTCCTGCGACCGTTCATCTTGGAACCCAGCGAAACCCTTTATGGGTTAAAGTAATTCTGCCCAGGGCAAAACGTTCAGATCTTAACGCAGTCATGCAGATACCAGTGCGTTCCGCAACCAACCATATGATTGCCCTTGCAGAGCTTGTCGATATTAAAGAAAAACCCTATCGTAAACAGATTTATCATAAAAATCTTGAACCTGTGGTGTATGTAACCGGCGAAATGGCAGGCAGGGCACCTGGAGAAGCAGTGCTGCACATGAAAAAAGTTCTTAAAAAAAATCCTTTACCAGACGGCATACATGCCCAATGGGCAGGTGAGGGTGAGTGGAAGATAACCCTCAGGGTCTTCAGGGACATGGGGCTTGCCTTTGCTGCAGCATTAATTGGAATTTATTTGATTTTAGTTATAAATACAAAATCATACTTTATGCCCGCCCTTATCATGATGGCAATACCTTTAACCATCCTTGGCATCATGCCTGGATTTTTTATTCTTAATCTTTTCACAAAAAGTGTCGGTGGATTCAGTAATCCAGTATTTTTTACAGCAACCAGCATGATCGGTATGATTGCACTTGGCGGCATTGTAATCAGAAACTCCCTTGTGCTCATAGAGTTTATCCAGGAAGCAGTGGGTCAGGGTGATAAATTAAAAGATGCAATACTTAAAAGCGGTGTGGTAAGGATGCGCCCCATAGTCTTGACAGCTCTGACAACGGCAATAGGCGCTTTTCCCATTATTTTTGACCCGGTATTTTCAGGTCTTGCCTGGGCATTGATTTTCGGTCTTTTTGCATCCACCCTGTTTACATTGCTTGTAATACCGGTTGCCTATTATGCAGTGTACCGGAAAAGTTGAAGAATACTCTGTAAAAAGCTTTGACACCATGGGTCAATAAATATCTTTCCTGCGGTTGGGCAGGAAATATTTCATTCTATGGCCATGGATTCTTAAAAGTTTTTCACTGGATAGTTTTGCAATCAGAAGGCCCTCCTCATCGTCGATATATTTTGAGATGATTTTACCATCAGGCCCTATTATTACGGCAACTCCCGGGAATGTCAGGCCCAGGCCGTTTTTTCCTGTCTGGTTGCAGGCCGCAATAAAGACTCCATTATCAAAGGCTCTTGCAGTTAAATGGCGCATCCAGGACTGATATTTTTCACTGCTTGTTCCCCGGGGAGATGCATGGGGGATCATTATTAAATCAGCACCCATTACAGACATGGATGTGGCAAGCTGGGGAAAGTGGGCATCGTAACAGAGCTGGATTCCAAAGGTTAAATCATTGGAATGATCCTGGCATATTTCAATGGTACTGCCCCTTGAAAGGATTGTCTTTTCAGGGGGGGCAGTATGTGTTTTTCTGTAAATAAAAAATGTCTTATCGGGCATTACAACAAACTGAGATGCATAGATATTACCATCTTTATCCTTGTGTGCAAGGCCTGCTGAAATGGTAATGGACCTTTCCGTGGAAATGTTCTGCAAAGGGCTTGTAACTTCTTTTGTTATGGGCCTTGCAATGGACAATAGCCCTTGTCCCGATGTATAGCCCGTAAGGTTCATCTCAGGGAAAAGGACTAGATCTGCACCTTTTTTTGAAGCTTCCCAGGCAAGGCTTACACATTTTTCAAGGTTGGTTTTAAATTCTCCGCACACAGAATTCTGTACTGCAAGTGCAATTGTTATATCCTTCATACTTTAAATTGCGCGCTTATTTTGAAAAGATCGGTTGCAGGCAGGTTCAGGATTCCTTTAATACCTGTCTTCCTGGATATCTCCTTTAAACTCTTTTCAATAGTTTTGCGGGAATTTGCAATGACTGTGAACCAGATATTGTATTCATGTTCCCTTATGTAATTGTGGGTAACACCGGGGTATGAATTGACAACCCTGGCAAATGATTCAATATCTTTCCCAGGGACTTTTGCAGCACACAGGGTACTTTTATAACCAATTTTATCCGGGCTGAAATTTCCTCCAATACGCCGTATAATCTGGTTCTTCTTCATTTTTTTAATTCTTTCCATGACCAGTCGGGGAGAAAGGTTGAGGTCATCGGCCAGTACAGAAAAAGGCCTTGCATCGGTTGGAAAGTCGGATTGTATCCTGTTTAATATTTTTTTATCAGTATCATCCAATAAATACATAATCAATCCTGAAAATTTCTTAAATTCCTGAATAAAAAAAGCTCTGTAAATCAGTAAAATATTGATTACAGAGCTTTAAATTTTAATTCCGGAAACGGTATTAATTATACACATCCGGTTGGTTTTGGGAGGCCTGCCATTTTACAGGCACCCTTGCCAGGTCCTGATGGGAATAATTCATAAATATGTTTCAGTTTGAATTTGGTAAGTTTTGAAAGAACACGTACCATTGGAGCAATTCCATTTTTCTCATAATAATCCTGAAGCACCTTGATTACTTTTGTATGCTCTTCATTAAGCTCATCAATACCTTCCTGAGTTCTTACATATTCTATCCAGTTTTCATTGAAAGCGCTATAATCAAGTAAGAATCCATCTTCATCAATTTCGAATGATGCTCCATTCATTTCTATTGTTGCCATTTAAAAATACCTCCTGTTAAAAAAAAAGTTGTCTATCATCTTTAAGACTAACCGTCTTATTTGTTTCCCGCTAAATAATTTTTTACCATAGACTAAGCTTTACCTGTTGTCAATATAAAGTTTATCTCTTTTAATTATTATTTGGTTTTTGCAAAAAGTGCATTAAAAAATTTTTATCACTAATATCGTGTTGATTTCTTTTTTTTAAAATAATATGGTAAGACAATTTTATAATTGAATGGGTAGCACTGTTATTCAATTATCATATATCATAAAACCAGTATTGATGAATATTGGAGAGTATTATGAAAAAACGCATTCCTGGTATTCTTATAATTGGAGGAGGCGTTGCAGGCATGGCAGCAGCGCAGGCCTTTATTGATCATGAAGTAATTATACATCTTGTGGAAAAAGAGACAGACCTTGGCGGGCATGCTGCAAAGTGGGCATGCATGGCAACCGATGTTTGTGAAAACTGTGGTGCCTGTCTGGTTCTTGAAACAAAGGAACTGCTTTTAAAGCAGAAAAACGTAACCCTGCATCTTAATACCCTGGTAAAGGATGTAAAGAGGAAAAAACAGGGTTATGAAGTGACCCTGGAAGATAAAACTTTGTTAAAAGTTGACAAGGTTATTGTGGCAGCGGGATTTACGCCCTTTGATCCTGTGTGTGTCAAATCTTTACACCATGGTGAGTATGAAAATGTTATCACAACAGCTGAACTGAATACTATTTTGCGCAGCAAAGAGATTTCTGACTATTTTAATGGAAAGCATAATCCAAGGATAGCTTTTATTCAATGCGTGGGTTCAAGAAACAGGGAACAGGGCAGGGATTACTGCTCCCAGGTCTGCTGTAAGATATCAATGCGCCATGCAAATAAACTCAACCATCTTTTTCCGGAATCTGATATTACCCTTTTTTATATGGATCTTCAGATAATTGGAAAAGAGATCAGACCTCTTGCAAGAGAACTTGCAAAGAATATCTCACTTGTCCAGGGAGTTCCTGGTGAAATACGCAGAGACCCCGGGACAAATATGCTCTCCATTGTGGCAGAAGATGGAAAAAACAGGGAACGGGTATTAAAAACCTATGATCTTATAGTTCTTTCAATTGGTATGCAGCCAGGCCCGGATATTAAAAACATTTGCACCATGTTTGATATTAAACAGGACAGGTGGGGTTTTATCAATGCAGATCAGGCATTGCTTCCAGAGGATATAGAAGTTGCAGGCTGCAGTAGAGGCCCCGGGGATATCCTGACTTCAGAACAGGATGGACAGAATGCAGCTGCCAGGGTCATGGATGCACTTGGGCTGGGACAGGAAACCAGATTAAATATTGCAGTTTTCGGACAGGGAGCCCAGGCAGATCAGGTGGCTGAAATAATCTCATCAAAGGGATATCAAACCTTTCTTTTTGGGACCGGAGCCACCCTGTTAAAAGAAACAAGGGTTAAAATCATTGATAAAAGCAGGCTCATATCCATCCAGGGGACTGCCGGCAACTTTTCAGTCTATTACAACACAGACAGCAGAAAAAAATTTCTTAAATGTGTGGCACTCATTGCCGCGTTTGAGCCTGACCTGTCAGTACCTGGTTCAGACTTTTCTTTTAATTGTTCCGTAGGAATCAATGAATTTCTGGACATGATTGAGAAGGAACCTGGAAAATGCCCTGATAACAATGTTATCCTGCTTGATTATTCAGGCCCTGAATCTAAATCCTTTGCAAGGGCAGCCCTTGACCTTGCCCTTAAAATTAAAAAACTTGGCAGAGATGTTTCCATTATCATGCATAAGATGCTGGTACACGGATCATCCGGCCAGAGACTTTACGATAAAGCAAGAAACCAGGGCATTGTTTTTTTAAGATATGAAACCAGGGAAGATCTGAAATTTGAGGAAACAGACAGAAACCTTGTTATAAAATTGAGAGAAGCAACTCTGCCATCCATTGAGTTAACCCTAAATTGTGACTCTTTTATCATACCTCCCTTAATTATACCGGGAAAGGGTTTTAAGAATGTATCAGAACTTCTTGGCCAGCCCCTGGACAAGGAGGGCTTTCTTCAGTCTGCCAACGTACGCCACCGTTTGACCCAGAGTTTTCGCAAAGGAGTTTTCTTTGCGGGCAGGTGCCACGACGATACAGATTCTGGTGATCTTGAAAACGAGATACAAAATATTCTTTTGTCCCTTAAATCCAGATCCTTTTATGACCAGACCAATGGCATGGGCATGGAAACAGAGGTCAGGATAGATGAAAAGCTATGTGCAAAATGTCTGACCTGTATTCGGATCTGCCCCCATTCAGCCATAATTTTAAATGAGAAGAGCAGACCTGAAATTATGCCCCATGCCTGTTTTGCATGCCATCTTTGTGTGTCTAACTGCCCTGCTTGTGCCATTAAATCAAATTTTTTTGAAAATGATCAGATTATTGGGAAAGTTGAGAAAAACGAAATTACAGTCTTTGCCTGTGAACGTTCTGCTGCTCTTGCTGCAGAAGGTTTGAACATGTCAGAAAAATATACATTAATACCCATCTCCTGTGCCTGCAGGATCAGCACGGAACTTATATTAAAAACATTTTTAAATGGTGCTTCAAAGGTCATAGTTGCAGGATGCCATGAAGATAACTGCAGGTCAAAGGTGGGCAGAACCGTTGCAAAGTCCTGTATCCGGCAGGTGTCAGGCTTCCCTGGCATTGATAGCACAAAGATTACCTGGGAGCCTGTTTCAGCCAATGAAGATAAAAAATTTCAACGCATTATTTCAATTAGTCAGAAAAAAGGAAAATAGATATGGATAATGCAGCCATTAATAAAAATTCGGTTTTATATAAAATGTTGAACAAATACCCCCTGGGCGATAATATTTCAGAATGCCTCACCTGCGGTGTATGCAATTCAAGGTGCACCTGGTTTGACAGTGAAGGCGGACCCATGCCAAGATCTATCATTCGCATGGCAGCCCTGGGCCTTGACAGACAGCTTGTGGACAGCAATATGCTGTGGGAGTGTGTTTTGTGCAACCGCTGCACCAAAGGGTGCCCCATGGGTATTACCATGGATAGGGTTGTAAGAAAAGCAAGAAGCCTTGATATTGCAAACAGTCAGACTCCGGAAGATATTAAAAAAGGTATTAAGAACCGCCTTGAACTTGGTGATGTCAACGGCCTTACAAAGGAGGAGTTTGTTGAGACTGTTGAATGGATCAGCGAAGAATTTGTTGATGAGGTTGATGATCCCAATGCTGTTATTCCCCATGATGTAAAGGGTGCAAAGATACTCTACCTTCTTAACCCAAGGGAGATCGGTATTAATCTGCTCCATTTAACTGCCATGGCAAAGCTTTTTTATGCCACAAAAGAGACCTGGACCTTATCTGCTGATCATACTGATGTGACCAACTGGGGTTATTTTGCAGGGAAAGATGATATCCAGAAGAAAATAGCAGAGATGGTGGTACGTCCTGCTGAAGCCCTTGGCATTGAAACCCTTGTTCTCTCAGAGTGCGGCCATGGTTATTATGTATTAAAACATATGCTTAAGGATATTATTGGCAGAGAGGTGCCATTTGAAGTTCTCAGCATGCCGGAGTTTATAGTGAGATATGCTGAAAAGGGAGTTTTGAAATTTGATCCTGGTGTGCATCCCTATAAAATTGCCTACCATGACCCGTGCAATATTTCGAGAAAATCAGGGGGATATGATGCCCCAAGAAAACTTTTATCCCTTGTGTGTGAAGGTGTGGTGGAGCTTGAGCCCAACAGGGAGGATGGAATATGCTGCGGCGGCGGAGGAGGCCTTCTCCAGGACAGTACCAGCAGCAGGAAACGAATGCTTCTTGGTAAAACCAAGGCAGATCAGATGAAAGCTGCCGGCCTTAAAAACCTTGCCACAGCATGCCTGTCCTGCCATCGGCAGCTGGGAGAACTGTCCAACCATTATAAACTTGGAATAAAAGTGGACACTGTTGCAGCTCTGGCATCCGAATCTTTACTGCTTTAATTATGGATTAGAGAATAAGGGCACATCAAATATGCTTTTTTAAATCCTTAAACAATATTTTATCAGTCATTGCAGGGCTGTAAACTTTTTTATTGACAACATAAATCTTCATTGATACTGTTTTAATTTTAATATTGTAACGATATTGGGCTGGTGTTGTAAGTTGTAGAATATTGTCAAAACATAGAATCCGCACGCTTTAACAAACATCCCATCATTTTAACTTATGAATTTTTATTTTAGGAAGATCCATGGCTAAAGAGAACAAAGTAACAATTAATGGTAAAGAATTCAGTTTCACTCCGGATGAGACCATCCTGGATATTGCCAGGAGGAATGGAATTTTCATTCCAACACTATGTCATTTAAAGGGCACAACCCCAACCGGAGCATGCAGAATATGCATGGTTGAAGTCAAAGGTGCAAGATCCCTTGTTGCCTCCTGTGCAGCACCGGCTGCCCCGGGCATGATTATTCAGACCGAGTCAAAGGAGGTGGTAAAATCCAGAAGACTTACCATTTCACTTTTACTATCCATGGGACACCATGACTGCCTGCTCTGTCCTGCCACTGGAGACTGTGTGCTCCAGCAGCTTGCATACAGGTATAAGGTGGATGGAAAACAGTTTAAGGCCTCAAGGGCCAGGTATAAACTTGAGAATGTTAATCCCTTTATTACCAGGGATTTTTCCAAATGTATACTCTGCGGAAGATGTGTCCAGGCGTGTAATGATGTACAGGTTAACAATGCCATTGACCTTGGGTACCGTGGTGCTGTAACCAAGGTAATCACAGCCGGAGACAGGCCTCTGAAAGATTCTGATTGTGTTTTTTGCGGTGATTGTGTCCAGGCATGTCCTGTTGGTGCCCTTTTTCCAAAGGATGCCCTTAAAAAGGTGCGTTATGGTGAGCTTACCAGGACAAGAACAACATGCAGCTATTGTGGTGTTGGTTGTCAGATCGACATACATGTAAAAGATAATGTTGTCCAGAAAATCACTGGTGCAGGTTCTGCTCCAAACCATGGCAGTCTTTGCGTAAAAGGCAGGTTTGGCTATGATTTTATTAATTCTGAAGAGCGGCTTACAACACCTTTGATTAAAGAGAACGGCAAATTCAGGGAAGCTTCATGGGATGAAGCCCTTGGCCTTGTTGCGGATAATTTTGCCAGGATTAAAAAAGAGAGCAGCTCTGATGCCATCGGCGTTTTCACATCTGCCCGTATTACCAATGAAGACAATTATATAGCCCAGAAATTCACAAGAGCAGTACTTAAAACAAATAATATTGACCATTGCGCACGCCTGTGACACTCTTCCACAGTAGCCGGTCTGGCTGCATCATTTGGAAGCGGAGCAATGACAAACCCCATTGCTGATATTGAAAAAGCAGAGGTGATTCTGGTTACAGGCTCCAATACTACTGAAAATCATCCTGTAATATCATCTTATATTAAACGGGCTGTAAAATTTAACAAAGCTAAGCTTTTGATCATAGACCCGCGTAGAATCAAGCTTACACGTTTTGCTGAAAAATGGCTGAGACCCCTGCCAGGCACAAATGTTGCCTGGATCAACGGACTTATTCATGTCATTATTAAAGAGAACCTCCATGATAAAGATTTTATAAAAGAGAGAACCAGAGATTTTGAAAAGCTTGAAAAAACTGTGGAAAAGTACACACCTGAATATGTTGAGTCAATAACCGGTATTAGTGCTGACGATCTTATTGAGGCGGCAAAACTATATGCCAAGGCTGACCCTGCAAGCATTCTTTACTGCATGGGAATAACCCAGCATACCTCAGGAACAGATAATGTGAAAAATCTTGCCAACCTTGCCATGCTGTGCGGAAATCTTGGAAAACAAGGAGGCGGTGTAAATCCGTTAAGGGGGCAGAACAATGTTCAGGGAGCCTGTGATATGGGAGGACTCCCTGATGTGTTTACAGGATATCAGAAGGTAAATGATGATGCTTTAAGGGCAAAGATGGAAAAGGCCTGGAATGTTAAAGGCCTTTCAGAAAACCCTGGCATGGCATTGACTGAAATGATCCCTGCTGCCGGCACAAAAGAGATCAAAGCCCTTTATATAATAGGTGAGAATCCCCTTATTTCCGATCCTGATACCAGGCATGTGGAAAAATCTCTTAAATCATTGGATTTTCTGGTAGTCCAGGATATTTTCATGACCTTGACTGCCAGTATGGCAGATGTTGTACTGCCGTCAACCTGTTTTGCTGAAAAAGATGGAACTTTTTCCAATACTGAACGTAAAGTCCAGAGAGTCAGAAAGGCGGTTGAAGCTCCGGGCCTTGCCCTGGGAGACTGGGAAATCATTGCACGCATTTCCAGGAAAATGGGTTATCCCATGGAGTATAAAAACAGCCGGGAAATAATGGATGAGATAGCATCAGTAACTCCAAGCTATGGCGGTATAACCTATGAACGTATTGAGAATAAAGGCCTGCAATGGCCATGCCCAGCCATTGACCACCCTGGCACACCAATACTGCACAAAGAAGTATTTACATGCGGTAAAGGAGTTTTCCATGGTCTTGAATACAGGCCTTCCACGGAGAGTGTCAGTAAAGAATATCCTCTCTTATTGACCACTGGAAGGGTGCTTTATCATTATCACACAGGTACAATGACCATGAAAACCCAAGGTCTTAATGAGCGTTCCCCTGGATGTTTTATTGAGATATCACCTGAAGATGCTGATAAGTACAATGTTAAAAATGGTGATAAAGCACAGCTCACTTCAAAAAGAGGCATGATTGAGGCAAAGGTTAAACTGTCAGCCAGGGCTGTTAAGGGAACACTGTTTATTCCTTTTCATTTTGCTGAATCTGCTGCCAATGTTTTGACAAGTACAGAGCTTGATCCCATTTCAAAGATTCCGGAATTAAAGGTTTGTGCAGTTAAATTAACCCCTGCTGCAAACCAGACATAAATGGGATAAATAAACGGCTTTGTTGCATAAATTACATATGGAGAAATAGAAAATGACCTGTTTTATGAGACCTTCCCACGAAGACATCACCGATGAAATGTGGGAAAAAATAGATATAGTAATTAAAGAGAATAAAAACATATCAGGGGCAGTTATCACAGTTTTAAGGGAGTGCCAGGAGATAGTAAACTACCTGCCAGTTGAACTGATTGATTATATTGCAGATGGAATGAACCTGCCCGGGAGCGAAGTGTTTGGTGTTGCATCCTTTTACGCACTCTTCTCCCTTAAACCCAAGGGCAGGCACACAATTAAAGTCTGCACAGGTACAGCATGCTATGTCAAGGGAATCCGTGAAGTGATAAGCCGGATAGAAGGTGAGTTCGGCCTTAAGGAAGGCGGCACAACTGAAGATAGAAGATTTTCCCTTGAGGGCGTCCGGTGCCTTGGTGCATGCGGCCTTGCACCGGTTATGGTTGTAGGAGATGATACCCATGGCAGTGTTGCAGCAGAGAGTGTAATTAACTCTCTGGATGATTATAAGTAACAAAGGAAATATATATGTCAAAAATTACCATAGATAAACTCAATAAAATAAGAGAACAAAGAAAGGCTCAACTCTCAGCTGACACACTTACCCGTATATTAATATGCGGCGGCACAGGGTGCCATGCCACGGGCAGCATCCGGGTTAAAGATCTCCTTGTCCAGGAGATAGAAAACCAGGGATTAAAAGATAAGGTGGATGTTGTTGAAACAGGGTGTAATGGATTTTGCGCATTGGGACCGCTTCTTGTGGTACAGCCCAGTGGAAATTTTTATGTTAAACTGAAACCGGAAGATATCCCGGAATTTGTCAAAGAAGAGATAATTAACGGTAAGCCTGTTGAACGGCTTTTATTTAAAGATCCTGCAAGCAAGAAGAGAATTGCAAAACAGGAAGACATTGCATTTTTTGCAAACCAGATGCCAAGGGCTTTGAGAAACAAGGGACTTATCGATCCTGAAAACATTGATGATTACATTGCAAGGGATGGATACCAGGGTATTGTTAAAGTGCTTAAGGGCATGACCCATGAAGATATAATTGACCAGATGCTGAATTCTGGATTAAGGGGCCGTGGAGGAGCAGGTTTTCCAACTGGTATGAAGTGGAAGTTTGCAAGCCAGAGCCAGGGAGAGATCAAATATGTCCTCTGTAATGCCGATGAAGGCGATCCTGGTGCTTTCATGGACAGGAGTATACTGGAGGCTGATCCTCATTGTGTTCTGGAAGGCATGACCATTGCAGCCAGAGCTATCCATGCCCAGAAAGGTTATATCTATTGCAGAACTGAATACCAGCTTGCAATTAAACGTCTTAAGATAGCCATTAAACAGGCCAAGGATTATGGCCTTCTGGGTGAGAATATCCTGGATACTGGATTTGATTTTGATATTGAGATATACCAGGGTGCAGGAGCCTTTGTCTGTGGAGAGGAGACTGCCCTGATGCGGTCCATTGAAGGCAAAAGAGGAATGCCCCGGCCCAGGCCCCCATTTCCTGCCCACCAGGGCCTGTGGGAAAAACCCACAATATTGAATAATGTGGAAACCTTTTCCAATGTTCCCCAGATCATGATTAACGGCGGCAAGTGGTATGCAGGCGTTGGCACAGAGAACAGTAAAGGCACAAAGGTGTTTGCCCTTTCAGGAGATGTAAATAATATTGGTCTTGTGGAGATTCCCATGGGAACACCTTTAAGATCACTGATTTTCGATATTGGAGGTGGTATTCCCAATAAGAGAAAATTTAAAGCTGTTCAGCTTGGAGGGCCATCGGGCGGGTGTGTACCCGAGCATCTCCTTGACACACCTGTTGATTACGAAGAGATAGCAAAAGTTGGTGCCATCATGGGTTCCGGCGGTGCCATTGTCATGAATGACAGAACATGTATGGTTGATATGGCAAGATTTTTCATGGATTTTATTCAGGATGAGTCCTGCGGTAAATGCACACCATGCAGGGAAGGCACCATGAGAATGCTCCAGATTCTGGAAAGCATATGTGAAGGAAGGGGAGAGATGGAAGATATTGAAAAGCTTGAAGAACTCTCCCATGTGATTCACCAGAGTGCCCTGTGCGGACTTGGCCAGACCGCGGCAAACCCGGTTCTTTCAGCTCTGAAATATTTCAGACAGGAGTTTGAAATCCATGTAAAAGAGAAAAGATGCCCTGCTAAACGGTGTGCAGCACTGCTGAAGTTTGAAATAGATCCTGATCTTTGCAAAAAATGCGGCCAATGTTTTAAAAATTGTCCTGCAGATGCTATTCAATGGAAAAAGAAGGAAGTTGCAGTGATTAATAAGGATAAATGTGTGAAATGCATGAGCTGTTTTGATAAGTGCAAGTTTGATTCTATTTTTTAGGGAATATGATTTAAATGATCAAAGATACCCACAATTTTATCCATAAATATAAAGGGCTCGGTGCCTTTGGCCTTGACCGGGAAACCGATGAAGAGACTATTATGTTTTATCTTCAGAAGTTTTCTGAGGACTCTTTTTTGAAATTATTGCTGCCAAGGCTTTCAGATGACGAACTTAAGGAAATATATAATTTTGTCAATGGAATATTAAAAAAACATATTTCCGAGGATGAATACCATGCAATCTTTTTAAAGGATAGATCCTGATAAGATTTTGGAAATTGATGTGCTTATTAGTTGGTATCGGTAATTATTTTCTAAAATTTTGAATTTACTTTGAATTTTTCTTGACTATTAACCTGTATTGACATAGTTATACTTTGTTGTTTTAAAAAATAAATATAACTTTTACAGGAGTTCCAGGAAAGATGACAAAAAAAAGATTTGTAACAGGTATTGCAATATTTATCATTCTGGCCATGGCAGTAAGCGTCCAGGCCGGCAGCAGGGGGTTGATGATGGCAACCACCACAAGCACAGATAACACAGGGCTTCTTGACTATCTTATCCCATATTTTGAAAAAGATACCGGCATCACTTTGAAATGGACAGCCACAGGAACCGGCAAGGCACTGAAACTTGGTCAAAACTGTGATGTGGATGTTTTGCTGGTCCATGCACCTTTGGCAGAAAAGAAATACATTGCAAAGGGTTTTGGAAAGGACCGCAGGCAGGTCATGTATAATGATTTTGTGATTATTGGCACTAAATCAGACCCTGCCGGTATAAAGGGAAAGAATATTTTTAAAGCTTTAAACCTGATTAAAAGTAAAAAAGCAGTGTTTGTAAGCCGCGGAGATGATTCCGGTACCAATAAAAAAGAGAAGCTTCTCTGGAAAAATGCCGGCATCACCCAGCCGGACCAGGAGGGATGGTATGTACAGACAGGTCAGGGCATGCTTGCAACCATTAATATTACAGCCCAGCGAAATGGCTACACAATGACAGACAGAGGTACATATATTAAATATCAGTCCAGGGAAAAAGGTAGTGCACCTCTGGTTATCCTTGTTCAGGGTGATTCCATTCTGCTGAACCAGTACAGTGTTCTGACCCTGAATCCAGAGAACTGCCCCAATGCGGAATATGAACTTGCATTACAGTTTTCAGACTGGATGGCTTCAAAAAAAGCACAGAATCTGATAAAAGAGTTCAGACTTCTGGGAAAAAGATTATTTATACCCAACGCTGAATAACAAAAGGATTCCATGGATTTTATAGTTGCAGGTTTTATCAAGGCATTAAAGCTTCTGGTAAACGGGGATCTGTCAACCTGGACTGCAGTTTCTGCAACATTAAAAGTATCCACCTGCTCCCTTGCCTTAAGTGTGGGAGCAGGTTTGCCCTGTGGCTTCCTTATCGGCTATTTTGATTTTAAATGGAAAAAATCCCTGCGTACCATCCTTGATACGCTTCTGGCCCTGCCAACGGTTTTTATCGGCCTTTCAGTTTATGCATTTGTTTCCCGCCAGGGACCCCTGGGCAGCATGGGCCTGCTGTTTACTTTAACAGGTATTGCAATTGGTCAGACCATACTTGCATTTCCCATTGTAACAGCCATCACCGCATCCATTGTGGAGAATATTGATCAGGATCTTAAACTTACCCTTGCAAGCCTTGGTGCGGGCAGGAGAAACATCATTGCCACATGCCTGTGGGAGGTTAGATTCGGCATTCTTACTGCAGCTGTAACAGCCTATGGAAGGGTTCTTACCGAAGTCGGCATATCCATGATGGTGGGGGGAAATATTAAATACCATACAAGAACCATAACAACTGCCATTGCCCTTGAAACCAACAAGGGCATGTTTGCTGACGGCATTGCACTTGGGATTGTACTCATTTCCATTGCATTTATTGTAAATCTTATTCTGTCCTTTTTAAGGAGACAATAGAGAGATGCCGGACAATGAATTAATATATCATTTAAAAGATATTGGTCATTTTTATAAAGGGACAAAGGTACTTTCCATTGATGATCTGAAAATTGAGAAAGGTTCCATAACCGGTCTTATTGGGCCCAACGGTTCAGGTAAAACAACTTTGCTGAGACTTCTTGCCTTTGTTGAAAGACCTGAATCAGGAACGATTTACTACAGGGGCAGCCCGGAATTTCCATTTTCACCAAATATCCGCTCCAGGGTGACTCTGTTGACCCAGAAACCTTATCTTTTAAAACGGACAGTTTTTGAAAATATCTCCTATGGCCTTAAGATCAGAAAAGATACAGAGGGGCTTAAAAAACGGGTCCAAAAGGTTCTCATGGATGTAGGACTTGATCACAAAGAGTTTGCTTTAAGAAAATGGCATGAGTTATCAGGAGGTGAGGCACAAAGGGTTGCCCTTGCAGCAAGGCTTGTTCTCAAGCCTGAAGTGCTGCTTCTGGACGAACCCACTGCAAGTGTGGACAGTGAGAGTGCAAACCTTATCAGGAAAGCGTCTCTTAAGGCACGCCACACCTTTGGTACTACTCTGGTCATTGCAAGCCATGACCTGCAATGGCTCTATTCGGTAAGTGACTGCCAGATCTCACTTTTTAAGGGCAATCTCTTTACAAACGGCATGGAAAATATCATTTCCGGTCCCTTTATCACTCCTGATACAGTGGATGCGACCATGGAAACAGGCCAGAGCAGGGTTGTAAAGAAACTTGGGCATAACATAGTTGTTATTTTGAGTGCCGGGCACGGGCAGGAAACTGCAACAGCAGTTATCAGAAAGAGTGATATCAAAATTGTGCTTAAAAAAACCAGGGATAGTAAAAATGATAATCAATTGCCAGGTGTTATTGTATCCATGTTACTTAATAAAAAAAAAGGTGATATCATGGTCACGGTAATTGTCAGCGAGCTAACCTTTGTTGCCAGCATCATGCCTGATCATGCAGAAAATCTCGGCCTCTATCCTGGCAGGAATGTATTTATAAAATTTAATAGCAACAGTGTTCAATGGATTTAATAAATTAGGATACTAAGAGTTACTGGATTATCTTATCAGGCTTCATGTGATCAGGAGCCCTGTAAGGTACGTGATAAGAACTCCTAAACCTTTAAGGTCAAGGTATTTATCCGCATCATCATAAAAGAGAAAAACTGCATTGGCAGGCATTATATCGTCCTTGTCATTAAAATTCAGTATAATTGGTATAGTACTCAATGCCTGGAATCTGGCACTAAGATCATGGGAAGGTGTCTCTTTAATCCTGGCCCCCAGGGCAAGGCATTGCTTTTTCAGATCGTGTAAATTACCGGAAAAGGTTGCCTCTATTGTTTTGCATGTATTGGCCGTAAATCTTGAGTACAGGGGGCCTGAACCTGTAAACTCCCTTAAGGTGATAAGTTTGCAGGAAGGCTGCCATGGACCTCTTGGAAAGTCAGAAAAATATTGAGATAGTGCAGATTGAATTTTTTTGGTAAGGGCAGGGCCCTGACACTCAATCGTACCGTTTTTGCTGTAATGGACCTGTTTATTAAAAAAATTAAAAATAAAACCATCATCTTTTTTAATAAGCCCGGGAATCCTGCTGTCATATGGAAAGTTTACTCTATCCATTATTACACCCTGCCTTTTCAGGTTCATGCATGCTCTCTTCTTTTACATGGTG
This sequence comes from uncultured Desulfobacterales bacterium, assembly GCA_964593725.1. Taxonomy (GTDB): domain Bacteria; phylum Desulfobacterota; class Desulfobacteria; order Desulfobacterales; family Desulfobacteraceae; genus JAIOSM01. The sequence continues at coordinate 27,151 of CAZQJS010000004.1, forward strand.
ATGTTTTTCAGGTTTTATAAAATTATAGAGTATAAGGACAATTAAGATAAAAGCTCCGGCAAGGCGTATACCATATGGTATAAGTTCAGAGGCAGTGCCAATAACGGCATGGGCCTTAATATTATAATATTTATACACCAGGTCAACAAAAAAACCCATGGCAATGGAAGAGATGGAAATCATGGAAAGGTATATGACAAGGGTTCTTAAACCGAACACTTCCCGTACGATGTTGATGGTGGCAGCATTTGTAGCAGGGCCTGCAAGAAGGAAAACCAGAGCTGCCCCGGGGTTTAATCCTTTTAATATCAATGCCGCAGCAATGGGAGTTGAAGACGTGGCACATACATACATTGGAATACCAAGGACAAGCATAACAAGCATGGAAATAAATTCATGTTCATTGGAAAAGGCTGCAATGTTTTCAGGGAAAAAAAAGGTAATGATTCCTGCAATGAAAATTCCAGTTATAAAAGGTTTTGCAATATCTGATAAAAGTTCACCAAAGGCATATTTAATACCTGATATGAGTCTTAATGGAAGGTTTGTTTTATTGTCCAGTGCAACCGCATTGTTATTCTCACATCCTCAGCCTTTTTCCTTATTTTGCAGGTCACCTGTTTTCTTTTTAATATTATATGAACTGCCCAAAAAATTTTCTGCAACTCCGGTTAAAACTGCAGTTACAAAACCTGCAGCTGGCCTGATTATTGTTAGGATGGGATCAAGCATGGCATATGATATAGCAATGGAATCAACCCCTGATTCCGGAGTTGCAATCATGAAGGACAGAGCAGCACCGCTGTTGGCACCCTGTTTTTTAAGACCAGTTGCAACTGGAACAACTCCGCAGGAACATAGAGGAATTGGAATACCAAAAAGCGCAGACAGGATAACAGGTTTTATTTTACCGGTTCCAAGATATTTTTTAATCCTGTCAGGTTTGAAAAATACATATAAGAGGCCTGCAATGAAAAAACCGAACAGCATATAAACTGCCACATCCAGATAAAGGTTCCAGGATTCCAGTAAAATTTTATAAACCATTGTCATATTGGACTGTTCCTTATTTTAATAATTCTGTTTTTTAATGCCTGACATGGTCAAGGCTCATGTTTATAAGTGAGATGACATGATCATCTTCCAGGGAATAATAGATAACCTTACCCTCTCTTCGGTTTTTTACAATTTTTAATGTTCTTAAAAGCCTTAACTGGTGTGAGATTGCAGAGTCTGTCTGATTGCATATCCGTGCAATGTCACAGACGCAGTGCTCCCGGTTCAGCAGGGCAAGGACAATTTTAAGTCTGGAAGGGTCACTCAGGGCTTTGAAGATATCAGCTATCTGCTGTGTATCTTCCAGGGATGGAATTGCTTTTAATGTTGCCTTGACTTTTTCTTTATTAATACATTTTTCAGCGCATTTTTCCATTTAACACCTCTTCATATGAACATTTGTTCATATATTAAAATGTCCTCTCTGAATTGTCAATAAAAAAGATAAAAAAATGGTTAGCATTTAATGATTTGCATTCATAGATTAAATGTAATTTTTAGTTGAAAAAGAAAGGGAAAATGGCTTGACCAAAAAAAATAATCTATATATAATTTCACTCTTTTAGATAAGGTTAACTTATTTATATTAATCATACAAGTTTCTGAATGTGTTTGGCGAACTTAGGAGAATTGGTTTATGGCATTTGATATTTTTTTAAATTCCTCATTGATAATATTGGCTGTTGGACTGGTGTTAAAATGTATCCACTGGTTTTCGTGCAAAATTGGTATACGGGCAGATGGCAAGGACGCTGTTGCAAGAGCAGCCTCAGCATTATCCGGTATTAGGAAAACAATCTTAAGCCCCGGTATTTTATCTTTATTCCGTGTATTTTTTCTTGATATTTTATTACAATATAAAATACTGAAACAGGATCTTCTGCGCTGGATAATGCATATGTTAATATTCTGGGGATTTATGCTGCTTTTATTCATGCATGCCCTTGAAGATTTTGTATCTGAGTCTATTTTTGCAGAGTACTATTCAACATTGAACCCATTTATGTTTTTAAGGGATTTCTTTGGTGCCATGGTGGTTGCAGGGCTTTGTATTGCGGTTTTTCGCCGTGTATTCATGAAAATACCAAGGCTTACAACCAACCGGTGTGACATCTATGCCATTGTCATTGTTGCCCTTATCATCTTTTCAGGATTTTTTCTGGAAGCAGGAAAGATTATCTCCTATTCAGAGTTTTGTGACATGGAAGATTATTATTCCGGGCTTGACTCAAAGCAGGAAATATTTGCACTGGAATGTTACTGGGTAAAAAATTACGGCCTTGTCAGCCCCAATGACACATCAAATGTTTCTCAGAAAATCCTGGATTCTGGTGAAGAGATTCATGGTCAGAGCTGTATGGAATGCCATACCAAACCTCAGTCAGCCTTTGGAGGATTTGTCCTGTCCAGAGTACTTGCACCTGCAGGCGGTATATTGGAAAAGATTGGAAGTGTAAATATCTTCTATTATATACATATTATTGCATGTTTTGCAGGACTTGCCCTGCTGCCTTTTTCCAAAATGCTTCACATTGTCACAACTCCCCTGGCTCTTTTTTCATCTGCCGTGATGAAGAGAGATAAAGCTGATCCTGCAAATATTGCAACACGCCAGATGATTGAGCTTGATGCCTGTGTCCATTGCAACACCTGCTCAAAGCATTGCTCGGTTGCCCCTGCCTTTGATATAATTGGCAATGAAAATATCCTGCCGTCTGAAAGGATGATGGCCTTGAGAAAATATAAAAAGGGCCGGAATTTTAACAGAAATGATTTTTCTGCAATACAGCAGGGAATCACCCTCTGTTCAAGCTGTGAAAGATGCACCGTGGTCTGCCCGGCCGGTATTAACCTTAAAGAGTTGTGGTATGATGTAAGAGAGGAATTCATCAGGAATGAATCGATTTTTACACCCCTGGTACTTACACCATATTCCTATAACAGATCCTATGCTGGTGAAGCCTTTCAGACTTTACAGAATGATCCACCTGCCAGTGATACAAAGGCTGCTGTTTCTGCTGTATACAGGGTTGAAGAGAGTGAGGATCATGTACTGACACTGAATGGCAGTCCGGAAAAGAAAAGCACAGGGGATAAAGACGGAAAGATAAATGATACTACATTCTCATACTGTTTCTCCTGTGAAAACTGTACCAATGTATGCCCCGTGGTAATGAATTATGAAAACCCGGAAAAAGCCCTTGGCCTCTTACCCCACCAGATCATGCGTTCCCTGGGCCTTGGTTTGAAGGATCTTGCCCTTGGAGCTGGAATGCTGTGGGATTGTTTGACATGCTACCAGTGCCAGGAGCACTGCCCACAGAATGTAAAAGTGACAGATATATTTTATGAATTGAAAAACCAGATTTCAAAGGATTATTTAAATAATAATGATAAAGAGTCTTAACAATGGAAAAAGATATGAAAAAATTTGCTTTGTTTATTGGATGTAATATACCGGTAAGGGTCCAGCAATATGAACTGTCAGCAAGGGCGGTACTGAACAGACTTGGTATTGATACCGTGGATATTGATGATTTTAACTGCTGCGGTTATCCATTGAAGAATATTAACAGGGAGGGGTGGCTTATATCTGCTGCAAGGAATATTGCCCTTGCGGAAAAAGAAGAATGTAACATACTTATACTTTGCAAATGCTGCTTTGGGAGCCTTAAAAAAGCAGATGCCCTTTTAAGGGAAGATGGCACTGCAAGGGAGAGGATTAATGGGATTTTATCAAAGGAAGGATTGAATTATACAGGAGATTGCACCATTAACCACCTTTTATCTGTTCTGCATAATGATGTTACAATAAAGGTGCTTGATGAAAAAATAGCTGAACATTATAAAGACCTCAGGATTGCGACCCATTACGGCTGCCATGCACTCCGCCCTTCAGATATCATGGAGTTTGATGACCCTGCTGCACCCTCCCTTTTTGATGATCTTGTAAATGTCACTGGCGCGAGTAGCATTGAATGGGCATCTAAACTTGAATGCTGTGGTGCACCAGCCCTGGGGATTAATGACTCTTTGTCCCGCAGCTTAACAGAGAACAAGCTTAAAAGTGCTGAAAAGGCAGGGGCCCATTTTTTATGTGTATCATGCCCATTCTGCCAGATGCAGTTTGATAAGGTTCAGGAGCTGCTTAAACAGGATGGTTCAAAGGAATATAATATTCCTTCAATTTTATATACACAGCTGCTTGGACTTCGTCTGGGCCTGACCAAAGAGGCCCTGGGCCTTGAAATTGATGGTAAAAATAAAGTTTCCAATGCTGCGTTAGAAAAGCTTTTGGAAACCAGGGAAAAAAAGGTTAAGAAGAAGAAAAAAAAGAAAAAAGCTGCCGGGAAACCAGCAGGGAAAAAGGTAAAGGCTTAAAAAAGATTCAAAAGCAGAAAAAGTTGAATGAAAAATCATTATACTGCAAATAATAAAGAGTGATTTCAGGAGATAAAATGTCACAAGAAAAAATTGGTTCAATAATGGTTGTTGGTGGAGGAATCTCAGGTATGCAGGCAGCTCTGGATGCCGCTGATTCCGGATACTATGTTTACCTTGTTGAAGAGTCGCCATCCATTGGCGGAATCATGTCACAGCTTGACAAGACCTTTCCGACCAATGACTGTGCAATGTGAATTATTTCACCTAAACTGGTCGAGGTCGGCCGGCATATAAATATTGAGCTTCTGACACTTACAGAGGTTAAAAACATTAAAGGTGAAGCAGGTAACTTCAGTGTTGATATTGTCCAGCATCCAAGATATGTTGATGTTGATAAATGTATTGCCTGTGGTTTGTGCGCTGAAAAATGTCCTAAGAAAGTTGGGGATGAATACGAGGAGGGGCTTGGCAAGAGAAAAGCCATTTATGTTAAATATGCCCAGGCAGTACCTTTAAAATATTGCATTGATGCTGAAAACTGCATCTACCTTACAAGGGGTAAATGCAAGACATGTCAGAAGGTATGCCCCACCGGAGCCATCAATTATGAAGAAGAGCCAAAGGAAGTTACACTCAATGTGGGCTCTGTTATAATCTCCTCTGGCTGCAAACCTTATGATCCTGCAGAACATGATGTTTACGGCTATAACAATAATAAAAATATTGTTACAAGCCTTGAGTTTGAAAGAATGCTCTCATCCTCTGGTCCCTATGGTGGACACCTTGTAAGGCCTTCCGATGAAAAAGAGCCAAAGAAAATTGCCTGGCTTCAATGTGTTGGCTCAAGGGATAACCACCTTGGTGCAAATGGGTATTGTTCATCAGTATGTTGTACCTATGCTGTAAAAGAGGCAATGCTTGCCAAAGAACATAGTGAAGCCCCCCTGGATACAGCTGTTTTTTATATGGATGTACGAACCCATGGCAAGGATTATGAGGCATTTTACAACAGGGGTAAGGATGAGTCCGGCATCAGATTTGTCAAATCAAGAATCCAGAATATTTTTCCAGATCCTGAATCAGGCAATCAGGTTATCCAGTACATAGATGAGGAAGGTAAAAGGCAAAGAGAAGAGTTTGATATTGTAGTGTTGTCTGTTGGACTTTGTATAGGAGAAGGCGCTGTTGAACTTGCAGAAAAAATGGACATCAGCCTTGACCATTATAATTTTGTTACAACCAACAGTTTTGAGCCGGTCAAGACATCCCGGCCCGGTATATATATCTGCGGTGCCTTTGAAGCGCCCAAGGATATTCCTTCATCCGTGGTTGAGTCAAGTGCAGCAGCAGGTATGGCAGGGATAAACCTTGCAGAAGCACGGTGGTCATTGACCAAGACCAAGGAGAAGATAGAAGAGACCAATGTTGTGGGTGAAGCACCAAGAATAGGAGTATTTGTTTGCAGGTGCGGCACCAATATAGCAGGTGTTGTTGATGTCCCGGCTGTAGTGGAGATGGCTGAAAACCTTCCCTATGTTGTGTTTGCCCAGGAGAATATGTTCTCCTGCTCACAGGATACCCAGGATGCCATATCCAATGTTATAAAGGAGAAAAAGCTTAACAGAGTTGTAATTGCAGCATGTACTCCCAAGACCCATGAAGGCCTGTTCCAGGAGACTTTAACAAATGCAGGTATAAATAAATACCTTTTTGACATGGCCAATATCCGTAACCAGTGTTCATGGATCCATGCCGAGGCAAAGGAGGAGGCAACAGAAAAGGCCAAGGATCTTGTCAGAATGACAACAGCCAAGGTAGCACTCCATGCCCCCTTGGAAGAGCCAAAACTTGAGATCGATCAGTCAGGTCTGGTAATAGGCGGTGGAGTAGCAGGTATTGTAGCTGCAAAAACCCTGGCAGATCAGGGCTATCATACCCATTTGATTGAAAAGGCTGAAAAACTTGGGGGCCAGGCAAATAATCTTTATAAAACATGGCAGGGTGAGGATATTAAGACAAACCTTGCTGCCTTGATTAAATCCGTGGAAGAAGATAAACTCATTGATATTCATCTTAATGCTGAAATCACTGATGTTGACGGGTTTGTGGGAAATTTTGAGACTCATATTGATAAGAACGGTAAATCCGAAACCCTTAAGCATGGCATTACAATCATTGCAACAGGAGCATCTGAATTAAAACCTGAGCAGCACCTCTATTCTGAGGATGAGAGGGTTGTCACCGGCCTTGAGCTTGACAAGATGCTGCTGAAAGGTGATTCAGGCCTGAAGGAGAAAAAAAGCGCTGTATTTATTCAGTGTGTCGGCTCAAGGATAGAACAAAGACCATATTGCTCCAAGGTGTGTTGTACACAATCCATCAGGAATGCACTGGAGCTTAAACAGTTAAACCCTGATATGAATGTATATATATTGTACAGGGATATGCGCCCCTTTGGTTTAAGGGAAGACCTCTATACCCAGGCGCGTTCAAAGGGAATTCAGTTTATCAAATTTGATTTTGCAGAAGATGTGTCTGTCTCTTCAGGGAATGACTGTCTTAAGGTTCTTTTTTCAGATACTTCGTTGAGGCGTAAAATGCAGATAGAGGCACACCTGGTTGTCCTTGCATCCTCAATTGTACCTGAAAAAGAGAATAAACTTGCACCTTTATATAAAGCAACCCAGAATGCAGACGGTTTTTTCATGGAAGCCCATGCAAAACTCAGACCTGTTGACTGTTCAACAGATGGTGTGTTCATATGCGGGCTTGCCCATGCACCAAAACCTGTGGATGAATCAATATCCCAGGCCCAGGCAGCAGCCACAAGGGCAGTAACTCTTCTGGCCAAGAAGACAATGAATATGCAGGGAACTGTTGCCTATGTTGACCAGACCATATGCAGTTCATGTGGCGTCTGTGTCTCCATCTGTCCCTTTAGTGCGCCTCTGTTTACACAGGAGGGAAGATTTGAAGGAAAAGCAGAGATTAACCCTGTCCTCTGCAAGGGCTGCGGACTCTGTGTTGCTTCATGCAGGTCCGGGGCACTGCATCTTAAAGGTTTTGATACAAATCAGATTTTTGCCCAGATATTTGCACTGAATGATGATAGTGATGAACCAGGCAAGGTTCGAACAGATAAGGAAGATTCAGCTAAAGCTGCTGTATAAGGAGATATAAGGTATGTCAGAAAAGAAAATCAAGATTATAAGTTTTTTATGCAATTGGTGCAGTTATGGTGCAGCCGATCTTGCAGGTGTCTCAAGGATGCAGTATCCAGCAGACATAAGGGTGGTCAGAATACCCTGCACCGGACGGATGAGTCCTAAATTCATTCTGTCGGCATTCCGGGAAGGAGCAGATGGAGTATGGGTTTCCGGCTGACACCCTGGTGAATGTCATTACCTGGATGGTAATTATTATGCAAGAAGGAAATTCGCCCTGGCCGGTAATCTCATGGAACACATGGGCATTGAAAAGGATCGCCTTCATTTTTCCTGGGTTTCAAGTGCAGAAGCTAAAAAGTTTGTTGATGTTGTAAAGGAAGTGACTCAAGCTGTTGAAGCACTTGGCCCCAATGATAAATTTGTTAAAACACAAGCTTAAGAGGTTAGTTTTATGGACAGTTTAACAGAAAAGATAAGGGAACTTGCCTCGGGTCTTTTAAAGGATAACAAGGTCGATATTGTAATTGGTTTTACCCAGGGTACAATACCCATGGCCACAAGTCCCAAGATTGCCAGAACCCCTGAACAGGCCATGGAATTTGTATGGAACAGCAACTGCTCGCTTAATCTTGCAAACTATCTTTCCAATCAAAAGGGCAGGATAGGGATTGTTGCCAAGGGCTGTGACTCAAGAAATATCATAAACCATATAATAGAGAATAAAATTTCAAGGGAGCAGCTCCACATTATAGGTGTTCCCTGTACAGGCATGATTGACAAGGTTAAAACAGAATCAGCCGTTAAAGGTGAAATAGTTGATTTCTCAGAAGATCAAAATAAAATTATTGTAAAGACAGAGTCAGATAAGAAAAGTCTTGATAAAAAAGATCTATTAAGATCCAACTGCATGACATGCACCCACCGCAACCCTGTTATTTATGATGATCTTGCTTCAGACCTTGTTGAGGAGCAGGAGATTAAAGATCCTTTTGAAGATGTCAGGAAAATAGAAGAAATGGATTCCAATGAAAAATGGAACCATTTTGAAAGCCTTCTGGAAAACTGCATCAGATGTTATGCATGTAGAAATGCATGCCCCCTTTGTTACTGCCCCACATGTTTTGTTGACGAGTCAGATCCCCAGTGGGTTGGTAAAGGGAACAATAAAACTGATGTGCGGACTTTTCACTTCCTCAGGGCATACCATTGTGCAGGAAGATGCACTGATTGCGGTGCATGCGAACAAGCCTGCCCCATGGATATCAAGGTCAGAGATTTTACAAGGAAGCTTAATAAGGATGCCTTGGAAATTTACGGCTGGGAAGCAGGACTTACTCTGGAAAAAAGACCTCCACTGGATACATTTAATCCGGAAGATCCTGACGATTTTATCAAGTAAAGTAAAAGGTAAGCAATATGAAAGTCATTAAAATTGATAAAAGCAGCTGGGCCAAGGGAATTGATAAAGCAAGGGAGACATATCAACTTTTCGGTCCTGTAAAAGATAAAACCATTGTTGTTTTTAAAGTTCTTGATCAGGGAGTACTACCTGAAATGGAGTATACAGATTCAGTGCTCTCTGCAAAATCTGTAGTATTCCCCCAGACAGAAAAGATTCTTGGTGCATCCCTGGATGAGTCCCATGAAGATCATCACATATTAAAACGGCCTGACACAGATTATTCTCCCAGGGCTGTTCTCGGAATAAGGCCGTTTGATGCAAGGGCACTTAAACTTGTACAGCTCAATTTTGACACAAAGGATTACCGTGACCCTTACTGGTGTGATTCCTATGAAGCTACAACCTTTATCGGCCTTGCAGTCAATGAACCTTCAGTCTTTGATTTTTCAACAAGGACAGGAACAGGCCCCTTTGATGAAGAGGGCCTTGATGTTCTCCTTGTTGATGTTAAGGATGAATATCTTGGAAAGGTACTCACTGATAAGGGTGAAGCATTTCTCAAGGCAGCAGGTTTTACACAAGAGGCTGATGCAAAAGCAGCACTTAAAATCATTGATGATTTGAAAACCAATGCTGAAAAATCAATTACCGCTGAAATTAACACTGATAAATTAAAGGGCAAAACAATACTTGAACTCTATGAAGCACCGTTCTGGGATGATCTTGCATTCTCCTGTATAAACTGCGGTACCTGTACATATGTATGCCCCACATGCTGGTGTTTTGACATTCAGGATGAGGCAAGGGGTAAATCATGCTCCAGGTTCAGAAACTGGGATACCTGCATGGATCCATTATTCACCCTCCATGGTTCAGGACACAATCCAAGGGGTGAAAAAACCCAGAGGGTAAGACAGCGGTTCATGCATAAGTTAAAATATTTCCTTGATAAATATGATGCCGGAATCATGTGTGTTGGTTGCGGCAGATGTGTAAAACATTGTCCTGTCAATATTGATATTCGTGAGGTGTGCAATACTATGAACTCTTATGAGAAACAAGAATAGCGGACATAAGGAGAAGAAAGATGGAAAACCCCTATTTACCATATCCGGTTCGCATTGATGATATTCAAATAGCAACTGAGGATAAGTCCCTTAAAACTTTTAAATTTGTCTTTTTAAACGAGGGCGATGAAGAAAAATTTTCATATAAGGCAGGTCAGTTTGCCGAGCTTTCCATTCCCGGTGTTGGAGAGATCCCCATTGGAATCGCCTCTTCCCCCACGGAAAAAGGATTTGTCAAATTCACTGTGTTTAAAACCGGAGTTGTAACCTCATATCTTCACAATATGAAGGTTGGAGATATCATGGGCATCCGGGGACCCCTTGGCAACTGGTACCCCTGGGATATTCTGGAAAACAAGAATGTTGTGATCATCGGCGGAGGTTTTGCCTTTACCACGCTGCGTTCTTCCATCATTTATATGCTGGAGCCTTCCAACAGATCAAAATTTAAAAACATTGATGTTGTCTATGGAGCAAGATCTCCTGGTATGCTGCTGTACAGAGAAGAGCTCTTTGAGTGGGAGAAACGGGATGATATAAACATGCACATCACTGTTGACGGGACAGATGATCCTGACTGGAAATACAATAAAGGTTTTGTTCCCACAATTGTTGAAGAAAAGGCACCTGAAGCTGATGCAGACTCCTATGCCATTGTCTGCGGGCCTCCCATAATGATCAAATTCACCCAGCCTTCTCTGGAGAAACTTGGGTATAAACCGGATCAGATCATAATGTCCCTGGAAAACAGAATGAAGTGCGGTATAGGCATGTGCGGAAGATGCAATATAGGTAAAGAACTTGTATGCAAGGACGGCCCGGTATTTACCCTTGAGGAGATTAACAAGACTCCCAAGGAGTATTAAACAGCCTTTGATATCAAATCCAACTAAGAAAATAGTTGTCATATGCGGCCCCACCGGGGTCGGGAAAACAGGGTTTGCAATTAAGCTTGCCAGACGTTTTTCAGGAGAAATTATTGGCGCAGATTCCATGCAGGTTTATAAATGGATGGATATTGGAAGTGCCAAACCAACTGCTGAAGAGCAGAAGGAAGCTGTACATCATCTGATCGATGTTGTGAATCCCGATGAAACGTTTGACGCAGGAACCTTTATAAATCTTGCTGACAAAGCAATATCCGATATAATTTCAAGGGGTAAACTTCCCATTGTTGCAGGAGGAACCGGACTCTACATACGAGCTCTTCTCCATGGGCTTTTCCGCCAAAAACAAGCAGACCCGGATATAATTTTAAAACTCACAAAAGAGTTGGAAGAGTTTGGCAGAGATCATCTTCATGCAAGACTTGCCAGGATTGATCCTTTTATTGCAAAAGCAGTGCACCCCAATGATTCATTCCGGGTGATAAACGCCCTTGAAGTTTATGAAAGCACTGGCAGAATCAAGTCTGAGCAGCTTAAGGAACATGGATTTGAAAATGAAAGATACTCTTCAATAAAATTTGCTCTTTTCATGGCCAGGGAAAAGCTCTATGAAAGGATAAATAAAAGAGTTGAAATCATGATGGATCAAGGGTTTTTAGATGAAGTCAAGGGGCTTTTAAAAAGAGGTTGTTCTCCTGACTTAAAACCAATGCAGTCCATCGGTTATAAACATATTTGTGATTATTTAAATAATAAAAATAGTTATGATGAGGCAATATCTCTTTTAAAGCGTGATACAAGACGTTTTGCAAAAAGACAGTTTACATGGTTCAAAAGGGAAAAAAATATTATCTGGCTTAAACCCCATGAGGTTGAAAAAGCTTCCAGGCTTATTATTGATTTTATAAAATGATCCCTTTGACATATCTTGATAATTTATATATTCTCTTAATTCTGGAATTACTGACTTAATTAACCTAGGGAAAAATATTATGAAGAACAGAAACCAGGGAAAGTCGACTTTATCACTTATTATCCTTGTAACACTCCTTACTCTGATGTTATTTCCCTCCTGTGGACAAAAAAAGGTAAAAAAACCACTGGAAGAGAGTAAAACAGTGGATAATATTCCAATTACAGAAGAAGATATCCTTGACCAGGATATTGACTGGTCTGACAAGGAAAAACAGGCAGTTCTATATAAAATATTGATGAAAGAGGCTGAAAAATACCTTTTTGAAGAGAATATTCCAAGAACACTTGCTGTTTATGATAGAGCTTTCACCATTGCAATGGATTCTCAGAAACCAGCTCTGAAAGAAAAAATTGACCGTATATTTGTAAGAGCTGACATTTCAATGCTGGAGGAATTATATAACAGTGGGAACCTTAATGCTCTTGAGCCTTTTTTTATTTACCATCTTGGATTGAATTATGTAATGGATAAAAAATATACCAGTGCAGAAAAGATTTTATCCTCTTTTGAAGAAAAATATCCATCCCATATGCATTATGATGAATTGTGTCAATTGTTAAGGATTGCAAGGGAGAACATGTTTAACAAAGATACAATCGGCTGTCTTCTCCCTTTGTCCGGCAAGTATGGAAAATTTGGCCAGAAAGCTTTGAGCGGTATTGAGCTGGCCCTGAAGGATTTCCAGGATAAATATAATAAAAAGATAGTTATTCTTATCAAAGACACCGGAGGTGATAAGAAAAGAGCAGTTGAATGTGCAGAAGAGCTCTGCAGCAAACGAGTTTCCTCCATTATAGGACCCATGGTAACAGCCCTGGCCGTATCAAAGGTTGCACAAGCCCATGAAACTCCCATGATTGCCATGACCCAGAAAAAACTAAACACCAATGGAGAAAAATTTGTCTTTTCCAATTTTATAACCCCTGAACTTCAGACAAAGGCACTTGTGATCTATGCATTTTCCCAGCTTAAGGTTAAAAAGTTTGCCATTTTTTACCCCAGGGACAGGTATGGGAAAAAATATATGAACCTTTTCTGGGACTGGGTAAACAAGGCAGGAGGAGAGGTCAGGGCAGTGGAATCATATAACCCTGAGGATACAGATTTCGGCACACAATTAAAGAAAATATCAGGCGAATACTACCTTGATAAGTCAGAGCTTAAAGGCTCCAAGATAGATAAAAGGAAAAATTTAAAAATTGATTTTAAGGCAATTTTTATCCCTGATATTTCATCAAATATTGCCCAGATACTTCCCCAGCTTGCCTATAATGACATTGTTGATGTTTATCTTCTGGGCACCAAATTATGGCACAGAAAGAATCTTTTAAAGGATGCAGAAGGATATAATAAAAATTCCATAATCATGGAAGGGTATTTTGCCGAGAGTAAAAACAAGCGTGTTAAAAAATTCACCAGTGATTTTACTGAACTTTACGGCACTGAGCCTTCATTTATTGAGGCAATCGCCTATGATACAGCATCCATGCTCTTTGAAATCCTTGGCAGTGATGAGGTCAATACAAAACAGGAGCTGAAAGATCAGATTGCAGGAGGAAAGATATTTGACGGTGTGACCGGCAGAACCTATTTTGATGAAAACGGTGAACTTCACAAAAAACTGTATTATCTGACCATACGGAATAATAAGTTTGTAGAGATTAAACGTTAAAAAATCCTTCCTGGCCTGTTGCCTCAAGAACTGACTGCCATAACCTTCCTTCAGGATCAACGTTTTTCCTTTTGCCGGCAGATGCATCCATGGGTATATGGACATAGTGATTGTTCCAGAAACTTATGAGAAGCTTTGTCTTGCCTGCCATGCCGGCATGGACAGCATCCCTTCCCAGCAGACCGCAAAACACACTGTCATTTGCATTGGCAGGAAGACTTCTGATCATGTAGCTTGGATCAATATATTTAAGGGAAACAGGTATCTTCTTTTTTGTAAACCATTTACTGATTTCCTCTTTTAAAAATATGCCAATGTCATTGAGTTTTAAATTGCCCGATGCATCATACTCTTTTTTTTGATTTTTAAAAAAGTTCTGGCCTGCACCTTCGGCAGTTATTATCACAGCATGTTTACTGATTTTGATCCTGTTCTCCAGGGCATTTAAGAAACCGTTTGTTCCGTAAAGATCAATGTCAACCTCGGGGATGAGGACAAAGTTTGCATCCTGCTGGGCCAGGGCAGCAGTTGCTGCAAGGAATCCAGAGTGCCTTCCCATAAGTTTGATCAGACCCACGCCATTGGGATATGCTTCTGCTTCATTATGGGCACCTTTGATGGCATCGGTTGCAATATCAACGGCAGTATCAAATCCAAAGGATCTTGATACAAGATGAATGTCATTGTCAATGGTTTTTGGAATGCCAACAATGCTGATTTTAAGCTTTCGTTCAAGAACCTCTTCAGAGATTTTTTTTGCGGCCATTAGTGTGCCGTCGCCTCCTACCATGAAAAGAATACTGATGTTCATTCTTTCAAGGCAGTCAACAACAAGGGAAATATCCTGGGATCCCCGGGAAGAACCTAAAATGGTACCGCCGGTATCCTGGATGCCTGCAACAGACTTTGGGTTCAAATCAATTAATTCATGGCCATAGTCAGGTATGAACCCTTCCAGACCATGCTTGATCCCGTAGATGTTTTTAACATTATAATTGTGAAAAAGTTCCAGAACCACAGCGCGGATAATATCATTAAGGCCCGGGCATAACCCGCCGCAGGTTGCAATGGCACATTTTACCTTACTTGGATCAAAATATATCTTTTCCCTGGGCCCTGAAAGCTCAAAGCCCTGCATATTTCCATCTCTTGTAAGGTCATATATCAGATGACTTGTTTTTATATTAACAAGAACTTTGTCCTTGTCTGCAATAAACCTTTTGCTGAGTTTTCCCTTGTTCTTTTTTTTGATGGGGGAGTCAATTTTGGCCTGGCCAAGGGTTAAAATTTCCGTGTCTAACATGTTATCATTGTTCATGTTGTTCCTCCATTGAATTTTAAGGCGCCCTTTCCAAGGATGTCGTGCAGGTGAAGAATCCCCTTAAGTCTGTATTCAGGGTCAACAACCGGCAGCACTGTTATCTGATGGGTTTCCATGTCATATAAGGCTTTATGAAGGTATGAATCACCTGATACGGATTTTGGAGATACTGTCATGATGGAATCAACACTCTGGGTAATATCCATTGTGCCATGGGCAATACTGTGTCTGATATCTCCATCGGTAATAATACCGGCAATTGTATTGTCATGATCAAGGATCAATACTGCCCCTAGTTTATATTGTTCAATAACTCTGATTGCTTTTTCTACGGAGCATTCCCTTGGGACAACAGGGGATTTTGACAAGGGCAGCATAATATCCTTAACTTTTGATTTTAACCTGTGCCCAAGTGCTCCTCCTGGGTGTGACTTTTCAAAATCTTTTTTTTTAAAATCTTTTTTGTTAATCAGAGCAACAGCCAGGGCATCTCCCATGGCAAGCTGGGCAGTTGTGCTGGATGTAGGTGCAAGCCCAAGGGGGCAGGCCTCTTTTTCAACTCCTGTATCAATGACAATGTCACTGAGTTTTGCCATTGTTGAACCAGTATCTCCGGTAAAGGCAATGATTTTACAATTAAGAGCTTTAATTGAGGGTATAAAGCGGTTAAGTTCTTCAGTCTCGCCGCTGTTTGATATTACAAGTATGATATCATTGTTTTTTACTATACCAAGATCACCATGCATTGCCTCCACTGGATGGAGAAAGAGTGAGTTTGTTCCAGTACTTGTAAGTGTTGCCACAATCTTTTTCCCAATAAGGCCTGATTTTCCAATTCCTGAGATTATAAGCCTTCCAGTTGAAGAAAAGATAAGTTCAACCATTTGTTCAAAGGAAGTATCAATTTTCCGGGTCAAATCAAGAATGCTTGCAGCTTCAAGCTTTAAAACATTTATTGCATCATCTATAATCATTGTTATTGTTCACAGTCAAAAGGTTTAGGTTGAAAAGCTCTGTACCTGCCTGAATTTTAAATTTAATATTTTGCAGTATACCACTTTTAATGCTGTTTTTAAACATGATTTAATTAACCCCTGGGATGGAATTTTTTGTGCATTTTCTGCAGATAATCCCTTGATACATGGGTATATATCTGGGTTGTTGAAATGTCAGAATGGCCAAGCATGGTCTGAACCGAACGCAGATCAGCACCTCCTTCAAGAAGATGTGTCGCAAAGGAGTGGCGGAAGGTGTGGGGAGTTATCTTTTTATTGATGCTGCTTGCCCTTGCATATTGTTTTAGTAATTTCCAGAATCCCTGGCGGGTCATTGGTTTTCCTGCCCTTGCAACAAAAAGATAGTAACTTGGTATGTTTTTCAGCATCAGAGGTCTTGCAAGGGTGATCCACTCCTGTACCCTGTCGCAGGCATAGGAGCCAATGGGAACTGCTCTCTCTTTTGCGCCCTTACCGAAAATCCTGACAAATCCTGCTTCAAGGTTTATATTTTCCATTTTCATGGAAACAAGTTCAGAGACCCTGAGCCCGGCACCATAGAGTACTTCAAGCATTGCTGCGTTGCGTATACCCCTCGGGTTTGAAGTATCCACAGAATCAATGAGATGGGCCATCTCCTCCCGGGTAATCACCTGGGGCAGGGCAAGTCCTGTTTTTGGAATGTCAATGTTTCTTACAGGGTCAAAATCAATAAGCTTTTCTCCCGTGAGAAATTTATAAAAGCCACGCAGGGTCACGATATGTCTTGCCCTTGATTTTGCAGAAAGACCTTTTTTTTCAAGATCAATGATCCAGCTTAATATGGTTGCAGTATCACTCTGGTCAATTGCACTTATTTTGTTTTTTTGGAGAAAATCAATGAACAATGCAAGATCCCGGGAGTATGATTCAATGCTGTTGGCTGAAAGCCCCTTTTCCATTAAAAGATGATCTAAATATTGCTGGGTAAGATCATCCATGTCAGATAAGATAGTCATCATAGCTTAAAGTATTTAAAACATTGCATCCGGTGGGTGTCACCTCAACCATGTTTTCAAGGCGTATTCCTCCCCACCCCGGTATATAGATTCCAGGCTCAACAGTCACAACCATGCCCGGTTCAAGGCAGGTGTGATCAAATCTGGATAGTCTGGGCCCTTCGTGTATGGCAATGCCTACACCATGGCCCAGGCCGTGGCCAAACATGCCTTTAAATTCACTGCTATCAATATATTCCCTTGCAGCTTTATCTATCCAACTGGCCTTGATCCCTGGTTTTATAAGTGCCACAGCACGTTTCTGGGCCTCAAATACCGTGTTGTATATTTTTTCAAACTTTTTACTGATTTTGCCCATGGTAAGTGTGCGTGTGGTATCGCTGCAGTATCCATTAAGGCGCACACCAAAATCAAAAAGCAAAGGCTCCTGCTCCTTAAATTTTCTATCTCCAGGTATTGCGTGGGGCATGGCACTGTTGGGCCCGCCTGCTGCAATGACATCAAAAGAGAGTGAATCTGCACCATTGTCACGCATAAGTTTTTCAAATTCCCATGCCGACTCTTTTTCTGTCATATCTGTTTTTATCATTGTTTTAAACTCAAGAAATGAATCTTCGGAAATTTTTAAGGCTTTTTTTATCATTGATATTTCATGATCATCCTTTCTGATGCGAAGATTTTTT
The DNA here is from genome assembly GCA_964593725.1 of uncultured Desulfobacterales bacterium. Lineage (GTDB taxonomy): Bacteria > Desulfobacterota > Desulfobacteria > Desulfobacterales > Desulfobacteraceae > JAIOSM01. The sequence goes on from CAZQJS010000004.1 coordinate 44,759, forward strand.
ATAAGGTCGTTGTCAGGTATAAGTTCAATCTTTGATTTCAAGCCTTTACATGCTTGTTTTATCTTTTTTTGAATTGTTTCATAGGTTTTAAACGTAAGGCGTTCAGCTTCAAAGGCAACCCTTATGGCATTTATGGATTTAAGGATTAAAGGAAGTTTTTCTGCAAAGCTTTTTTCATAACAGATAATGGAGAAAAGGTCTGCTTCGGCCTCAGCCTGGGTATTATACCTTGAATCACAGGCAAGTATAAGGTCATTTTGTGTTATGATAAGCGCCCCTGCACTCTCATCATAGCCGCCGTCTTCACCTGTATATCCGCTTAAATATAAGCGGTTCTCATGGGAGAGGATAATAAAGGCATCAATATCAGACAGTTTAAGTATCTGCCGGAAATTATCAATTCTTTTCTTCAGGATTTCAACTTGCAATTATTTCTCCTTTTTAATTTATTTCAGGGTTGTTTTATTGAAATATCTCAGAAACACATCTGAATCCTATGGTATTGGATGTAAATCCGGGTTTGAAAAGTGCCCTTGAACTTATGGTGATAAAGTCACCAGAGTTCCAGGCACCTCCTTTGGCAACACTGTATTTGATTTCTTTTTTTAACTTTACAGGGGGTTTTTCAAGGTCTGATGTCCATTCCAGTATATTGCCAAGCAGGTCAGATATTTCAAACTCATTGTCATAATCTGTATAATAATCAACCGGTGTTGTGCCTCCAATGCCGGTTGTATCAATATTGCATGCATTGTCTTTCCAGTTATTTCCCCAGGGATATTTATTCCCAAGATCGGTTCTTGCGGCAGCCTCCCATTCAGCTTCTGTTGGAAGCCGTCTTCCTATCCATGAAGCAAAGGTGTGTGCATCTTCAACACTTACCTGGACAACAGGATGGAATTTTTTACCGTGGATATTTGATTCCGGGCCATTGGGCTGATACCAGAAAGCTTTATTAATTATACTGGAACCTGCTGATTTTTTCCACATGGATGAATTTGTTTTCATATCTTTTTTATACTTTCCTGAAAAAACAGTTCCATATCCGTTTTTTTCTGCTGTTGTAACATAACCTGTCTCTTCAATAAAGGCCTCAAACAAAGAGTTTGTAATGGGGAATTTTGCCATGAACATTTCAGGCATATTGATTTTCTGAAGTTCAAGGCTTGATTTCAGGGATTTTTTTGTACCAACTGTATACTCGCCTCCGGGAACTTTAACATAGGTATTATACTTTTTTTCACCACTTGATAATTTTTCATCAAACTGCCGGGCAAGTCTTTTTTTTTCTCTTAACTCCTCTACTGCCCGGAGCTCTTCTTCACTTAATTCTTCAAGTTCTTCATCTTCATCAAGTTCTATCACCTCGGTGTCATCATCTATATTCTCAACCTCTTCCAACTCTTCATCATCAACTTCTTCAAGTTCCTCGTCTTCATCCAGTTCAATTACTTCTGAATCATTATCAGGTTCCAGGATCTCTTCAACCTCATCCTCATCATCTATCTCTTCAACCTCTTCGACTTCATCATCTATCTTTCCGGTTTCTTCAACTTCTTCTATTACTTCATCATGGTCCAGCTCTTCAACTTCTTCCAACTCTTCATCATCAACTTCTTCAAGTTCTTCAAGTTCATCAAGTTCATCAACTTCTTCAAGTTCATCAACTTCTTCAAGTTCCTCATCTTCATCCAGTTCAACTATCCGGGTGTCTTCATCACTCCCATCTGCTTCTCCTTGTCCTGGTCCATGGCCGTCAAAAGCTTTGTCTGAAAGTTTTTCAAGGATTTTTTTTATTTGATCTGCAAGGCCCGAAGTCTGGCTGCTATCTTTTTCTGGTGTATAATTATCAAGAAAATCTGTAACCATAGAGAGAATTGAACCTGCCTGTTCAATATCAAGGTCCCGGGCTCCAAAGGAATTACTAAATGAGTTAAGAATTTCTGTTTTTGCATCTTCACTCATGTCAAATGTGTTCTGATCGGTGATAATGATGTTTTCAACGTTTTTGCCCTGGCTTGAAAGCTTTTCCAGGTCACCATTGATTGATGATCTCAGGCTGTAAAAATTTCTGCGTTTCAACCTGATTTTTCCAGGGTCATTAATACCCCAGATTTCAGAAATCAGTTTGTCAGTATCAAGGAAAGCTATATCATTTACAGCACCTTTAGAAACATAATGCCCATGCATGGCTGAAACAAGTTTTTGTTTTTTGGAATTTTCCTTATATTCAAGGTTTAAAAGGGCTTGTTCAATTCCCTCAAGAGAGATGGATAAATTTGCCAAGGCGCCCCGCATTAAATAATTTAATTTTACTATTATTGCTATTATGCTATATTAGCTATATAATTTCAATAAATGCTTTTGATATGATTCCATATTGAAAATTCTGATAATTTAAGGTTATAAAAGAAAATGGGTAAAACAATTACAATTGCAGGTCAGAGAGACAAGACAGGAAAGAGTGTAACAGCAGTGAACCTGGTGGCAGCCCTTGCACTTCTGGAAAAAAAAACCCTGCTCATTGATTGTGATTCACAAGCCAATTCAACAGCATGGGCAGATATTCTCAACCCCAGGGACAACCTTGACCTGGGCGCACTTTTTACTGGAAAAAAAGATATTAAGGATGTGATACAGAAAACAGGTCTTGAATATATGCATGTACTTGCATCCAGCATTAATCTTTATAACATCGGGCTTAAGCTGTCAAAGGAGATTGAAAATCAGAGGATACTCCGGCTCTTTGTGGACGAGATCAGGGATGAGTATGATTTCATAGTTATTGATTCTCCGTCGGCATCTGACTTTCTATCCTTTACTGCCATGACTGCATCGGACTGGATCATAGCATCCCTGCGCTGCAATTCTGATTTTATGGATGATCTTGGCGATTTGTTAAAGATGATCAAAACCATACGAAAAGACCATGAAATTCCTTTGAAAGTTGCAGGAATACTCATTAACAGGTACTCGTTAAGGTCAGATGCCATTAAATCCTTTCTTGCCCTGGAGGAGTTGAAAAATGTAAAAGATCTTGTGTTTAACACCTATATCCCGGAGGACGAATCCATCCATCAAACCACTGAATTATCAAAACCTGCGGCATTGAATGATGTTAAAAGTGTAGCTTCAACAAAATACCTTGAGGTTGCCCTGGAACTTATTGCCGGTTTTAATTCAGATAAGGAGGGGAAATGAAGATCACAAACCAGAAGGCCATTAAAGAGAGTGAAAAAGAGTTCATAGATCTGATCAATGCTGAACTTGACTGGGAAGCCATTGAAAACCTGCTATATGAAAAACATAATTTTACTCTCCGTGAAGAAGTGGAATATAAAAAAGGTGATCTTATAGTCCATGACGGCTCTGTTGCCTATAAATTTGATTTTGATATTAAAGTACCACTGTCCATTATTCTAAATCGAAGTGGTGAATTCTTAAAGCTTTCAACTTCCGGGCACGACCAGGTGGATAGTGATAATAATGAAAACAGCAATGGTGCGATCATAAACGCAGAAGGAAAAAGCCCTGGTGGTGACAGTGCTGAAAAACAGCGCCTTGCATCAGACCTTGCAGACATGATATCTGAAATCAATCAGGAGGATTGAACATGACAGATCCGGCTGTTGTCAGGGAAGAATTGGATTTGATCCTTGCAAAGGAGATCACATCATTTATCGATATGGGTTCTGATATGGTCAAGGCAACCTATAATCTTGCCACAATTGCATGCATTTATATTATTGTTGAACGGGAAAAAGAGATTGAAGCTTTTAAGGATGCACCTCCTGAAAGATATACCATTGCAACGCTTCTGGATGAACTTGTGGATATAGGTCTTGAACGTGATGAGTTTTTAAGAAAAGCTGTGGATGCAGTGATTCTTAGGGGTTATGCAATAACCGATGAAAAGGGTGAGTTAAGGGCAGAGCTGTCAGCCTATACCATGACAGGATTCCTTGACAATATGTTCCCCGGCATGCCTGGCATGAATCTCATTGCCTTTGTTCTACAGATGAATGAAGAGGTGAATTCTGGAAGAAAGGGCCTTGAAGAGGCAAAGGCAGCTTTTGCCCAGACATTGAAGCAGAGAGGTGTCAGAGTGTCCAGGGAAAAAGCAGTGAAAAAACCCCGGGAGGCTGCCCCTGTAAAACAGGACTTTGCTCTGACCAGGAAAGTTACTGCCAAACTTAAGAAAAATAACCTGGACCGCCTGGCAAAACTTGTGAAAAATAAAAAAAAGAGCCATGAGCCCAGGACAAAGCTTAAGGTGCGGGATGTATTTGATAAGGGGCCTTCCATTGATGAAATCGACAGGAGAAAGCAGGAACTTGAAAATGCTGAAAAAGCTTTAAAGGAAGCTGAACAGAGGGCAAAGATTGCCGCAGAAACCCAGGAGCAGGCAAGGGAAGCCAAAATTGCATTAAAGGATGCAGAAGAAAAGGCAGTCAAACTTGAAAAACGGGTAAAAGAGCTCAAAAATATTGAAGACAGGGCAATTGAAGCAGAGAAAAAAGAGAGACAGTTAAAGACTCGTGAGCGTGAGATGGCTGCAAGGGAAGCTGAACTTAAGGCCATGGAAGAGAGGCTGAAGGAACAGGAACAGGAAAGGGCCCGCCTTGAAGAAAAGGCATTGGAAGAGCAGAAAAGAAAAGAAGAGGAAAAAAAGAATCAGGTTGAGGATGAAAAGGATATCGAGGCAAGAATAGCAGCCCTTGAGACTGACCTTGCCATGCCGTGTCCCCTTTGTGGAAAAGGCAGGGTTAATGAAAACAAAACCGGTAAGGGTAAAGAGTATTTTTCCTGTGATAATGAGGAGTGCAGATTTGTAAGCTGGGATAAACCCTATCATTTTTCCTGTCCCCTTTGTAAGAATTCTTATCTCATAGAATCCACCCTGCCAAAGGGGGACAAAGGGCTTAAATGCCCAAGGGCTTCATGTTCCTACACCCAGGATAATCTTATGGATCCGGCCATAAATATGGCTGCTGCATCAAGACCTGGATCAGCAGGTAAAAAAAAGGTAAGAAGAGTTGTCAGAAGGAAAAAACGTAGATGAACATATTGTTCCGGGATAAAAGGCTGAAACCTGTTTATTCAAAAGTTTTAAACAGAACCCGTCTTTCTAAGGAAGACGGGATTTCTCTTTATGAGAGCTTTGACCTGACAGGCATAGGAATGCTGGCAGATATTGTAAGGCGTGAAAAAAATTCCAATAAAGCCTATTACATATATAACCAGCACTTAAACTATACAAATATCTGTAAAAACAGGTGCCTGTTTTGTGCCTATGCAAAGGATAAGGGAGATAAAGGCTCCTATAGTTTTTCCATGCATGATATTGAAAAAAGCCTTTTGGAAAGGATTGACGAACCTGTAAATGAACTCCATGTGGTGGGCGGGCTCAACAGGGAATTAGGCTTTGATTACTATACCGATCTTTTAAAGACAATTAAGAGGATAAGACCCGGGGCACACATAAAGGCATTTACCTGTGTTGAAATTGATTATCTTTCAAAAATTTCAAATCTTGGTATATCCGGGACAATAGAGAGATTAAAAGATGCAGGTCTGGACATGATGCCCGGAGGAGGTGCCGAAGTATTGAGCCGGCGCATCCATAAAAAGCTTTTCAATAAAAAGATAGATGGGAAAAGATGGCTTGAGATTGTTGAACAGGTTCACAGGGCAGGGATTAAGACAAATGCAACAATGCTATACGGTCACATTGAGACCATTGAAGAGAGAGTGGATCATCTGATTGCCTTAAGAGGTGTGCAGGAGAAAACAGGCGGATTTTCAGCCTTTATTCCCCTTGCGTTCCATTCTGAGAATACACGCCTTTCAGAACTTCCTCCCACCACTGCCATGGATGATCTTAAGAACATTGCAATTGCCCGCCTGATGCTTGATAATTTTGACCATATAAAAGCGTACTGGGTCATGATAGGAGAAAAGCTTGCCCAGGTTGCCCTTTCCTATGGGGCAGATGACCTTGACGGAACAATCATTGAGGAGAAAATAACCCACACAGCAGGAGCAAAATCTGCAAAGGGGCTTACCAGGGCACAGATGGAGAGTATGATTTCCAGAGCAGGATTCATACCTGTTGAGAGGGATTCGTTTTATAATGCAATACATTGATGAATTATATGAAAAGGCTGCATGTAACCAGCGTATAAATATTGATGAAGGACTTTATCTTTATAATAATGCTGATTTTCTCATGCTTGCATTTCTGGCTGAAAAAAGACGTTATGAACATAACCCGGAAAAGATAATAACCTATGTTATTGACCGCAATATAAATTATACAAATATCTGTGTTTCAGGATGTAAGTTCTGCGCATTTCATGAAAAACCCGGATCTGACATAGGGTATGTGATTGAGGAAAAAGCACTGTTTGAAAAGATAGAAGAGACTCTTTTGCTCAATGGTACACAGATACTTCTCCAGGGTGGTATGAATCCTGATTTAAACCTTGATTACTATACTGATCTTTTAAGGACCATTAAAGACAAATTTGATATTCACATACATGGTTTTTCTCCCACTGAAATAGATTTTATTGCAGGTATTGCCGGTTTGACCATTGGCGAGACAATCCGGATTTTAAAGGAGGCAGGCCTTGATTCCATTCCCGGAGGAGGAGCTGAAATACTTTCCGACGGGATAAGAAAAAAGATTTCACCTGACAAATGCATGTCAAAATCGTGGCTTAATGTAATGGAACATGCCCATAAACTGGGCATGAGAACAACAGGTACAATGATGTTTGGTCATGTTGAAAAGCCTGTTCATATTTTCCGGCATCTGGACAAATTAAGAAATCTTCAGGATAAAACAGAAGGGTTTACTGCATTTATACCCTGGACATTTCAACCCGGTAATACCCGTCTTAAATTGGAAAAAGCAAGCGCTGCAGAGTATCTGAAGGTACTTGCCCTGAGCAGGATTTATCTGGATAACTTTGATAATATACAGGCCTCCTGGGTGACCCAGGGGGATAAAATAGCCCAGACTGCTCTTTTTTTCGGGGCAAATGATATGGGCAGCACCATGATTGAAGAAAACGTGGTTGCATCTGCCGGAGTTGATTTCATGCTTCCTGAAAAAGAGTTGAAACGTCTCATATCAGAGGCAGGTTTTGAACCAAAACAGCGGGACTGCTATTATAATCTCATATGAATTTTCCAGGATAACAATGTGAATAATAGATATACCGGAAAATATTTGGTAAAACCCGGAAAATCTCCTGAGATCCACAGGGCCGGCTGGATTATTGTCAATCCCTGGCATGTTATTGAAAACGGCTCCATTGCAACGGCAGATGGAAGGATTCAGGATATTGTAAAAGCAGGACCCGGCTGCAGCCTTAAACCCGGATGTATTGACCATGGACCTGGTGTACTCATGGCTCCATTGGTAAACGCTCACACCCATCTTGAGCTTTCATATTTTAAAGGAAGAGTTGATATGTCCCGGGGATTTAAAGCCTGGGTAAAAGATCTATTGGAATTAAGGGAAAAAACCAGCCCTGAAATTATCATGTCAGAAGCTTGCAGGGCAGGGCAGGAACTTTACAACTCAGGTGTCCTCTGGGCAGGAGAGGTCAGTACCACAGGTGTAACAAAAGAGATATTTCAGAATTCTTCTTTGTACGGGGTCTGGTTTCAGGAGTTTCTTGGTTCTGAAAATTCTTTACAAAATAATTTAAGCCTTGAAAATAAATATTTAGTGCATGGGAAAGATATTTCCTTTTCCCTTGCAGGCCATGCTCCCCATACAACCTCACCTGATCTGCTGAAAAAAAATAAAAAGAGGACAGATAAAAAGAAACTACCCTTTTCCATACATGTAAGCGAGTCCATGGAAGAGATGGAATTTATCAGAACCTGCAAAGGCAGATGGGCACAATTTTTAAAGTCAAGGAGTATTGACTTTTCATCCTGGAACCTCCCGGAGAAAAGCCCTGTAATACATCTTATGAATCTTGGCCTTCTTGACCCTTTGACCCTGCTGGTACATGTTTTAAATGTCAATGACCGGGATTTAAAAATAATTGCTGAATCAGGGGCAAAGGTGTGTGTCTGTCCCAGAAGCAATATGGGTCTTCACGGTACTCTGCCGGAGCTTGAAAAAATGTTTAACCATGGCATAAGACCTGCCCTTGGAACCGACAGCCTTGCAAGTTCAGAGTCTTTGAGTATCTTTGACGAGATGAAGTTTATTTCTGAAAACTACAGGGATATGGAACCATGTCAAATACTTGCCATGGCAACCCAGTATGGAGCAGATGTACTCGGTGCAGGCAGCGAGACAGGCAGCCTTGAACCAGGCAAAAGGTCTGATATGCTTTATATACCCTGCATTGCAGAAACTGAAAAAGAGGTAATGAAAAAAATTACAGGCCATGGATAAAACTAAATATAAAATGGGGAAAATAAGCTATATCAATGCATCTCCTGTTTTTTACGGGCTTGATAACGGACTTTTACCTGACTGGCTTGAAATGGTTTCAAGACCTCCTTCTGTTTTAAACCATATGGTTATCAATGGTGATATTGTGATAAGTCCCATCTCAACAGCATTCTATGCAATGCACCATGAAGACCTGCTTGTATTGCCGGATTTTTCAATATCATGCCATGGAAGTGTAATGAGTGTTCTTTTAATGACCAGATATCCTGTTGAACAACTTGATAAAAAAAAAGTTTTTTTAACTGAAGAGTCTGCCACGGCAGCCTCCTTTGTGAAGATGTTTTTTTCAAAAATGAATATCAACCCTCTGTTTGAGACAAGGTCAATGGGAAGTATCGTTGATATTGATGACAGTGTTGATGCCGCCTTGATAATCGGTGATGCTGCCCTGACCCAGCCCTGGGAATCAATATTTGAATACAGGCTGGACATTGGCGATTTATGGTTTCAGTTGACAGGTCTTCCCTTTGTTTTTGCAGTTTGGGTTGTCAGACGTTCCTTTGCCCTGGAAGAATCTGAAATTGTAAAAAAGATCATAATGCTTTTACATGCATCAAGAAAAGCAGGCCTGGGTGCCATGGATAAAATAATTGAGGCAGGAGCTTTTAAACTGGACCTTACCCTGCCTTTAATAAAAAAATATTATAACCATCTATATTGTGATTTTGATTTAAAAAAACTTAAAGCACTTGAAATGTTTTTTGATTTTCTTTATGAAGAGGAAATACTTGAAAAAAAAGTTAAGGTTGAACTGTTTTCCTGAAAACAATTCAATTGCCGCCATATTTTAATACCAACCATTCACATGAGGGGAGCCATATGAAATTAAAAAAGGTTTTAACCGGTGCTTTTCTTGTACTAGCACTTGCATTGGCAGGTTTGCTGGTGTTTGTTAATAATTTTGCAGAAAAAGGAGTTCCTGATTATAATCAGAATATTTCCATTCCAGGTCTTGAAAAAAGCGTAACTATTTACCGGGACAAATTTGCAGTTCCACATATTTATGCGGAAAATGAGCATGATCTCTACCTTGCCACGGGATATGTCATGGCCCAGGACAGGATGTGGCAGATGGATCTGATAAGACGGGTCTGCCTGGGCAGATTAAGTGAAATTTTTGGAAAAGATGCAGTGGATGCTGATAAACTTTTCAGAACACTTCAAATTCCCAAAAAGTCAAAACTTGTACTTGACAGGATGTCTGGCAATCTCCTGGATCAGCTCAATGCCTATTCTGAGGGAGTTAACTACTATATTAAAGAGCACAGTGGAAACCTGCCCCTGGAGTTTAATATACTGGGGTATTCTCCAGAAGCATGGGAGCCTGTTCATACTCTCAACCTTGTGGGATATATGGCCTGGGACCTGGTTGGAGGCTGGGGTACTGAAATTATCATAAGCATCCTTGAAAAGAGGCTTGGACCATCCATGGTGGAGGAGATAACACCTGGTTTTGATAAACATGGACCTGTTTTCCCCGATTATGTCAAGGCAGATCTTATTAATGAATTATATGAAGGCTTTGTGCTTAACAGTGAAAAAGTCAGTGAGCTTGGAGTGCAGATATTAAAGGCGAGCAATAACTGGGCTGTGTCAGGCAGTAAAACCGATACTGGCAGACCAATACTTGCCAATGACATGCACCTTGGTCTGAATTCTCCTGGGATATGGCTCCAGATGCACCAGAATATTAAGGACAGATTAAATGTAACAGGTGTTACCCTTCCGGGTGCTCCATTTGTGGTGTGCGGGCACAATGATAAGATTGCCTGGGGAATGACCAATGTAATGGTTGATAATCTTGATTTTTACATTGAAAAAATAAATCCAGACAACCCGGATGAGTACCTTTATAAGGGTGAATGGAAAAAGTTGAAAAAAAGAAAAGAGATAATAAAGGTAAAGGACAGAGAACCTGTTGAGTTTCAAGTCTGCATGACACACAACGGGCCCATAGTATCTGGTTTGAAAAAAAATATTAAAGATATGAAGATCTCGGTAAGATGGCTGGGGTTTGAATACAGCAACGAGATCCAGGGACTTTATGACCTTAACCGGGCTGAAAATTTTGAAGATTTTAAAAATGGTGCAAAACAATTTGTTGCTGTGAGTCAAAATATTGTTTATGCAGATAAAGAGGGTAATATCGGACTTGTCTGTGCTGCCGGAATACCGATACGACCCTCCAATGACGGCTCAAAAGTATGGCCGGGCTGGACAGGAGACCATGAATGGAAGGGAATTGTACCCTTTAATGAGCTTCCTGTTTCCTATAACCCTGAAAGGGGTTTTGTATCATCGGCAAACTACAATACAGCTCAAAATTTTCCCTACTATATAAACAGGTGGGAGTTCTGTATACCCTACCGCCTTGACAGAATCAATGAGATTTTACAGTCCAGGGAAAAGTTCTCTGTTAATGATATAAAAAAGATGCAGCTTGACATGAAGTCAAAATTTGTCCAGTCTCTTATTGGAGATCTGATTTCCGAAGCAGGGAATATACCTTTACTGACCGACCTTGAGAAAAAATCCATTTCCATACTCAAGGCCTGGGATTATTCCATGGATGCAAAAAAAAGCGCACCTGCAATTTTTGAAACATTTGTTTTTAAATTTATTGAAAACACCTTTAAGGATCAGATGGGAAATGAGCTCTACCAGGGATATATCAGGAATCAACACTCTGTGATCCTGGGTATTGAAAGAGTGTGGAATAAAGATTCAGCATGGTTTGATGATATAAACACCGGTAAAAAAGAAACCTTTGCCGACATTGTTCAGAAAAGTTTTTCAGGTGCAGTTAAAGATCTTGAAAAAGAGCTGGGTTCTGATCCAAATTCCTGGGAGTGGGGGAAAATTCACACCTTTACCCTTGGGCACCCCCTTGGAAAAGTGAAAATACTTGATCTTGTTTTTAATCTGAACAAGGGCCCCTACCAACTCGGGGGAGGCCTGCATACCATACCCCAGTATGCCTATGATTTTGTAAAGCCGTTTAAAGTTAACCATGGCCCATCCCAAAGGCATGTGTATGATATTTCCAATTGGGATAACTCTTTTTCCGTTATCCCGACGGGTATTTCAGGCATACCTGCAAGTAAACATTATTGTGACCAGACTGCACTGTATGTTAAGGGGCAATACCATGCAGACTATATAACCAGGGCAAGGGTGGAAAAAGAAGCACTTTATACCACACATCTTAACCCTGGAGGGGCAGAGTAAGTTGATCCGGCTTAACGGCAAATTATTTCCCCTGTGTCCGGGACATAAGACCAGATTAAAAGATGTATAATGATAAAATTTGAATCAGTATATCTTAATCAGAACAATAAAGTGATTTTTTCCAACCTGAATTTTTCTGTTGGAGAAAACCAAAAAATTTTGATTCAGGGTAAATCAGGCATTGGGAAAACAACGCTGTTTAAAATGATTCTTGGTTTTGAGGAACCTGACAGGGGAACAATCACTTTTAAAGGCCTTGCCATGACAAGGGAAAATATCAGAGCCATCCGGCAGCAGATATTTTACTTAAGCCAGGACATTGATCTTAAAAATGATTATGTGGATTCCCTGCTGGATGAGATTCTTCATGGCAGCCCTTCTGAAAAATCACCAGGACAGGACTTTGATGACTTAAAGCACTTCCTTGACCTTGATGATGCAGTCTTTAAACAGAGAGTAAAGGAATTGTCAGGAGGGGAACGCCAGAGGATCGGACTCTTGATCTGTTTTTCCCTGGACCGGCCTGTCTGGCTTCTGGATGAACCAACTTCTGCCATTGACGATAAAATGAAAAAAAAAGTGGCAGATTATATAACCGGCCAGGACAAGACAATTATCATAATCAGCCATGATAGTGTGTGGCAGAACAATGAAAGTATAAAAATTAAAAGGTGGGAATAAATGGGTGCCAGGGATCTTGGATTTTTATCACTCTTATCACTGTTGATTTTTATGATTCCCGTTGTTTATATCAACTACCGGCTTAAGCTTGCTGTGAACAGGAGGCTGATTACATCGGTTGTAAGGATGTGTGTGCAGTTGGGCTTTGTTGGAATCTATCTAAAGTTTTTATTCAAATATAACTCTCCTTTGCTGAATGTGCTGTATCTTTTGATCATGATATCCATTGCATGCCAGTCCATAATACGCTCCAGCAATCTTAAATTGAGTAAATTTTTTATATCTGTTTTTTTCTCTCTGCTGATTCCCTTTACAATCATCCTTTTCTTTTTTAATGGTGTGGTTGTAAGAATCAATAATCTGTTTGAAGCTGAATATATTATTCCCATTGGCGGTATGCTCCTTGGTAACAGTCTGAGAAGCATGATTATTGTGCTCAACGGTTTTTATACAGGTATACGCAAAGATGAGAAGGTATATCTTTACTCCATATCTTTATTTAACAATAGGCTTAAAGCATTAAAACCCTATTTTAAAGAGAGTTTCCTTGCAGGAATTACTCCGACCATTGCCTCCATGGCAACCATTGGTCTTGTTTCCCTGCCAGGCATGATGACAGGGCAGATCCTTGGCGGCTCAGTGCCTGTTGTGGCAATAAAATATCAGATTGCAATCATGTTCTCTATTTTTTATACAGAATATTTTTCCACAATACTTGCAGTTATATTTTCATTAAAGGTGGGTTTTAATGATTTTGATGTGCTTAAGAAAGATATATTCATCTGAAAAGTCCTGGTTCTACATCTGTTTAAAAAGATGTGTGTAACGTCTTGAGACTGTAACAGGTTTGTGAAAATTCTTTACTTTAATTACATACCGCCCTGTAATTGAGCGGCTTACTTTTTCAATATCTCCAACCCTTACAATTGTGCTTCTGTGAATCCTCCAGAACAGTTCAGGTTCAAGCTGCTGCTCAAGTTCTTTTATACTCCTGCGTATAAGATACTCTTTTTTTCTGGAAAAAAGTGCTGTGTACTTGTCCTGTGCCATAAACAGGCTTATTTCATTTACAGGGATAAGGTGAATGGTCTCCTGCTTTTGAACCCTTATCCATTGAAGGTATTTTTTTCTGGGTTGAGCCGGAATATTATCGGCAATTTTTCTTAATATCAGAGAAATATCCCGGGATTCAAATCCATTGTTTTTTTCTGCAAGGATTCTTTTTTTCAGGCGGGCCACACATTTTTTTAATCTTTTTTCTTCATAGGGTTTTAAAATATAATCAATGGCCTCATTTTCAAAAGCATCCACAGCATATTGGTCATAGGCAGTAATAAAAACAATCCTGGATATCCTGTTTATCTCTCCTGCAGCTTCAATACCGGATTTACCAGGCATTTTAATGTCAAGAAATGCAATATCAGGCCTTAACTTTTCTGTAAGCTCAATGGCTGCAATACCGTTTTCAGCTTCAGCACAGATTACAAGTTCAGGCCAGATAAGTTTGAGTTTATTTTTCAGGTAAGTCCTGAGCTGCTCTTCATCATCTGCAATTAAGGCCTGTATCTTTTCCATAGGGCACCCTTATTGTTATTGTTAAGCCGGATGAACGGCTGGTTTTAAAGGATATTGAACCTTGATCATTGTACAATGCCTTAAGGCGGGCAAGAACATTTTTCAACCCAATACCCCGGGAAAAATCAGAACCAGAAGTTCCATCACCTGTATCACTGATTGTAATCTCTAAAATCTCATTTTCTGCTGCTGCTTTAATTGATATTATACCTCCTTTGACATTAGGTTCAATGGCGTGTTTAATTGCGTTTTCCACAAGAGGTTGAATAAGCATGGGCGGAAAGGGCGTTTCATAAAGATTATCTGGAATTTCAATTGTGTAATTCAGCCTTGCACCCATGCGGATCTTATTTATATCAAGGTAGGAGCGTATGAAATCCATTTCCTCCTTCAGGCTGTTCACGTTATTCCTTGTGTGCCTGAGAGAGCAGCGAAGATATTGTGTAAGGTCATAAAGCATCTTTTTCCCCCTTGAAAGATCAGTTTCCAGAAGACTTATAACAGTGGACAGGGTGTTAAAGAGAAAATGGGGTTCAATCTGTGCCTGGAGTATTTTCAGGTTAGCCTGGATATTCTCTTTTTCCAGGGAGATCCTTTTTAATTTTTCTTCCTGTTTTGCAATTTTCAGGAGGGAATATTTCTCCTTTGTAACAAAAAAGTAGGTAATGATTATTCCAAAGGCAGTACCTGCTGCAAGTACAGGGTATAGGTAGCTTATTATATTGCTGTCAAAAAAAAATGCATAAAGAGCAATACCGGTTCCAATTCCCAGGATAATACAGACTGCAATCAGGCATATCTGTTTAAAGGTTGTTCCAGGCTTAAACAGTAAAAACATACCATGGCTGATGGTGAAAATTGATACACCAATTAAATGGGATTTGACATTGAACATGACCAGAGTGTCCTTGCTGGGCATAAGCACCCACAACAGAAAGCCTATAACACTGTTGAATATGAGAACAAGGATAAACTCATTTAATAATAATTTAGCATTAAGGTGTTCATACTTTGTGATGATCATGGGTTAAAATTCCATCTTAAAAAATGTATTCTATACCTGCTAATATCTGGTAATCAAGGATCGACCCCAATGATGTTTCATGACCCCCTGTGTTAAGAATCCCTGAAGCAAAGAGCCTGGTATGATCGCCTGCATAGTGGTCAGTTAACAGTATAAACCCTGCTGATTTGTCATCCAGGCACTGGGTCCATCTGAAAGTTAAATCAAAAAGATCAAATATATCATTGTTCATGTACTGGACCATAAAATAGTTTTTACGCAGGAACATCAATTTATTATTCATGGTCAGGGCAAGATTTTTTTTTGCAAGCCCTGATACAATACCAGGAACATGGTAAAGGTCACAGGCTCTTTTTTTCAATTTATAATAACTCCTGGCAGCTTTACCATTATATCCCTTCTGGTTATAGAGATACTCAAATGTCAGGCTTGCCCCTGATTTAAATGTATATGTTCCGCCGGCAAGGGCAGTTGTAGTAAGTTTATGGTTATTTTGTCTTAACTTTGCCATTGAAAAACCTGGAAAACCTGGTTCAGCAACAGGGTAAAGCGCATAAGACCTGCGTTGCAATCCGATTTCAGTATAGAGTATTAATGCATCATTTGCTGTAATGCCTCCAAAAAATCCTGCCCTGTTCATGTCACTGCCGCCTTCTGTGTGGGATAAAATTAAGCTTGCATATCTGTTGCTGCCTGCATAATCACTTTTTATGGCATATGTTCTTCCAAAGTTGTTATCATGACTTCTACCGTTATCAGTATTGACAATAATAGAATATGTAAAATCTGTACCCGGCATGAAAATAATTTTTGCAAATTCCTTTCCCTCTTGTTCCTCATGGGGGGAGTTCTTGCCATTGTCAAAAAAGAAGGGGTTGGAAGGAGAGCATAAAAAAGATGGCCCCCATTGGAGAACCTGCCTGCCAAATGAGAAAAATAATTTTTCATTTGCCTGATATTGTGTAAGATATTCATTTATAAAAATTTCATGACCGTGTTCCAGGGTATCTTCCATGGTACTTGTGTTTATGTGATCAAAGTAGAAATCCGCCCTTGGTTTTACACTGGCAAAAAGATTTTTCAGGGAAAAAGAAAAATCAGGCCGCAGGCTTAAAGTACCGCTGTAATCTGCAAGTTTAAGAAAATCATTGCCAGGGTTCTGGCTTGAAAGGGCTGGCCGGTTAACCCCTGCCCATGAAATTACACTGATCCTGTATCTGTATCCTTTCCTGAATTTTTCCATATACCTGTCCCATAAACTAAAGGGTTCAGCCCCTGCATGGGTGCCACTATTTCCTGAGGCAGAAAGAGTAAAAGGGAAAAATAAGATAAAGAACAATAAAATTAAGAGATTTAATTTACCTGTTTTCAATAATATCATGAAGCCCATGATTTATCTCATTAAAAGATTCAGATTAAATGTTGAGTCAGGAATTTTTTTAATTTTAATATTTTTGTAATACATTGTTGTAATATCATCTTTAAAAATCTTATTTTTAATCACCATCTTTGATACAAAGGGTTTTACCATGCCATTGACAGTGATGCTGTTGTCATATTCAAATTGTGCACTTTTAAACAGTTTGCCTGAAACTGTATAAAAATCTGCTTTTATGCCCACAAGCTTATCCTTTGAAACCCAGTACCGGATTCTGTCATAGGTAACTTTTTTATTTTTGGCTTTCAGGTCAAACAGAAAGCAGGGCTGATTGTTGAACTCTCCGTTGTCATCAAATTGAGTTATGGTATAGTCTCCAGCATAACTTGTTGATGCAATATCCCCATTGGAAGCACTGCCAAGGAGTTTCTGCCTTGGAGAAATTGGCACAGGCTTTGAAAGTCCGGGCTTTACAAACCACATATTCCTGTCCCGCATTAGAAGTTTTCTGCCCTTTACCCTGGCAGGCATGATGAATTCAGCAAGTGAGTTTGACTTATCTGCCATAAGTTTTAAGGTATTATTCTTTTTTTTCCCTTTTTCAACTGATTCTATCTTAATGATCCATTCAAGTCCGTTACTGCTACCCCTTGCAATATCTGATGCCTTTAGAATTTCTCCAGGACTTTTTAAGGTTTCTCCATGGATGATATTTATTCCTGGTATCACCACCATAATGACAACAATCACTGTTTTAAAAAGGTATCCCATGATATTTTCTCCTTAAGTTATATTTAAATCTAAACATGCCCCAGTGCATCCACAACATTCAGGTTTGCAGCTCGCCTTGCAGGAAATATTGCTGCTGTCAAGGCCAGAAAAATCATGCAGATTGCCATGAAAATAATTGTATACGGTAGAAAATCAACGTGAAGGGGTACAGGTGATGAACTTCCCGGTGGTGTATAGGAAGGGTTTGCCAAGAATACAGTAAACCAGATAATAGTGTGGAAAACAGCACCAGTTACACTTCCAAAAAAGCCTATCATTGCTCCTTCAACTGCAAACAACATATTGATGCCGCGCTTTTTAACCCCAAGGGCCCTTAATGTTCCTATCTCCCTTGTTCTTTCAATAACAGACATACCCATTGTGTTAACAGTACTCATGATTACAATGACCAGGACAATTGAGAATATAAACAGAAAAATCATATCAAACATATTTTTCACATTGGAATAAAAGACACTGAGCTCTTCCCAGGTTTTAATTTCACATTCAATACCTGCATCTTTTAATTGTGCACTGATCTTTTTTTTTGCAATGTCCGTGTTTTTAAAGTTATCCAGCAGAACAACTATTCTGTCAGCTTTGTTTGAGTCCAGAAGAGACTGGGCAAATTTAAAGGGTACTTTCATAAACTTATCATTTATTGCATCAATGCCTGTGTTATATATGCCTGATACCTGAATATCCAGGGCATTGAGCTGGCCGTCAAGGGTCGGTGCCATGACAACTGCATCATCTCCGGGTTTTAACTTGAGATAATCTGCAAGGTCAGTGGCCATTTGAACCCCATACTCTTTTTTACCATCAAGGGGCTTACCTTTAATATCCATAAAACCCAGAAAAGGTCCAAGGATTTTTTTGTCATGGTCAGGCACAACACCCTGTGCCATAAAAATAGTTGAATTTCTGCCGTTTGAGACAATGCCGGATATATTAAGCCTTGGTGTTGCAAGGACCACGTACTCGTTTTTACCAATGAGTTCAATGATTTTTTTAATTTCTGCCTGTTCCATCATATATTTACCAGGATCGTTTTTGCCGGATTTTCCCCAGCCTTTTTTATATATGGTTAAATGCCCGATACCAGCGCCTCTGATGGCGGAAATTCTCAGCCCGTAATATGTATTATGGGTATATCCGCTGAAAAGATTAATAGCGCAAAATCCCATGGCAATGGCCAGTAATGTAACAAAAGATCTGCGTTTGTTTTTTATGATGTTGCCAATGGCAAGCTTTATCCATTGATTCATATTATACACTCCCTGGATTATAAAGTATTGGTTTTAATATCGTTCACTATTCTGCCGTCCTCCAGCTGTATAAGACGATCCATCCGGTTGAGGAGGCGCTGGTCATGGGTTGAAAAAATAAAGGTTGTTCTTTCTTTTCTGTTAATTTTTTTCATTATATCGATTATGGAGCCTGAAGTTTTCAAATCAAGGTTTGCCGTGGGTTCATCAGCTAAAATAATGGACGGTTTTGTTATCAATGCCCTTGCAATGGCAACACGCTGCCTTTGCCCTCCTGACATTTTATCCGGGCGGTGGTTTCTGGTATTTTCAAGGTCAACATCTCCTAAGCGTTTTATGGCTTCTTTTTCTGCCTCTGATGCAGATTTACCCATGATCTGAAGAGGCAGCATCACATTTTCAACTGCTGACAGAACAGGTATAAGGTTAAAGGTCTGAAAAATAAATCCAAATTTATGGTTTCTCAACTCAGATTTTGCATTGTCAGAAAGTTGGTCTATTTTATCTCCTTTAAAAAAAAGATCACCTGAACTTGCATGGTCAATTGTGCCAATCAGGTTTAGAAGGGTGGTCTTGCCGGAACCGGAAGGACCCCAGATGGCAGTAAATTCCCCTTCCTCAATTTCAAGATTGATTGTTTTTAATGCATGAACAATGGTTTTTCCAAGGAGGTAATCCTTGGTAATGTTTTTCATTTCAAATAATGCCATTGTAATAATCTCCTTTAGTATTCTTTTAAATACCGGTAATATATCCAGAAGTCATCTTAAGCACAAAAGAAAAGCGATAAAGTGGATAAAAAGAGGTATGGGCTGAAATAAAAGGTGTAGTTTAGATGTTAAGAGGATATCTGGTGATAAGCCCTGATTAATGGGATTGTTTAACAGGGAGTTTTATTGTAAAGATTGTGCCCCTTCCCGGGCTTGACTCAACAGTTAAAACACCATTGTGGTTTTCCGTGATAATAAAATATGACACAGACAGTCCAAGACCGGTGCCAACGCCAACACCCTTGGTTGTGAAAAAAGGTTCAAATATCCGTTTTTTTATTTCAGGGTCAATACCAGGACCATTATCCTCAATTTCAAACACCACATAATCGTTGTGACGGAAGTGCCGGATTATAAATCTGGGAGAAGTTGTGGGCTCATCAGCCATGGCCTCTGCACCATTTTTTAAAACATTTAAAAACACCTGTTGTATCTCATTGTTTTCACATGGGATCGGAGGGATTTTTTCCTGGTATTCCTTTATAATTTCAATGGAACGAAAATCATATCTTTTTTTTATGCTATAGGTGTTTTTAATCAGTTCAATTGTTGTCTCCATAATATCAGACAGGTAGTGTGTGGATTTACGGCCTTCACTTTTCCGGCCGAACAGGAGCATATTAGCAATAATTTTTGCAGCTTGTTCTCCCGAGGATTTGATAAGTTCAAGCATTGCAATTATATTTCTTTTTTCCATATACAGCTTGATGCTTTTAAAATCGAGTCCAAGCTCTTTTGCAGCATTTGTGTTGGCCTGTAAATCCCTGGTTAATCTGTTCCTGATCACCTGTATATTCTGCAATATACCTGCAAGGGGATTGTTTATTTCATGGGCCATGCCAGCTGCAAGCCCGCCAATGGACATCATTTTTTCAGACTGCACCATCATCTCTTCAATCTTGACCCGTTCACCGATGTCATCCACACGTATAACAGCTCCCTGGACAGTACCGGACTGAATTGGATAGATTGTAATATCAGTCAATATTTTTTTATTTGAAAACGACAATACTGCCTTGGATTCTTTGCGTATTTCATTCTGTTCAATGCTTTTTTTAACTGTGGACAGATGACCTGAAAGTGCCGGGAAAATATTTTTCAGCAGATTGCCTTCAGCCTTGTCAGAGGAAACTTCAGTTATATGTTCTGCTTCAAGATTCCACTGGGTAATTACTCCGTTTATATCAAGGCCGATGAGCATTGAAGGCATGGAATTGATAATACTTCTGATAAAATTTTTAGTATTTCTGAGCTCATGCTCAATTTTTTTAATTTTTGTTATATCCGTTATATTTACAACCATGTTGGTGGAAAGGTTATCCTCTGAACGGTAAAGTGCTGAGTTTATACTGACATCAAGGATTTCTCTGCTTTTTGTATATCTTCTTGTGATAAAATCATAATTTCCCTTTGGCTGCTCAAGTGTTTTTGTGATGGCTCTTCTTGTCTCCTTCCAATTATCTTCAGGAACAAAGTCAATCTGCTTTCCAAGTATTTCATCAGCCTCCCAGCCGAAAACTCTGGTAAAAGCAGGATTAATATATGTTGCCTCCCCGTTCTGGTTATAATATATAATCGGATTGGGTGATGCCTCCAGCATAATCCTGTGGATTCTGTCACTCTCTTCCTTGCTGCTTTTAGCGTTCTTTTTATCTGTTATATCCCTTAAAATAATCAGCCATCCGTTTTGTCTGTTTCTGTTGTTTAACAAGGGTGATATTCTAAGTTTCCAGTGTTTCATTTGTTGATCAGCAAGGAACGATATCTCTGCCTCCACAGGATGGGGTTTCCTATGTTCAGTAACATATCTGTAAAGCGTTGGAAAAACTTCTTCCAATCTCAGCAGGATTGGAATCAGGTCTGTTTTAATGAGCAGCATTGAGGATCGGTTAAGGTTAAGAATGCGGTCATGCATATCAAGGGCAATGACCGGATCGTCCATGCTGTCCAGCACTGCCTTATGAATCAGGGGGATCAGGTTCAGCATTTGATATTTCAAAAGCCCCATGAAAAAAGCAAACCCGCTTATGGTAAAAGATATGGGAGTCAGGTCAAGGAGTTTGAATTCATCCAGGCTGAACAGGTATAAAATATTGGTAAACAATGGAAACAATATCCCGACTAAAACTGAAATCAACTGTTTTTTTAAAATACCCTGTGCATGGCATAAAGAGTAAACCAGGGTAATTATGGCGAGGAAAACAAGGATATAAATATATGTCAGGAAAATCCAGAATCCAGGTCCTCTGTTAAACATAACAGCATGGGAGACTCCTGTGGTGTCAATCCATGCATGTGTCCAGATAAAATGATGATAATCATTTGTCCATATTGTTAATATGGCCAGGAATGGAATTATGCTCAATAATACATAACTGGTTCTATGGAGTTCCCATCTTTTTACTGATAAGGCAAATACAAAACTGAAAATAAGTGTTCCAATCCATACAGCTCCCACATATCCTGTCTTAACCCACCACAGCTTGAGTTGAAACCCGGGACTTATAAATTCCATGCCAGTGGAAAGTGACCACACAGCAATGGAAACCATGAGAAGCATTAAAAGTCTTGCGCTTTTATCTTTAAAGTGGGGTGACAGGTATATGGAAACCCCCAGAGATACAAAACTTGCAAGGAAAGAGAGAAAACTATAAATGATTGATAAATTAAATATTTCCAATAAAGCTCCAGACGAGACAAATACCCTTTGAATCAATTAAATAAAACAGTACTTAACTTTATTATATACTTTGAACATGCAGCGTGTAAGGCACACAATACAGCAATTAAGAAGAGAATCAGGGCTAAAAAAGCCTAAACAATTATTGCATAATCATCTACAGTATTAATTAATAATGGTCGGGGCGGAGTGATTTGAACACTCGACCCCAGCGTCCCGAACGCTGTGCTCTACCAGACTGAGCCACGCCCCGACAAGCGATAAAAGTAATTATACTGATTTTTAAAAATTGTCAATCAAAAAGGTTATCTTTTATAATTGTAGATTCTCTTTCCGGTCCCACGGATACAATTTTAATTGCAACTCCTGAAAGTTCTTCAATCCTTTTTAAATATGCTTTTGTATTTTGGGGCAGCATGTTAAAATCTTTTATATTTGAAGTGTCCTCCTTCCATCCCGGCAGTGTCTCGTAAACCGGGGTACATTTATCAAGCAGTGCAAGGTTTGGTGGAAAATATGTTATGGTCTCATCCATATATTTATAGGCAGTACAGATTTTGATTTCATCAAGATCATCCAGAACATCAAGTTTTGTTATCACAAGACCTGTAAGAGTATTGAGCCTTGCTGCATTTTTAATGATGACCATGTCAAGCCATCCGCATCTTCTTTTTCTACCGGTTGTGGCACCAAATTCAGCTCCTTTTTTCTGAATAAAATCTCCGGTTTCATCAAAAAGTTCTGTGGGAAAAGGCCCCTGACCAACCCTTGTTGTATAAGCTTTTACAATTCCCATGATTTTGTTCAATGCTTTAGGCCCCACACCTGAGCCGCAGGCAGCATTACCTGACACAGTGCTGGATGAAGTAACAAAGGGATATGTGCCATGTTCGATATCAAGATGGGTGCCCTGGGCACCTTCAAACAGGATTTTTTTATTTTTTTCAATTCCCAGGTTAAGTAGAACAGAAACATCTGCAATATAGGGGATAAGTTTATCCTTTACATCTTTAAACTGTCTGATCACCTGGTCACAATCCAGACCATCTGTGTTGTGATATTTTTCAAGGTAAAAATTCTTCTCTTTTAATATGGTTTTAATTTTTTTATTAAATAGTTCAGAGTCAAGGAGATCAGCAAACCTGATCCCAACTCTTGTGGCCTTATCCTCGTAACAGGGGCCTATGCCACGGCCGGTTGTGCCGATTTTATCCTTGCCTTTTTTAAGTTCCCTTGCATGGTCAATGGCCTTGTGATAGGGCATGATCATGTGTGCCCTGCTGCTGATTTTCAGCATGGAAGGAGATACATCAATGCCCTGTTCAGTTAAGTATTCAATCTCCTCCAAAAGCACAAAAGGGTCAACAACAACACCATTGCCAATAAAACACTTTTTCCCTTGAATAATGCCGGAAGGCACAAGGTGGCTTATGATCTCATTGCCGTCAATAACCATAGTATGGCCGGCATTATTACCGCCCTGGAACCTAACCACATAATCTGCATGTTCACTCAAAAGATCAACAATTTTTCCCTTGCCTTCATCACCCCATTGGGTGCCCACAACAACTGTATTTGACACTATCGGCTCCTTCTGTTTTTAAAAAATCTTTTTATTATATCTGATGCTTCCTGTTCCAATACTCCTCCACAGGTCTCTACACAATGGTTGAGTCTTTTATCATCTGCAAGGTTGTACAATGAACCTGCTCCACCCCACCTGGGATCGGCTGCTCCAAAGACAACTCTTTTAACCCTGGCATGGATAATGGCACCCATGCACATAATACAAGGCTCCAGTGTAACATATATTGTAGTATTTAAAAGCCTGTAATTATTAAAATGTTCTGCTGCCATGCGCAATGCCAGAATTTCAGCATGGGCTGTTGGGTCATTTAGCGTTATGGAGCTGTTACAGCCAGTACCGATTATTTTACTGTTTTCATCAATAATAACAGCACCCACGGGAACCTCACCAGTTTTTTCAGCCTTTTCAGCCTCTCTGATGGCAATCCTCATATAGTCAGCATCCTTTTTCATCCATACAGTTATAATAGTGTTTTTAAATAAGGTCAATCGGTTTGCACCAATTGCAGCAATTCCCGGTCAAAAATTATTTTTAAGATTAACAAAGGAATAAGTGAGGCCTGGATACAATGGATTTAAAAACAAGACGAACCCTTTATGTTGGCAACGGGAAAAAAAGATTCAAGGTATAAGGTTTTTAAGTTTTGAGACTGCCAGAATAAATTCCTCTCGTGTGATTCCATAGTGGTTAAGCTGTTTTACAAACTGCTTTGCATTGGAATATCCTATCCCCAGAAGCCTTGAAAGCTCCTGCCTTGCAAGAGCTGCATTGGGTGCTCCCATGAGGCCCCAGGCATTAAGATCGTCCATGGTAAACTCACAGTGTTTTTCACAGGTTATACATTTTGCTTTTGTCAGGGCCTTAATAATAGACTCTTTTTCTGCATGCTCTATTCCGATATCTTTTTCCTTAACAGCTTCAATCTGGGTAAGGAATGCATTTTTACACCCTTTTATCCTGTCATTAAGTCTTTTTCTAATCTGCTCTCCGGCCGGGTCAGGATCAGTGAATATGATCACGCCGTTTTTTTTCCGGGCAGATTCAATGTTTTTGAATGTTACGTCAGATATGCAGAAGCCGTGTGTGATGATAACTTCTGCGTTAACTGCCTGTTTGACAGCACGCTCATCATCCCTGCCTTCGACAACAATTGTTTCAAGTATATGCACTGATCAGTCCCTGGCATTAAGTTCTGCCAAACTCCTTTATAACACCATACTGGATAAAGAAAAGGGCTGTAAAATAAAGAGATATGATAAAATATATACGATGGTCAAATGTCCAGAGGAATTTTGTTATGGCAATGATTGAATCTGACAGGATAAATATTGATGAGCCAATGAAGATATAAGGTTTGCAGGTCTTGACAAATGCTGCACTTATGCCCATGGCACCAATGACAAGCATATAAGCTGTAACAGGTATAAACAGAGTGCCAAGATGGGGTATAAGCACAAATGAGATCACAATAATATAGATGACTATACCACCTGCTTTTAATGCTCCGGCCCTGGTATAGTTGAATTTGCGTATAAACATAATCAGGAACATGATATGCCCCATAAGAAAGGAGGCAAGACCCTGGACAAAGTATAACTCCCTGTCAAGGTCAAGGAATATATCTCCGGCCATGCAGAAAAGAAATCCCAAACCCATGGGAAGTGCATCAGAACGTTTTTTTAACAAAAAAATACATGCAGAAGCGGCAATCAGTGCAGGTATTGCCTTTGGAAGAAAAGACCAGGAATATGGGTGAAAGGGAAGGGTTAAGATGAATAAAACAGCAAACAGTGAAAAGAGCAGATTGATTTTATTTTTCATGTGCATACCACCTGTCAGACTGCATATGGTTAATCAATTAAATTGGTTTTTGTGGAGCTTAACCCATATCATAATGATATGTCAATTAAGCTCCTGAAAAAGATTAAATCAATTGAATTATTTACGGCATTTTATACATCATGCCTGGCAGATAAAGGATGATTTCAGGAAATATCATAAGAATGATAACTCCCAGGATTACAGCCAGGAGAAAGGGAAATATCCCTTTAAAAATAGCCTCAAGGCGTATATCCTCAATAATGTTTTTTGCAACCCCGTATACAACATAGACATTTATACCCACAGGCGGTGTTATTACTCCCATTTCAGTCACCATGACAATTATGACTCCAAACCAGATGGGGTTATAACCAAGCTTGCTTACCACAGGAAAAAAAATTGGAACAGTAAGGGTAACAAAGGCCAGGGCATCCATGAAACAGCCGCCGATGAAATAGATGACTATAATAACCGCCATTACAAGAAAGGGTGCCATGTGCAGGCTGCTGACCCAGCCTGCAATGTCAAATGGTATTCTTGTGACAGCAAGGAATTTACCAAATATTTCAGCTCCTGCAATGAGCATCATGACCATACATGAAGTCCTTACAGTCTCATAAAGGGATTTTATAAAACCTTTCCATGTAATCTGCTGTCTTACAATTGCAACAAACAATACTGCAAAGGCTCCAATGGCAGCAGCCTCGGTGGGAGTGAACCATCCCATAAAGATACCGCCAATAACGGTTGCAAAAATAATTAATGTTTCAAAAAGGCCGAAAAGCGCCTTGATTTTTTCTTTAATTGAGAATTTTTCACCCCGGGGACCCTGTTCAGGGTTTATTGTGCAGATTATATATATTGAAAAAATAAAGAGAACAGTGACCAGAAGGGCCGGGAAAATCCCTGCAACAAAGAGGGCACCAATGGATTGCTCCGTAAGTATTCCATAAATAATCAGCACAACGCTAGGCGGCATTATCATGCCAATACCACCACCCGATGCAACAGAACCTGTGGCAAGTTCATTATTATAACCATATTTTTTCATTTCAGGCAGGCCAACGGTTGCCATGGTAGCTGCAGTGGCAGGGCTTGATCCGCAAACTGCACCAAAGGCAGTACAGGCTGACACAGTGGCCATTGCCAGGCCGCCCCGGATATTGCCCAGGAATTTATACCCTGCATCATAGAGCCGGCTGCTTATTCCGGAGTTAAAGGCAAACTGCCCCATGAGGATGAACAGAGGGATGGTTGTAAGGTTGTCATTTTCAAAAACAGCAAAGAGACTTCTGGATAGCAGTATAAGGGCAACATGGGGAGAAACCATAACACCATATCCCACAAAACCTGTAATAGCCATGACATATGCAATGGGCATTTTGGTAAAGAACATCATAATCATAACTGCAATACCAATTAGACCGATGCAAGTGGGAGTTGTTATTACGCTGTAAATCATATCAAATGAATCAGGAGTCATTATTACCCCCCAGTAATTTAATAAAATTACGAATAATACTCTCAAGAATGGTTAAAGAGAATATACACAATCCAATGCCCAGGACATATATCAGAATATAAACCGGAAACCCGAGATTCATGGAAAGTTCACCTGAATTTTGGGTATGAACAGCGTAAAGAAACATCTGCCAGGATGCAAGGCTGAAAAAAACCAGAGCCAGCAGCTGTGTAATGATACTAATCATGATTTGAACTGTATCAGGTAAAAGACGTACAAGTATCTCAACACCGATGTGCCCGTCAAGTTTATGGGTATAGGGTAATGCCGTGGCAACTGTTATGACTGCAAGAAAACTTACAATTTCAAGTGATCCAAAAATCGGGTGCCCGAACTTTCTGCCCACAACATCGAAAAAAGTTAAGAGCATCATACAGATAAGGCCAAGGGCACTGATGTTTTTTAACAGATCCGAAGTTTTATTTAATATTTTAGAAACTCTATTCATGGGAAAATTCCTGCCTGAATACCAGATTAAAATTAATCTTTCAGTTAATATCTTAAAAGAACAGAACAATGGCCGGAGACCATATTGATATGATCACCAGCCACTGATTGTATAAATACTTATTTCATCTCGGTTTTGATGAAATCAATAACTTTCTGTCCGTCAATACCCTTTGCATCAACTTTTTTTACATAGTTTGCAAAGAGAGGCTGAACAGCTTGTGCCCATTTTGCCGATGTTGCATCTGACTGGGTTATAACCTTTCCGCCATGTTTTTTAAAAGCTTCAAGCCCTGCTTTGTCACTTTCATCCCATGCTTTACCATGCATTGCAGAATATTTTTCATTCAATGCAATGATGGCTTTCTGGGATTCAGGAGAGATTTTATTCCATTGGTCCTTGTTCATGAAAATACCAAAGGTTGTGGTATATGAAGTTGAATAGTTTTCAACAACCCAGTGAACTACTTCTCCAAGTTTCCAGCCGTTATTTGATTCAAGTGGATGGGATGAACCGTCAACAACACCTTTTTGAAGCATTTCATAGGTCTTGCTCATGGGAGCGGCAACTGGAGTTGCTCCAAGAGCCTGCTGAATAAGGGCACTTGCACCTGTTCCTCTGAGTTTTAATCCCTTGAGATCTTCCATGGAGTTGATTGCTTTGTTACGTGTATGGATAAGTCCAGGCCCATGGGCATGGACAAACATCAGTTTGGTATCATTGAGTTCTTTTGGATTGAATTTTTTTACTACACCGTTAGCAACCCTGGTTGCCTGCACTCCGCTGGTATATCCCCAGGGAAGGTCAATGGCAGACAATAAAGGAAAACGTCCCTTAACATAGGAAAGAACTTCAAAACCAATATCAATGATTCCTGTTTCAACGGCATCATAGATTTTAGTTGGTTTTGCAAGAACTCCTGCTGGAAAATATTTAATCTTAACCTCTCCATTGGTCTGTTTTTCAACGTCTTTGCACCATTGTTCCGCAAGTTTACTCTGGATATGTGTTGGTGGGAAAAAATTATTATAACGCAGTTCAATTGCAGTTGCACTCTGTGTAAAACCTGTAATAAACATTACACATAGAGATGCAGCTAAAAGGCCAAAAAGTAATCTGTTTTTCATATACCCTCCTGATTAATCAATTATGTTTTATTATTGTTTTAAAAAGTATTGCAATTTATAGTATACTCCATATACAAATACTGAATTGCTCACCTGCTGAATTGCTCACCT
>CAZQJS010000004.1:73335-94787 GCA_964593725.1 uncultured Desulfobacterales bacterium
CTGAATTGCTCACCTGCTGAATTGCTCACCTCCTTTTTATTTTCCGGATACGGTTTTAATAAAATTAAGAATTATCACAATGTAACTGAATTTCAGCTATATTTAATTCACAAAGTAACTATATTTAATAAATTAACGATTATGTCAAGGAAAAAGATTGTGATGGAATAATTCCAGGTAAGATATTTTTTCAATCTTTATATTCATAATAAATCCATGTATTGCAGATATCCTTAAATATAAAATAATGCTTGACTAATAGCTGCAATGTATCTAAAATTTAGCTTTAAAATTGACCTGTTCAACAGTATTGGGTTAACATTTACAGGCAGTTCAGGTATAATCAATATTCCGTGGGGTTTGCAGATGCAATTGCAGATTTTGAACTTAAGGGCCCGTGGATGCGGTGTAAAGATAAATTTGATGATCTCTTTTAGGAGGAAAGTATGGGAAAAGTTGGAATAATCGGAGTTGGCCAGTCAGTTTTCTCACGGTCAGCTACCGGATCTTTTAAGGAACTTGCGTTTGAAGCGTTCAGGGAAGCATGCAAGGATGGTAAAATATCAGCAGAGGAGATTGATGCATCTGTTACCTGCTCTGCTCCGGAGTATGACAAACAGAGATCGCCGTCAGCCCTTGTAGCCGAGTATCTCGGGTTGAAAGGCCCTGCATTTTATGCAGAAACTCTCTGTTCATCAAGCAGCACCGGAGTCAGACTTGCATATTCACTGGTAAAATCAGGACTTCATGAAGCAGTGGCTGTAATGGGTGTTCAAAAGATGAGTGAGATTTCATCTGCCGCATCCCAGGAACTCATGGGACGGGGCACAGATATTCAGTGGGAAAGCCCTTTTGGAACAATGATGCCGGCATATTATGCCCTTTTTGCCCAGGCACACATGGCAGAATATGGCCTTACCAATGAAGACCTTGCAAAAGTAAGGGTTAAATCTTCCACCTATGGCCCCTTAAATGACCGGGCAGTATTCAGAAAATCCCTTGACCTTGAAACCCTGACCAGCCCGGACTCAAAAATGACTGCACCCGTTGCAAGCCCTTTAAGGGTTGGTGACTGCTGTGCCAATGCCGATGGAAGCTCCTGCGTGATAGTTGTGAGCGAAGAAAAGGCAAAATCCCTTTCAGGAGATCCTGTATGGATACTTGGAGTAGGTGCTGCCATTGATAGTGTAAACCTTGCTTCCAGGAATAATTTTACATCCCTTCCATCTGCTGTTAATGCCGGAAAAAAAGCCTATGAAATGGCTGGAGTTACTGCCAATGATATCGATGTTGCAGAAGTCCATGACTGTTTTACCATAGCAGAGCTTCTTGCCTATGAAGCCCTGGGATTTGCAGAACCAGGCCAGGGCAAGGAGATGATTAAAAACAAGGAGACCTATCTTGAGGGAAGAATTCCTGTGAACGTTGATGGAGGACTTTTGTCCAAGGGACACCCCATTGGAGCAACCGGCGGCTCCCAGATCAGAACCATAGTAAAGCAGCTCAGGGGTGAAGCCGGAGATATCCAGGTTAAAGATCCTGAAATAGGTCTGGTTCACAATGTCGGCGGTGTTGGTATTTATGGCAATGTTACAATATTAGGGAGATAGATAGATCATGGCAAAAAGAGAAATTGACGACCGTTTTAAGAAATTTGGCACAGTCAGCTTTACTTCCATAAGCAAGGTAAATGATTTTGTTGACAACCTTGAAAAGGGAAAAGTTATGGCAACCAGATGCCCTGACTGCAATATTTCCTATTTCCCACCCAGGGTTGACTGCCAGAAGTGTCTTGGAAGCAATAATGAGTGGTTTGATACAACTGAAAAACAAGGAGTTCTTGCAACTTTTTCAAAGATGAAATACGGCCCTGTGGGGTTTGAGGATGATCTTCCTTATACCATTGCAGTGCTTGACTTTGGTGATTTTAAAATGTTTGGTAGAATTGACAATAAAGTGCCTGAAGATTCCATTAAAATCGGGATGAAAATGAAGGTCCATGTGAATGATCTTAAAGGAGACCAGAAAAATTTTGTTTTTAAACCGGTTTGATTAAGATAAACATTGATTTAAACTATATTTTTTAAATTAAGGAGATAATCATGGGTAATGTTCCAGATAAGATTCAAACCTGGCAAATGGTCCAGCCCTTTTCCAAAGACAGGGAAACAGGAGAGGTAACCCCTGGAAAACTTGAAAAAAGAGAAATTGATGTTCCTGAACTTAAACAGGGTGAAGTCCTTGTTGAAGTAGCAGGATGCGGTGTATGCCATACTGACCTTGGATATTTCTACCAGGGTGTTCCAACTGTAAATAAACCCCCTTTAACCCTTGGCCATGAAATATCAGGAACTGTTGTGGCAGGTGATGAAAAATGGATAGGAAAAGAGGTTATTATCCCTGCTGTCATGCCGTGCAGAAAGTGTGAACTTTGTAAAACAGGCCGCGGCAACAGATGCCTTGCCCAGAAAATGCCTGGCAACAGCATGGGTATTTATGGAGGTTTTTCAAGCCATATACCAGTTCCATGCATTGACCTTTGTGAAGTCAGAAACCGTGGTGATATTCCATTGTCTAACCTGGCTGTTGTGGCCGATGCTGCAACCACACCGTTCCAGGCTGCAAAACGGGCAGATGTCCAGGTAGGTGATAACACCATTGTAATTGGTGTGGGCGGTGTGGGCCAGTACATGGTTCAGATATTAAAAGCCCTTGGTGCCAATACTGTCATTGGTATTGATATTAATCAGGACAGACTTGATACCATGCTGAAAAACGGTGCAGATTTTATTATAAATTCCATGGATAAAAGCGCAAGGGATGTCTCAGGCGAGCTTAAAGCATATCGAAAAGAGAATGGGCTTCCCACCCATGGATGGAAAATATTTGAAGCAAGCGGAACAAAACCCGGACAGGAACTTGGACTTGCCCTGTTAAGCTTCACAGGAAAGATGATGGTAATAGGATATGGACCACAGAAGGTTGAATATTCCATATCAAGACTCATGGCATTTGATGCTGAGCTCATTGGAACCTGGGGATGTCTGCCTGAATATTATCCGTCAGTATTAAGCATGGTTACAAGTGGCAAAATTAATTTTTCAGAGTTTGTCCAGACAAGGCCCATGAGTACAATTGCAGACGCTTTTGACGAGGCCCATAAAAAATCTCCGGATAAAAGAATTGTACTTGTACCTGATTTTTAAAATAGATAAGGATAAAAAAAATGAGACTTAAAGGTAAAAAAGCCATTGTAACAGGTGGAAGCAGAGGCATAGGAAAGGCCATTGCACTAATGTATGCAAAAGAGGGTGCAGATGTTCTTGTCAATTACCACTCCAATGATACTGCTGCAAAACAGACTGTTGCAGAAATTGAAAAACTTGGCCGGAAAGGTGTTGCAGTTGCAGCAGATGTTGCAGATTATGACAGTGCACAGAATATGGTCGAAGAGTGTGTTAAACAACTTGGCGGAGTAGATATCCTCGTTAATAATGCAGGCGTTTCAAGGCCGTCCATGCTTCTTAAAATGAAGGAAGATGACTGGGATGCAATAATTAATATTCATCTTAAAGCTGCCTTTAATACATGTCAGGCAGCAGGCCGGCACATGAAAGAACAGAAATCCGGTAAAATTATAAATGTTATTTCCACTGCCGGCATCTTCGGGACAATCGGGCAGATAAATTATGCCTCTGCCAAGGCAGGCATAATAGGTTTTACAAAATCAGCATCCAGGGAGCTTGGACGTTATAATATAAATGTAAATATTATCTGTCCGGGAATTACTAAAACCGAGATGACAGGCAAGCTTCAGTCAGACGAGAAGCTGAGAAAGATTTATGAAGCAAGGATTCAGCTTGGAAGATTTGGTGAACCCGAAGAGGTTGCCCCTGCATTTGTATTTCTTGCATCAGATGATGCAAACTATATTACAGGTCAGGTACTTAATGTTGACGGCGGTTATATTGGATAGAAAAAGAAAATTTATCATAATATTCAGGAGGATAAAATGGCTTTAGAGTGGATGCCCAGAGATAATAAACCAAAAGATCATTCTTTACACAGAAATCCCCACTGGGGTACTGAAGCACCATGTGTGGTGTATGAAAAAAAACCTTTGACCGACCCTGAAGGTAAGGTTGTTGACGGACTTTTTGTATCATGGATTACATTAAATAATCCAAAACAGTTTAACTCCTATACAACCGACATGGTAAAGGGTGTTATTGCAGGTTTTGAAAATGCCTCCCTTGACAGGTCTGTTGTGGCAGTGATTTTTACCGGGACCGGCCCCTATGCTTTCTGTACCGGTGGAAATACAAAAGAGTATTCTGAATTTTATTCAAGAAGGTGTGATGAATATGGTCAGTATATGGAACTGTTCAATCACATGGTCGATTCCATACTTGCATGTAAAAAACCTGTAATCTGCAGGGTAAACGGCATGAGGGTCGCAGGCGGCCAGGAAATCGGTCTGGCCTGTGATATTGCAGTATCATCCGACCTTGCAATTTTTGGCCAGGCAGGGCCAAAACACGGTTCTGCCCCTGCAGGCGGCTCTTCAGACTTCCTTCCATGGTATCTTTCCATGGAAGATGCAATGTGGAATTGTGTATCATGCGAGATGTGGTCTGCCTATAAAGTCAAACAAAAAGGTATGATCTCAAAGGTTGTTCCTGTGCTCAAGGTTGATGGTAAATGGGTAAGAAATCCAACCATTGAAACTGATGAGTATATCAGGGACGGTGAAATAGTATATGGAGAGTATAAGACAGGTCAGGCATTTAAAGATGGCAGGGCCTTCTTAAAAGAGCATCAGGCCAGTGCTGATTTCGAACTTCTGGATAAAGAAGTAGATAAAATTGTATGGAAATTTGCAAACCTTTTTCCAGGCTGTCTGATCAAATCCATTGACGGTATACGCCAGAAAAAGAAATTTTTCTGGGATGCATTTAAGAGTGACCACAGGCACTGGCTTGCAGCAAACATGTCAGGCGAGGCTTTCCTTGGTTTTGGTGCATTCAATACCAAGAGAATCACAGGCCAGGACACAATTGATTTCATAAAATTCCGTCAGAATATAGCTGATTCCAGGGATTGGGACATGGATATGTTTGCAGAAGTCATGGGTAAACCCAAGGAATAACTGGGAAAACTTTTTACTTGACATATAGCTATGGTATAGCTAATATTTAGCTATACCATACTGGCAATGATGGGTAGGATTTTGCTAATATAGAAGGGAGAAGGGGAAAATGAGGTATGCAGAGACTGGGTTTAATTTAGAAGTTGATTTAACCCGTGGAAATATTGAGAAGGTCGCAACTGATCCAAAGGAGACCGAACTTTACCTGGGTGGGTTGGGTACAAATGCCAAGATATTATGGGACAGGGTAGGGCCGGAAGTTGAAGCTTTTTCCCCTGAAAATCTGCTCATATTTGGTGCCGGCCTTTTGTGCGGTACACCTGCCACTGGTTGTAACCGAACTATTCTTACAACCATTTCTCCCCAGACAAAATTGATGGCCTTTTCAATGATGGGTGGATTCTGGGCACCTGAATTAAAGTATGCAGGCTATGATAAGGTAGTATTCCGTGGTAAATCAAAAAAATTGATATATCTTTATATAAATAATGATCAGGTTGAAATACGTGATGCATCTCATTTGAGCGGTAAAGGTGCCATTGAGACTGCTGAGATGATAAGAAAAGAACTTGGTCAGCCAAAAGCCCAGGTTGCAGCAATTGGTCTTGCAGGTGAGAGAAGGGTCTATTATGCATCTGTTGAACAGGGCAGGTCAAGTGCAAGCCGCGGCGGTATCGGGGCAGTCATGGGAGACAAAGGTATAAAAGCCGTGGTTGTCAGGGGGACAAAAGATATCAATGTTGCAAAGCCTGCTGAGTATATGGAGCTTTGCAATGAAGTTTTAGCCTATATAAAACACAGGGAAGGCAACCCTATCCCCGGTGTAATGCCCATTCTTGCAGGACTTGGATCACCCCAGGAGATGAAGGTGCATGATGAAAAATGGCATACTGAAAATTTCATGTGGGGAAATTCCCGTACCCGCAGAAAAGGTTTCTGGACAGATGAAGTTGCAAAGGATTGGACAGATACCATGGAAAAAGCAAGGACACGCCTGATCAGCTGTTATAACTGTCCCATGAAATGCGGAGCAACACTTTCCCTGCCAGGTCTTCCAACCTATATGATGAAGTGTTTTACAAAACTTACCTATACAATGGGTGCTTTTTCAGATCTTGATTTTGGTTTGAGGATTGCTCAGAAAGCTACTGAATACGGGCTTGATGGCTTTTCAACACCCCAGGTCATGGCCTTTGCCCTTGAACTTCTGGAAAATGGTATATTAAGTGATGATGATTTTCCAGGAATGCCAGAGGATAATGAAGGACGTTTTTATTACCTTCTTGATAAAATAGTTAACAGGGAGGGAATCGGTGATATTCTTGCCAATGGAACCTATTGGGCAGCAAAGGAGATTGGCAATGGTGCAGAAGATTATGCCCACAACAATATTAAAAAAACAGAGCAGCTGCCACTGAAGCTTTCCATGCTTAACCCCATTTATTTTCTTATGTACTGCACAGGAGAAAAGATGAATATCACCCAGATCGAAGGCCAGTTTCCCCAGGCGCCTTTTCCAAAAAAAGAGCACAGGGAAAAGTTTTGTGAAGACTGGATACAGGTTCCCCATGAAAAATTCAAACAATATTTTATTGACTGGGAACTCAGGGGTGACAATTCAATACCTTTTTACCCAACTGTTGAGATGTCCTGTGATATTGTTGACTGGCAGGAGATGATGCACTATATTGATGATGCACTTGGCCAGTGTGCAGGCTTATCATCCTTTCCTTTAAAACCACCATATCATATACATAATTATCCAAAGTTTATTTCAGCTGGTGCAGGCATAGAAATGGATGAGGAGAAACTTACCCAGGCTGCAAAAAGATACAGAACTCTGGTTCGTGCCAATAATATAAGACGCGGCATGAGGAGAAAAGATGAGAGACCTCCTGAGGATCACTGGAAAAAGAGATTCCCGGAACTTGAGGAGAAACTCCTGGATGCATATTACAAGCTTAAAGGTTGGAATGATGATGGTATTCCAACTAAAGAGTCCCTTGAGGCCCTTGGTCTTGATTATGTGGCTGAAGAGTTTATCAGGATGGGTATTCTTACAGATCAGGAAGCTGCAACAGAGAAACAATAGAGGGGAGGGCTAAACATTGGAAGTTGAAAAGAAGACAGTTAAAACAATTAAGATTGATGTTGACAAATGCAACGGCTGTAGAGCTTGTGAAGTGATCTGCTCTGCTTTCCATGCCTCGCCGCAATACAGCAGCAACAATCCTGCAAGGTCCAGAATCAGAATAATACGTGAACCTTTAAGAGATCTGTATGTTCCTGTATATGCAGGGGAGTATACAGTTGCTGAATGTGCAGGCAGGGATAAGTATACAATTGACGGAAAAGAGTATGATGAGTGCGCATTCTGCAGGGCGTCCTGCCCGTCAAGGGAAGAGTTTAAAGAACCTGATTCAGGACTTCCCTTAAAGTGTGATATGTGTGAGGGCGAAGAAGAGCCTTTATGTGTAAAATGGTGCCTGGCCGATGCTTTAACCCTTGAGGAGAGGGAAGAAGAAGTCAAAGATGATTATTACCAGGAAGATCAGGAAGATCTTGAGATCGGACTTGGCTCCCTGGCTGATAAGTATGGACTGGATAAATTGATTGATACTGTTGCCCGAATGTCAAAGAAGGATTAGATTCATGGAAACTATTGCCCCCTTCATAGAAGTAATAGATGAAATAAAGGAAGCTGGCGGAGATATTTTTAAATTATGCTTCCAGTGCGGATTATGCGATACAGTATGCCCATGGAACAGGGTAAGGGATTTCAGCATGCGCAGACTGATCAGAGAAGCTGCCTTTGGTTTAAGTGAGATAGAAGGTGAGGATATCTGGCGCTGCACAACATGTGGAGCCTGTCCAGCCCAGTGCCCAAGGGGTGTAAAACAGATTGATGTAAGTGTTTCATTGCGCAGGGTTGCATCAGAGTATGATATATTTCCTGCTTCTGTAAAATCAGCCAGAACTGCAAGAGCAAGCCTTATTTCCGAAGGCAACCCTTTACAGGGCGAGAGGACAAAAAGGGGAGACTGGGCTAAAGATCTTTCTGTTAAACCATATACTGAGGATATGGAAGCTCTCTATTTTGTAGGCTGTTATCTGAGTTATGACCCCAGGATGAAAAAAGTTGCTGGTGCAACGGTTGATATACTCAACAAAGCAGGAGTAAGTTTTGGTATTCTTGGTGACAAGGAGAGCTGTTGCGGAGAGAGCATACGCAAGACCGGAAGCGAAGAGGTGTTTAAAAACCTTGCAAAAGAGAATATAAAAACATTCATAGATAACGGGGTTAAAAAGATCATTGTCTCATCTCCCCATTGTTATCACACCTTTAAAAATGAGTATCCTGAATTCATGGTTAACTTTGAGGTTATTCATATGAGTCAGTATATACTTGAGCTTATAAATAAAGGAAGACTCGTATTTACAAAAGAGTTTCCAAAAAAGGTAACTTTTCATGACCCCTGTTACCTTGGACGGCACAATAATATATATGATGAACCAAGAAAAGTTTTAAACCAGATTACCGGCCTTGAATATACTGAAATGGAATCCCATGGCAAGGCAAGTCTTTGCTGCGGCGGAGGCGGCGGACGAATCTGGATGGATACTCCCAAGGAGGAGAGATTTTCCGATTTAAGGCTGAAACAGGCCAAAGATACGGAAGCACAGGTTCTTGTGACTGCATGTCCCTATTGCATAACAAATTTTGAAGAGAGCCGTCTTAACCTGGAATATGAAGATGTATTGGAAATAAAGGATATCACAGAGATAGTCAATGATGTAGTGTAAAATAGGAGATGGAAAGTGGGAAACGACGTATTGCCAAAGGAAGTGATGCAGGAATTTTCCGGAAATTTTATTTCTGAAAACATGGGAAACAAAAATTTCGGGGATGTGATGGTTTGCGGTGGAGGTGTAAGTGGTATCCAGGCTTCCCTGGATCTTGCTGCTGCAGGTTTCAAGGTTTATCTTGTTGAGAAGGGCCCAAGTATTGGCGGGCACATGTCACAGCTTGACAAGACATTCCCTACTAATGACTGTTCCATGTGAATTCTCTCTCCTAAACTGGTCGAGGTCGGCCGGCATCCAAATATAGAGGTTCTTACATTCACAGAAGTGGAAAGTGTGCAGGGTGAAAAGGGTAATTTTGATATAACCCTTAAGACAAAGCCCAGGTACATAATTGAGGATAAATGCACAGGCTGTA
Organism: uncultured Desulfobacterales bacterium; assembly: GCA_964593725.1. GTDB lineage: Bacteria > Desulfobacterota > Desulfobacteria > Desulfobacterales > Desulfobacteraceae > JAIOSM01. Next base: position 82,707 of record CAZQJS010000004.1, read on the forward strand.
CAACCTGTGTGGAATACTGTCCTGTTGAATATCCGGATCAGTTCAACCAGGGAATATCGCAGAACAAAGCAGTGCATGTATATTTTTCCCAGGCAATTCCCCTGGTATCATATATTGACGACAGCTGTCTTTATTTAAAGGAGGGAAAGTGTGATATCTGCCGTGGTGTATGTCAGGCCGGTGCAATAGATTTCAGACAGACTCCAGTAAAACAGGAGATTAATGTCGGTGCAATCATACTTTCATCCGGTATTACACCTTTTGACCCGTCTGCCAGGGAAGAATACTGTTATGGCACAATGGACAATGTGGTCACCAGCATGGATTATGAACGGCTGCTGTCATCCACCGGACCCTTTGAAGGTGAGGTGCTGAGAATATCCGATAAAAAACATCCTGTAAAGATAGCCTGGATTCAATGTATTGGTTCAAGAAGGGTGACTGAAGGAGATAACAGCTATTGTTCAGGAGTATGCTGCACCTATACCCAGAAACAGGTTATTCTTACAAAACATCATTACGAAGATGTTGAGTGTAAAATATTCCATAATGACATACGCTCTTTTGGAAAGGATTTTGAACGATATTTTCAAAGGGCTGAACAGCTGCCCGGAGTTGAATTTATCAGGAGTTATGCATCCATAGAAAGGGAAATTCCTGAAAATAAAAATGTTGTTGTAAGATATGCAACTTCCAATGAAGGTGTTAAAAGGGAAGAGTTTGACATGGTTGTTCTATCGGTTGGATTAAACCCTCCCAGTGCCTTTAAGGAGATTTCGGAAACCTTTGGTATTGATCTTAACTCCCATGGGTTCTGCAGGACTGATTCAAGGGACCCCATTCAGACAAACCGGCCGGGTATTTATGTGAGCGGTGCTTTCCAGGGCCCTACAGATATTCCTGAATCGGTTTTCACTGCAAGCGGAGCAAGTTCAAAAACAGGTGAAATCCTTGATTACAGAAGGGGGAAACTTGCAAGGGAGAGGGTCTATCCCCAGGAACGTGATGTTTCCGGTGAAGAGCCGAAAATAGGCGTGTTTGTATGCCATTGCGGAGCTAATATTTCAAGTGTTGTAAATGTACCCTCTACTGTGGAATATGCTCTGACGCTGCCCAATGTAGTCTATGCAAAGGAGCAGATATTTTCCTGTGCAACCAATTCAGCCCAGGAGATCACAGAACTTGCAAAAGAAAAGGGACTGAACAGAGTGGTCATTGCAGCATGCTCGCCAAGAACCCTTGAACCACTGTTCAGGGATACCCTTAGGGAAGCAGGGTTGAATCAATACTACCTTGATATGGCAAATATCAGGGAACATTGCTCCTGGGTACATGCAAAGCAGAAGGAAGAAGCAACTGAAAAAGCCCATGATATTGTAAGAATGTCTGTTGCCAGGGCAGCCAGGCTTGAACCTTTACAGGAATTTGACCTGCCTGTCAACAAAACCTGCCTAGTGGTGGGAGGCGGTGTCGGCGGTATGACATGTGCACTTTCCATTGCAGCCCAGGGCCATGCAGTACATCTTGTGGAAAAGGAAAAGGAACTCGGCGGAATGGCACGGCGCCTTCACACTACTCTTGAGGGAATGGATGTCCAGGCGTTTCTTGATGAAATTATAGAAAAGGTATATAAAAACCCACTGATACATGTCTTTCATGAAGCAGTTATTGAAAAGGTTGAAGGGTATCTTGGTAATTTCACCACAACCTTGACAACCGAAGGTAGTGTCAGGCAGATCAAACATGGTGTGTCTGTGCTTGCCATTGGTGCCCGGGAGTATGAACCCCAGGAATACCTGTACAGTGAAAATGATGCAGTTTTTACACATATGGAACTTGGAGAAGAGATTGCAAAAGGTAATAAGAGTGTTACCAATGCAGAAAGCCTTGCCATGATTCAATGTGTTGGATGCAGAAATGAAGATAGAAATTACTGCTCAAGGGTGTGTTGCGGCCATGCTGTGAAAAATGCACTGAAATTAAAAAAAATAAACCCTGATATGCGCATCTATATACTTTTCCGGGACATGAGAACCTATGGATTCAGGGAAGATGCCTACAGGGAAGCATCTGAAAATGATGTCCGTTTTATAAGATATACCCCTGAAGATAAACCGGTTGTTGAACCTGTTAAGGAAGGCGGTAAAGATCTCATAAGGGTAACAGTGCCCGATGCAATCCTTGACCAGCGTCTTGAACTTGATGTTGATATATTGTCACTTGCAGCAGCCATTATTCCGGCTGAATCAACAGATAAGATTGCAAGCCTGTTCAAGGTAACATTAAGCCCTGATAACTTTTTCAAGGAAGCCCATGTAAAATTAAAACCTGTTGAGTTTGCAACAGATGGTGTTTTCCTCTGCGGAACAGCCCATTACCCCAAACATATACCCGAGACCATTAATCAGGCATATGGTGCGGCAGGCAGAGTCCTGACAATTTTATCCAGGGAAACGGTTGTGGCAAGCGGTTCTGTATGTGTGGTTAATGAACATGATTGTGTGTCATGTGGTGCATGTATTACAGCATGTACCTATGATGCGATACAATTCCATGATACTCCAAAGGGTAACAAAGCCATTGTAAACCCGATCCTGTGTAAGGGAGACGGCCTCTGCAATGCAAAATGTCCTACAAATGCCATAGTTTTAAGGCATTTTACAAACCATGCACTTATAAGCCAGATTGATGCTGCTGTTACAGACCAGGAGATCCTGGAAAAGATGGATAAAGTCCTTGAAGATGCTTAACAATGTTTTAAAAACAGATATAATATAAATTAAAAAGGGAGTCTTAACTAATGGGTGGGAAACTGGAATTTAAACCGAAAATTTTAGGTTTTGTGTGTCATTGGTGAGCTTATGGTGCTGCTGACCTGGCTGGAGTTTCCAGACTGCAATATTCAAGTGAAATGAGACTAATCCGAGTCATGTGTTCAGGAAGAGTTGATCTTGAATTCATATTAAGAGCCTTTGCCAATGGGCAGGATGGTGTGTTCATAGGCGGCTGCATGTTAGGAGAGTGCAACTATGTAACCCATGGAAATTTTGATGCACTTGCCAATACCTATATTGCCGGAAAAATATTAGAACGTATCGGTCTCAACCCTGACAGATTGAGGATCGAGTTCATGAGCGGTGCTGATGGCAATCTTCTGGCTGAATATTCTGATTCTTTTACCAAAGAGATTAAAAAGATCGGTCCCCTTGGCAGAAGTGAGGGCATGGATGAAAAAGATGTCAAGGCAAAACTTGATGCTGCAAGAAAACTTGTTCCTTACATGAGACTTGTTGAAAGAGAAAGGCTGAGGGTGCCTGAAAAATCAAAAAAAGCATATACTGATTTTTTTGAAAGCAGCAGTATTAATGACCTTTTTGATGAAATATTTAATGACAGGTTTGCCATGGGTCAGATTGTATCCCTTTTAAAAACAGGCCCTCTGTCCACGGCCGATATTTCAGAGAAGCTGAATATGAACCCGTCCGATGTTTCAAGACATATGATTGATTCATCCCGCTATGGATTTGTCAGGTATAATACGGTCAAAAGCTGTTATGAACTTGCCTAGGTAAAGATATTCAGGTTCAAAGGGATCAATACCTGAAAATGCATTATATGACTCAAAGGAAAGAAAAAGATTAGGGTAAAAGGTTATGGAAATTGATAAAGTAGATCAGATCATTGATAAACATCATGGCGAGGCAAGTGCTCTTTTACAGATAATGCTTGATATTCAAAGCATTAACAACTGGCTTCCCAGGGAGGCACTTGAAAGGGTCGGTGAAAGGCTGGATGTTCCTTTAAACCGGATACTGCATATTGCCACCTTTTATAAAGCTTTCAGCCTGGTACCCAAGGGGCGTAACCAGGTACACATATGTGTGGGTACTGCATGCCATGTCCGCGGTGCAACACGTATTCTTGACTCTGTTCAGGAGACAATCGGTATTAAACCCGGAGAGACAGACCTTGATTTGAAATATAGTCTGGAAACTGTTAACTGTCTGGGCTGCTGTGCTCTTGGTCCGGTTGTGGAGATCAATGGAAAAGTTCATGGCAAGATGACACCAGTTAAGACATCGGAAGTTTTAAAAATTTATGAGTAGGGGAAAATTATGGCGCGGTTAAAAACGCCTGAAGAATTAGAGAGCTTCAGACAAGAGATATTATCCAGAAGAGATCCGGAAAAGCCTTGTATTTCCATATGTGCAGGAGCAGGCTGTATTGCCTCTGGTGCAGATAAGGTTATGGAAGCATTTAATAAGGAAATTGAAAAAAGCGGCCTTAATGCAAAGGTTGACACCAAAGGAACAGGATGTCCCGGATTTTGTGAAAGAGGTCCTGTGGTGGTTATATATCCTGAAGAGATCTGTTATCTTCAGGTAACTGCTGAAGATGTTCCTGAAATTGTTGAAAAGACCATAAAGGAGAATAAGATTGTTGAACGTCTGCTTTTTGAAGACCCTGTCACAGGCGAAAAAGCAGTACATGAATCTGAAATCTCTTTTTACAAAGCCCAGGAAAGAACTGTTCTTTGTAATAATATTAAGATTGATTCCAAGAGCATTGATGACTATATAGCACTTGGCGGATATTCTGCACTGGCAAAGGCCCTTGGAACAATGAAGGATGTGGAAGTTTTAGAAGAGGTTAAAAAAGCAAACCTTCGGGGAAGGGGCGGAGCAGGATTCCCTGCCGGCCGTAAATGGGAAGGCTCCAGAAATGCTCCGGAACCCATTAAATATGTAATAGTAAATGCTGATGAAGGCGACCCAGGTGCTTTCATGGACAGGGCTCTTCTTGAGGGCAATCCCCACTCAATTCTGGAAGGGTTGATCCTTGGCGGCTATGCCATTGCCTCCCATGAAGGATATTTCTATGTCCGCCAGGAGTACCCCCTGGCTGTTGAGAATATCAATCTTGCAATCAGACAGGCTGAAGAGTATGGACTTCTCGGAGAAAATATACTTGGTTCTGGTTTTGATTTTAAGGTTTTTGTTCACCAGGGTGCCGGTGCTTTTGTGTGCGGTGAATCAACTGCTTTGATGACATCACTGGAAGGCAGGGTGGGAGAGCCAAGGCCCAAATATACCCGTTCCAACATAAAAGGCTTATGGAACAGACCAAGCGTGTTGAATAATGTTGAAACCTGGGCTAATGTTCCGCTTATCATTAACCGGGGTGCTGACTGGTTCACAACCATTGGAACCGAATCAAGCAAAGGTACCAAGATATTCTCCCTTGTTGGTAAAATCACCAACACAGGCCTTGTGGAAGTACCCATGGGTATGACACTCCATGATATTATCTATAAAATCGGCGGTGGAATCCCTGGAGGTAAAAAATTTAAGGCAGTTCAGACTGGCGGGCCTTCTGGAGGATGTATTCCTGAAGAAAAGCTTGATCTTAAAGTCGGTTTTGATGAACTTACCAAGGCTGGTTCCATGATGGGCTCAGGCGGTATGATTGTTCTTGACGAAGATACATGCATGGTTGATGTTGCAAGGTATTTTATCTTTTTTCTGACAGAAGAGTCCTGTGGCAAGTGTGTCCCGTGCCGTGAAGGATTAAGACAGATGAACAGGATTTTGACTGATATCACCCAGGGCAGGGGAAAAGAGGGTGACATAGAGCTTCTGGAAGAGCTTGCTGAAACAGCAGTTGAAGCATCCCTTTGTGCTCTGGGCAAGAGTGCTCCCAATCCTTTTTTAAGCACACTTCGTTATTTCAGGGAAGAGTATGAAGCACACATTAGGGAAAAACGCTGCCCTGCTTTATCCTGTAAGGCTTTAATCTCATTCTATATTGATCCTGACAAATGTAAAGCATGTGGGACCTGCCTTAAAAATTGTCCTGCAGATGCAATTGACGGTAAAAAGAAATTTATTCATATAATTAACCAGGATAAATGTACAAAGTGCGGCACCTGTTTTGAAGTGTGTCCTTCAAAATTTTCAGCTGTAACAAAGATATCAGGAGAACCTGTTCCCGCAGCCATTGCTGAAGAGAAAAGGGCTATAACCAAGAAAAGTTCAAAAGAGAGTAAATAAAATGAGTGAAATTCAGTTTGAAATTGACGGCAATAAAGTTAAAGCGGAAAAGGGAATGACGATCCTTGAAACTGCCAGGAATGCTGATATTTACATACCTACACTCTGCCACCATGAAAAGCTTGAACCTTTTGGTGCCTGCCGCATCTGCATTGTGGAAGTTGAGATCAACGGCTGGACTAAACTTGTTGTCTCCTGTGTATATCCTGCTGAAGAAAACATAATCGTCAGAACCAGATCTGAAAAGATTGACAGAATCAGAAAAACCATTATAGAACTTTTAATGGCACATGCTCCTGATTCTCCACAGTTAAAAGAGATGGCAGAGGAGTATGGTGCAGACAGAGATCGTTATGAAAAAGATGCATCGTTCTGCATCCATTGCGGCCTTTGTGTCAGGTATTGTACCGAGGTTGCAAAAAAGAATGCCATTGGGTTTGTAGACAGGGGGATTAATAAGGAGATCAGTTTTATTCCGCACATTGCAGAAGCTGAATGCAATGAGTGTAAGGAATGTTTTCCGCTCTGCCCGACTTCATATCTTCAGGCAGCATTTGTTTTAACTGAATCCCTTTCTTTTTCAAAATCTTTGTCAGAGCCACCGGCAAAGGGACAAAAATAATTGAGTGCAGGAAAAAACAGTGAATTTTATCAGGCTTTCAGGTGCACAGAAACAAACAGCAGCCAGGACTCTTTTGAATTAATAGGCGAGGAGCCTTTGTTGATCCGTATTGATGATAAACCCTACTCGGTTGTAATGCGCACACCAGGAGAAGAACTGTTCCATGGTGCAGGACTCTGCCTTGGAGAAGGCCTTGTGGACACCCTTGATGATTTTAAAACCATTGGGTATGATAAAAATTCAGATACCAATGTCATTGATATATGGCTCACTTTCAAGAGACGTAAAACCATACCTGAACTTTTGAAAAGGAGAAGTTATGTAAGCCAGACCAGCTGCGGCATATGCGGCAAACAGATGGTCAGGGACTTAAACCAGGTACTGGTGCCTGCCAGGGATGGTTTCAGGGTCGGATTTAATAATATTTTTGAGTGCGTTAAAAAGCTTTCGGAAAATCAGAATTTTTATCCAAGAACAAGGGGATCACATGCTGCACTGCTGTTTGGTGATAACTTAGATATAATTTCCTTTGCAGAGGATGTGGGACGTCATAATGCACTTGACAAAGCCATTGGAAAAGCATTTATGGAAAAAAAACTTTCCAGGGCAAAACTTCTTGTTTTATCATCCAGAATAAGCTATGAACTTGTTCAAAAGGCTGCCCGGGCACGTTTGTCAATGATAATCAGTAAATCCAGGCCCACAGCCCTTGCCGTTGAAATGGGAAAAGCTTTGAATATGACCCTTGGCTGTGTATTTGAAAAGTCGGAACTGATAATATTCTGTGGAGAAGAGCGCTTAAAAAAGCAATAGTTTAGATAAACAGATATAAATAAAATAACTTAAAAATTCAGGAGGATAACTTGAAGATTCTCACAACAGTAAAAAAAGTGGTAGATGTTGAACTTAACATCCGCGTAAATGATGGAGCCATTGTGGAAGACGGGCTGCAATATGTTATAAATGCCTGGGATGAGAATGCAGTTGAAGCTTCTGTCCAGCTTAAGGAAAACAATGGTGCTGAAACTACCCTTGTCAGTATTGGCGGATCTGACAATGCTGATATGATTAAAAAATGTTATGCCATGGGAATTGAGAACGGCATTCTTATTGATGATCCTGCCCTTGCCAATGCTGATTCCCCGATTTTTGCAAAGGTTCTGCAAAAGGTCTTTGAAAAGGGTGATTACGATCTTGTCATTACCGGAAAGCAGGCCCAGGACAGTGATAATGGCCAGACAGGTATAATGCTTGCCCAGGGCCTGAATATACCCTGTGTAAGCAATGTTGTTGAAATTGAGGTCATGGATGAAAAGCATGTTAAGGTCTCAAGACTTGGTGATGCAGGAACTGAAATTCTTGAAGTTGAACTGCCTGCCGTACTCACAGTGAGTGACAGTATTAATGAACCGCGTCTTCCTGCCATGAGAGGTATTATGATGGCAAAGAAAAAGAAGATTGAGACAATGGATTTAAGTGCCCTTGGAACATCGATTGATGAACTGGGCGGAGGAAAGCTTCAATCGGAAGTAAAGGAGTATATGCAGCCTGAAGCACGTAAATCCGGGCGGAAATTTGAGGGTGATCCTGGTGATATCACAGCAGAAGTTGTCTCTCTTCTTGCCAATGAAGCCAAAGTTTTATAATACTAATCACACTTACACTTTAAGGAATATACTATTATGACAAAAATACTCGTAATCGCAGATATTAAACAAGGTGCTCTGAAAAGCAGCACTGCTGAACTATTGTCAAAAGCTAAGGCCCTTGGAGCTGAAACTGCAGTAGCAGCCATCGGGTCAAACATTGAATCCATGGCATCAGATCTTGCAGGAGCCGGATCAGATACCCAGTACATTGCAGATGATACAGGCCTTGAACTTTTTTCAGCAGGACCTTTTGCATCATGCGTTGTTGATGCTGCAAAACAGTTTGAAGCAGATATTATCCTGTTTGGATTTTCCGAAACAGGCAAAGCCGTTGCACCAAGGGTTGCAGCACAGTTAAACTGTGCATGTGCAACTGAAATTACAGACCTTATCATTGATGGCTCTGAATTTGAACTTATACGGCCTGCCACAGCAAACAAGTTGATCCAGCGTGTAAAAATAAACAGTGATAAACTTGTAGCTGTTGTAAGAGCCGGGGCATTTGAAGCAGAAGAAGGTATATCAGGAAAAGAAAATATTGTGAAACTTGCTGCCCCGGAAACAGACCTTAAAGCAATTATAAAAGAGATTATCTCCGAAGCAGGGGATGATATTGATCTTGCCGATGCAAATATTGTTGTGTCAGTGGGCCGTGGTGCAAAGGATCAGGCTGGTATTGACCTTGTAAAAGGGCTTGCCGATGATCTTGAAGCTGGATTCGGCTCTTCCAGGGCATTGATTGATGCAGGATTGATGCCCCATGCAAAACAGGTTGGTCAGACCGGAAAAATCGTTGCACCAACTGTCTATTTTGCCATTGGTATCTCCGGTGCAATTCAGCATCTTGCCGGCATGAACGGCTCTAAAGTAATTGTTGCTGTGAATAAAGACCCTGAAGCTCCGATCTTTAACGTAGCTGATTATGGTATTGTGGGAGACCTGTTTGAGGTTGTTCCCATTCTTAAAGAAGAGATTAAAAAGATTAAAGGATAGTTGATTATGAATCCTGTTTTGATGTCCATACTGCTAATTGCCGGCCTTCTGGTCTTTGGCCGTACCATGTACTATAAAATCAGACTTCTTCTGGCCCTGGGTCCTGCTGATAGATTTGATAATATTCCGGAACGGATAAAAAACATGCTCATTCTGGCTGTAGGTCAAAAACGTCTGGTTGGAAGAAAAAGAGAATGGGTTGCAGGAATAATGCATGCATTCATTTTCTGGGGATTCTGCGTTCTTTTGATCCGCAGCATCAGCCTCTATGGCGAGGGGTTTGTAAAGGGTTTTCAGCTGCCCCTTTTTGGCCGGGACGGAATTACAGGATATCTTTACATTGCTTTAAAGGATGCCATGGAAGGGATTGTACTTGTCATGGCATCCTTTGCAATATTCCGTCGTGCAGTTTTAAAACCTTCTAGAATGCACAATACTTGGGAAGCATATTTTGTCCTGGTTATGATTGTGATTTTAATGATTTCTGATCTTATGCTTGACGGAGCAAGACACAATCTCATCACAATATATAATAACCCTGACCACCTTCATTTTTTTAATAACCCAGGGTATGGTTCCGAGTTCACCTGGACACCGGTTTCAGTTGGTGCAGGCGCCCTTATTTCATCATTAAGTGCCGGCGCAACAGCTCTTATCATGAAAATAATGTTCTGGACCCATATTACAACCCAGTTGGTATTCCTTAATTTTCTACCATTGGGAAAACATTTCCATGTAATTACAGCACTTCCCAATGTGTTTTTAAAGAGTATTGGTTATCCCCATGAAAAAGCAAAGGTTCTTGACCTTGAGGATGAAGCTGCCTGGGAAGATGAATCATTGGGCATTAATCATATTCATCAGCTTGACTGGAAACAGGGACTTGACCTCTACACATGTACCGAGTGCGGCCGGTGCAAGGATGTCTGCCCTGCCTATATTACAGACAAACCCTTGAGTTTAAATGAATTCAATGATGACCTGAAAGCAGAACTCTTCAGAAATACCAATAATATAATTAAAAGAAAAACCCTTGCCGCAGCCATTCAGGAAGAGGGCGATGCACAAGAACAGGAAACCATAAAGGCTAAGATGGCTGAGCTTAATAGTGAGAAAGCCCTGGTAGGAGATATAATCGGGGAGGATACACTATGGGCATGCACAACCTGCCGTGCATGCGAACAGGTATGTCCTGTTGCAATTGAACATGTGCCAAGAATAATAGCTATGAGACAGGGACAGACCTTGATGTCCGAAGCCTATCCCAAGGAACTCAATGTAGCATTAAAAGGCCTTGAACGAAACGGTAACCCGTGGGGAATAGGGTATGACAAGCGTGCTGACTGGGCAGAAGGTTTGAATGTAAAAACAATGGCACAGGATTCTGATGTTGATTATCTGCTCTGGGTAGGATGTGCAGGATCTTTTGATGACAGAACAAAAAAGGTTACCACAAGTCTTGTGAAAATTCTCCAGAAAGCTGATATCAGTTTTGCAATCCTTGGCACAGAAGAAAAATGTACAGGAGATTTTGCAAGGAAAGTGGGCAATGAAATGCTCTATCAAATGATGGCAGAGGAAAATATTGCAACTTTGAACAATTACAAGGTGAAAAAAATAATTACTGCATGCCCGCACTGTCTTAACACACTTAAACATGATTATCCCCAGATGGGTGGTAACTATGAAGTAATCCACCATACACAATTCCTGGCTGACCTTGTAAGCCAGGGCAGGATAAAACTTTCCAAATCCATTGAAGGCGTTCTGACATTTCATGATCCATGTTATTTAGGGCGTTATAATGGAATTTACGACCAGCCAAGGACATTATTAAACTCTATATCCAGACATGGCCTGACAGAGCTTGACAGGCACGGCAGGGAAAGTTTCTGCTGTGGCGCAGGCGGTGGAAGAATGTGGCTTGAGGAATCAATCGGTAAGAGGATCAATCTTGAACGGGCAGAGCAGATAGTTGCCGGAAAAGCTGCAACAGTTGCAGTAAGCTGTCCTTTCTGTCTTACCATGATCGAGGACGGAATGAAGGAACTATCCAGGGATGAGGAGATTAAAACAAAGGATATAGCAGAATTAACAGCAGATAATATGGTATAGATTTTATTAAAATACTATCATAAGCAGCAATATTAATTTTAAAGAAACAGGAACGTTATCTGATAAAATGGCAAAGAAAAAAGCACTGCCCCTGGCAGAAATTGTAAGTATTGTATTGATGGTTGCAGGCATTGGATTGATATTCTGGGGGTATCAGATATCAGGTTCTTTTTCATCCAAATTAACTCTGAAACTCACAGGTGCCCATACTGATAAAGTAATGCAGTTATATATCGGCGGTGCTGCAAGTTTTGTTGCAGGCCTGGTCCTTTACTTTAAAAAATAGCACAACTCTGTTCTGATCAGCAACCCGATAGAGTTCACTTGCAATTTGAGCCATGATTGAATTTCAACCATGTTTCCCTCTGGATCTCTGAAATATAGGAATTTTAATAAACCAACGCCTTTAACTTCTTTTGCTGCAATGTTTGTATGGGCATATCTCATCAATTTATTCCTTTATTTGTTATAACCCAATTCATTAATGTGAATCTGCCGAAAACGCATCCTTGTTAATAAAAAAAGCAGCCCTTAAGGAGCAGTGCAGCTCTCAGCCATTAGTGCTTCATTCTGATAATGGCAGTCCAATGAAAGGTGCCACTTTTCTTGAAACATTGAGGAGACTTGAAATAACTCCCTCTTATAGTCGGCC
>CAZQJS010000005.1:0-89535 GCA_964593725.1 uncultured Desulfobacterales bacterium
AGATTAAATGGAAACATGAAATTGATACAATAGAATCGGAAGATTCATGGAAAGCGCCTGTTTAAGTAAAGCAGACAGATAATGCAAAACTATCTCTTTTTGATCGAATCAGGGGCAGGCAAGGAGTCTCAATGTTCCCTGATTTGATCAGAGATATTGGAATAATGGAAAAACAAAACAGCTGCTTGACTAAAACCATAATATAAAATATGCTTTTATATATTAATAAAGAAGCTGTTGGGTATGACGCAGCCTGATTAAACAAAAATAAGAGCAGGGAAATGCCCCATATTATTGTAAAATTATATCCTGGCCGGTCTGAACAGCAAAAGAAAAAACTTGCCGAGAAAATTATGGAAGATGTTGTATCCATTGCAGGTTGTGAAAAAGGAGTTGTTTCAGTCTCCTTTGAAGAGGTAGAGCCCGGGGACTGGGCAGACTCGGTTTATAAACCAGATATATTGGAAAAGCAGGATTCTCTTTATATAAAACCGGATTACAATCCCCTGGCAGACTGATAGTGTAGTAAGCCTGATAATTTGTGGGGGAGGTATTTTGATTTATCCCCCGGCAATGAGCGGCAAAAGATAAATTTCAGCATTATCAGGGACAATTGTCTTGTCAAAGTCGGGGCTTGAAATAAGCTGGTTGTTCAGCCTTACTGCAGCGCAATGATCTGTGTTTTTTATCCTTGCAAGTATGTCTGCAATTGTCATGCTTTCAAACCATTCCATATCCTGGTCATTGACACTTATCATCACTCTTTTACACCATTTTTCTTTAAAAGCTCAAGAATCTCTGGAAAATCAAGTCCCAGACGTTTTACAGTCTCAAGTTTGGGTATTCCATTGTCTGTCCAGCCCCGGCGTAAATATACAGCATCCACAAGTTTTTCATACCGGGCTTCACGGTTTTCCCTGAGGATGCTTACTTTTTCCAGAGTAGTCTTATCTGAGATATCTATTTTATATTTTTCAATAAGTTCTGTATCATAACGATCTTTGCGGGATTTGTACTCCTCAATGGTTACAGGCCCCATGGCTCGGTATGGTATGGTGTCATATTCACGTGTACCATAACCCATTTTAAGATTAAAAAGCCGCTGGAAATTATATACAATTTCACTCATGGCTACAAGTCCGTCTGCGTCAACCATGCGGCCTGTAACTGCTGAAAAGAAATCAGCATACCAGCCAACATGTTTAACAACCTTTGCAGGCTCTGCCTGATCTTTATTATCTTCAGGAACAATATCATTCCAGGGAAGCTTACAAAGCCCGCACAGAGAAAACCATGTTCTGAACATGGGAAACCAATGGAGAGCTTCTGCTTTATTCTCAAATGTTGGCATGAATTTTTTAACCATGTCAAGAAAGATAAGCCATGCTTCATCGTGCTGGGCGCCCTTAAGGGCAATACCATAGCCTCCCTGCTGGGCAAGAGACTCTTTGGTGATATATTCTGAGAACTCAAGCCCTTTGGATTCCATTCCAATATCCTGCATCATCTTTTTATCAGAACCAAACTTTTTTGCAAAAATTTCCTTCATTCTGCGGATACCCTGACCCATAATTGCTCCAAAGCCGGTCCCCCTGGCTGTCTGGTGTAATAGTTCAAGGGCTGCAACCCTGTTTCCAAAATATAATTCAAGCCCGGCTGTATCCTTTTCATTAATCAAGCCCCTTTCAAAGCATTCCATGACAAAAGCCATGGAAGTTCCAAAAGAGATGGTATCAAGGCCATAGGCATCACAATAAAAGTTTATTTCAAGAACTGTTAAAGGATCAAATATACCGAGATTAGATCCGCAGCCCGCAGATGTTTCATATTCAGGTCCGTCTACAAATACTTTTTTCCCCTTATACGGTCCTGACATTGGAACAAAATCCTTTACACCATGGGCACAGGCAACAGCACATCCTTTCCAGCATCCATCAAATCCTTTATGAAAAGCCTTATCAAAAAAGAGTTCTCCCAAATTATGCCCCTCGGTGTGTGATCCATACTGAAAATTATTCACAGGAAGGCAGTCATGGTCATTCATTATGGGTACAAGATGGGTTGTACCTACTCTGGCCATTCTGTTTTGTTTATTATCAAGAGTGTTGATCTCCTTTGCATGGGTTTTTGTAACCTGTTTCAAGGCCTCCATATCAGCAGGGTTATTGGTTTTAAATGTAACAGAATCCCATCTTGCCACAATGGCTTTTATTTTTTTATTGGCAAATACCGAACCTATGCCGCCACGGCCTGCCTGCTTATATCTTACCATCTTTCTTCCAGTATCATACCAGGTAAAATTCAAGCATCCGAACAGAGTGTTTTCAGCTCCTATTCCGGTGGAAACCACGGATATATTAACAGGTTTGCCCCTATCAAAATAATCAGTAATCTCTCTGGAGAGCTGATAGGAATCTTCGGGAAAATTTTCTGCCTTAAATATTTTAATCTCTTTTTCCATGCCGTCTATAAGGATCACAACTTCTTCTGCTGCTTTGCCTGTAATTTTCAAGACATCAAAACCTGCAAACTTCTGGTAGGGTCCGAAATATCCACCTACATTAGAGTCTATTGGAATATGTGTCAAAGGTGATATGGCAGTTACAATGCTTTTCCCGCCTCCAGGGTATCCTGGAGTTCCGCCAAGGGGGCCCGATGCAATGCAAACAGCATTTTCAGGATCATCCCACTTTGTTTCAGACGTTACTGAATTCCAGAGCATCCAGAGGTCATAGCCTTTGCCGCCAATAAACATCTGTTTTACTTTTTCTTCAATATCCTTTATGGCAATGGTCTGTTTATCAAGATTGATATGGAGCGATTTATCAGTATATCCCTTTTTAATATCAGATCTTTCATAGGAGACAGATTTGATTTCATTTAAATTTAACATGGTCATTGATTACCTCTTAATTTAGTTTAAATCCTTTTTTGTATAAAATGATATGCTCTTGCACCACTTTCATAGAAAAAACCCCTTATCTTTCTTGTCATAATGTTTTTCTGCGATGAAACCGGCAGGGGTATATTATCATGGGCATCATTGAGAAAATACTGGGCCATTAACTTTCCAAAAAGGGTGCCAGGGCCGATTCCCCGCCCATTATAGCATGTTACACAAATATTATTATCACTGAAAACATGGAATCTTGGGACATGATTTGTTGTCATGGCAATTCTGCCATACCAGCCATATTCCAACTCAGGTTCATATCCATTTTCCATGATTTGGGGGAACACCTTTTTTATGGATCGTTGTGCCCAGTTTTTGTGAAGGCTGAAACCAAACCTGTCAACACTTCCCACACTGCCTATGATAAGATGTCCTGCCCTGTCAAGCCTGTAGGATGAAAGTATCATATTTGTATCCCAGGCTCCATGGCCCTGGGGAAGAATGGTTTTTCTAATCGTTTGGGGCAGGGGCTTTGTTGCAAACTGAAAAAAATTAAACGGAATCAAGGTTTTCATATTTTTTTTAAATCCGTGACTTGCATATCCCTGGCATGCCTGGATTACAGCCTTTGCTGTAATTGTTCCTCCAGGAGTTGTGATTTTCCACTTTTTACCCTGCTGCTCCATTTTTGTTACAGAGGATCCGATAAAAAGATCGGCTCCGGCATCTTTTGCAGCATGGGCAAGGCCCCGGGCATAGGCAAGGGGCTGAACTGTTCCTGCCCTCAAATCAAGCAGTGCGCCATGGAAAGACCTGGAGCCTGTTACAGAATCTGCCTCCTGCTTATTTAAAAGTTTTACTGAAGCTCCTCTTTTCTGCCACTGCTCTTCCCTTTGTTCCAGAGCTTTATATCCTCCCCTGGAATGGGCACAGTGCAGAGTACCATTCCTGACAGCTTCACAATCAATTCCATGTTTTTCAATTAAGTTAAAAACAAGATCCGGAGAATTCCCAAGCTCATTTATCACCCTGTCTCCATACTCCCTGCCAATTATTTTAACAACATCATCGGGCATAAGCCAGAGCCCGGCATTGACCAGGCCTACATTTCTGCCTGCACCTCCAAATCCAATATGTTCTGCCTCAAGAAGAACAGTATCTGTTCCTTTTTCCGCAAGATGAAGCGCTGCTGACAAGCCTGTGTAACCACCGCCTATAATCACCACATCACTTTTTCTATCACCCTTGAAAGAAGAAAGATCAGGAGGTGGAGGCGCTGTTTCAGCCCATAAACCGTGGGTTATATTTTTATTCATTTTAATAAATTTTTACCCTCTCTTTTATGCATTTGAACCATTTTTCAATATTAATCCTGAAATCTAAAACAGACCTTGAAAACCAGATCATCGGCCTGTGATAACCGCTTCTTTTTTTCTCATGCGTGAAATAAATGTATTTACATGTTTTTGAGCTATCTTTGCTGCCTGTTCACAATCTCTGTTTTTAATTGCAAATACAAGCTGTTCCAGATCATTATAGGTTTCATCCATCCTGCTCCGGGTCACATCCAGATATTCATCAAAAAATCTATTGATATTATCGTGGACAACTCCATCAATGTATTTGTAGATTGCATTCTTTGAAATCAATGCAATAGTTCTGTGCAGTTCCTGATCTGTGTCAAGAAAGTCATCCCATGCTTCAGTGCCAAGGTTTTTTAACCTTTTTAATTTACAGAGGAGCTCTTCAAGGGATGCAATATCTTCAACTGATGCTTTACGGGCAGCAAGGATAGCAATCTGCCCTTCAATGCCGGCACGGAATTCACCCAGGTCCATCACTGAAACCTTACCAAATCTGATCAACATGGCCAGGGTTTCAGTAAATTGTTCTACGCCTGCACTCTTAATAACAGCACCGCCTCCCATGCCGAGCCTGATTTCCAGAAGGCCTTTCTGCTCAAGTACACGCAAAGCTTCCCGTAAAGTACCCCTGCTGATATTAAAAGTCTCGCACAGATCTCTTTCAGGTGGAAGTCTGTCCCCTTCAATGAGTTTACGTGAAAGTATAGCTTCCTGGATCTGTTCAACAACATCCTGAAATATTCTGCTTTTTTTTGCTTTTTGAAAACTTAAAGTAAAGTCTGCACTGTTTATTCCCGGCATTGTCATTCCTTTTTTGTATTCATATTATATTGGTAGAACCATTATTATGGTATAGTTTTAAATTTGTCAATAATTTTCTACCTTTCTGAAAAAACAGGGCAGGATATGTAAAAAAACTTGACTTTACACTGGTTTATAGCTTATTTTTTAGGGTGTTACTTTAAATTAATTATTACTCACAAGGAAAAAAAATGTTTGTTCTAGGATATTTTTTCCAGGCAGTTGCAAATGTTTTATATTACGCCCTGACTCTATATATGTGGATTGTTATTGCAAGGGCTGTGCTTTCATGGGTCAGTCCTGATCCGTATAATCCGGTTGTAAGAATAATTTACAGCATGACAGACCCACTCTTTTATCAAATAAGAAAGCGGATTCCAATAAATTTAGGAATGATAGATATCTCCCCTGTTATTGTATTGTTATTTATTTTTTTTATTAAAATATTTGTGGTCAGGAGCCTGTTCCACATTGCAGCAACTTTAATCCGGCAATAATTTAAGATGAGGATAAAATGGGTATTACACCAACTGTAGTAAGACAAAAAGAATTTTCCACCAAATTCAGGGGTTTTGATATTCAGGAGATTGATTCCTTTCTTGAGGAGATTGCAAAGGAGATTGAATATCTTAACAATAGAATTGACAAAATCATGATGGAAAAAGAGAGCCTGGAGCATGAAAACCAGGGGTATCGAGAACGGGAAGATACCATGAAAAAATCAATACTCCAGTCCCAGAAAATTCTGGAACAAATGAAGGAAAATGCAGAAAAGTCTTCCCAGAATATTATTGCAGAAGCAGAAGTCAGGGCTGAAAAAATTCTCTCAAGGGCGCACAACAGGCTGTCTCAACTGCACAACGACATAAATGAACTCAAACGGCAGCGGATACAGCTTGAAATGCAGATAGGTTCCATACTGGAATCCCACTCTAAAATGCTTGAAATTACAAAAGATGAGAACAAAGCTCAGGACGAAGCTGATTCAACATTAAAATTTTTAAACCATGGCTAAATAAGGAGTTATAATAAATGGCTGAGATTGATGCTTTTTTTAAACTTTTAAACGATAAAGGTGCATCTGACTTACACCTTTCCGCCGGAGAGCAGCCAGCACTCAGGATTGACGGTGATATTGAACGAATAAAATATCAGAAGCTTTCAAGTGACATGTTAAGAAAGCTTTTATATGAGATTACGCCGGAAGAAAAAATAAAAATTTTTGAAGAGACAGGTGATGTTGACTTTGGCTATGAAATTCCCGGCCTTGCCCGTTACAGAGCAAATTATTTCATGCAGAAAGATGGTGTAAACGCAGTATTCCGTGAAATCCCAAGCAAGATCCAATCTGCCGAAGTACTGGGACTTCCCCCGGTCATCAATAAACTTGCCTCCCTGCCAAGGGGCCTGGTCCTTGTTACAGGACCTACAGGAAGCGGAAAATCAACAACTCTGGCAGCAATCCTGGATACAGCTAACCGCCTGAGAAAAGATCATATTATTACCATTGAAGACCCAATAGAATTTGTACATACCAGTAAAAACTGTATTGTCAACCACAGGGAAGTCGGGGTACACACAAAAACCTTTACTGCTGCCCTGAGGGGCGCCCTTCGTGAAGACCCTGATATCATACTTGTTGGTGAGTTAAGGGATCTTGAAACAATCTCACTTGCCATTGAAGCTGCCAATACAGGTCACCTTGTCTTCAGCACCCTGCATACTGCAAGCACGGTCAAAACAATTGACCGTATTATTGAGGTGTTCCCGGCCCATGAACAGGCCCAGATCCGATCCTCCCTTTCCGACAGTTTAAGGGCTGTTGTGGGGCAGACGCTTTTTAAACGGCTTCACCAGCCAGGACGTTGTGTTGCACTGGAGGTATTGATTGCAACCCCAGGAGTCAGAAACCTTATCAGGGAAAACAAGAGTCATCAAATCCCTTCCATGATTCAGACCGGTAAAATGTTTGGTATGCAGCTCATGGATGAATCAATAATGGAACTTTTTAAAAAGAAATGGATAAGTGCTGAAGAGGCCTATGAAAAATGCTTTAATAAGGAACAGTTCAGGCCATATCTTAAAACACCTCCTGCTGATTTTACTGAAATATAATCGAATTGAAATTTAAGCAAAAGGATAATTAAAAAACCATGCGAAGAAAAGAGATTGATTATATATTAAAACAGATGCTTGGATCAAAAAAAAGCATTTCTGATCTCAATTTTACACCGGGAAAACCACTCCAGGTCGAAAGCGATGGTGAACTTGTACCTGTCAGAATGCAGCCAAACTTTGGAAAGCTTACTGCCTTTCAAACAGAAATCATAGCTTTAAACCTTATTAATAACAACAGAGAACTGACAGAAACTTTAATCAAAAGAGGTTCCTGTGACTTCAGCTATCAGCTGAGGGACAAAGTACGTTTCAGGGTAAATGTTTTTTCAAGATCAGGCAAATACTCCATAGCCATGAGAAAGCTTGAAACCAGAATACCCACAATTAAAGAACTTAACCTGCCGGAAGTTTTTTATCAAATGGCAGAGGAAAAAAATGGTCTTTTATTTGTAACAGGAGCAACCGGTGTTGGTAAATCAACATCCCTTGCAGCCCTTTTAAACCAGATCAATGAGACAAAAGCATACCACGTGATTACTCTGGAAGATCCCATAGAGTTCCAACACTCCCAGAAAAAATCAACCTTTAACCAGCGCGAACTTGCAACGGATTTTGATACCTTTGAGAGCGGCCTGCGTGCTGCCATGAGACAGGCACCAAAAGTTATACTGGTAGGTGAGATGCGTGACAGGGAAACAATTGAAATTGGACTTGCTGCTGCTGAAACAGGCCATCTTGTTGTAACCACACTCCATACAGCAGATGCAGGCCAGACCATTAACCGTGTCCTTGGAATGTTCTCAACAGAAGAAGAAAAGCTCATCCGGGTCCGCCTTGCCGACTCTCTGAAATGGGTTGTTTCCCAGAAACTTCTTCCAAAAACAGGAGGCGGCAGGATCGCAGCCTTTGAAGTTATGTGCACCAGCTTAAGGGTAAAAGACTCAATACTCCATGGTGAAAAAGAGGGCAACTCCTTTGCTGAAATTATTAAGCAGGGTAGTGCCAGGAGCATGATTAGCTTTGATGAATATATCATTAAACTATACGAAGCAGGATTAATTGAAGAGAATACTGCAAACGCATATGCCACCCGTAAGGATATTGTGGGAAGAGGTATTGATACCATTAAAAGCTCCAGAGGTGAGGCTACATCGGAGATTGAATCCCTTGAATTGGACCGTGGATACAGAAGGAGCCATTAATCATGAAAATTATATGTATAGCATGCCAGGCCAAATTCAATATACCAGATAATAAAATTCCAAAAGGTAAAAATGCTTTTATCAGATGCCCTAAATGCCAGGAAAAGGTTAAAATCCCCACCTTTAAACCGGAAGAACGCAGCGGAGCAATTGCTATTCCTGATATTTTTGCATCCACATTTATGGCTGAAACAGATAAAAAAGCTTTGGTCTGTATTGATAATGATTCCTATAGAGAAATTATATTCCGGGGGCTTACAAAACATGAATACCAGGCAAACGCAGCGGAAAATTCGGCCTTTGCATTGGAATTTCTTGAGATACAACAATATAATACAATCATAATTGATGAAAATTTTGAAAAAGGAATCGGTAAAGACAGGGTAATGGATGAAATTGAAAGAATGGATATGTCCTTTAGAAGGGATATCTGTATAGTTCTGCTGAGCAAACACATAAGAACAGGAGATAATATGAACACCCTGCACTCAAGTGTTAATAAAGTAGTAAACTATAAAGATATTAATATCTTTGATAATTTTTTCAAAAGTGCTGTAAAGGAGCACAAACAATTTTATTCTGTATATAATATGGCCATGCAGACAATTGGTAAAAGATAATACTTCCTTTTTATTTACAAAGAAAAAATTTGACTCATTAAAAACAGAAACAAAGCATAAATGGGTTATCAAATGGCTGCTTGTTATCTATCAGAAACTAATTACAAACAGAATAAATTCTGAAGCTGTTCTCCTTTTTGCCACAGAATACAACCGTATATTGAATTGGCTGGACATAACTTTTAAAGAGCCTCCCTCAACAATGGAAAACAGAGCCTGGGTTGAGTTTGTATCCGATGCAGTCCATTTTCACAGGCTTGGCGCAGGCCTTTTACCAAAAGATCACGATCTTTTGGTAAACTATTCCATAAACATTACAACCAATGACACACTGAACAAGAAAAAGTACGCCATAAAACCTTTAGATTATTATGTGGCAGTTGACAGTTTTAGAAGCGTATTCAATGTGGGGTCACTTTTCAGAATTACTGATGCAGCAGGTTTTAAATCCATAATACTTGGCAGCACTCCGGGCAGTGAACACCCGCTGGTGCAAAAAATTTCCATGGGTGCATCTGCCTGGATAAAATCAGAAAAAACAGATGACCTTGCAGCTGCACTAACCGACAAAAAGCATGATGGTTATTCAATAATCGGCCTTGAAACAATTGAGCCTTCACAAGAGTATACAATGTTTGACTGGCCTGAAAAGGCAGTCCTTGTTATTGGCAATGAAGAGTATGGTATATCAAGGCATGTACTGCAAATATGCAATCATTTTGTGCACATACCCATGTTTGGCAGAAAAAATTCAATTAATGTGGCCAACGCAGCATCTGTAGTGATGTTTCACATTGCCGGTAAATTGAATAGACACCAGGAACAATGGAAATGGCAATAATGCAACTCTACCTTGATGAGATCTGCAAAATAAACAGACTTGATATTCCTGGTAAAGGCCTTTGCCAATGGGTGTTCCACCATGGTATGCTCTTTTCAAGTCCCCATAAATGGTGGCTTGACCCAAACACAACTGAACCTGCCCTGCGAAGCACATTGCATGAAGGAGTAGATATCCTCATGTATATAAACAGCAGTAAGTGCATTGAGAAACTTAATCCCGGAGCACTTGTTCCATCAGCAGCAGACGGAAGAATCATCAATATCTGTGATGATTTCCTTGGACAATCCATAGTTGTCAGGCACAATATTTCCCATTGCCAGAAACTTGACCTTATTTTTGTCTATGCCCATGTTTCTCCTGTGCACACAATAAAAGCAGATATTGATATTTCCAAAGGGGATATCATTGCATCAATTGCTCCGGAAAAGAGTAACCAAGGCACTCCCTCCCCACATCTTCATCTTTCCATAATCGAGGTACCAAAAAACATTGCCCATCCAAAATTAAACTGGAGCTTATTTGCCGGCACAAGAAGTGAAATTAACCTGATCAATCCCTTTTTTATATAATAGATATGGATTTAATTAAAAAACCTCCTGAACTCTGCCAAAGCTTTTCCATACTCACGCCTGGTCAATTTTCTAAATTTATACATACGTTTCAGCAATACAAAGCTTTTGTGCTTAAGCCTCCTTGTGGGGCGATTGGGGCTGAACCTCCTTGGATTTGGAATTATACATGCAAGCCTTACAGATTCAAAGGTTGTAAGCCTGGCTGCTGATTTATGGAAATATATCCTGGATGCAGTTTCCACACCAAAAACACCTTTTCCAAGCTCTATATAATTCAAATACAACTCAAAAATTCTTCTCTTTGGTAACTGCTGCTCCAGTTTATATGTTAAAACAGCTTCTTTCAATTTTCTCCTTATGGTCTTATCTGAAGACAAATAGAGGTTTTTTGCAAGCTGCTGGGTAATTGTACTGCCGCCCCTTTTAAATCCACCTTTTTTAAGATTTGCCTTAATGGAGAGCTTTATTTCAGCAAAGTCAAACCCATTGTGCAGAAAAAAAGCCCCATCTTCACTTATTCTGACTGCATCCTTTAAATCCTGACTGATTTCAGAATAGCTTATATATCTATGGGAGATCCTTAAATGCTTGCCTTCTGCCTTTGCTGCACGGATTCTCATCTTCATAAAAGAAGTTTTCCCAGGATTTTTTGTTAAAAATTCCCTGGGATCAGGCAGCAGCAGATACAGTGCCCCGGCAGCTAACAATAATATTACAGAAATAATCAATGTAAGTTTGAAAATTTTTTTCATAACACCACACATTGATTTAATTCACCTGTAAAGTCAATCACTTTTTCCATGATTTTATAAGTTACAAACAACTAAAAACTTGACACTGGTCTGGTTATGGAATATGTTGCTATTATGGTAGCAACAAATATGGAAGGACAATATGGAAAATAGTCTGAGTTTGAAAGAGCTTGGTTTTACACAATATGAAGCCAGTTGTTACATGGCTCTTATCAGCAAGCACCCGGTTAACGGTTCAAGGCTGAGTAAAATTTCAGGCATTGCCCGATCAAGAATATACGATGTTTTAAGAAGCATGATTGCCAAGGGCTATGTCCTTGAAACAGAATCATCTCAATTTGCTCCCTTCCCCCCGGACGAGTTGGTAAAAAAACTTAAAACAGATTTTAAAAAAAAGATAAAAGCCTTTGAAAAAGAGGTTGAGAAGTCCTGCCAGGAACCTGTGTATGAATACATATGGACCTTGACCGGATATGACAATATAATGGTAAAAGCAAGGCACATGATCGAAAACGCAGAAAAAGAGATCTATGCAAGGCTCTTTTCAAAGGCCAGCAGCTATCTTGAAAAATATCTTAAACAGGCAGATAACCGTGGTGTAAATATCAGGTATATTGCCATGGGAGATGTTTCAGTAGACTTTGATGTCCAGGTAATACACCCTGAAAAGGATCTTCTTATTGAAAAAATCGGCGGTAGATCCTTTGATATTATAGTAGATAAAAATGAGTCTTTAACAGGAGTTTTTGAACCGGGCAATGAAGAGATGTCGCCCATCAGCTGGACCAGGAACAAATGGTTTGTGACTGCCAACAGAGACAGTCTGCGTCATGATTTTTATCACTGTTTTCTGACAAAGATATATGATGATAAAAAGGAACTTACCAAAAAAGAGAAAAAGATCTACCAAATAATAAAAAAGGATGACTGATAAAATAAACAAATCAATATAAGATTGATTTTAAAGGAGGCTGATATGAGTGCGGTTGAAAAAAAAAATATACCAACTGGATTTTCAGCATTTTCAGATGCTGATATTTTTAAGTTTGAAGAGACCTGTGGTGCACACCACTATGAAAGGGTGAAACTTGTTATCCGCCATGCCATAGGATGCTGGCTCTATGATGAAAAAGGGGAAAAATATCTGGACTGCCTTGCTGCATATTCTGCTGCAAATCCCGGCCACCACCATCCTGATCTTATCAAGGCAGTTAAAAATGCCCTGGAAGGGAAATATGCCTCGGTTCTTTCAAATGTTATATATACTGACCCGCTTGGTGTGTTTCTCTCAAAAATGGCCGGGTTTGCCCCGCAGCTTGCACCTGGATTTGGCAATAACGGCAATAAAGTACTTCCAAAAAACGGCGGAGTTGAATCTGTTGAAACTGCCATTAAAGCAATGCGATATTATGGTTTTAAGCATAAAGGGATACAAGATGGCAAACAGGAGATAATAGTGTTTAATAATAATTTCCATGGGCGTACCATCTCTGTTATTTCATTTTCAAGCAGTGAAAAATCCAAAAAAGGTTTTGGCCCCCTTACACCAGGATTTGTATCTGTTAAATATGGTGACATTTTTGCTGTTAAAAATGCAATCAACAAAAACACCTGCGGAATACTTGTGGAACCAATGCAGGGAGAAGGCGGCATGCAGATACCTCCTAAAGGGTTTTTAAAAGGTTTAAGAACACTTGCAGATAAAAATGATATTCTGCTTGTCTGTGATGAAATCCAGGTGGGGCTTGGAAGAACAGGGAAAAAATTCTGCTTTGAACACGAAAATATTGTTCCCGACGGTATTATACTTGGTAAAGCACTCTCCGGCGGCATCATCCCCCTTTCAGTCTTTATAACCAATGCTGAAATTATGGACATGGTTTTCAGTAAAGGTTCTGAGGGTTCAACATTTGGCGGCTATCCCCTTGCATGTGTTGCAGGAGTAGCAGGCCTTGAAATCCTTGAAAAGGAAAACCTTATTGAAAAAGCTGCAGCCAAAGGCAAAATATTAAACAAAAAAATTAAAGAGATTGCATCAAGATCTCCCCATGTAAAAGAAGTCCGGGGCAAGGGCTTGTTCATAGGAATTGAAGTTAAAAAGGGCAATGCCATGGAATTCTGCCGCCACCTTGCAGACCTGGGTGTTGTTGCCAATGACAGCCACGGCCATACAATCAGAATCTCTCCGCCGTTAATCATCAATGATATGGAGATTGATTTTTTACTGGACAGACTTGAAAAAGTTCTGGTTAGACAGGTGTAAACAATGCCTGGAAACCAGTCCAATATTAATCAGGACTTATTATCTGTTCCATTGCCGGATGAAGCAAGCTTAATAACCGATTCAAGCAGGTTCAGTCGTTGACTTACCATTGATTTGAACCTGGGAAGAAATTTTTTTGCCAGGGGTTTGCCAGGAGAATATTTTATTTGGTTGGGATTAACAGGTTTTTTATTTATCCTCACTTCGTAGTGAACATGGGGGCCGGTTGTCTGGCCTGTGCTGCCAACTCTTGCAATTGTATCACCCTGGTTTACATACTTGCCTGCCCTTACCAAAAGAGCACTGCAATGTCCATAATAGGTTTCATATCCATTGGGATGAATAATAATTACAAGTTTCCCATATCCGGCTGACCATCCTGAAAACCTGACCCTTCCATTGGCTGTGGCAAAAATGGGAGTTCCTGTGCGTGCACCGTAATCAATCCCTGTATGCCTTTTATATTTTTTTAAAACAGGATGAAACCGGTGCAGGGAAAAAGACGATGTAATCCTGCCAAATTTAATGGGTACCCGCAGGAACATCTTTTTCATGGGGTTCCCAAATTTATCATAATAATTGTCATATTTCCCGTCATTAAAAAGAAAGGCTGAAAATATTTTATTCCTTGCTACATAGCGGGCAGCCAGAATTCTGCCATATTTTACAAACCTGCCGTCTTTACTGAATTTCTCGAACTCAATCTGGATCGTATCCCCCTTTCTTGGGAAAAGAAAGAAGTCAATATCCCAGGAAAAAATGTCTGCAAAGTCCAATGCCAGAGACTCTTTTTCTCCGCCATCCAGAACTGCCCGGAACAGTGAGTCTTTAATAACAAATTCTTTTGCATCCACACTTTTTTGAAGCGTTATTATTTTTTTTGTGACATCAAATCCATCAAGGGCATTTTTTTTTGCGACAAACTGGGTCAAAAGGTTTCTTTTATAAAAAATTTTTTTAAGATTATAATCCTTTGAAAAAAAGAGAGTGTATTGATCGCCATTTCTGGCACATTTAAAATCAAATACTTTTTTAAAATCCCTGGAAAGTTTTAATATTTCATGGGAAGGGACCTGGTGATCTATGAGTTCACTATAGAATGGCCTGTTTGTTATTGACCCATGCTTTATAATGAAATTTGAACTATCAGATTCTGCATCAGATGCTGCAAGGACTTGTTTATCCTTTCCAGAGGGCGCAGGCACAGCCCGGATGACCATATTTGATTTTTTTGCTCCACCGGATTGAATAACATTAGTCCGGGAAAAAGAGGAAAACAGAAAAGCAAATAGTAAAATAATTAAACCTGCAATAACAAGACCGAAAACCGCATAATTTTTCTCAACTCTTATATACTGTCCCATAAGGTATGGAGCCCCTTGCTTAAGCTTACAACTGAAAAACTCCTACTACCACTATATGACAAATTAAGCAATGTCAAGAAAATCAGAAAAAAATTATAAATTTGCTCCTAAAAACAGGCCGCCCAGCAACATCAACACCATACCTGCAAAAAGTTCAATCCATATTTCAAGTCTGCCAGTATTTTTACCACTCCTTGAAGCAGCATTAAGTGAAAACAGTTTGCCTGATATTGCAAGTAGAATAACAATTGATATGGTAAGGCCCATGCCCAGAGAAATAGCTATGCCCAGGATTACGCTCAAATATAATAAATTCATTGATAAAGCAAACAGCATTACTATTACAACACCCGGACACGGAATACATCCGACAATTGCTGCAGATAAGACAGGGTTCAGGGATTTATCTTTTCTCTCACTCAAACCATTGTTATTCTTTACTAACTTATAAATACTATAAAAGAAAATACCCAGGCCCAGGCAGGCAATAAGGCCATAACTTATGACCTGGGTTATGTTTGTAATGCTGTCCAGGCTGCCCATAATATTTGACTTTAAAACAAAATAGACAAAGAGAACAAAAATAATACCGGAAACTCCATGGAAAAAGGCAATGGAATTACTGAAAAGCAATCCCTGTACAAAAGAGGGACGTTGTGCCAGCACATAGGACAGGGCAACAGCTTTACCATGGCCCGGGCCTGCAGCATGAATTACACCATAGGAAAATGCAATAAAAATTAAAACCAGAACAGGCTTTACACTGCCGCCCTCCCGTGCCTGTTTTACAAGGTGTGTCATCTTCTCCTTTAAATATTGCTGCCATACGATTATTTTTAAAAAAACCTTGCTTAAAACAGTTGATTTTGATGACACGGTTTTGCCGGGCAGGGGTGAAAAAGTGTTCTGTTTTGTAGTGAACGGGTTGCCCGCGCCTTCACAGGAGCTAAATCCTGCAAACAATAATGTTGCGGCGAGTATGGTAAACAAGATAATATGTCTCATTTTTTTATTTTAAACTCCAGGAATAGTGCCATGGGATTTATGGTATCAAAATATATTTTTGTTGATTTATCCTCTTTTACAGAGAACTTGACCTCATATTTATCTGAACGATACCCGGTTTTGTCCAGGCCAGCCCCACCCTGTTTTGAAAAAAAAATAGCAGAATAATAGGAAGGATCATAGGTTGCAACAATTATTTGCTTGAAAGTATTTCCTGCGCTCACATGGCATGGTACAAAAAATTCATAGATTAATATCTTATTTTTGATTTTTGCCGCAAACCCTTTTACAAAATTAACATCAAAGGGCTTATTATCAATTTTTATGTGGATAAAATAGTGGAAATTGGATAGATATGAAAATGCCTTATCTTTAATTACAGCAACCTCATTTTTTTCAAGTATTTGATTTCTGTTAACATCATAATCGCCAATTATCATACTTGAAAACATTTCATCAAATTCCCAATGGATATTAAATCCTGAAATCCCTTTATCATCAGAGCAAATCCTGATTTTCTGGTTTATAAAGGTGTGGGGATGGGCAAAGGCAGATACAGCTGTAAGTATCGAAAATCCAATGATCACCCAGATTTTTCTCTGCATTATTTCCCCTTTTTTCTGAAAAAATCCAAAGCAACCCGGTTAAACCCCCAGGCCAGATCGATGTTTCTTATATCATCCTTGCTAAACCATTTCAAATACCTGCCTTCGGTTAATTCTATTTTATCTATTTCAAGATTTTGCCTTTTCCAGAAAACATGTTCAATCCTGTCACTGAATTCAACAACCTTGAATTTGTTAAAATCCTTTAGATTTAAGCCCATCTCCTCTTTCATTTCCCTTGAAATGCACTCCTCTGGAGTTTCATTTTGTTCAACATGCCCACCTGGTATATCCCACATGTCTGGATAAAGAATATCTGGATTATCATCCCTTAACAATAATAAAATTTCTTCTTTATCATTGAAAAATATAATACTGCACCCGGTTTTCTTCATAATATTTATTAAAAGCTGAGGTTTTTAATCTGACGTTACTCCCATTGCTCCCTTTATAATACTTTTTATTTCCCGGATTAGTTTTTTTATTTCCTCCAATGTTGTTTCCGGGCTCATAATCACTATTCTCAAATATCTGACATTGTTGAACAATGTGGTGGATAGATAAAAATTCCCTTCCTGTATGAGCTGATCCCTGATCTTTATCTGGAGTTCATCACTTCCATGTACACGAAAGCATAATATATTGCTCTGGGGTATTACAGGACACTCAAACCCTGACTGACCGTTAATATATCCATGGGCTTCACGGGTAAGCCTGACACGGCTTTCAATATAATCAGAGATACCGCGTTCTCCCAGAGCTGCGAGAACCATGAATAATTTTAATCCAAGGCCTGCTTTGGTGCACTCAATGGTGCGCTGGATAAAATCAAACCCGGGCTGCTCTTTTTCATGGAAAAGATAGCTTGCTTCCTGTTTAAAAGCCGTGTCAATATCAGCGTGATCGCGGAATAACAAAGCCGCGCAAAGGGTTGGAACCTGCATTAGCTTATGGGCATCCCATGTCAGTGAATCTGCTCCTTCAACTCCCTTTAAAAGATACTTATATTCCCGGGTGAGAAGAACGCTTGCACCATGGGCGCCGTCAACATGGAACCATATATTATTATCCCTGCAGAAATCACTGATTTTGTCCAGGGGATCATAAATGCCCACTGCTGTGCTGCATGCATTGGCCACCAGAGCCATGGGTTTCCTGCCATCCCTTTCCAGTCTGGCAAGGGACTTGCCAAGCTTATCCGGCAATACTGCACCTTTTTTATCAACATCAAGGTGATAAATTGCATTACGGCCAATACCGAGAATGCTTGCTGCCCTGGCAATGGAGTAATGGCTGCCGGCAGGGGCAAGCAGGGCAAGATCAGGAGGATTGCCATTGTCCCATGCAGCAGGTGCAACCCTGTTTCGTGCTGCAAGAAGAGCAGTAAGATTGGCAATTGATCCACCGTGGGTTAAGATTCCACCTCCAAAGCAGTGACTGTTTTTTTCATCTTCCATGGTTAAGGGAGAAGGCTGCCAGCCAATCTTTTCCAACATCCAGTTAATAAGAAAATACTCTATGGCAGCAGCTCCCGGTCCCATTTCATAGATAGCCATTGCATTATTTGTAAATCCGTCAATGAGGGAACCCAGTGCCCCTGTATAGTGGGAGGGTGCAACCTGGTGTGCAAGATATGAAGGGTGATGTATCTTTGTGGTGGACGAAAGATATTTTTCCACGAATTCACCCAGTTCTTTTTTGGAAATATTCCCGTTCCTTACATGGGAATCAAGGTTAAAATCAATTATCAGCTTTTCCATGGGATAAAGGCCAATCACTTTTTCTTTACCTGCTTTTGCTTTTATATCATGCTTGTTAAGGGCATTGATAACAATTTCAGCTTCATCAATAAATGCCATACCATTTAATCCTTTATGAAAAAAATATACCTGTTAAGTTTCTATTTTCTGGCCAATGTTCAATTTTTCAGCCTTTTCAAAAAGTGCCTGGGCCACAATCAGATCAAACAAACCCATGCCCACGGACTTAAAAACCTGTGTTTCTGTTCTGGTTTTATCAATCATCACCTTATCTGAAACAAGGTCTGCAATTTCAATTATTTTTTCATTTTTAATCCAGTTGTTTTTCAAGGGTATAACAAGATCACCCGACTCTTTTTTTGCAACCATTGTGTCAACAAAAACTGTATCTGTAAGGGCAAACAATGATTTTGGAAACTCCCTCATACCGGGTTGATATGATCCTATACCTATAAACACTTTACCCTTAAGCATCTCTTTTTGATCAGGTATAACAGGTTCTGTCGATGTTGTTGCAGTAATAACAATATCTGAATTTTCCACGGCTTTAAGGGGCGAGTCAACTCTTTGCACCTTGACGCAGCTGTGCTGTAAGCCAATATGCTCTCTTAAGAGTTCAACATTTTCTTCTTTAAAATCAAAGACAAAAATCTCACTAATATCTGCCTGGGTGCATGCAGAAGCAGCCTGGTGCCTCCCCTGGACACCAGCGCCGATAATGGCAAGAGTGCATGCCTTATCAGGCGCAAGGTACCGGATGCCAAGTCCTCCCACGCCACCTGTTCTGATCGCAGTGAGTTCAGCACCGTCAAGTATTCCGGCTGCCTCTCCTGTATCACTGTGGTTAAGCACCATATTACCATAAATGACAGGCTTGTTTTTTTTAATGTTTTCAGGAAAGACAGAAACAAGTTTTGTTCCAAAATATTTCTTTGTAAAGCAGGGCATAAGAAGCAATGTATTTTCTCCATGGTTTACATGGAACCTGTCCGGCATGAAAAACTGCTTTTTTGCCATTATTAAAAGAGCTTTTTCTATGACATCAACTACTTCAGACAAACTTAATATTTTTTCCATATCACTTGCATTTAAATACAGCATAAAACATTTCCTGTTTTTCTAAATTAAGAATCAAAGCTGCTTTTCAGGAAAAGTTGAACAGATCAGCCCGGGTATATTGCCAAGTTGTGCTCTAAAATCTAAAATACTCAACATGCAAAATCAGTGGTGTTTGTCAAACTCATCCCAGAAATCTTTATCTGTTTCCTGCCATTTGTTCCCGAACAATCTGCTAAAAAACGGTGTGAGGCGGGCAAACCAATCTGCTCCGGTCTTTTTTTTATTCTGCCTTGCAGCCAGAACATCTTCTATATAAAGGGTGATATCAAGAAGTTTATCCTTTGGAATATATGCATCTGCACCAAGTTCAATTGATTCTTTTAGATTGGCAGGACTTAAAGCGTGGGCAGTCAACATTACAGTTGGAATACCAAGCTTGTTTGTGGCTTTAAGAAGGTCATACCCCCTTACGCCCATGATATCAAGGATTGCAAAGTCATAGAAATTATTTTTAAGACATGTTACAGCATCTTCAAAGGATGAAGCTGTGTCAACCTTGAAAGTATCAAGCAGCTCTTCCAGGGTCTCAAGGATATCAGGTTCATCATCAACAACCAGAATTTTTTTTATGGTAATGTCCTGTGTATTTTCCATGTGCTTACTTTACTATGTAACGCCCATAAACTCAACACTGGTTTTTTGTTGAAAATTTTCTATCCTCTTAAAAATCTCCTTGAGCATGGTCTGATCAATGCGTGATAAATGTTTGGGATTAATAAAATTATTTGGGGGTTTTTCTTCATCAATGATGGTTGTGACCTGTTTTACAAGTCTTAAATTCATAAGGTAGTTGTAGGACTGGGTAATATCATTATACTCTTCTGTGGATAAAATATGTTTTGTATAAAGTCTGAACAGCCTTGATAATGTGTTTGTATCTTTAATACCGTTTTTTAAGGCATAAACCCTTGAACAGTCTGTAATGGGAAGCATTGCCATTTTAAGATCAAAAGAGTCCTTGTGTTCTCCCTTTGAGTGGACAACAAAATTTCTGAAAAAGCCCATGGGAGGTTTAAAATATATGGCATTTTCCGTTAAATGCCTGAAAAAACCTGCCCACTCCTTTAACGACTGAAAAAGGTAGGACTTAAGATCATTGGTTAATGATTTATCACCCCATGCTCCTTTAAAGTCAAAGAAAATACTTGCATGGAGAAGATCTTTGAGATTTGCCGTGTGAATCCATTTATGAAAATACTTTTTCCACACTGAAAGGGGCTGACACCATTCAGGGTTCATGGCCATATTATTTCCTTCACAAAAATCAAACCCTGCCTTATCAAGCCAGGTACATATCAAAACCGATAACTTGCCAAAATAACTCTCTGCTTCCTTTTTCAAGGCCTTATCCTCAATATCTTCATAAACAATGGCATTATCCTGATCAGTTTTCAGAGTCTGCTCAGCCCTTCCTTCACTTCCCATGATCATAAAGGCAAATCTGCATGGCGGCTCCCCTGTTTTATCAATGGCAAAATTGATAATTTTATCTAAAATTGCATCGGAAAAAGCTGTTATCAGTTTTGTCAGATTCTCCGTATTGATACCGTTCTTAATGGAATCAAGAAGCATTCCAGGAAGTCTTGCATGAATGTTTTCAAGCTGTTCAAATTTTGATGCTGATTTTATCTCTTTTATTAAAAGGTAGGGAGATTTTCCCTGGGCATCCATGAGGTCATTGTCAGTAAGCACCCCGGTAATTTTTCCTGTTTTATTACGCACAGGCAGGTGATTTAAAGTCTTTTTCATTAACAGCAGATAAGCTTCAAAAACCTGGGCCTCTGCATCCACAGTAATAAGCGAGGTTGACATGATGTCAGATATCGGCCTTGTTATATCATATCCATTGGCAATAACTCTTTTTCTCAAATCACTGTCAGTGACTATTCCAGTGATTTTATTATCATTATCCTTGATAAAAATTGAACTTATCCTGTTTTTTGTCATTTTTTGAGCTGCCTGCTGTATTGTATGTTTAAATGAGCAGGAGACCAGATTTGGTTTAAATATTGCTGAAACAGGCTGATTAAAAAAAAGCGGTGCAAATTCCCTCTCTTTTGTCTGCCTTGCCATGATTCCCGCGTAGGACTTGTTCTGCATCCACTTTCCAAATGTATTGGTAAAAAACTCCTTAAAGTGTTCGAATTTTGAACATGTTTCAATAAATTTTTCTGCGGGCAGGGTATATAAAACAGAATCTTCTGCGACTTTAAGGGTTACAACAGAAATGGAATTATTGATCAGCATTGACATACCGCCGTAGACATCACCCTCTCCGAGTTTGCCTGTCAATTTTTTCCCTTTGCTGGTTTCATAGTATCTCTTAAGTGATCCCTTTAAAATCACATATAGTTTTTCAACCTTTGATTTGTCCTGGGTAAAAAGGGTTATGCCCTTTTCATATTTTTCAATGGAAAAGTACTGAAACAACTCTTCCATGATTTTTTCAGAAAGAAAAGAAAAGGGAATTGTTTTTGATAATATCTCCAGATCATATTGTCTCATATGCTACTCTCTTAAATATTCAGGTTAATACTGATACTCCATGCATAATATGTTTTTTACAATGATTCAAGCCTATTTTTTTATCAGCTTGGCGATTAAATAATTATATGCTAAGGTCTTAAATTATAAAAGAACATTTAAAGATATTGTGCATGGAGAAGAGTATGGAGAAAAACATGGAGAAAAAGCCGTTAAAAAACGTATATTTTCATTTTCGTTTTAAATTTCTGGCAATAACAGCCATATCGTTTTTATTGTATGTTATCCTTTCAGGTTCCCTTGATTTTAAAGAGTTTACTGAAAGCTCCCAGTTTAAAATGATGGGACCGTTCCTTATTCTAAGCGGTGTTTTCTACTTTGTCTTTAAAAAAGTACCCATTAAATGCCCCCACTGCTCAAAACTTGTTTCCACAAGAAAAGACTGGCACTGCCCTGACTGCAACAAAAAACAGGGAAAAGATCGATATCTCATGGATAAATGTGCCCATTGCAAGCAGATGCTTGCAACCTCTTTTTGTGAACATTGCAAAAAGGAGTTCAGGCTATAGCTTATATCTTTTTATTAAAGATTTATTCTGACTTGTTTTTATAAACCTTTTCTGCCGATAAAAAATAATTCTGGCCAAGCTCATAATATTTTGATTTATCAAACTCAAACAGTCTTGCAATAAAAAATAAAGGAAATGCCCTGCTTCGCCTGTTAAAATATGAAACTTCCACATTATATCTTATTTTTTCCAATGTCACCTTGTCCTGGGCAGAATAAAGCTGCTGTTTTATGGTGGTAAACTGCTGTTTTTTGTTTTTATCCTGTAATTTATCAACATTTAATAATGTTTTTTTCAGCTCTTCTGTCAGGGCTGACTGGGAAATTTCAAGCTTATGTGTGATTTCATCATCAAGTGGTGCTGCATTTGAAAAGGCTTTATCCAGAACTTGTTTTGCTTCAAGTCTTGTATGTTTTAACCCTGTTAATTCAACTTCAGGTTCAATATCATTTAAAGAGTCTATTAATTTCTGTACCAGATCAAGCTTGTTCCTGCATGCATCTAAAAAAAGGCCCTTTGTGATATTAATCCTCTTTTCAGATCTGTGAAGGCTTGAGTAACCGCCAAAAATCACGCTTGAAAGAATAATAGCTGTTAAAACCAGAGAAAAAACGATAAATTGCCACCATTGTTTACCCATGAATCATCCTTTTTGTTTAATATTGTTTATCTTGCTTACCCATGTAGCATTTATGCTTTACAATAATCAACCATTATTCCTGTTTCATTCTCTTGTAAACAATTAATATTTCAATCGCGCATAATATGTTTTTTTAGAAGCTTTAACTGCATCCTTTAAAGTTAAAATGCCATTACTGTTTAATATCGGTAGAAATTTCAAAAATATTTCTGCCGTTGCAATAGCGTCTCCCAAGGCTGTATGCCTTCCAATAATATTTACTCCCAGACGCTTTGCAATACTTTCCAAATCGTGTTCTTCATGTAAAGGGTGTAAAACAGCAGATAAAAGAAGAGTATCAATCACTGGATTTAAAAACTTAATATCTGTTGTTTTTTCTTTAATCTTCAGCATCTTCATATCAAAGGCAATATTATGGCCTAAAAGAACTGTTTCAGAAACAAATTGTTTAAACACCGGCAGAATATCATTAATATCACGTTTTCCTGCAAGCATTTCATAACTTATACCATGAATTTTATAAGACTCAATGGGAATATCCCTTTTTGGGTCTATTAATTCTTCAAAAATATCATGGTATACAATCCTTGCATTGACTATCCTCACAGCAGCAATGGAAATAATTTCATCTTCACCTTCTGTATTTAAACCTGTTGTTTCTGTATCAAAAACCGTATAAGTTATTTTATCAAGCCTTGTATCAAGCAAATCAATATCATCATATGTTTTAAACAGATCAAAATCATAGAATTCCGGCCGGCTGCTTGTTATTACAGGTGCTCTTAACTTTTTATTTACAGAGGTTTCCATCTCTGCCAGAACAATAATATTAATTTTATAACATTTATTACTATTATCTGAAAACAGCTTAAACACTGCTCTGTTCTGTTTTAAAACATAAAAAAGGCTTGGAAGTGCATTTATTCTGCTGGATAACAGATTGTCAACCAGGCTCTTTTCAACTGGGTCTCCCTGCCATGATATTTCAAAAACAATTGTCTTGTCCTTTGAAGAACTTGATAGATTGAGTTGTTTACTTTTGGTCAATAAAGACAAATTTTTAATTATAAAAACAAAGGCTGCTGTTAATGAATAGTTATCAGCTAATATTCTTCCTCCCCGTGTCTGTTTTTCTATTGAAAGCTTAATATCGCTATTGTTTTCAGATTTCAACTGCACTGTTTTCATAAAGTATGGTAAAAAAAGCCTGGTCAGAGGGAGCGGGGTCAGCATCGCTTCAAGGATTGTTTCAGAGACTTTTTCACATTTTCGGCATACATTTTCTTCACAAATCTCTTCTTTCAGATCCAAAAGAGATCTATGGGTGTTATCATATCTGTTAACCTTCTCTGTTACATCCTGGAACATGAAGATAAAACCTGTCATCTTCTTCTTTGTATCAAGCATGGGAATGGTTTCAACACTGATTAAACTCTCCCTGTGAATTGGTGTGATAAAGCAGGACGAGACACTATCCTTTGCCTTGTTTAACCGTTCTTCAATCTCTTCCAATGCGTGGGCAACAAGTTCCTTATCAATAAGATGAAAAATTGATCTGCCAAGCCCTATAAAATAGTCTGCATGATTCCCTTCTGCACCCCGGCTAAATATCTCCTTTGCCAGAGAATTAAACAGAAGAATCCTGCCATTATTATTGCATATGATCACTCCCTGTGGAAGTTCAGCCATGATTGCAGCAAGCAGGTTTCTCTCTTTTTCAGTCTCTTTTCTGGCTGCAAGTATCTGCTGGGTAATGTTCTTATTTAAATTTTCAAAAAGATCGGCAAAATCATTTATAACTTCTGACAAATTCTTAATGTCCCGGACACCTTTTACATTCAATCTGTGGGATGGGTTGGATGAATATATAACCGATGCTTCAGCAGATATTTTTTTTACAGGTTTAATATATGTGTGATATATGATTTCAAGCCCGGTCAATGCAGCTCCTGCCCAGACAATGATGATTAAAACCATATATCCCGGATGACTATTCAAAATCGAATAAATTGCCATCACTTGATCTTTTTGTATTGATTTTAAAAAAAAATATAAAATGGATGCTGTGATAATTAATGTCACAAACAAAGTAAAAAAAACAAATTGCCAGAACAGGTTGGATTGCTTCATGTCTTCAAAAGAGAAGAAGAATTCCCGGCTGAAAAGCTGTGCCAGGAATTCTTCTTTTATAAAAATTACTGATTATTCAACAGGGTTATCCCCACCATCCCCAGCCAAAACTGGCCACCCAGAGGATGGAAAACACTATTGTTGCTATCAAATATAGATCTTCTTTTGCCATGAT
Organism: uncultured Desulfobacterales bacterium; assembly: GCA_964593725.1. Classification (GTDB taxonomy): domain Bacteria; phylum Desulfobacterota; class Desulfobacteria; order Desulfobacterales; family Desulfobacteraceae; genus JAIOSM01. Next base: position 25,281 of record CAZQJS010000005.1, read on the forward strand.
ATGTCCTCCTTAATTGCTAAAATAACAATCTATGCAGTTACAGCAGCATCTGCTTCTTTTGTTACATCCATTGTCTCTTCATCAGCACGCCTGATCTGTTCCTCAGTCGTTGTAGACATTTCAGCTTTAAAACAGATTGCCCACATCATAACAATACCAACGATCCACCAGAAAATCTGCCATGACCAGATGGCAGGAAATCCGCAGAAGGAAAATGCAGTATTACCCCATAGTACTCCAGGGCCAAGGGCAAGACAATACCATACAGGCACAAGGTATTTCAGCCAGTTTCGCCATTTCTGACCATTTGGAGATGGAGCATCAATACTGTTGATCCATTCCCTGACTTCTTTCTGCCGTGCAATGGTCTCTTCACTGTTTTTAAATCCAAGGGCACGGCATCCGTAGGCCACAACAAAACCTGCAAAGAGTCCCCAGAATGCTGTATGCATTGAGAGCGGGTACTTCCATACAAAGTATGTAAGCATATTTACACAGATTCCCACCAGAAGACCCAGGGCTGCACCTACGCTTGGAAATTTAAATCCATAATGAACTCCCACAAGCATAAGATACATAATGGTTCCAAAGGTGGTTGCAAATCCTCCGATCATAACAATGGCATCAGACGCTGTAAGGCTTACTATAACAGCTGCTACGGTTAAAAGGGTTGCCATGACGCGGTTTGTCCATATCTGCTCTGAATGACTTCCGCCCTGGCCTCTGACATATCTCCACCATACATCCCTTTGTATGATTGTTCCGCCTGTTCCGATATAGGGTGCTGCTGTGGAGTGAATTGCTGCAATTGCACCAAGGAATACAAGGCCCAGAATAGGACCTGGTAAAAATTTAGTCATGAGTTTTGGTACTACATCACCATTGTTTGCGATTGTCATTTCTCCTGCAAGTTCCAGAATTTTTGCTCCCATACCCTGGAAGGCTGAGAAGAAAAAGAGACAAAGACCAACAATAAATGTTGACATGAAAACCTGCTGCCATGCAAGGGGTTTAGGATTGGAAATACCAAAATTCCAGAGAATAAATGCTGGAGATGACTGAATACCCATGAGGGCAAACATATAAGTTAAAATCATAACAGCAGTCCAGCCGCCGCCAATACCAAAGTTTATCAATCTCGGTACCTGGCTGTATTTCGGATCAAGGTCAGCCAGAGATTTTACCATGCCGCTCCAGCCGCCAATCACATCTGATTTAATAACAAAAAGACCAAGAAGCATAATACCGATTACCAAAAGCAGAAATTGCAGAACACCAACCCAGGTACTTGCTTTTAAACCACCGGTTACAACATAAAACCAGACAATAAAAGCCATTATAATAAGACCCCAGAATGGAGGCACACCAGCTACCCAGTAAAACAGTTTTGATGCTGCAATGAGCTGAATACCTGAATAAAAAATTGAATATAACAGCGCTGCAAGCACAGTCAGCCATCTTACAACCTCATTGTTATAGTAATATGCAAACATATCACCTGGTGTTATAAAACCATACCGTTTACCCATGAGCCAGTTCCGTTTTGCAAAAAAAGCTCCTGTAATTGGTATGGTCAAAACATAAAATGAGGCAAATGCATAAACCAGGCCCACTTTCCAGATTAAACCCGGATGCCCGACAAATGTCCATCCTGAAAAGGATGCTGCTGTTGCTGCCATTAAAAACGCGATAAAGGGAATAGAACGCCCTGCAATTCCATAACCTGATGCGGTTTTTTCAGTAAAAAATCCCCTTAAACCCCACCAGAAACAATAAATAATATATATTCCCAAGAATAGATAAACCCAATATTTCGGTTCCATAAAAATTTTCCTCCTAATTCATCTTTGCTTTTGAGTTGATCGGATAACTCACATGATTATCATTCAAACAAACCTCAGCAGAGCATATATTTCACCACCTCCCCTTTAATCCCTTTATTCTTTTTTGCCGGTTAAAGTTATATGTATCATTACTAAACATAATTTAGGCCCTTTTCCCATACCCAATCTTTCCAAGGGATTCTTCAATTTCATCCAGTGAAGCAGGATCATCAATTGTAGCTGGCAATTTCCACTCTTTTTTATCTGCAATGGATCGCATTGTTCCCCTTAACACTTTACCAGATCTTGTCTTAGGAAGCCGTTTTACAACGGTTGCTGTTTTAAATGCAGCAACTGGTCCTATCTGCTCCCTTACCCTCTGGATCACTTCTTTTATTATCTCGTCATGGTCCTTGGTAACTCCTGCATTAAGTACAAGGAGTCCCAGGGGAATCTGACCCTTAAGCTGATCTTCAACTCCCATTACTGCACACTCTGCCACATCAGGATGCCCTGCAATGGCCTCTTCCATGCCGCCTGTGGACAGCCTGTGCCCTGCAACATTGATTATGTCATCGGTTCGTGCCATTACAAACACATAACCGTCTGCATCAATGAAACCTGCATCTGCAGTTTCATAGTATCCAGGAAATGTTTTAAGGTATTTTTCAATATAAATCTGATCTTTTTCCCACAGAGTCGGCAGAGTTCCGGGAGGCAGGGGCAGTTTAACAACAATTGCACCTATTTCACCCGGGCCGACATTGTTGCCGTCTGGGTCAAGCACCTGAATATCCCAGCCAGGAACAGCTTTTGTGGGAGATCCTGGTTTTACTTCAAACTGGTGCAGGCCAACACAATTTGCTGCAATGGCCCAACCGGTTTCTGTCTGCCACCAGTGGTCTATTACCGGGATATTCAGGCTGTTCTCAGCCCAGGAAAGGGTGTCAGGATCGGTTCTCTCCCCTGCCAGGAAAAGATACTTAAAATTTGAAAGGTCAAATTTCTGCATCAATTCCGCCTTGGGATCTTCACGCTTTATTGCCCTGAAAGCTGTTGGAGCCGTGAACATGGTTTTAACCTTATGTTCTGCTATTACTCGCCAGAATGCGCTTGCATCCGGAGTTCCAACGGGTTTTCCTTCATAGAGAATTGTTGTGCAACCCTGGAACAGCGGAGCATATACAATGTAAGAATGACCCACAACCCATCCAATATCCGAGGCTGCCCAGTAGACATCACCTTTTCTAACACCATAGATAGCTCCCATTGTCCATTTCAGGGCCACCAGGTGCCCTCCATTATCCCTTACAACTCCCTTTGGTTCTCCAGTTGTTCCGGAAGTATAAAGAATATAGAGAGGGTCGGTTGCTTTGACAGGCACACAATCAGCCGGTGCTGCCTTTGACATCTCATCCATCCAGTCAAAATCCCGGTCCTGAATCAGGCCTGCTTCTGCCTGGGGGCGTTGAAAAATAACACAGGATTCAGGTTTAAACTGAGCAAGCTCAATGGCCTTATCCAATAGAGGCTTATATTCAATAACCCTGGAAATCTCAATACCACAGGATGCTGAAACTATCACTTTTGGTTTAGCATCATTTATCCTGGTTGCAAGTTCATTGGCAGCAAAACCACCAAAAACAACGGAATGTACTGCACCTATCCTGGCACATGCCAGCATTGCAACTGCTGCTTCCGGGATCATTGGCATATAGATTATTACCCTGTCACCTTTTTTAACATTTTTTGAAACAAGAACTCCTGCAAACTTTGAAACCTGGTCCTTAAGTTCTGAAAATGTTATTTTTCTTATAGTATCAGTTACCGGGCTGTCATAGATGATTGCATTGTTCTCACCCATGCCGTTTTCAACATGAAGATCAACTGCATTATAACATGTATTGAGCTCGCCACCTGAAAACCATCGATAAAAGGGTTTGTTTGAATCATCCAGAACCTTGTCCCATTTTTTATACCAATGGCACTCTTCTGCTATTTTGCCCCAGAACGCATCTGGATCTTTAAGGGATTGCTCATACGCTTCAGTATACAAATTTGACATAAATATCCTCCAGATATTAGCGCTGCAATATTATGATTTATCAACCATCTGCTGAATGGTTTCCACAACTTCCGGATTGGCAAGGGTCATTACATTTCCTACATCGCCCTTATTGGAAATTGCACCAAGTACCCTTCTCATGATTTTTCCTGATCTGGTTTTCGGCATATCAGGCACCAGCCATACTTTTCTTGGTTTTGCAATCTTTCCTATCTGATCACATATGGCATCGGAAATTTTCTGAGCAAGTTCGTCTGTAGCTTTTACACCCGGTTTCAAAGCAATATAGAGATCCGGCTCTTTTCCTTTGATATCATGGGCAACCGGTACAACAGCAGCTTCTGCGACTTCTTCCACAACAAGTGATGCTGATTCTATCTCTTTTGTACCAAGCCTGTGGCCGGAAACGTTAATAACATCATCAATGCGGCCAAGTACCCTGAAATAGCCGTCCTCACCAACAGTTGCAGCATCGCCTGTGAGATATGGCCAGTCTTTCCAGTCTTTGCTGTCCGGCTTTGTATTGTACATTCCAAAATAGGTATCAACAAATCTGTCTCTGTCACCCCAGATGGTCTGGAACATTCCCGGCCATGGATTCTGTATACAGATATTACCTGCAATTCCAGGACCCACTTCTTTTCCTTCATCATCAAAAATAATGGGATGAATACCAGGTACGCCCGGACCTGCTGAACCCGGTTTCATGGGACTGATGCCCGGAACCGTGCTGCAGAGAAAACCTCCGGTCTCTGTCTGCCAGTAGGTATCAACTATGGCAGCTTCTCCTTTGCCGACAACACTTTCATACCACTTCCACACTTCAGGTTCGATTGGTTCTCCAACTGTGGTCATATGTTTGAAATGATATTGATATTTAGCAGGTTCATCCGGGCCAAGTTTTCTTAAAGCCCTTATAGCTGTCGGGGCAGTATGGAAAATATTAACATCCAGGGCCTGGGCAATTCTCCAGGATCTTCCTGCGTCTGGATAGGTTGGCACTCCTTCGTATATTACTGTTGAAGCACAAAGTGCAAGAGGTCCATAGACAATGAATGAATGGCCTGTTATCCATCCTATATCAGCCATGCACCAGTAAACATCTTCAGGATGAATATCCTGGATATATTTTGACATTGCAGTTACATAGGAGAGATAACCACCTGTGCCGTGCTGACATCCCTTTGGTTTTCCTGTGGTTCCGCTTGTGTACATTAAAAACAACGGTTCCTCAGACAGCATCTGCTCTGGTTCAACCCTTGCACCATAGTATTTTTTCAACTCTGTGTTAACAGAAATATCCCTTCCTTCCTTCATTGGAGTCTCTGAAGAGTATTTTCCAGGATACCTCTCCCAAACCAGAACTGTATCAACAACCTGTCCCTGGTCAGCAGCAATTTTTACAGCTTCGTCTGCATTTGCCTTATGCTCAAGCAGTTTTCCACTTCTGTAATAGGCATCAGTAACAATCAAAACCCTGGATTGGGAATCAACTATTCTGTCTGCACTTGCACTTGCAGAAAACCCGCCAAATACAACCGAGTGTATTACACCTAATCTTGCACAGGCAAGCATTGTAATTGGAAGCTCTGCTGACATGGGCATATGGATAGTAACCCTGTCTCCCCTTTTCAGTTTTGCTGTATCACGCAGCAGTGCTGCAAACTCATTAACCCGGACATATAGTTCCTGGTAGGTAATATGCTCAATTTTTTCATCTTCAAGTTCAGGAACAAAATGTATGGCTGTTTTATTCTTATTTTTTTCAAGATGCCGGTCAATACAATTATAGCTTGCATTGATCCTGCCCCCTTTAAACCATTTATAGCACGGGGCATCACTGGTATCTAAAACTTCATCCCAGTATTTATACCATGTAAGCAATTCTGCAAATTCAGTGTAATAATCGGGGAAATTGTCCAGGCTGAATCTATCAAAAATTGAAGGATCACATATGTTGGCCTGACCAATGAATTTTGTGGAAGGATAATATAATTCTTCTTCTTTCCAATGAACTGCAATTTGAGCTTCTGTGGTTTCTAGGACTTCCTTTTTACTCATCGAGCTTCCTCCTGCTTAAAGATTAAAAGTTTAAGAAGTAAGTTTTAAATTAATAAAAACTTCTTTTATTAAAAAATATTCTTTAAAAAAATATTTTAAACCTCAACCCTTGGGGTTAAGCTTTATTTTTAATCTCTGAAGGTGCCGAAAAGTCAGGCCATAGAGCATTGTAGTCGCAAATTGTGTTTAAAAACTAAATCATATTCATAACTTTTATAAAGCTGTAGTAAGAAAATCAAATTTAGTCAATAGGTATATTGATTTTTTTTAAAAAAAAATTAAACTTTCTGATTTTTTAGTGATTTTAATTACACGCTTTTTTGATGGAAGCGCCGCTATAGTCACTGTTTGAGGCGTTTATTGATTTGTTTTTTTTATTACGTTTTGAATTAGATTTTTTCCATGGTTTTAATCTGTGATTTGTTGTTAGTGTACGCCTGTGCCAGGGAGTTTGAGGATCAATCTCGCAAAAAATCAACTGGTTATATCGTAAAATCCATTAAAAAAACAACTTTTTTCCGTTTTTTTGAAATTTCGTTGTAATAAAACGAAATTTCATGTATCATAAAAATTATGAAGCTGTCTTTGTCATATAAACCGGAGTTTGAGTCATTAAAAGAGCTTTTAATTAAAATAGCAGCGCAGAAATCCATTGACAGCATCCTGAATATGGTGGTGGATAATTTCATACAAAGGCCCAATATTGCAATCGTGAGGATCTGGCTGAAAAAAAAAGGAGATATCTGTAAAAATTGTTTCATGTCAGGAAACTGCAGAAATCCCAAAGAGTGTCTTCACCTTGCCGCAAGCAAAGGAGAATCCATCTGTAAAAAGGAAAAAAACTGGTCTGTTTTAGAAGATCAATTCATGAGAATCCCCATGGGTTATTCAACAATAGGAAAAGTTGCCTGGAAAAAAAGGGATCTGTCAAAAAAAGAGATTGAAAAAGAGTTCGACTGGCAGGAAAAGGATATATGGGCAAAGGGAGAAAAAATAGCTGGCTTTGAAATCAAGCCCCTTTTATTTGATAACAGGATGCTTGGAGTAATAGCAATCTATTCAAGAACAAAAGCAGACAGAGACAAGGAGGGAAAATTCCGGGTGGAAATGATTGCCCATTCAATTGCAGCTGCCATTGCAAATTCTGAAACATATAATGAAATAAACCGATTGAACTCCCAGCTGGAACTTGAAAATACTTTTTTAAAAAAAGAGATAAATGAGACCAGAAATTATGGCAGTATCATTGGAAAAAGTCCAAATCTTATGAATATTCTGGAACAGATTGAACTTGTTGCAAAAACCGATGTTAATATATTTATCTTTGGGGAACCAGGCACGGGTAAAGAACTCATAGCACGGGAGATCCATAATAAAAGCCCCAGAAAAACAATGCCCTTGATTAAAGTAAACTGCGGCACAATTCCGGAAAAATTATATAAGAGTAAGTTTTTCGGAAGTATCAAAGGAGGAATGAGCGGGAATATACATAAAGGTGCAGGAATGTTTGAGGCAGCAGATAAAGGTACGCTGTTCCTTGATGAAGCAGGAGACCTTCCTGTTAAATTTCAGAGTAAATTTTTAAGGGTTTTACAAAAAGGCTCCTATGAACGGCTGGGTGAAAATATTGCAAGAAATATTAATGCAAGAATAATTGCAGCTACCAGCAGGAATATAAAAAATGATATTAAACAGGGAAGATTCAGGCAGGATTTATTTTATAAACTAAATGTATTTCCAATTCACATTGACCCTTTAAGGGAGAGAAAAGAAGATATTAAGCTCCTTGCAAACTATTTTCTTAAAAGAATTTCCAAGGAGATGCAAAAAACAGTTCCTGATATTTCAAAGCAGGGAATGAAAAAACTTCTATCATACTCATGGCCCGGAAATGTAAGGGAACTTCAAAACATAATTGAAAGAGCTGTAATAACCTTCCAGGGTAAGAAGCTGGAATTCAGCATATCTGACAATAACCAGAATTGTGCCCTCAAGGCAAAAGCAATGTATAAAGGGGAACACAGTCTAAAGGTTCTCACCGAAGAACAAATATCTCTACTCTCAATGAGAAATACTATAAATGCTTTAAAGATGTGTAATGGAAAAATTTATGGGCAGGACGGTGCGGCTGCACTGCTTAAAATACCACCCACAACCCTCTCCTCCAGACTAAAAAAAATTCAAATACCATCAGATCTTTTTTAGAATAGCTTCAATAACACCTAATTGTCCTGTTTGAATATTGAATGTCATGGTTTTCCCAAACAGATTCCCATTATCTCCAAATATCAAATGGGGGCCAAGGGGCCTTGGGTTATTTGAAAATTTTTCTGTAATTTGTCTTACTTTAATCCACCATTTTTCTGCATGTTCTGTTTTATCAAGAAAATGAACAAGTTCAAATCCTGCTTTTTTACAACCTTTTAATAAAACATCCCAGGTACTGAGATAAGAGATGTTGTGGTTGTCTGCCCAGGGAACTGGAAAATCTATATTTCCATTTCCTGTTTTTACAACCTCGTGGAGCAGCAGCACACCTCCAGGTTTTAATACCCTGTTAAACTCCCTGAAAAGAAGTTGTTTCTCTTTAATGTTCATCAAAATATGTTGAGACAGGACAGCATCATTTGAACCGTCTGGCAGGGGTGTTTCCAGGATGCTGCCCTGCCTGAACTCAATTAAGTCAGATATGCCTCTATTATCTGCAATCAGCTTTGTTAAACAATCAGCAGTCAAAATAAACTCGTCAACAATGTCGACACCTACCATCCTGAATTTAAACCTGTCTGCTAAAAGCCTTGATGACCCGCCTATACCGCATCCTGCATCAAGGATAACAGACCCGGGTTCAAGATGTACCCGGTTAATAAGATCAAGGGTTGCCTGAAATCCTCCGGTATGGAGCTGATCAATGACAGAAAGATCTTTAATTTCAAGCCTGTTAAGATCCCTGCCAGCTTCCTTGAGGGCCTGCACAATCTTATCTCCAAGTTTACCAGGTGGTCTTTTCCGGGAAAAATAATGCTCCTTTACCTCCTCTTCCATACCGGGCTCCGCCTTTCAACAAATGCAGCAACTCCCTCCTTGGCATCTTCCGTCGATAAAAGGGATGCAAACATTTCAACCATGTAGTCTGACGCTTTTTCATAGGGAAGGTCAAACAGACCATGGATACCCCTTTTACCACATTCAAGGGCAAGGGGGCTCTTAAAGGCAAGACTCTTTGCAAACTCCATTGTTTTTTCTTCAAGCTCATCATCCGGCACAACTTTATTTACTATGCCAAGCCTTTCCATCTCACGGGCTGAATAGAGATCCCCCTTGAGAACCATCTCAAGGAGCTTTTTACGGTTAACATGCCGTGAAAGAGGTACTGCGGGTCCAAGACAGATCAGGCCTACATTAATTGCCGTTGTTCCAAATTTAGCACTTTCAGCAGCAATGGCCATGTCCGAAGCAAACACCAGTCCTGCTCCATTTGCAATTGTATAACCCCTGGCAGATGCAATAACCGGTTTCTTCATCCTGAAAATTGTCCGGGTGTGTTGATCCATCTGTTTAATGAGTTCTATATATTGATTATGGGATTTCCCCTTGAACATGTCCAGGGAGATACCTGTGGAAAAATGTTTACCATTTGCCTTTATCACAACCACACGTATGTCATCGTCGTCATCCATCTCAAGGAGGTATTGGTTTAAAAGTCCTGCAAATTCCAGGGTAAAACTGTTTTTTTCTTCTTCCCTGTTCAGAATAATGATGCCAATATTATCTCTCTTCTCCCTTAAAACCGGATCTGATGCGGCCATGATATCACTCCCATGTATAATTTATCTGTTATATCTATGATTTAAGCTCTTCAATATTACCGAAAAAATCCAGGGCCTCAGGGTTTTTCAGGGCATCTTTGTTCTTAACCTCTTTTCCTTCAATCATCTTTTTTACAGCAAGCTCAACTTTTTTCATATTTAAAGTATATGGAATATCCGGTGTTTCAATGATTTTTGCAGGAACATGCCTTGGAGATGCAGTTGTTCTGATATCTTTTTTGATTCTATCCTTTAACTCATCGGTAAGTTCATAGCCTTTGGCCATTTTGACAAAGAGAATTACCCGCACATCATTATTAAAGCTCTGTCCCACAACAACACTGTCTTCTATCTCTTCTATCTGATCTATCCTGCGATAGATTTCAGCTGTACCGATTCTGACACCACCAGGGTTTAAAGTTGCATCAGATCTTCCATGCATTATTACCCCTCCGCGCTCGGTAATTTCAACAAAATCACCATGTGCCCATACATTGGGATACTCTTCAAAATATGCAGACTTATATTTTTTATCATTTTCATCATTCCAGAAATAGATAGGCATGGAAGGAAAGGGTTCTTCACAAACCAATTCTCCCTGCTGTCCTGTCACAGGTCTGCCATCTTCATCATAGGCTGTAACTTTCATGGCAAGTCCGCGGCATTGAAGTTCCCCTGAATACACAGGCCCCATGGGGTTGCCCAGGGCAAAACATCCATTGAGATCTGAGCCCCCGGATATGGATGCAAGCTGCATATCTTTTTTTATTTCATCATAGATAAACTCAAAATTCTCCTTGGAAAGAGGAGAGCCGGTGGAGAGCAATGCTTTCAGTGAAGAGAGGTCAAACTCCCGCGCAGGTTTAACCCCTGCATTCTTAAGGGCTTCAATATAACCTGCACTGGTACCGAAAACCGTAACCTTTTCCTCCTGGGCCATATGCCAAAGAGCATCCGGTCCTGGATAAAAGGGGTTCCCGTCAAAAAGGATCAATGTGGCACCAACACTTAAGGAACATGTCAACCAGTTCCACATCATCCAGCCGCAGGTTGTAAAATAGAATATGGTGTCATCCTCTTTAAGATCAGTATGCAATACAAGCTCTTTTTTCTGGTGGAGAAGTATTCCCCCTGATCCCTGGACCATACATTTGGGCAGGCCGGTTGTTCCTGAAGAGTACATTATATATAAAGGATGATCAAAGGGGAGCTGTTCAAATTCAATTTCATCTGCCTTTTCATCAATAAAATCCTTATAATGAACACTGTTTTTAAGGTTGGATATATCAGGATTTTCGCTGGTATAGGGTACAACAACCACCTTTTCTATGGAGGGGAGCTTATCAATAATACCACCTATCCTCTCAATAGAGTCCAGGGGTTTGCCCTTAAAAAAGTATCCATCTGCAGTAAATAAAACCCTTGGCTCTGTCTGGCCAAATCTGTCCAGTACACCTTTGATACCAAAATCAGGGGAGCATGATGACCATGTTGCTCCAATGGATGTTGCCCCAAGCATTGCAATTATGGATTCCGGCATATTGGGCATAAAGCCGACAACCCTGTCCCCGGGTTTTATACCAAGCTTTCTTAAGCTTGCTGCAACCCCTGCAACCTCTTTATAAAGTTGATTATAAGTCAACTCTCTTCGAACAGAATCTTCACCCCTGAATATTAAAGCTTTGTTGTCGTTTCTATGGCGTAAAAGATTTTCAGCAAAATTAAGACGAGAACCTGTAAAAAATTTTGCTCCGGGCATTTTATCCTGATTCTCAATAATCTTTTCATACTTTTCAGATGCCTTTATATCAAGAAAATCCCATGCAGTTTTCCAAAAATCTTCCAGGTTTTCAACTGACCACCCATAAAGGGCATCATAATCTGAAAAATCTTTATTAAATATCTTATTTACCGTCTGCATGAAAGCATACATATTTGTGCTTTTAATTCTATCCTGTGACGGTTCCCATAACAATTTTGCCATTTTCTTCTCCTTATGATTATTCAAACCTGTGTCTGTCTTTTTTTAACATTTCCCTGCTTTTTTGTAACTTAAACCTATTCATATAAAACTGCAAGGATGGTTGCCTTTCCTTTTTTCGCACTTATCTGGTGCCGGGTTGTTGACAAATAGTATGCACTGTCCCCGGGTTCAAGATCATAGGTTTCATCACCTATAATAAGTTTTGCCACGCCCTCCAGAACAAAAACAAATTCCTCACCGTCATGGACAGACATCTCCCGGGTGGGATTTTCCTCCAGCTGAACCATGAGCGCCTCCATATGCCTTCCTTTAACTTCAGGAGCAAGGCTCATATACGAATAAAGACTCTGTTTTTCCTCAGTTGATCTTTTTATGATCTTGCGTTCATTTTTCCTTGTGATTGAGTAAAGGCTTGTTCCCATACCGGAAACAAGGCGTCCGACAGCGCTGTCCAGTGATTTTGAAAGCTTCATCACTGTGCCGAGCTGGGGTTGGGCTGTACCGTCTTCAATGGCTTTTAGTTTCTCTGTATCAAATCCTGTAAGCTTTGAAAGGTCCTCAATGGAAATTTTCTTTTTCTCCCTTAACTCCCTGATGCGCTTTCCAACTCCATCAACATCTTTTTTCTCTCCTTTATCAATGTCTCCTGTTAAATCCTCAAAATAATCAACATTAATATGGGGAGTATCCTCTTTTTTTTCCATTTTATCTCCTTATATAAACTTTTTATTCAGGATATTTCTGATCTTCCTTTTCTTCAAGCTTTTGTTTTAATTTTTTAAGCCCCGGGCGTGCAAATGCCATGTGCCCCTCCTTAAGTGTTCTGCCGTTGATCATGGCTTCACTTCTCAACCTTTTGCCCATGCTCTTTTCCATCTGCTTTCCAAGCCAGAGCACTCTGTCAACATCCCAGCCGTGCTCAATACCCATCTCATCAATCTGAACAAGTGTATCTTCAAGGCATATAAGACCTACAAACCTCTCATCAGTATAATAATATTCTCCTGTGCCTTTTATGGGGCGGTCATCCATGAAATTTGCAGGCTGCCCTCCAAGGCCTCCAAGGGTAGCTTCAAAACAGGTTATTCCAGCCTGGAGAGCTGCCAGAACAGATGCAGAGGCAACTCTTTTGGTCTCATGGAAATGGGCAATGTGGAACCGTGGGTCCGGCATGGCATCAAGTATCATGGAAAAATACCTGTAAACATCAGGTGCTGAAGCGCTTCCATCATGGTCTGCATGCTCCACATCATGGGCTCCAATGTCAAACCATCGTCTGGTAAACTCAACAGCATCCTTAAGATCAGTGGCTCCGCCAATGGGACTTCCCCAGATTGTACTGACCGTACCGCACATTTTAATGCCTGCATCATTGCATTTTTTTATGCACCGTTCTGCTTCTGCCCAGTAATTCGGCAGTGTTGTACCGGAATTTGCAAAATGGTGCTCCTCTTCTGTTGAAACCATCATTAAAATTCTGTCAGGACCCACACCCTTTTCCTTTAAAGCAACTGCCCTGTCCACGGAAGGCTCTCGAATGGTTATTGCAGTAAAACAGATATCATCATGATTAATGCCGCGTTTGGCACATTTTTTCTTAAACCTGTCACCCTTTACATGGGCAAGGAGTTCTTCTGCGTCACTGAACTGGGGCATGGAATAAGGGTTGCCAAGGTTTGTAACTTCAATATCCCTGCATCCTGCAAAAATCAGTTCTTCAAGGTAGGTTTTTTTAGCTTCTGTTGATATGAATCTCTCCTCGTGCTGGAATCCGTCCCTGACAGTTATATCGCCGATTGTAACTTTTTTTGGCATCTTTGGAAAAATTTTCCACATATCATATTCAGTCATAATTCCTCCATTAAAACATTAAGTTTTTATCAAAATTTAAAATTTCCAAACAGAGGCTCTCCAACGGGTTTAAGATGGCTTACTTCCAATGCCATGGCAAGCCAGTCCCGTATTTCAGAAAATTTTAAAATCCTGTCATTTAACAATCTTGAACCGCAGAAGAACGGGTGGGCATCACCTTCATACCTGTCAACCATTTTCTGTTTAAATTCTTCCCTCTCACTTGATGACATGGGTTTACCCATGGCTTTTCGTTTTGCATCCTCAATGGATAAAAGAACACCTCCTGCGCTCTGACCGCTCATGACCGATGTCCTTGCTCTCATTGTGGAAAAAAGAAAATGGGGTCTGTAGGCCCTGCCACACATCCCATAATTGGCAGCACCATTGTCAGGGCCGATCACAAGCTGTATCCTTGGGACCTGGGCACAGGCAACAGCTTTAACCATATCAGCGCCATATTTTCCTATTCCTGCATGCTCGGAATCCGAACCAATCATAAAGCCGGGTGAACTCTGGATAAATAAAAGAGGGGTTTTTTCATGGGAACACCTTACAACCCATTCTGCAACTTTCTGGGCTGCTTCATGGAATATTATGCCAACCTGGTTGGAGGCCACAACTCCGACAGGATTGCCCTTTATTCTGATTTTACCGGTCAGAACATTGGAAGCCTTTCCAATGGCATAATTTTTTTTATATTCATGGAAACAGCTGGCATCTGCCAGGCATTTCAGTATCTCCCGTGTATCTATGCCCTGCTGGGTGGATATTGGCAGATGATCATAAATATTTTCAACCGGAACCAGTGGCTCCTCCGGAGCATACTGGTGCAGATGAATCTTCTGAGGTTTTGTCAGGGCAAGGATATCCCGCACCGTGGCAGTTGCATGTGCCTGGCTCTCACACAAATGATCTGCTCCTCCGGAAATACCTGTATGCACCCTGGCACCGCCAAGGTCTTCAGCAGATATTACTTCGCCCGTTGCCATTTTGACCAGGGGAGGTCCACCCAGAAAAGAAAAGGAGGATTGATCAATCATGATGGATTCACAGGCCATGAACACGATATATGCACCACCTGCAGTATTTCCCCCTGTACTCATTGTAATCTGTTTTAGACCCCTGGAAGCCATGCGTGCCATATTGTAAAATATTGATCCAAAATGCTGATCATCGGGAAAGACATCGGCCTGCATGGGGAGAAACACACCTCCTGAATCTGCAATATAGATGCAGTTCAACCCGCAGTTTTCAGCAATTGCCTGGGCCCTCATATGTTTTTTCAGAGTAATGGGAAAATAGGTTCCAGCCTTTACCCGGGAATCATTGGCCATGATCATTGTCCAGTTTCCATGGACCTTGCCAATACCGGTTACAATGCCTCCACAGGGCACATCCTTTACACCAGGGTAATCCATGCCAAATCCTGCAAGAAGCGAAAGCTCAAAAAAACAGGTATCAGGATCAATTATTTCAGAAATCAGCTCCCGCACAGGGCGTTTGTTTTTCTTTGCAAGCTTGTCCACGGCTTTCTGGCCTCCGGGCCAGATGGCTTCATATTGACGTTGTTCAAGCAGTTTTTCTTCATTAAGCCAATGTTCTCTATTCTCTGTCATATTATTTCCCTTTATAAACAGGCTTTCGTTTTTCCCTGAATGCTTTTAATCCTTCTACTCTGTCCTGGGTGGGAATTGTTATGCTGTAGGCATTGGATTCAATGGCAAGGCCTGTTGCAAGGTCGGTTTCAATTCCTTTATTAATTGCATATTTGGCCTGTTCCACAGCAATGGGGCCTGTTTCATTAATCATTGCAGCATATTCCATGCATTTATCAATAAGTTCGCTGGCCCTGCACACCTGGTTGGCAAGTCCCATTGCAAGCGCTTCTTCAGCACCGACCCTCCTGCCGGTAAAGATCATCTCCTTGGCCTTTGCAACCCCCACAATCCTTGGAAGCCTCTGGGTGCCGCCGCCTCCGGGGATGATTGCAAGACGGGCTTCGGTCAGGCCCATGGTTGCATTTTTTGATAATACCCTGATGTCAGATGCCAGGGCAAGTTCTGTACCGCCGCCAAGGGCAGCTCCATTTACAGCTGCTATCACTGGTTTGGGAAAATCAGCAACATCGGACAGAACACTCCTTATGGTTAAAATAAACTTTTTAACCTCATCCTGGGTCAATGTTGCCCGCTCTTTTAAGTCAGCTCCTGCACAAAACGCCTTTTCACCGGCACCAGTGATGACAATGGATCTTATATCACTTTTAAACTGAAGATCAAAAAGTTCATCTCTTAAGGCATATAAAAGGTCAAAATTAAAGGAGTTCATGGCTTTCACCCGGTTCAACGTCAGGATAACAGCACTATTTCTCTCCTCTTTTAAGATAAGTTTTTCAGACATGGGGTTACTTCCTTAAATTAAGGTTAACAGCCAATATATCTTGATATAACAAGTCTTTGAACCTCCGAGGTTCCTTCTCCGATTTCAAGGAGTTTCTGATCCCGGTAGAATCTTTCAACATCGTACTCTTTCATGAGTCCATATCCGCCGTGAATCTGGACAGCATGATCTGCAACCCTGCTCATTACTTCAGAACAATAAAGCTTTGCCATGGCAGCCTCTTTTTCAAAGGCTCTTTTCTTATCCTTCAGCCAGCACGCTTTATATAAAAGATTCCTTGCAAGCTCTATTTCCATGGCACAATCTGCAAGCTTAAACGCAACTGCCTGGAATTTTGATATGGGCTGATTAAACTGCACCCTGTTTTTTGCATAATCCAGGGCAAGATCATAGGCACCCTGGGCTCCGCCCAGCCCCATTGCACCAATGGATAACCTGCCGCCGTCCAGGGTCTTGAGCATCTGGTGGAAACCATCTCCAGGTTTTCCAAGGATATTTTCCTTTGGTACCCTGACATCATCAAAATAGAGCTCGCTTGTATTGGATGCCCGCCACATCATTTTCTTATGCATGGGAACAGCTTTAAATCCTTTAGTGCCGCTCTCCACAAGAAAACAGGTATATTCAGGCCTTCCATTCTCCCGGGTTCCGGTAATTGCCTGTACTGTTACTCCGGCAGTAAGTTCACACGCAGCATTGGTGATAAATATTTTAGAGCCGTTTATTACCCATTGATCTCCTTCCAGACGTGCCGTGGTTTTACTGCCTCCGGCATCAGATCCGGCTGTGGGTTCAGTAAGGCCAAACCCCCATAATGCTTCGCCGCTGCATAATCTGGGAAGATATTTTTGTTTCTGCTCTTCAGTGCCAAAGTAATAAATAGGACCTATACCAAGGGAATTGCCTGCTGCAATGGTTGCAGCCTGGGAACCGTCAATCCTTGCAATCTCTTCAACACCAATAATATATGAAATATAATCCATGTCCTGGCCTTCATACCGGTCGGAAACAAACATTCCAAACAAACCTATTTCACCCATTTTCCGGGTAAGTGCAACTGAAAATTCCTCTTTTTCATCCAGGTCCTGGGCAATGGGAGCTATCTCTTTCCGGGCAAACTTTCTTACTTCTTTACGAATCATTTTTTGTTCTGTTGTAAGATCGAAATCCACCCTGTGCCTCCTTTGAGTATCTGGTTAGTCATCCTGGCACCAGGTCTTATATCAGACCATAAATCCCCTGCCAGCCTTACATTTATGCAAACTGATCGAGCGCTCAGTCTACTTTTTTCATAATATATTTTATTAAATAACTTTGTCAAATACTTTTTAAATAAACAAGATATTTAATCAAGGGCTTATGCAAAGCAATTTTCCCGGTTTGACAACAAAATAATTAATCTATATTTTAGAGGGTGTTTTATGGAACTTTAATGGTTTTAATTTAAACATTGAACCGGAGCTTAAATGGAATTTTCCCACAACATTTCCCTGGATGTAATAAGAGATGCTGTCACGCAATCGACACATCCGCCAATGCCTGTCAAGGGAGATTCAAAACCCGCAAGTGTCATTGCCCTTTTAAGCTTTGAAAAAGACCCTGTTCTGTTGTTCATCAAAAAAGCAGAGGTTAAAGGGTATGCCTGGAGCGGCCAGATGGCTTTTCCAGGAGGCCATACCGATCCCCGGGACATTAACAGGCTTGATACTGCCTTAAGGGAACTTGAAGAAGAGATGGGGATAGATAAAAAAAATGTTGAAATTGTTGGTTCTATCGGCCATTTTCTTACAATAAACCAGAGGGAGATTGAAACCTTTATAGGCATATGGAACAAAAAAGAAGAGATCATATTTGACAGAACTGAAATATCAAGGGTTATACCCATTCCCCTTAATTATCTTATAGGCGTGCACATTAAAAAAGGATTTAATATACAAAAACCAGACACATACAGTTTAACATATCCCTTTGAGGATGTGGTTATCTGGGGAGTTACAGCTAAAATGATATTTCACTTTATTGAAATAATATTATCCAGGGTTAAAAAGTCTGTCTCCGCTTAATCAGTTTCAGCAGAATCTTAATTATTATAAAAAATGAGAGAAATGCAATACTTGCAGGCATCCATATAAAACCTGTAAAATCATGGTTTGTAATGGCAACTTTTATGCCGATAATTGAAAAAACAAGAGTACATACGCATATTACAATGAATATTGAACAAAAAAGGTTTGAATCATACCAGGGTATTATGGCTTTTCTGAAAAAAGGATTTTGATCTAATCGCATGATTCTTTTTTATTATTTTTTTCTATCCTGCAAATTTACCACAATATATAGTTTTTTTTCTTGACAGACCTCAATATATAGCATATTTTGTTCTGCATTGGTTGTTATTATAAAGTATCATCCATGGTTAGTCTAAATTAAATCAACGGAGAATACAAGGATGTTTGAGAAGATAAAAAAACGCAATGGAAAAATTGTTGAATTTGATTCGTCCAAAATCAGTGATGCGATTGCAAAATCCGGTGAAGCCACAGGAGAATTTGAAAAACGGGAGGCTAAGAAGCTCACGCTGAAAGTAATTACCCTGGCCCGGGATTTACGTTTAGGCCCCATACCTGAGGTGGAGGAGATACAGGACATTGTTGAACGGGTACTCCTTGATTCGCCATTCTATAAAACTGCCAAAGCCTATATAATTTATCGTGAGCAGCACAATCAGCTCAGAAGAATAACTGTCAAAGAAAATGTCAATCTCATGGAAAAATATATAAGCCAGATGGATTGGAAGGTTAAGGAGAACAGCAATATGAGTTACTCCCTCCAGGGCCTTAACAACTATATCTCTTCTGATATAACGGCTGAATACTGGCTTAACAAAATTTATCCGCCAGAAATACGCAAAGCCCATTATGACCGTGATATCCATATACATGATTTAAGCCTTTTGTCAGTATATTGTGTTGGATGGGACCTCCAGGATCTTTTAATGGAAGGATTTAAAGGCGTTGCAGGCAAAGTTGAAAGTGCGCCGCCCAAACATTTCAGAAGCGCCCTTGGTCAAATAGTAAATTTTTTTTATACACTCCAGGGCGAGGCTGCCGGCGCCCAGGCAATGTCAAATTTCGATACACTTCTTGCCCCCTTTCTAAGGTATGATAACTTAAGCTATGGACAGATAAAGCAGGCTCTCCAGGAATTTGTCTTTAATATTAACATACCCACAAGAGTTGGTTTTCAAACACCTTTTACCAACATAACCATGGATCTTGTTGTACCTTCGACACTAAAGGATTCTCCCGTTGTAATCGGAGGCAGATATTTAAAAGATACCTATAAAAACTTTCAAAAGGAGATGGATCTGATAAACTCAGCCTTTGCCGAGGTTATGATGGAGGGTGATGCCAAGGGAAGGGTGTTTACATTTCCCATTCCCACCTACAATATCACAGAAGATTTTGACTGGGACAATACAAATCTGAAAAATGTATGGAAAATGACTGGAAAATATGGAATTCCATATTTTTCAAATTTTGTTAACTCTGATATGTCTCCGGAGGATGCAAGGTCAATGTGCTGCCGTTTAAGACTTGATAACAGAGAGCTTAGAAAGCGAGGAGGAGGTCTTTTTGGTGCAAACCCCCTTACAGGTTCAATTGGTGTTGTAACCTTGAATATGCCCAGGATCGGATACCTTGCCAGGGACGAAGGCGATTTTTTTGAAAGGCTTGATGGATTAATCACCCTTGCATCTGACTCCCTTGTTATAAAACGAAAAGTCCTTGAAAAATTTACAGAAAATAACCTATACCCATATTCAAAATTCTATTTGAGAAAAATTAAAGAAAATGCCGGCTGTTATTGGAAAAACCATTTTTCCACCATTGGAATCCTTGGTATGAATGAGGCCTGTCAGAATTTTATGGGTGTTGATATTGGCTCAGAAAAAGGCCAGGCTTTTTCCATAAAGGTCATGGATCACATGAGAAAAAGAATAGAAGATTTACAACGGGCAACAGACGAGATATACAACCTTGAAGCAACTCCGGCAGAGGGAACCACATACCGCTTTGCAAAATCAGATAAAGACAGATTTACCGATATTATATGTGCCAATGAAGATGAGTATATACAGGGCCGGGATCCTTTTTATACAAACTCCACCCACCTGCCTGTGAATTATACAGATGATTTGTTTGAGGCCCTTGAACTCCAGGATGAGCTCCAGACAAAGTATACCGGCGGCACAGTACTTCACCTTTTTGTGGGTGAAGAGGTAAAAGACATTGAAAATGTTAAAAATATTGTGAAAAAAGTTGCAAACAAATTTAAACTGCCCTATTTTACAATAACTCCAACCTTTAGTGTATGCCCTTCCCACGGCTATCTTCCAGGAGAGCATGAAGAGTGTGGAAAGTGCGGTGCTGAAACAGAAGTTTATTCCAGAATCGTAGGATATTTAAGGCCTGTAAATCAATGGAATAACGGCAAGCAGACAGAATTCTGCATGAGAAAGACATACAAACCCAAGTCAGCCTAGAATCCCTCTATGCCATGAAACTTGGAGGTCTTCAGAAACATACACTTATTGACTACCCTGGACATATTGCCTGTACTGTATTTACCATTGGGTGCAATTTCAGATGCCCCTATTGCCATAATCCTGAGCTTGTTCTGCCCTCGATTTACAAAAACAGGCCTGACCAGAACAGTAAACCAGGTTTTCTCTGTTTTCTTGAAACCAGAAAAGGACTGCTGGACGGTGTTGTAATTACAGGAGGTGAACCAACCATCCAGCCTGATCTTCTGGAATTCTGCCATGATATTAAACATATGGGTTTTAAAATAAAACTTGATACCAACGGAACAAATCCAATGGTTCTGGAATCTCTTTTCCAGGATCACCTCATTGACTATTGTGCAATGGATATTAAAAGCAACCTGTCCAATTATTCAATTGCTGCAGGTGCAGAGGCAGATATTGAAAACATCATCCGGTCCATTGACCTGATAATGAATCAGGCCTGCCAGGCCAAACTTAACTATGAGTTCAGAACAACATGCATAAAACCTTTTATTGATCAAAGTATTATCAAAGATATAGGAAAAATGATACAAGGGGCTGAAAAATATATCCTTCAGCCATGTAACCCGGACGTTGATGCGCTGAATCCAGAATTTCTAAAAAAACAGGATAGCTTTTTTGTAAAAAAAGAGTTATTTTATTTAAAAGAGGTTGTTGATAAATATGTTACTGAGTGCGAGCTCAGATAGCAGGAAAAAAAAATAATTTAACTTTTTAGAATATAACAATTAATGAAACAACATACTGCCTGGACTGAAATTAACCTTGGAGCCATAAGGCACAATGTTCAAACCCTTAAGAAAAAGGTGGGTAAAGCTGTAAGATTAATGGCTGTGGTAAAGGCTGATGGGTATGGACATGGTGCAGTAAAAGCAGCTAAAATTGCCTTGAAAAACGGCGCATCCTGGCTCGGAGTTGCAAGGCTTTCAGAAGCTGTAAAACTCAGAAAAGCAAATATAAATGCTCCAATTCTTATTTTTGGATATGTAAGGAATTGCGATGTTGAAACAATTGCAGAATATGACCTTACGATAACTCTTTTTAATCAGAAAATGGCGGAAGATATAGCCCTTGAAGCCCTGCGCCAGGGAGTCTATATAACAGCACATTTAAAGGTGGATACAGGTATGGGCAGAGTAGGCCTGCTGCCGGACCACCTCAGGGCACAACCTGCTCTTAATAATGATGCAGCCCGTGAGATCAGAATAATCTCAACCCTTGAGAATATAAGACTGGAAGGTATTTACACACATCTTGCATCGGCAGATTCCATGGATAAGACCTATACTGAATACCAGCTTGAAAATTTTGATATTTTACTTGAGGAACTGACAAAAAATGGTGTGAGATTTTCATTACGCCATGTTGCAAACAGTGCATGTATTATTGATCTGCCCCATGCCTCCTATAATATGGTAAGATCAGGAATCTCAATATACGGACTCTATCCTTCAAGGGAGATTCAACAGGCCAATGTCCTGCTTAAACCTGCCATGTCATTAAAATCAGTAATAACCTCCCTTAAAAATGTACCACCGGGTTTTAAAGTCAGCTATGGCGGAATTTATACAACTCAGATAACAACAAAGATTGCCATTGTACCCGTGGGATATGCTGACGGCTATCCCCGGCTTCTTTCCTCCAACGGTTTCATGCTTGTCAGGGGAAAAAGGGCTCCCATTGCCGGCAGGGTATGTATGGATCAGACCATGATTGATGTGGGACACATCCCCATGGTTAAACCAGGGGATGAAGTTGTTCTCATGGGAAAACAGGGTGATGAAGAGATCACTGCAGATGAGATTGCTCAGCGGACAAAGACAATAAACTATGAAATAGTCTCCATGCTTGCCAACAGGCTGCCAAGAGTTTATTCAAGCCTCTTATCATCAGATTCAGGAGCATTCCCGGGATAAACCATATCACCCGCCTTTGAAATATCATATCCTCCAAGACTTTCAGCAGTCTTTTTAAAAAAATCCTCCTTGATAAGCCCAAGAAACAACTGAATGCCTTTATCAAAAAACCGTTCCTTAAGCATGAGAAAATCAAAACGCTCCCAGCACACTGGAATAAAACCAAGGTCAAGGGTCTTTGCAACGGATCGTATTCCCGGGCCTGCATCTGACCTGCCGGATAATATTTCAAGGCCCATGTCCATGTGTTTTGAAACAATATTATTGTACCCTTTAATAGTATCTCCCTCAATGCCTGCTTTTTGTAATTTTTTATCAAACAATTGCCTGGTGCCTGTGCCAAGACCTCTGTTTGCAATCGTTATCCCTTTTCGGGTAAGATCTGTAACAGATTTTATATTAAGGGGATTGCCCTTTTGAACCAGGATGCCCTGCTCCCTCATGCAGAAGTTAACAACCGCGGGCGAAGGGGTCATCTCCTTTGGTATAAACGGAAAATTATACTCTTCATTGTCTGCAACAAGATGGCTTGCTGCAATATGGCAGCAGTTTTTCCTCAAAGCCCTGAGTCCGCCCATGCTTCCTGTAAAACCGAACATGGCAAGATGATCCTCAAAATTACTATTAAAAAAGGAGATCAGTTTGTCAAGGAGAAGGTCATTGCTGCCGGCAATCAATATAAGCCCATGGTATGGGGGCAGGGTTATATAGGTTTCAGGGTAATTTACAGTGCCTGCTTCAACCCATTGCTCAACCAGATCCAGGGGGAAGAGCCACTTTCCTGTGACCTTGGTTGCAGGAAGTCCCTTTTCTGCAATAAGAGAATAGACCATTTTTTCATTTACCTTTAAAAATGCAGCAATCTCTTTTGTTGAAAATAATTTACTCATTTTTTTCCCCTTTGATTATTTTTATCCCACTGGATAATTCTTTTTTAAGTGCTGAAACCATCTGATCTAAAGACAGATTGTCACACTCAATGGTTATATCGGCATATTTTTCATAGAGCGGTTTCCTCCCGGCAAAAAGCGCTTTTATATCCTGATCGGGAGATCTTACAACACCACGGGCATCAAGGGATAAAAGCCTTTTTTCAAGATGTTCAAGGCCAAGTTTAAGGTAAACCATAATTCCCTTTTCAGCCAAATGCGCCATGCCTCTCGCACTGTACACAGCGCTTCCTCCGGGTGCTATCACAAACCCTGAATAATCTGCCCGGATAAGATACTCTTCTTCCATTCTTAAAAATGCTTCCATACCCTGCTCTGTTATTATTTCCTGCAACGATCTTTTCTCACCTGTCTGGATAAGTATATCCAGATCAACAAAATCAAAACCTATATATCTGGCAAGGAGTACTCCCATGGTGCTTTTTCCAGATGCCGGCATGCCAATAAGTACAATATTAAAATTTTTATCCAGGGCCATTGTTTTTAACTTAATTATTTAAATCATTACCAGGGTTTTATAATACATTCACTTTAATATTGCAAAGATCATTATCTTATAACCAGTGGGAGATGGAATTTGCATAATAATGCAAAATCTTTTCTTCCATGGGATTTGCCCTGAATTTATCTTTATATACTGTGATTATCTTCCTTAGTGCCAGCATATCAACCGCATCGGCAATGGCATGCTTCCTGGTACTGCTGGGCACTTCCAGGACAGGAGCTCCACACTCCTGCAGCCTGTTTAATACCCCTTGAACTTTTTTTTCAATATCAAATATTGTGAACATACTGTCCATTTCATTGACAAAAACAGTTGCAATCAGTGCCACCGGCACAATGGGTATAACACTGCCGATGGAAGATAACAGTTTTGAACTTAGCTTTTCAACCTCTGAAAATCGTTCTTTCCGCGGAAGATTCTTAAAGTCAACACCCTCTTTGCAGCAATATTCATTGACTGAAACCGGTGTACCAAAATTGACACAGGCATATCCATACCGCTTCCACCGGCTTAGAATCATTCTTACTAAAGTATTGAAAACAAACCCAAAGGTGGTTTTAAAAACAAACCAGACACTGCGTTTTTCCACCCCTGGCTCAAGGGAACGGAGCAGGGTTCTGTCCTCAATGGTTCTGTCATAATTTATACCAACAGGAATAAAAACAATATTTCTGTCATTTTTCAGATCAAACTGCCGAAGCATGTAGTCCATCAGCCCCAGTTTAGGTTTCTGCAGCCTGCCGTCCCGGGTTAAACCGCCTTCCAGGAAAACTGCCTGGCAGACTCCCTCCCTTGTGGCCATGTGAATATAGCGTTCCAGAACCCTCCTGTACAAGGGGTTGTTTGAGTTGCGGCGCACAAAAAATGCACCCATAAAACGGAACAGCATATGCAGTGGCCAGATTTTTGCCCACTCTCCCACAGCATAGGAAAGGGTTGTTCTCTCTGCTGCAAGGAATGCCACAAGGATATAATCCATATTTGATCTATGGTTCATTACAAATACCACTGTTGAGTCAGGGTCAATTTGATTGTATTGTTCATTTTTTAAAAGATCCACCCGTACACTGTAAAGGAGCCGCGCAGCCTTTTTTGCTATAAAATAGCCGATCCTGAAATAAAAATATGCATTAAATGAAGGAACTATCTCCCTTGCATAGGACATCACTTTTTTCTGGACCATCTCCACCGGCATATCATGCTTTCCTGCGCTCTCCTTAATGGCCTTTATCACTTCGGGATCATATACAAGCCTGTCCAGCAGCACCTGTCGTTTAGTCAGCTGAAAAGGTCTGATCTCAATATCAAGGCGGGTACCTATCTCCTGAAGCACAGAATTAATGCGCCTTCTTAAAAACCAACGGGTACTGGGGATTAAAATTTTATCCAGCACAGCAACTATTGCAAGTAGTGTTAAAACAATAAAAACCCAAAGGGAAATTGTAATTTCGCATGCCATATAAATTCCTCCTTTAATGGTTTATTTAAAGGTTGAGCTAAATTTATATAACAGATATTATGACTTACAAAAACAAAAAAATAAGATAATATGATTTGATGACAAAAAAGAGTGTTAAATATTTCTATTCTGTAAAGGGTGAAAGAGAGTTTACAATAAAGGTTAAAAAGTCGCTGTTTATCTGTTCCCTTAATTATGCCGAAACAACCGGACAGGCCAAGGAATTTATTTCAAAAATATCCAATGAACATAAAAATGCAACCCATAACTGCTGGGCTTATATTGTTGGTGACAAGGGAGAAATAAGTCACTGCTCCGATGCAGGAGAGCCATCCGGCACAGCAGGCAAACCCATGCTGAACGCTTTAAAAAAAAACAATACAACAAATATTGCAGCGGTTGTAACAAGGCATTTCGGAGGTATAAAACTTGGTATAAGGGGTTTAATCAATGCCTATACTGAATCAGTCATGGCAGCGCTCAGGGAGCAAAGGCTTATAAAACTTGTAAAAACAGAAACCTTTCAAATTACAACCTCATATTCCTATAATGATACACTCTTACATCAGCTTGAAAAATTTCACGGGCAGGTAATAAAAAGCAATTATCTAGAAACTGTCACCTGTGATTTTGAGGTTGAAACTGAAGATTGCCCAAGGCTTGAAAAATACCTGTCAGGAGCCAGGAATTCAGGCTGTCTCACTTTTATAAAACAGACAAACAAAAAGGTGGGTTTATGATAATAAATGAATTTAAACTTGAAAGGTTTTTTGCAGAGTATGAATTTAAAACCAGGTACCTTTTATGCTGTTCCGACTGTGAAGCACTTTTACAAAAAGATCTTCTTAATCTGGCAGATAAAAAACGTCTTAATATGTGGGAGAACCTCTCCCTAGGCTATACTGAATCAACGGGGCATCCAATGTTAAAGCAGGAAATTGCCATGCTTTACAAAGATATATATCCTTCGGAAATACTTGTTGCAGCCCCTGAAGAAGCAATTTTTCTGGTAATGCACTCTGTATTAAATCCCGGCGACCATGTAATTGTAACATATCCCGGATACCAGTCCCTGTTTGAAATAGCAGCCTCCATTCAATGCTCTGTCTGCCCATGGGAGGCTGACCATGATGAAAACGGTTTCAGATTTGACATTGACAAACTTGAAAACCTTATACAGGACAATACAAAACTTATTGTCATAAACTTTCCCCACAATCCCACAGGAGCCCTCATAACCGGAGAAGAACTGGAAAACATAGTAAAACTTGCAGACCAGAGAAATATTATGCTGTTCTCAGATGAAATGTATAGGTTCCTGGAACATGATAAAAAAAACCGGCTTGAGTCTGTATGTGATCTGTATGAAAATGGTATAAGCCTGTGTGGCATGTCAAAAAGCTTTTCCCTGGCAGGCCTCCGCATTGGCTGGCTTGCAACAAAAAACAAAAAAGTTTATAAACAAGCAGGTAAATTAAAGGATTATACAACAATATGCAGCTCCAGTCCCAGTGAAATTCTTGCAATCATCGGACTCAGGGCGCGCAATATAATTATTGAAAAAAATCTTGATCTGATTAAAAACAACCTTGATCTTCTGGATCTGTTCTTTGACAAATACAATTCAATTTTCCAATGGAAAAGGCCTGCTGCAGGCCCTGTTGCATTTCCCGGGCTCAAAATTGAAAAGCCTGTTTCAGAATTTACAAAGGAGCTTCTGCAACAGAAAAGTGTGCTCCTTCTGCCTTCGGATCTTTATGCATATAAGGGTAATAACTTCAGAATCGGATTTGGAAGAAAAAACATGCCGGAAAGTCTGGACAGACTTGAAGAGTTTATCAATTAAAACACCAGCTGTTGCCAGGGAAAATTTATCACAAATGTATTGACTTTTACTTGGTATATATAATAGCGTTGGCTAGCCTTGGATGTGTAACATAAGCTGTAACCCGCTTTTAAAAAGGCTGTTTAATAAGTGGTCTTAAACATTGAAAGATGTATGGGAAACCGCATAAGTAATACTGAATTTACTTAAAAGGTGACAATATAAGGGGGTAGCATAATGTATAAAAAAAATCAGGTCAGAAAAAATGCAAAAATAGATGCAAAAAATAATATTCCTGCCATTAATGACCCTAATCCATCCCAGTTTGAACAGGAAATGATGGCCATGGCACGCCATGAAGCCTGGCAGGTAACTGCAAAGTTTGGCCCAAAGCTGGAAAACCTAAATGGCCAGTATAAGCCTTTGCTTAAAGATTATGAAAGAGTCTCCAGGGACTATGATACCCATTCGGAAAAAATCCAGCGGTCCGAGCCAAGCGTGGAGCTCTCCCGGAGCAAGTATTATATTTTAATGTTCCTGTTCATACTAAGTGAAATACCAATGAACTCCCTTGCCTTTGCAGTATTTGGTGAAAGTCAGATTTTTACCTGGGTCATGGCCCTGGGCATTGCCGTTGCAATCCCCTGGATTGCCCATGCCATGGGCATACTGCTGAAACGCGGGTCTGAGCCATGGTGGAAAAGCGGCCTGGGAGTTGCTGCTTTAGCTGTTCTCAGCATCGGGGGCCTTGTTGCAATAGGTTATGTACGTGTCCAGTATCTGGGGGACCTTGCTGAAACCGATGCAGTCAGCAGTGCAGGATCAAGTAAATTTATAGGTGCTGCATTTATAGGTCTTAACCTGGTTATTTTAGCTGCAGCCACAATCAGCTCATATTTTGCCCATGACAAGGACCCTCTCCTTGAAAACCTCCATCGCAGAACCAACAAAATCAATAAAGCCATGCGAAACATTGAAGCTAAACATAATAAACTTTTTTCAGAACAGCAGCAGGAGATCAACCGTATTCACCAGGAAGCACAGGAGCTTGTTTTCTACTACCGAAAAATTAACCAGAGGGAGAGGCCTGACCATACAAAGCCTGAATCCTTTGATAAGGAGCATAAAATGGATATGAATTTTGATACCACAGAAACAAACCAGGAAATGCTCAATGCAACCAGAATACTGAAACTTACAGATATTGATCCTGAACCCGGCAGAAAAAATACCTTATCATGAAATAAAGGGGGCTGATTTCCATGACACGAATATACTTTAAATGTTCTTGGATTTTTTTTCTGGGGTTCTGCCTTGCCTTAACCTTTACATGTACAAAGGCAGAAGCCGGCTTTTTTTCAAAAAATGATAAAAAAGCAAAACTTATAATTGTTTTTCTTGATATGTCAGGCAGCACAAACAAGGATAGAAAATCCATATATAAAAATGCCTTTGACATGATTTATAAGAAACTTGACCAGGATGACCGCATTGTTGTGGGCACCATTACAAGCCACTCATATATAGATTTTAAACCAAGGGTTGATGAAAAAATCCCGAAAAAAAGTATCTGGGTCAACCGCCTTAAATATGAGAAAAATCTCACAAGAACAAGAAAAAAAATAAAAAAAGAGGTAAACCGCCTGCTCTCTTATAAACACGGCACCCGTCAGACAGAAATTTTAAACTCCCTGAATATTGCAGATACAATATTCCATAATGAAAAAAACCGTATGAAAATCCTTGTTCTTCTTTCAGACATGATCCAGGATTCCCGGGAGTACAAATTTGACAAAACCAGAATTACAAACAAGTATATAGAAAATTTAATCAAAAACAGAAAAAAACAAGAGCTTATTCCCGATCTTAAAGGGGTTAAAATCTATGTTGCAGGTGCCAGTGCATCCGGCTCCAGAAAATTCAGGGCTGTAAAGTTGCTCTGGACCCGGTACTTTAAAACATGCAATGCTGATTTTTCCACCCACAGATATGGACACTCCCTTCTGGAATTTGAAAATAATGATAATTAAACATTAAAGGAAATCAACGCTGCCATGAAAAAATTTATTAAAATCATTATATACATCATATTAGCTGGTGTTCTGGCCTTTGCAGCATTTCTTATCTATACCACACTTGTGGACTACAGGCCGGAATCTGAAATCACCCTTTACAAGGGACAGGTAAAAAACAGGGTGCCTGTGGAGCAAGAACTTAAACTTATGACCTGGAATATCGGATATTGCGGACTCAGCAGGGATATGGACTTTTTCTATGATGGCGGGAAAAATGTAAGGCCCACCAAAGATACTGTTGTTAACAATTTATCAAAAATAAAATCTTTTATCAAAGGCCAGACCAACACAGATTTCTTCCTGTTCCAGGAAGTTGACATTAACTCAAAAAGGAGTTACGGCATAAATCAATATAAGGAAATCAGCAGAATTTTTAAAAATTACCATTCAAATTTTGGTAAAAATTATGATGTGGGTTTTGTACCTGTTCCTGTGACAGACCCCATGGGAAAAGTTATATCAGGCCTTCAGACCCTGTCATCCTATCAACCTGCAACGGTTGTAAGGCACGCATTTCCTGGAAATTATTCATGGCCCCAGGGGCTTTTCATGCTGGACAGATGTTTTCTTGTCAGCAAATACCCTACGGACAACGATAAACAGCTCCTGGTAATAAACACACACAACTCTGCCTATGATGATGGAAATCTCAGAAAAAACCAGATGGAATATTTAAAGAAATATCTTTTCAATGAATATAAAAAAGGAAACTACATTATTGTGGGAGGTGACTGGAACCAGTGTCCCCCGGAATTCAAACATGAATTTAAGGATGACTTAATGGACCAGACAAACCGTATGGATATTGATAAAGATATAATGGGGGACTACTGGAGATGGGTGTACCAGAATAAAATACCCACAAACAGAAGAGTAGACATCCCATACACAAAGGGCAAAACCAAAACCACGGTAATTGACTTTTTCCTTATTTCTCCAAATATTGAAGCCGTTGATATTCAAGGTATTAACCTTGATTTTGAAAACACAGACCATCAGCCTGTCAAGGTCTCAATCTTTTTATTTGATGAGTAAAACAAGGCCCGGGACAGATCATATTTTTGATTTTCTTATTGTCAGATAAATATTACAGCTGAAAATCAAGACAGCTCCTGCCCAGCCTGAAAATGAAAGTGCAGGATCAGAGACAATAAAAGGTCCCAGCAGTGCTGCAAGGAGAATTCTGGTTGATGATATAATTCCTCCTTCGATTGCTGTTACATATTTAAACCCGATGGTTATCAGGTATTGGCCTGTTATGGAAAAGAATGCACAAAGGAGCAGATACTTAAATGTAACAAAATCAGGGATATGGATCTCATCATAAAAAATTAACAGAATAACAATACTGCCTATACCAAAAAGGAAAAAAAGTGTTGTTTCAGTATCATTGTCCCTGCGGCATAAATTAAGATATATTAATGCAACTGCTGCGCTTATGCCTGAAGCAAGAGCCCAGATGCTGTCAAAGTTAAACCCTGATTTTCCAGGCTCAAGGATCAGGCACACACCTGTAAAAGATGCTGCCACAATAAGTATGGATATGATATCCCTCTCTTTTTTGTAAGCAAACCATGAAATTAATGCAATAAAAACAGGGTATGTCATGTTCAATATATTTGCCTGGGCCACAGATGTTAAAGCTGTCCCCTTAAAAAAACAGTAGACCGCAATACAATTGGCAATGGTTCTGCCAATGAGATATTTATATTTTTTCGGCTTAATGGCCTGGTTTTTTATCATCATCACCAAAATCACTGCCAGAAAGCCTCCTGAAAACCTGGCAAATACAAAAAAAGACGGAGCAATGAGCAAACCTGCCTGCATGGACCATTTCACAACACAGGTTGCAAGATAAAAGAAAAATGCAGATCCGAAAACCGCAAGACATCCCAGTAATGCTTTAAAATTCAGCCTGAAATATTTATTCAACTTTGACTACCTCTGCATCTGTCATGGAAAAAATTTATTTTTTCAAACTTTCACCATTGATTTCATAATAAAGATTATAATTAAAGATCATCATAAGATAGGACATATTTTTACAAATTAAAAGCGCATAAAAAAATATAAGGCAAGCATTTTCTGACTTCACCCTCTGACTTCACCCTTTGTAATTGACAAAAGCACAATGCAGCTATACAATTGCGGAGAATATTACCAGAAGATAAACTAAAGGAAAAAATGGGTTTAACAAAATAAAATGCTTACAGATAATATAATTGATTTAATAGGTAACACTCCCCTTATTCAGCTTAAAAACGAAAATATTCTGGCCAAGGCTGAATTTCTTAATCCGGGAGGCAGTTTAAAGGACAGAGTTGCCGTCTCAATGATTGAAGGTGCTGAAAGGGATGGTCTTTTACATGAAAACTCCATTATTATTGAACCAACCTCAGGCAATACTGGTATTGGAATTGCACTTGTGGGGCGGTTAAAGGGATATAAAGTTAAAATTGTAATGCCGGAAAACATGAGTATTGAACGGCAGAAAATCATAAAATCCTTTGGTGCTGAATTAATTCTTACGCCTGCCATGGAGAATATTGAAGGTGCCATTAACCATGTCATGGAGCTTGCCGCAAAAGATTCAAATGTTTTTGTTCCCCAGCAGTTTGAAAACCCTGATAATCCAAGGATACACTATGAAGAGACAGCACGGGAGCTCTGGAGACAGACAACAGGAGAAATTGACTGTTTTGTGTCAGGAGTTGGAAGCGGAGGCACACTCCAGGGAATAGGCAAATTCTTAAAGGAGAGAAAACCCGATGTAAAACTTGTGGCTGTTGAACCTAAGAATGTATCTGCCCTGCTTGGCCATGAACCAGGGCTCCATCAAATCCAGGGAATTGGTGATGGATTTATACCTAAAATCCTTGATACCTCCCTTATTGATGAAATTCTTGAAGTTACTGATGATGAGGCCATTGAGACTGCAAGACAGCTTGGGAGAAGCTCAGGACTTCTTGTGGGGATATCTTCCGGTGCCAATGTCTGGGCAGCAAGGAAAATGTCAAAACAGATCAGGGGGAACATAGTGACACTGTTATGTGACCGTGCAGAACGTTATTTCAGCACATCCCTCATGTAAGGAGTCAGGATGACAGGAGAAACAAAGCATTATCAGGTGCGTGTATTCTATGAAGACACAGATCACTCAGGTGTTGTTTACCATGCAAATTACCTTAAATATTTTGAGCGTGCAAGGGAGGACTACCTTGGATATCAACAGCTGATTGATATGGGCGGTAACGGCATCGGTTTTGCAGTATACAAAGCAAATTTAAGCTATAATGAAGGAGCTGTTTTTGGAGACGTGTTAGACATCCGGAGCAGTGCCGGTTTTGATGGTGATTACAGAGTTATCTTTCACCATGAAGCATGGCGCAGAAAAAGTATAAAAGCAGCTGTTACTGCTGATATTCAGCTTGTATGCCTGAACAGAGAAAAAAAACTTTTAAAAATAAGCGATCTTGAAATTTTTAAATAGACAAAATATTGTATCAATTATTGCTGTATGGTCATGGTTTTTTCCAGCAGATCATTGATCCTGTCCATATACTCTATGTTCCGGCACGGTTTTGAAAGATGGTCAATATTAGGATCCCTCTGTTTCAACTCCTTTATGGACTCTAAAAATTCAATGTTCCCGGAAATAAACAGTATTGGGATGTTTTTATCAAGCTTTCTTATGTGATTATACACATCCATACCGCTGATACCACCTGGAAGAACATAATCAAGACTTACAAAATCATATTTATTTCTCCCAAACAGGTCAATGGCAACTTTTCCGTTATTGGCAGTATCAACTTTATGGGTACACGGCGTCTGGGTCAATATCCTGTATTGCACATCAGATATTGCAGGCTCATCCTCCACAAGAAGGATATATTTTTCAGACTGAGGCTCTGACTTGCCGATTTCAGCCTTTTCACTGTTTGTCAGCTCTTTTTTTATGATGGGCAGACTGATCTTGAATTTTGTACCCCTGCCAAACTCCGACTCAACAGATATACTGCCTCTGTGCTGTTCAATATATTTTTTTACATTGGACATGCCATAGCCTGTCCCGCGGATATTTTCTTCATAGGATCCTGCCACATCCTTATTGCCCTTTAAAGTAAAGGAAGGCATATAAATATTTTCAAGATGTTCTGCAAGCATTCCACACCCATTATCCTCAATCTCAAAACAGATATTATCATCCAGACAATAGGTACGGAAAATTATCTTTGGATTATCCACACGGCTTAAAGCATGGATCGAGTTTTGCACAAGGTTTACCAGAGTATGCTCTATCATGCCTGCATCGGCCAGCAGTTCCGGTACGTCCTTTTTATAGTCCCTTATCACTTCAATACCCTCAAGATCTTTTTTTAACAGGTCTGTAACAAGGTCTATTTTTCTGTTGATTTTAAAAAATTCCTGTTTGATTTCCTGGCTTTTTGCAAAGGCAACAAGATTTTTTGTAAGATTCTTTCCCCGGACAGTCTGCTCCAGTATCAGCTCAAGGGTTTTTTTAATTCCAGGGTCATTGCAGTTCAGCAAAGAGAGTTCAGTATTTCCCATTATAACCCCTAAAATATTATTAAAATCATGGGCCATTTTCCCTGCAATCTGACCGACAAGGGCATGTTTTTCCTGTTCTGCCGCATATTTCTGGGCTTTGATCTTCTCTTTTACAGCAGTTTTTCTCTCGGTTATGTCAGTACCTATGCTTAACACCTCTTTATCGCCTGTCTCCTCATTAATATACACCTTGTTGGCCCAGGCAACCCATATGCGCCTGCCATCCTTGCGCAGGTTCTCATTGACATTATACTCATATTTTTTTGGATTCCGGCCGATATCATGTAAAAGATGACGTAAATCCCTGCCCGTTGATTCTGTTTCAGGTACTATTGTACCAATCAGGTGTTTTCCAAGTATTTCATCCCTGGAATAACCAAAAAAATTCTCTGCAAACTCATTAAAATATGTGATCTGTCCGGTGCTGTTCCAGCGTATAATGGCTGTATTTGCATTTTCCACAAGCAGTCTGTACTGTATTTCGCTTTTTCGCAGAGCTTCTTCTGCCATTTTTCGTTCTGTTATATCTATGCCTATGCTCAAAATTCCATCAATATTGCCGCTGATGTTTCTAAGAACATTATTGTTCCAGCTGATCAGGCGCTCTAAACCGCTTTTCAGTACAATATGATTCTCACACTGTGATATCTCGGGCATATCCTTAAGTGTTTCGGTAAACACCTTGGAAATTGTTTTTTTATCCCTTTGGGGAATAAACAGATCAAGCCAGTTTTTCCCTATAACCTCTTCTTTTTTATATCCGGTCAACTCTTCTGCATATTTATTAAAAGTTTTAATGATTGCAGAGGAATCAAGGGTAAGGACAATTGTATTGGCTGTTTCCAGAAGGTTTTCCGCAAAATCCTTTG
Source organism: uncultured Desulfobacterales bacterium (assembly GCA_964593725.1). Lineage (GTDB taxonomy): Bacteria > Desulfobacterota > Desulfobacteria > Desulfobacterales > Desulfobacteraceae > JAIOSM01. Next base: position 60,039 of record CAZQJS010000005.1, read on the forward strand.
TAGTGGTCAACTCGATATTTTTCTGCTGTAACTCTTCGTTAAGGGTCAAAAGCTCTTCATTGCTTGACTCAAGTTCTTCCTTGGCAGCTTCCATCTCTTCATTAACGCTCTGCAGCTCCTCGTTTGTGGACTGGACTTCCTCATTTGCTGCCCATAACTCCTGATTTACCTCATCCTTTTCTTCAATAATTGACTGTAAATGCTCCTTTGTTAACTGAAGTTCCTGTTTCAGGTGCAGCAGTTCACTATCAATATATTTTTCTTTCCCGCCTGCACTTACACTGGTGATTTGCGGCAATTCAGGCTTTTCAAACAGGATCAAAAAATTTGTTTCACTGGTGGAGGAATCCGGGACAGGGATGACAGTTATATCAGTATCAATGATTTTACCATTATGCCTGAAACTTATATCATTTTTCCTGATTTTCACACCCTTTTTTTTAACTTCTTCAAGGGCTACATATATATCAGGCATTAAACCTTCACCCACCATTTTAGATAATTTAAGACTTGCCTCACCACTTACCGGCTCAAGATATGGAAATATATGTCCTATGAACTGGCGTATCTGCATATTTTTATCAATCAGCACACCTGGCGGAGCAAAGGTTTCAAGAAGAATCTCATTGACCTGCTGATTTATCCTGGCAGCATTGATCTTGCCCGGGGCAGGAACAGGTATATTGCCGGTACCGCCTTTGAATTTCGTAAATTTTGCAAAGGTTTGATAAATTGGAAAACGATAATCCGGTTTAACACCGGAAACCCGTTTTATATACAGGTTGGCTTTTTGATCCAAAATATTAAAAAACTGGGGAAATCTTCCCATTGTTTCAGATGTACCAAGCATTAAACAACCCGACGGTTTAAGGGCAAAATGAAAAAGTGGTATGGCAATCTCCTGAAAAACCGTATCAAAATAGATAAGCACATTTCTGCAGCTTATAATATCAATATTGGAAAAAGGAGGGTCCTGGGCAATATTTTGAATTGCAAACACACACATTTCCCTGATATGTTTAACAACAGTCCAGCCCCCGGGTGTTTTATCAAAAAACTTTTCAAGTCTTTCCCGGGATACTTCCTTACTGATCCTGTCCGGGTATACGCCTGCCCGGGCCTTTGAAATATGCCTTTCAACAATATCTGTGCCAAAAAGCTGCACCGTGGTTTTAGAGCACTGCTTTTCAAAAAACTCATAAAGACATATTGCAAGGGAATAGACCTCCTCACCGGTTGAACACCCCGGAACCCAGATTCTGATGGGCGTTCTGGCAGACCTGTCCTTTGCCATTCTGGGAAAAACTTTTTCCTTAAGGGTTTTAAAAATGTGTGTATCCCGGAAAAAATGGGTATAGGAAAGCAGCAGATCATCATATAGCTGCTCTACTTCCTTTGGATTTGCTGAAAGATATTCCAGATATTCATTATAACTATCTCTTCTGCAAAGAGTCATTCGCCTTAACATTCGTCTTAAAATAGTTGTATGACGATAATGGAAAAAATCAACCCTGGAGGATTTAAGCAATATTGTAAAAATACCCTTTAATGCTCTTCGTTCCCCCGGGTCCGAAGGCATTAGATCATTATTCCCAGAAGAATCCTCCCAGCCGGAACTGTTCTTTGATTCTGAATCCTGGTTGCTCTTTTGCTCCTTTGCCATTGAAATTACCCTTTCAATTAAACAAAATGTTCCATGGATGCTTAAAGTCACTGAATTAAAATGTCTTTCAAAAGTATCAATAAAATTACCCTGTGTCAATAACAGCCGTTAAGTTAAGCAAACCAGATTCTGAAAATACTGCCTGGCAATTGAAATAATAATAAAACTATAATACAAAAAGGCAGGTTTAATTTTATATTAACAATTAAGAATCATAAAAAATCCAAAACAGATTCTTAGATTGCAACCGGAGATGACTATATAATGATTAAAAGAGAAACCACCAACTGTAACATGGCAAAAATCAACACTGTTTTTGTTTTCATATTGTTAATCCTGTTTTCAGGATCATGCACATCAAAATCAATTCCAGCCGGTTCTTCCGTGGAAAACAAATTCACCAAACCAATGATTGAATCGCCTTTGCTGCATCATCCTTATACCCGGGATCACAGAAAACAAAACAGGGCTGCCCTCCTGGATGCAGGAAGAGATGCACTGCTGCTGCGGATTCACCTCATCCGGGCTGCCAGACACTCCATTGCCATGCAGACAATTATCTGGAAAAATGATGAAACCGGCAGACTTTTGATGTATGAATTGATCCAGGCTGCCAAAAGAGGTGTAAATGTCAGGCTGCTCATCGACCATATAGCCTCTGAAAAGCATCCCGAGGTTGCAGCTTTTCTATCCACAGTGCACCCGAATCTGAAAATAAAACTTTACAATCCCATTGTTGGTCATCTGTCCAGGCAACGGATAGATCCTTCAATCCTGGATCAATTGACCAAACTTCTCAGCAGTTTTAATAAAATCAACCAGCGCATGCACAATAAAGTCTTTATTGTGGATAACCAGATCGGGATTACCGGCGGACGTAATAACCAGAACGCTTACTATGATCAGGCAAGGGGTATGAACTACCGGGACAGAGATATCCTTGTCACGGGCCCGGTAATAGTTGATATGTACAAAAGTTTTGAAGAATTCTGGAAATTTAAGTACTCAATCCCCATCCAGGTACTGGTCAACACCGAAGCAGTCAAAAAACAGGGTGTTCTTAAAACCTGGTCCACAAGGGAAGATTTTGCCTTTAACGGTCTTTTTCAAGAGCTTCTTGTGGATGCTGACAATCAACAGATAATCCAGGATCTGTTTGCTTCCAGACTCAAGTCCGTTGAAAATGCATATTTCATAGCTGATGACCCTGGAAAAAACAAAAAAAAGTTTTTCAACAAATTTTATGGCTCCGGAAAAATAACCATGGAACTTGCCCGACTGATTTCCATGGCCAGGCACAATATCTATATCAACACACCCTATCTTGTATTAACCAACCCGGCCATTAAACTGTTTAAACAAATAATTAAAAAACACCCGGATATCGATATCCGCATTGCAACAAACAGCCTTGCAGCCACAGACAGCTGGTACTGCTATGCCCTGTCATTCCAGCAAAAACAGGTCATGCTATGTGATCTGAAATTTAAAATTTATGAATTCAAACCCCTGCCCGGGGATATGCATGAATATATGCCGGGTTTAGATAAATTGAGAAAAAGGGCATTTACACCCACTGAGCAATATAAGTTTGGCAAACTTTCCTCTGTCCTGGCAGACTACTCCTCCAAAGGACTGCAAAGACCTCCTTTGCCGGGAGAGCCATATCTGTGCTTACATGCAAAATCCCTGGTCATTGATGACAAAACAGCCTTTATTGGCTCATACAACCTGGATCCGCGCAGTGAAAACCTGAACACTGAAGTGGGCATGGTTATACAGGACAGACAGTTTGCCGCCATTGTGAAAAAAAGTATTGCAAGGGATATGCATCCCCGGAACAGCTGGGTGATTGCAAAAAACAGATACCCTGTTGGATTGGGAACTCCCAATGCCATACTTGAAAAAATGTCCCACCTGCTGCCCTGGGTTGACCCCTGGCCCCTTCGATATGCAGGATCATATGACCTTAAAAAAGATGGTATTTCCCTGGACCCTGACCATGAAAATTTTTACAGCAATTATAAATATGTTGGCAATTTCCCGGATGTCCCTGAAGAGCGCAGCGGCAAAGTACTTGGTACAATGATCACTAAAACATTATTCGGCTTTATTAGACCTTTGCTGTAACAAATTGTACAACATCTGTTTATTCAGACAGAATACAAAGAACAGATAAGCTTTAATATTGTAACCCCCACAACCAATATGAAGAAAAATCTCACAAAGCCTGTATTTTTCTTAATTACAAGTTTTGAACCTGCAAAGGCACCTATTATCTGGCCTGACCCCATGCATATACCCACAAGAAATAAAACCTTTTGTCCCATGACAAAAAAAATCAGAGCAACAAAATTACTTGTAAAATTAGTGAATTTTGTAAAGGCAGTTGCTTTTTTCAAATCAAGTCCCAACAGAGTAACAATACCAATTACCCAGAAAGAACCTGTGCCAGGTCCGAAAAATCCATCATAAAATCCCATTATGAGACCTGCAAGAACATAAAATATATTCTTATCCATTCTAGGCTTACCGGTTTTAATGCCAAGATCCGGAGAAAAGATTGTGTAAAGGAAAATTATACAAAGGAAAACAGGTATTAAAACATTTAAAAACCCGGCAGATAAAAATTGTATGGTTGTTGTACCTGCAAAGGCGCCTGCCCCTGTGAAAACTATTGCTGTTTTAATCTCAGAAAAACTGATAAGTCCTTTTTGTTTATAGTTCAAAGCTGCGGTAAAGCTTCCAAAGCTGCTTTGCAGTTTGTTTGTTCCAAGGGCTGTATGGGGAGGTATACCAAAGGACAGCAGTACAGGCACTGTAATAATCCCTCCTCCCCCTGCAATGGAATCAATAAAGCCTGCAAAAATTCCGGTTAAAAAAAAGAGAGAATAATGAAGAAGCATGAATTGCATATTTAATGCGCTCTTATTCCACTATTATAATGGTTATTGTTGACGAATTGCTTCTTCGGCAAAGTCCTTACCTTTTTTTTCAAGATTCTTAAAATAGAGCGGATATATCTTCTTTGACGCCTTCATGATTCTATCAAAGGGAAGGTCGGCAAAATGCCCGTGGTACTTTACATACTCCATGTGTTTATCTCCCCTGGTGTTGAATTCATGGAAAATGGAATCAGAGAGTCCATCAAACTCAAGGGGTTTGATAAAGGCCTTTTTACACAGATTAATATCAAAGGCAGGGGTTGCCTTGACCCATTTTTCATTCAGGTAGAGCTCCACAAAGCCATGGTATATAAAAAGGTCTGTCTCCATAAGGGCCATCAGTCTTGCAGAATTTATATGATTCCGTACATCGGCAAATCCCAGGCGGGCAGGTATTTTCTTACAACGGGCCAGGGCTGTAAGAACTACTGCTTTTGCAACACAATACCCGGATTTCCGCATTAAAACTCTGCTTGCAATCATATATTCAGGCGCATCTTCCATGGTGTACGGATCATATTTGATACCATCCCTCACTGCATAGTACAGTTTAACCGCTTTTTTTAAAGGACTAACCTCATTTTTACATATATTTTCAGCAAAATTTTTAATAATATCGGAATCACTGTCAATAAAGCGGGTTGATTCAAGATATTTGTTAAAATTACTGCCCCCGGGCATTTATAAATCTCCTTTAATAAAAATTTGATCCTTAACAGATATTAGAGCCTATTTGTAAACATTGTGTCAAGAAAATTCACACCCGGACAGCATAAATAAATATTGGCATGTATGAAATTATATTTGTTCAATAAATAATCAGCCATTTACAACTTTACATAACAGGAAATATTTGTTCTTATTAACTTGTGTTTTATTGAAATAAAAAGGAAAAATATGAAAAGATGTACTTGGCCGGGCACTGAGCAGATATATATTGAATACCACGATAAAGAGTGGGGCAGGCCTGTATATGATTCAAGGGATCTGTTTGCAAAGTTGATTCTGGACGGTTTCCAGGCAGGACTTTCATGGATCACTATCCTGAAAAAAAGGGATAATTTTTATAAAGCCTTTGACAATTTCAACCCTGAAAAGATGGCGCTGTATGACAAAAGAAAAATCGATAAATTACTCTGCAATAAGGGAATTATCAGAAACAAGCTTAAAATAAATGCGGCAGTTGGCAATGCAGAGGCTTTTTTAGCATATGAGAAAACCACAGGTTCATTTTCAGATTTTCTCTGGTCATTTGTCAATGGCAAACCAAAAATAAACAATTGGAAAACCCATGAACAGATACCTGTAAACTCAAGGGAATCCGATGCCATGAGCAGGGAGCTTAAAAAACTTGGTTTTAAATTCACAGGCACCACAATCTGCTATGCCTTTATGCAGGCAGTGGGCATGGTAAATGACCATATAACCACCTGCTTCAGATATGGACAGTTAATTAATGACACATCTGATTCAAAATCACGTTTAAACCATTAATTATGGTTGACTTAAACCTTGGTTACAAATTATAAATGTATATGATTTAAGTTCTTGATTTAATAATAAATGATAAGGAGAAGAACTCCATGAAAATAGAGAAGATTGATCACCTTGGCATTGCAGTTTCAAGCATAGATTCTGGCAGAGAATTCTGGCAGGATGTGATGGGCCTTGAACTTGAAGGAACTGAAACAGTGGAAGAACAGAAGGTCACAACTGCTTTTATGCCCGTGGGAGAAAGTGAGGTTGAATTACTTGAATCCACATCCCCTGACGGCCCCATTGCAAAATATATTGAGAAAAAAGGAGCTGGATTACAGCACATAGCATTCAGGGTTAATGATATTGACAAAGCACTTGAAGAACTGAAAAGCAAAGGTGTAAAACTTATCGATGAAAAAGCCAGAAAAGGTGCAGGCGGTGCAAGGATTGCCTTTCTTCACCCCAGAGCAACCGGCGGTATACTTGTGGAGTTATGTGAACGAAACAATTAAAAACTATTTTTTTTAAGAAAGGTTTATAATTATGTCCGGTAAAACCAATATTGATGCATGGAAAAAGATTGCAGAAAAGGAACTGAGAGGCAGACCCCTTGAGTCATTGAATAAAACAACTCCCGAAGGAATTGAAATAAAGCCATTATATACTGTTGAAGATATTGAAAACAACGAAGTGGTCAATTCCATACCAGGCATGGCACCCTTTGTCAGGGGCCCCATGGCAACCATGTACCCCGGACGTCCCTGGACAATACGTCAATATGCGGGATTTTCCACGGCAAAAGAATCCAATGAATTTTACAGAAAAAATCTTGCTGCAGGCCAGAAAGGCCTTTCTGTTGCCTTTGACCTTCCCACACACAGGGGATATGATTCTGATCATCCAAGGGTTGCAGGGGATATTGGCAAAGCCGGGGTTGCAGTTGATTCGGTTGAAGATATGAAAATTTTATTCCATGAAATACCATTGGATAAAATGTCCGTCTCCATGACAATGAACGGTGCAGTACTGCCCATACTTGCAGGCTATATTGTTGCAGCAGAAGAGCAGGGTGTGAAGCATGAACAGCTCATGGGCACCATACAGAATGATATTTTAAAGGAGTATCTGACTCGTAACACCTATATTTACCCGCCTGAACCGTCCATGAGAATCATCTCCGACATCATGGGCTTCTGTTCAAAGAATATGCCTAGGTTCAATACAATCTCCATAAGCGGATATCACATGATGGAAGCAGGGGCAGATACTGTTCTCCAAACTGCATTTACCCTGGCCGACGGACTTGAATATGTAAAAGCAGCCCTTGGAACAGGCATGGACATTGATACTTTTGCACCACGACTCTCCTTCTTTTTTGGAATAGGCATGAATTTTTTCATGGATATTGCCATGCTCCGGGCTGCAAGGTTTTTATGGGCAGAACTGATGTCACAATTCAACCCAAAGAACCCGAAATCAACAATGTTAAGAACACATTGCCAGACATCAGGATGGAGCCTTACCCAGCAGGACCCGTATAATAATATCATCAGAACAACCCTTGAATGCATGTCAGCAGTCCTTGGCGGAACACAGTCCCTCCATACAAACTCCTTTGATGAAGCAGTGGGCCTTCCAACGGAAACATCTGCCAGGGTTGCAAGAAACACCCAGATAATTGTCCAGGAAGAATCCCAGGTATGCAATGTTGTTGACCCCCTGGGCGGCTCCTACTATGTTGAATCCTTAACCCAGAGCATAATTGATAAAGTAAGGCTGATATTAAAGGAGATTGATGATCTGGGTGGTATGGCAAAAGCCATTGAATCTGGTATGCCCAAGATGCGTATCGAGGAAGTTTCAGCACGGAGGCAGGCACGAATTGACCAGGGCATAGATACCATTGTGGGGGTAAATAAATACTTTGTGGAGGATGAGGTTGAAATTGAAGTTAGGGAGGTTTCCGAAGAGGTCAGGGTTGAGCAGATAAAAAGGCTTGAACAGATAAGAAAAGATCGTGACAATGCCATGGTAAAAAATGCCCTGAACCAGATTACAAAAGCTGCTGAAAGTGATGATAATCTGCTGGAAGCCTGTATCACTGCCACAAGGGCCAGAGCTACCGTGGGTGAAATTTCCCTTGCCATGGAAAAGGTGTTTGGAAGATTTGTGGCCACCACCCAATGTATCTCCGGAGTTTATGCAGCAGAATCAGGAGACAGTGAACTTGTGGCTTCCTTAAGAAAAAGAACAAAGGAGTTCAAGGAAAAAACCGGAAGAAGGCCAAGGATTCTGCTTGCAAAAATGGGACAGGACGGTCATGACCGCGGAGTTAAAATTATTGCAACAGCCTATGCAGATTTTGGATTTGATGTGGATTTGAGCCCCATGTTCCAGACCCCGGAAGAGGCTGCAAGAATAGCTGTGGAAAACGATGTTCACATTGTGGGCGTTTCAAGCCTTGCCGCAGGCCATAAAACATTAGTTCCATCACTCATCAAAGCATTGAAAAACGAAGATGCATCAGATATAAAAGTGCTTGTGGGCGGGGTTATTCCCCCTGGTGATTATGATTTTTTAAGAAAAACAGGTGTGGTGGATATTTTCGGACCAGGTGTCCCTGTAACAGACTCTGCAAACAGAACACTCAATGCAATAGGTGCTTAATTTTATGAAGGATACAGGCCCTGAATATTATGTTCAGGGCGTATTAAATAATAACAGGCGGATTATTGCAAAAACAATCACTCTGATTGAGAGCAGCCTTGCGCAGGATAGAACCATAAGTTTTGAGATTGTAAAGAAGATTCTTCCCTTTTCCGGGAAGAGTATCCGCATTGGCATTACAGGTATCCCCGGAGTAGGGAAAAGTACTTTTATTGAAAATCTGGGCCTTTATCTGATCAAATCCGGTCACAGGGTTGCAGTCCTTGCCGTTGATCCCACAAGCCAGAAAAGCGGAGGCAGCATACTTGGGGATAAAACCAGAATGGAAAAGCTTGCAGCCCATGACAAAAGCTTTATACGGCCTTCTCCGGCCGGCAATACCCTGGGAGGTGTTGCTGCAAAAACCAGGGAAGCAATGCTTGTGTGTGAAGCTGCCGGATATGATGTTATTTTAGTTGAAACCGTGGGTGTTGGCCAGTCAGAGACAAAGGTTTCCACCATGGTTGATTTTTTTCTGGTACTCCTCATTGCAGGAGCTGGAGATGAACTCCAGGGTATAAAAAAGGGTATACTTGAAATCGCTGATGCCATTGCCATAAACAAGGCAGATAATGATAATATTGAAAAGGCGGAAAAAGCTAAGAAAGTATATGAAATGGCCCTGCATCTTGTGCTTCCCGGCAGGTCCTCCTGGAACACCCCGGTTCTTACATGCAGCTCCGTAACTGAGAACGGTACTGAAAATGTCTGGCAGACTGTTTTACAGCATAATAAGCTTATGAAACAAACAAAGGATTTTGACCAGAAACGAAGGGAGCAGGCTGTTGAATGGATGTGGAACCTTGTGGATGAAGGTTTGAAAAAGAGATTTATGGAGACGGGCATAATAAAGAACAAGATCCCTGAAGTGGCAAATAGTGTACAGCAGGGATTGATTTCACCCTCTGCAGCAGCAGAAGAGCTTCTATCATATATAAATTTATAAGGAATTTAAAATGAAAATACATGAATACCAGGCAAAGGAATTGTTCAGGGAATATGATATCCCTGTACCGGAAGGATATGCTGCCCTTTCCAGGGATGAGGCTTTGGAAAATATCAAAAAATTTGACACCTTTCCCATTGTTGTAAAGGCCCAGATCCATGCGGGCGGGCGGGGCAAAGGCGGAGGTGTCAAACTTGCATCAACAAAGGAGGAAGCAGAAAAATTTGTGGATGAAATTTTCGGCATGACCCTTGTAACACACCAGACAGGCCCTGATGGAAAAGAGGTTAAAAGAATTCTCATTGAACAGGGCCAGAATATTGAAAAGGAATTGTATCTGAGCCTGCTTGTTGACAGAGAAACCGCAAGCATTGTTATCATGGCAAGCCGTGAAGGGGGAATGGATATTGAAGAGGTGGCAGCAAAAACCCCTGAAAAGATAATAAAAGTATATGTTGATCCTTTAATGGGGATTTCAGGCTATCAGCTGCGCCAGGTTGCCTTTGGTCTTAAGATTCCAAAAAATGCCTTAAAGGAATTCACCGGCATGGTGAAAAATTTCTACGACCTTTTTGTGCAAAAGGATTGCACAATGGTTGAGATCAACCCTTTAATCATAACTTCTGATGAACGAGTGACTGCCCTTGATGCCAAAGTGGATTTTGACTCCAATGCCCTTGGCAGGCATAAAGAGTTAATTAAGCTCAGGGATCTTGATGAAGAAGATCCCCTGGAGGTTGAAGCTTCAAAATATAATCTTAACTATATCAACCTTGACGGTAATGTCGGCAATATAGTCAACGGTGCCGGCCTTGCCATGGCAACCATGGACATAATTAAAAATGCCGGTGCTGAACCTGCAAACTTCATGGACGTGGGCGGAGGAGCCACTGCGGAAATGGTTGAAAATGCCTTTAGGATAATACTTGCCGATAAAAAGGTTAAGGCTGTTTTGATAAATATTTTTGGCGGTATTTTACGGTGTGATGTATTTGCCCTGGGTGTTGTTGAAGCTGCAAAAAAAACGGGAATAACCATTCCGGTTATTGTGCGCATGGAAGGCACAAATGTTGAAAAGGGAAAAGAGATATTATCAGGTTCCAAACTTGAATTAACAAGCGCCATGGATCTTGCCGATGCTGCCGAAAAAATTGCAGCCGCAGTAAAATAAAGGAGGATATGATCGTGAGTATATTTGCCGATAGCAATACAAAGCTTCTTGTCCAGGGAATAACAGGCAGGGAAGGAAAATTTCACACTGAACAATGTGCTGGATACGGCACAAATATTGTGGCAGGGGTAACTCCGGGAAAAGGCGGGCAGAGTGTGGGAACCATACCTGTATTTAATACTGTAAAGGAAGCTGTCCAAAACACAGGTGCCAATGCAAGCCTGATCTTTGTACCTCCCCTTTTTGGTGCAGATGCAATTTTAGAAGCCATTGATGCAGATCTTGATCTTATTGTGGCCATTACAGAAGGTATCCCTGTCCTTGATATGGTTAAAGTTAAAAACATGCTGAAAACAAAAAAAACAAGGCTCCTGGGCCCCAACTGCCCGGGTGTGATAACACCCGGAGAGACAAAAATAGGAATAATGCCGGGCAAAATCCATTCAAAGGGCCATGTGGGAGTTGTTTCCAGATCAGGCACCCTGACCTATGAAGTTGTGGATCAGCTGACAAAAAATGGTATGGGCCAATCCACCTGCCTTGGCATTGGAGGTGATCCTGTTAATGGCACTGATTTCATTGATACTCTTGAAGCCTTTGAAAATGACCCTGAAACCCATGCCATTGTAATGGTGGGTGAGATTGGCGGCAATGCAGAGGAGATGGCTGCTGAATATATTAAAAAAAATGTGACAAAACCTGTGGTGGGATTTATTGCAGGTCTTACAGCCCCTCCCGGGCGGAGGATGGGACATGCAGGAGCTATAATCAGCGGTGGCAGCGGCACAGGCAAAGCTAAAATTGAAGCTCTGCAGGAAAATGGAGTTATAGTATGTGATAATTTAGGTAAGATTGGTGAATTGTGCAAAAAAGTTTTTTAATTTCTGCTTAAAATATCATGGAGAATAACCAGGAGAACTATCAGGAGGACAAATGGAAAATCTTGTTTTAAATAAAGGAATAAAAAAGAGCAGAATACCTGCATGGCTTGATCTCACCCAGAGTGGGACAGGCCTTGTATTAGGGCTTTTCATGTGGGTACACATGCTTCTCATTTCAAGCATACTGCTTGGAACCGGCTCCTTTACCTTTGTAGCCAATACAATGGAGCTATCCTTTCTTTCACCCTCTGGTGAAGGATATCCAATTGCAGTTGTTTTTGCAGTATCTGGCGTTTTTACTCTGTTTATATTACATGCAGGCCTGGGAATGAGAAAATTGCCAGGCTCCTATAAGCAATACATAACCATAAGAGCCCAGATGAAACTATTAAACCATGAAGATACAAACCTCTGGTTTTACCAGGCTTTAACTGGTTTTATCATGTTTTTTGCAGGTTCGGTGCATCTCTATATCATGCTGACCCATCCTGAAATAGGACCTGTAATTTCAGCTGAAAGGGTGTTTGGATCAACCATGTGGCCATTATATCTGATTTTACTTGTCTGCGTTGAGTACCATGGCGGCATAGGCCTTTATAGATTGTGCATGAAATGGGGATGGTTTACCAGCAGAGATCCAAAAAAATCCAGGGCCAAACTTAAAAAACTTAAAAAAACTTTAACAGCTTTTTTCCTGGTACTGGGAGTTCTCTCTTTAATTGTCTTTTTCCTCCTTGGTGCAAAGTATAAAAACAAAAAACCTGATACTGCAGCAATTTCAACAAACATTGAACAAACAATATCTTAAGGGGTAATTGATGAAAATTATATATACTGACTCACTTGTTATCGGCGGAGGCCTGGCAGGACTCAGGGTTGCCATAGCAGCAAAACAGCGGGGATTTGATACAATTGTGCTCTCCCTGATACCTGCCAAGAGATCACATTCAGCAGCAGCCCAGGGCGGCATGCAGGCAAGCCTTGGAGCATCTGTCAAGGGCGTGGGCGATGATGAAGATGTCCACTTTGGTGATACAGTAAGGGGGAGCGACTGGGGGTGCGACCAGGATGTTGCACGGGCCTTTGTTAATACAGCTCCCAAGGCAATACGGCAGCTTGCGGCCTGGGGTGTTCCCTGGAGCAGGGTCCAGCGGGGCGACAGACAGGTTGTGATAAACGGAGAAAAGGTAACAATAACTGAAAGTGATGAAGCCCACGGACTCATTAACTCCCGGGATTTCGGCGGTACAAAAAAGTGGAGAACCTGCTACACCTCAGACGGTACAGGCCATACAATGTTATATGCCATGGATAACAAGGCAATTGAACTTAAAATACCGGTCCATGAAAGAAAAGAAGCAGTGGCTCTTATACATGAAGATAAATGCTGCAAAGGAGCAATAGTCAGGGATCTTATCACAGGAGAACTCTCTGCCTATATTGCCAGGGCAACAACCATAGCAACCGGGGGCTATGGCCGTCTCTACTCTGTTACAACCAATGCTGTTATTTCCGAAGGTATTGGTACTGCAATTGCAATGGAAACAGGGCTTGCCCCCCTTGGCAATATGGAGGCTGTCCAGTTTCACCCCACAGCAATTGTTCCGGTGGGTATTCTTACAACCGAAGGGTGCCGCGGTGACGGCGGGCTTCTCCTGGACAAGGACGAATACAGGTTTATGCCCGATTACGAACCTGAAAAAAAAGAGCTTGCATCCAGGGATGTTGTATCCCGCCGCATGATTGAACATATGAGAAAAGGCAAGGGTGTCCCTTCCAGATATGGTGATCATCTCTGGCTTGACATAACACTGCTTGGAGAAAAACATATCAGAAAGAATTTAAGGGAAGTTGACGAAATATGTCAATATTTTCTGGGTATTGACCCTGTAAAGGAGTATATCCCGGTCCGGCCAACCCAGCACTATTCCATGGGCGGAGTAAAAACAAATTTCAAGGGCGAAAGCCTTGGCCTTAAGGGGTTGTTCTCCGTGGGAGAAGCAGCCTGCTGGGATATGCACGGATTTAACAGGCTTGGCGGCAACTCTGTTGCAGAAACAGTTGTGGCAGGCATGCTTGTGGGCGAATATGTTGCAGACCATTGTGAAAAAACCGAGTTGAAAATAAACACAACCACCATTGACAGCTTCCTTACACAGGAGAAAAATAAAATTTCAGATATTCTCAACAGGGAAAAAGGTGAAAACCCCTTTAAGCTTAAAAAAGAGATGCAGAAAATTATGATGGATAAAGTTGGTATTTTCAGAAACCATGACGATCTTTCCAGGGCTGTGGAAGAGCTTAAGGTTCTGAACCAGAAGGCTAAAAATATAGCCCTGAGAAACCGAATAAGCTCTTCAAACCCGGAACTTGTTGAGGCAATCCGTGTTCCCAAGATGATCAAGCTTGCCCAGTGTGTTGCCTATGGTGCCCTTTTAAGGGAGGAGAGCAGGGGTGCCCATTCAAGGGAAGATTTCCCCAGCAGGGATGATAAAAACTGGCTGAAAAGAACCCTTGCATACTGGAGGGATGAAGATGCTGATTTGCCTGAAATTGAATATGAAGCCCTTGATATCATGAAAATGGAACTGCCGCCTGCATCCAGAGGGTATGGCAATGACCAGACCATTGCCCATCCTGATACTGAAAAAAGGGTAAAAGAGATAGAACAGATTTTAAAAGATAATCCTGGTGCAGACAGGATTCAGATACAGGAACTTCTCAATCCCATTGAGATACCTGAAAAATTTAAAGGTAAAAACGAACGTGTAGGCAGGGGGTTTAAATAATGGACAGCAAAGAAAACAGAACTCTGACTTTTGAAATATTACGGTATAATCCCCAGATAAAGGGTGATTCACCTGAAATGAAAGAATATAAGATAACCGAGGCTCCCGGCATGACCATATTCATTGCCTTAAATGAGATAAGGGAAGATATGGACCCTTCTCTTCAGTTTGACTTTGTGTGCAGAGCCGGAATATGCGGCTCCTGCGGAATGATAATAAACGGAGAGCCAAAACTTGCCTGTAGAACTTTAACAGCCAATTATCCCACAGGAAAGATCACCTTGTTACCTCTTCCAGGGTTTGAACTCATTGGTGATCTGTCTGTGAACACAGGCAAAGTAATGCGCAGAATGAGCGAGCGGGTGGAATCATGGATACACGACAAGGAAGCAGATAATGTAGACCTTACAAAACTTGAAGAGCGTATGGAACCCGAAGTTGCCGAAGAGATATATGAGCTTGAACGATGCGTGGAATGCGGGCTGTGCCTCTCTGCCTGTGCCACAAAAAGAATGCGGGATGATTTCCTTGGGGCTGTGGGATTCATGCGTCTTGCACGATATGCTGTTGACCCCAGGGACAAACGAACCGGAGAGGAGTTCTATGAGATCATTGGTGATGATGATGGTGTTTTCGGTTGCATGACCCTGCTTGGTTGTGAGGACTACTGCCCCAAAAACCTGCCCCACCAGACACAGATAGCATACCTCAGGCGCAAAATGGCTCTGGGGAAAAAATAGGGAAAGATAAAATGACTGAATTCAAATACAGCACAATGTTTCCATTGGACAACATGTCCGCAAACAAAACAGAGTATAGATCACTTTTAGAAAACACTTCAAAGTTAGTATCAACTGAGACTTTTCAGGGAAAAGAGATTCTTATAATAAACCCTGAGGCTTTGGCAATATTAAGTGAACAGGCATTTAAGGATATTGCCCATCTATACAGATCAACACACCTTGAAAAGCTGAAGAGTATTATTGATGACCCGGAATCTTCTGACAATGACAGGTATGTTGCCCTGGAACTTTTAAAAAATGCTGTAATTGCAGCAGACATGGTCTATCCCATGTGCCAGGATACAGGAACTGCAATCATACATGCCAAAAAAGGACAGCAGGTATGGACAGATTCTGATGATGAAAAAATGCTTTCAAAAGGTGCCTTTAATGCATATACAAAAAACTTTCTCAGGTATTCTCAAAATGCACCCTTAACAATGTATAAAGAAAAAAATACCAGGTGCAACCTTCCTGCACAGGTTGAAATAAGTGCAGGAAGAGGTGATGAATATAAATTTCTCTTCATGGCCAAGGGCGGAGGCTCAGCCAATAAGACTGCCCTTTTTCAAATGACAAAAGCAGTACTCAATTCTGAAAAGATACTAATTGATTTCATGACAGAAAAGATGCGCGCTCTTGGTACAGCTGCATGCCCTCCCTATTATATTGCCTTTGTCATAGGGGGAACATCGGCAGAATCGAACTTAAAAACTGTAAAACTTGCATCGGCCCGCTACCTTGACAACCTTCCTCTGAAAGGTGATGAAACAGGCCATGCCTTCAGGGACACTGACCTTGAGGAAAAGGTTAAGCAGAAAGCATACAAACTCGGGCTTGGTGCACAATTCGGCGGCAAACATTTTGCCCTTGATATCAGGGTAATTCGGCTTCCACGCCATGGGGCATCCTGCCCCATTGGAATTGGAGTCAGCTGTTCTGCCGACCGCCAGATAAAGGCAAAAATCAATAAACATGGCCTCTTTCTGGAAAAACTTGAGACCAATCCCGGCAGGTACATGCCACCCCGTGAGCCTGAAATGACACCCCCTGTTAACATTGACCTTAACAGGCCCATGGACGAGATCAGGAATGAACTCAGCAAGTATCCTGTTTCCACAAGACTCATGCTGTCAGGCAAAATCATAGTTGCAAGGGATATGGCCCATGCAAAATTCCAGGAACGTCTGGACAGAGGAGAAGAACTTCCGGATTACCTGAAAAATCATGTAATATATTATGCAGGCCCGGCAAAAACCCCGGAGGGGCAGGCATCAGGCTCCTTTGGCCCCACAACAGCAGGTAGAATGGATCCATATGTTCCCATTTTCCAGGAAAAAAAAGCTTCCATGGTCATGCTTGCCAAGGGTAACCGGTCCCAAACTGTTACAGATGCATGCAGAAAATACAAAGGGTTTTACCTTGGATCTCCGGGCGGCCCGGCTGCAAGGCTTGGCCATGACTGTATTAAAAAGGTAGAACTCATTGAATATGAAGAGCTTGGCATGGAAGCTGTATTCATGATAACAGTCCAGGATTTTCCAGCCTTTATAATTGTTGATGACAAAGGTAATGATTTCTATGCTGATCTTTGATTAATCCTTCTTTGTTTCATAAAAGGGATTGCTCTCAATATACCGGACAGGCTGTATCTTTAAAAAGATTCATTACTATATAAAAAAATATTAAAAAGTAATGAAAATTTTATTGACATAAAAATTTTTATACTTATTTTCCTTTTAAGTTAATGACAGGACTTGAAAATATCTGACCCAGATATTGCATTGGAATAACACGGCAGATTTAAAAGTCCTTAACTTATGAAAATAATATAAAAAGGAGAGAAAGCCATGTTTACAAGAATAAGCGATATCGATAGAATGTTTAGTACAATGGACCTGCTCAGGAATAAAATGGGCAGAATTTTCAGCGATTTTGACCGGCCTTTTGAGTTTGGACCAGCCCTGGACTTTAATATTACCACACCCAGGACAAATTTTTATGAGGATGGGGATAATTTTGAATTGAGAACTGAAGTGCCAGGCATTGCCAAGGAAGACCTGAATGTAAAAATCCAGGGTAATTATCTTGAAATAAGCGGATCCAGATCAACCGATGTTCCTGAAGGGTATAAGACCCACAGAGCTGAAAGGAGTTCAAACTCTTTTTCCAGAAGCTTTACACTGCCCAATGAGGTTGATTCTGACAAAGTCAAGGCTCTGTTAAAGGACGGCGTTCTGTATCTGACTCTTCCCAAGTCAGAAGCTGCCAAACCAAAACAGATTTCAATTGCTTGAGAAAAAACAGATGCTTTAATAATTGATAAAATCCTTCAGGAGGTAATGCAATGAAAGATAGAAAAGATATAGTTAAAACCGATGAGAAAAACATTGAAAAAACCAGGGAATTAATATCTGCTGTACCAGCAGTGGATATCTATGAGAACAATGATGAAATCCTGCTCCAGGCTGATATGCCCGGAGTTTTAAAAGATGATCTTTCAATTAATATTGATAATGGAACCCTGTCCCTGTCAGGTGTCAGAAAACTTCAGAGCAAAGGTGTGGCAAACTGGGAGGAGTTTGCCGATGTTGAATATATCAGAACTTTTTCCGTGCCCCAGACCATTGACGTTGAAAAGGTAAAAGCAGAGCTGAAACAAGGCGTTTTAAAACTTCATCTGCCAAAATCAGAAGCTGCCAAACCAAAACAGATTGAAATCAATGCAGCCTAGTTTCTGTATTAAATGTTGCGGAATATGATGGACAAGCAGGTTTGAAATATCATGTTCCGCAGCATAAAAAGTTAAAAAGAATCAAAAAGCCTGTCTGTTTTTGTCCTTTGCAACTCTCTTTTTCTTTGTCTTTTTTAATCGTAATTTAAAAAATTCGTCGCTGCTCAGAGGCTCACTGAAAAAATGCCCCTGGAGTTCATCACAGCCAAGTGTTTTAAGGCGTGCAGCTGTCTTTTTATTTTCCACACCTTCTGCAACCACATTAAGGCTCAAATTGTGACCAAGATCAATTATTGCCTTTACAATAACAGCATCATTGGCATTGGTTAACATATCTTTAACAAAGGCTTTATCAATTTTAACCTCGTTGACGGGAAGGTTCTTTAAATATGCAAGGGAAGAGTATCCTGTTCCAAAATCATCAATGGATATCTTTATGCCTCTCTGGGTAAGCCTTGTAAGGATCTCCATGGCAAGTTCAGGATCCTTTATCATGGAACCCTCCGTGATCTCAAGTATTATATAATGGGCCGGCACATCATAGAGGGCCAGCAGCCCTATTATAAGGTCAGGCAGCTCTGTATCAAGAAAAGTTGTGGGACTTAAATTTATGGAAATACTTACCTTAAGCTTTTGATGGTGCCACTTTTCTGCCTGGCCCAGGGCATTGTTTAAAACCCATACTGAAAGCGGTTTTATCAGGCCAGTACGTTCAGCCATGGGAATAAACTCTTCCGGAGCAAGAAAACCATGTTCTGGATGGCGCCACCGTACAAGGGTTTCAATACCTTTTACACTATGTGTTGCAAGATTTATTTTAGGTTGAAAATAGAGAACAAGCTCATCGTTTTCTATGGCCTGGCGCAGCTCTCCTGTCATGGTAATACGATGTGGGCTGTTTTTATCAAGGTTATGTGAATAGATAATATATTTTTCACTGCCCTGCTTTGCAGAATAGAGTGCGATATTTGCCCGTTGGATCAGGGTGTCTCCATTTTTACCGTGTTCAGGAAATATTGCAATGCCCACACTGCTCTGTATCTCAAGTCTGAGTCCTTCAATGGAAAAGGGCTCCATGAATGTATTCTGTATTTTTTCAACAATTTTAATGATATTATCATGTTCCACTACTCCGGGAAGAAGAATGGCAAACTCATCACTATCCAGTTTTGCAAGGGTTTCCGACTTTTTTACCACACCAAGGAGCCTTGATGTAATCTGTTTTAACAAGCGGTCTCCACTGTAATGCCCAAGTGTATCATTAATCTCTTTAAAATTATCAATGCTTAATATTAAAAGCCCCAAAAGGGTTTTCTGATATATGGCCGATTGAATGGCCTGGTCAAGCCTGTCCAGAAGCAATACGCGGTTGGGAAGATCAGTAACAGAATCGTGGGTCGCATCATGGGCTGCTTTATGTTCAAGGGCCACAGCCATATCTCTCAGATCAGCAGTCTGATCAATAATCATGGTGCTTGCTTCATAGGCCATTATGGAACTTGTGTATTGCCCCCAGAAAGCAAAGATAAAAGGCATTGCATCCAGAAACCAGAGTGTCATATTATTTTTCTGGGATTTGACAATGCCTTCAAGGGAGATGCCGCCATATTGAAAATAGCTTGATAATAATGTTGCAAGTATCAAAGCAATAACAGCAATGATAACCCCGTAAACCGCATACTTGGTTACCCTTGACTTCATTATTTTGACATTATTTTTAAGTGTCTGGCCTAACCTGTCCATACATAAACTTTTAATAATTTCAATAAACAGTTCAGGAATTATTGTACTAATAACTCCATTGAATATAACAAGTTGACACATACATGAAACAGTGTCAATATTTTATTATACTTTTATCAATTGCTGAAAATCAAAATATATTATGGAAAAAAGCAGGGCTTTTCACTGTCAGGCAATATATAATTCGTCCAAACCATTGAACAGTTTTTTACGTATTTTCTCAAACTCATCAACCCTGGCATGGGCCTTGTCAGATTCGCCCTGATTATAAAGATCAAGGGCCTGAAAAACAAGTTTATGCAGCTCTTCATGGTGACTGCTTAATTCTTCATAGGCATCTGAATTTTTAAGGTTTTCCGGCGCTTTTTCAAGCCACTGCCCGAATTCGCATTGATGATGATCCGGAATTTCACTTATATCCAATTGTGAATACCCTTCAAGAACCGATGTAATACGCATCTTCCAGTTGAAATGCGCTGCTTTAACAGCACCTATATCAAAATAACCGGGTCTAAACTTAAACTGCTGCACAATGGAATCAAGTTTTTTTGCATTGGACTGCATCTCAGTTGAAAGCTCTTTTATATCAAGGCTGTTGGTAGCAACTTCATCGGCCTGGGATTTTATATCCGTGATATCCCTTGCAACCTCTGAATTGGCTTTGGATGCCTCGGAAATATTCTCAGTTACCCCTGCTATCCCTATGGAGGCCTGGTTGACATTGGAGGATATCTCTTCCGTTGCAGCAGCCTGTTCCTTTACAGCAGCTGCCATGACAGAAACAATATCACTGGTTTTATTAATTGTTTTGGTTATTGTTTCAATCACATCGATTGTCTGCCGGCTGGAGGACTGTACACCTTCAATCTGATCTTTGATCTCTTTTGTTGCATCTGAAGTCTGTTTTGCAAGCTCTTTTATCTCATTTGCCACAACGGCAAAACCCTTGCCTGCCTCTCCTGCCCTTGCAGCCTCAATTGTTGCATTCAGAGCCAGAAGGTTTGTCTGTTCCGCTATTGTGTTAATGGTTTCTGTTACTTTACTTATCTGCTCTGCAGCTTTCCCGAGCTCCTGAACACTTTGGGTAGCCCTTACAGATTCTTTAACAGAAGTGTGTGTGATATCCTGTGCTTTTTCTGCATTGGTAGCGATCTCATTGATTGTCGAGTTCATCTCTTCCGATGCTGCTGCCACCATGCTGACATTGTTAGCTGTCTGTTCAGATGCACCTGCAATGGCTGACATATTTGCATTCATCTCTTCGGCAGCCGATGCAACGCCATTACAATGATCTGCCATATCCCTTGCAAAATCAAAGGATTTTTCAGCAATAGTATTTAAAAACCTTGTTGAATTATCAATGGTGGAAGAACTTCCCCGCACCTTGGTAAGCATAAGATCAAGGTGCGCTGCAAGCTCATTGGAAGCATTGCTGACCATTCCTATTTCATCCTTGCCAGCAACATCAGATCTTACGGTAACATCACCTTTAGCAAGTATTTTGGTTGTTTTTACAAGGGAATTTAATCCTTTAAGCAGTTGAAGAAAGATAAAGAAAACAGCTGCAAATAGAATCAATATGACAATATATCCTGCAACAGATGATAGCATCATTCTTTTCCTGGCTGTGTTCATCTGCAATTGTGCACTGTTTTCAAGCTTTATTATCCCATCATTTATTGTTGCAAAAGCCCTGAATGCCGGTCCGTCATCTATCTTAATAACCTTGTCAATTTCATTGGAATTTTTCCCACTGCCATGCATTTTTTCAGAAACAGCAATGGCATTAATATATTTTTCTGCTGTTTTGCGGATAATATTGACCGCATCCTTATCCTGCCTGCGAACCAGCAGATTATCCAGGCGATCCAGGGATTCCATCAATTTGATTTTGTTTTTCCCAAATCGGTCCAGATATTTTTTTGATCCGCGAAGAACATGGTTTTTAAAATTATGGATAAAACCACCATAGCCGAATTCTGACTCTATTGAAAGAAGCAGATGCTGATTTGCAGCAGCTTTATTTGCCTGGATAAGCGAGTCGTGCATAAGCGATGCTGTCCATAGCTGTACAATAGCAATGGTGCATAAGGCTCCCACTGCAACAATAATCAGAAGGATTAATTTTTTAAAAATAGTCATTTTAATATCCCTTAATTTAAAAAATCGGATTACAGGTTTTGATTTTCATGGATTCTTTTTATTTTATACCACACTTACGAAATAAATGAAAATAAAATTTAAAAAATGTTGTGGCGGCGAATTGTCTTCCCGGACAACAAGCTTGTGTTTGTTGCTGCTAAACTGGAAAAGACAAGGGAGTCAGGCCGTTTACTCAGCCCTGAACCCTTCCTCATTCATTTTCATATCAAAGGGGATGGAGGCGATAAGCTCCAGAGGCAGATAAAAATCGCCTCTGTATTCTCTTAAATCTATTGTTTTAATATATTTTTTACAATTATTGCAAAAATCTGCGCGTATACCCTTTTCTTCTTCCATGGCTACATACCCAAGGGTTTTGCTATCCTGATTTTTACAAAACGGACAGAATATCCTGGTTGATTCCCATTCATGCCAGCAGAAACTGCATATAAGAGATCGTGAGCCGTTTTCCCTGGAAAAGACAGAAATACCGGGGACATTGTCACATACGGGGCATCGCCCCTGCCGGGATTTATCAACACCTTTTAAATCATAGGCAGCAATCTTTGAACTCTTGACAATGGAGGGTTTTAAAGCATTATATATTATAAAATCAAATACCTGGGGATTAAATCCCCCTTTGGACTCAATGGATAAAGGCATGGTCATGTTTCCTTCAAGATATCCCTTAACAATGGTTTTTAAAGAAAAACCACTGCCTTCCATGGCATCCAGAACAATTTCTGCTGTTGCATCTGCATCTATTTTAGATGTCATACAAAGGGCACAGATTTTTTTTAGAAGAAATTGTGCATTTTCATAATCAATAAAAAAATCCTTTTTTTCAAGAAGAGGAAAATCCTTTGTATCCCGGAGAAAAGAAAAATCCTTTGTAATATCAGGATCAAGTTCATGCTGAAAAGTGAACACTTTTTCATAAAACCTCACCACTTCATTTAAAAAGGGTTTCTCCTTTACAAGGGAATCTGCAGCAGTTTTAATCTGTATTAAAACCATACTGTTTTCCTTTGTAACATCACTTTCCTCCATGGCAGCTCCTTTAAATACAAACAATAAATCAGAAGGGATGGTTTTTCCACCCCTTCTGAAAATGATAACCTTCTTAACTTACACCAACTCCTTAGCAGCTGCAATAAAAGGTTTTAACATTTTATGCAGCACCTGCTGTCTTGTCAAAAGGCCTGGTGCCATTATACCCTTGTCCCGGACAGATGCAACAGCATATTTTGAATAAAATTCAGGGTCATATGCTGTAAGGTATATGGTCTGAACAAGATCTGAATCAAGGATTGACGCTTTTGGAAATTTTTTCTTGACCTTACCCAGTCTGTTTTTTGCAAGGGCGAGCATTTCACTGCTCTCCCCAAAATGCATGGCCCCGGCAGGGCAGGTTTTTACACAGGCAGGATCCAGGCCATTCTGAACCCGGTCAAGGCACATGTCACACTTGGCAAGGGTGCCATCTTTGGCCTTTCTTGGAATATTATAGGGACACGACTCTATGATCTCATCTGCATCAAGTTTTTTTGTGTTTGCAGTATAAATCACAGCACCTGTTGCCCTGTCTTTAAATATTGCTTCGGGATCGCCTGCTGTTTCGAGACAGGGTGCCTCAATACAATGGCGGCACTGATCCGGGAAGAACAGCCAGTGAAGTTTGCCGTTAATGGTTTTTTCATTGAACCTTACAAGCTTATAGGTCTGGAAAGAAAGATCAGCGGGATTCTGGTACGATCCGCGGTTGACAGTTTTTTCACCGGGAAGATCGTGCCACTGTTTGCACGCCACCTGACATCCCCTGCAAGCTGTACATAATGTAGTATCTATAAAAAATGACTTACTCATTTTTATTTCCTCCTTGTTTACATTTTCCTTACATTAACCAGGAATGCCTTGGTTTCAGGGATTCTGGTATTGGGATCCCCTGCCGATGGTGTTAAAAGATTGGCACTGTCTTCCTTTACCGATGCATCCTTTGAGCTGTCCGGCCATCTCCAGCCATAATGCCAGGGCACACCAACCTGATGTACAATTTTACCATTGATTTTAAAGGGCCTGAAACGGTTTGTCACAATGGCAGTACATTCAAGATCAGCCCGTATGGACTCCACCACCACCCGTTCACCATTTTTTATGCCTTTTTCCTGAGCAAGCTCTTCACTCATCTCAACAAAAACCTGGGGCTGCATCTCCATCAACCACTCCTGGGGCCTTGTCATGACACCTGTCTGCCAATGCTCAGATACACGGTATGTTGAACAGACAATTTTATATTTAGAGTTTGATTTTGCATATTTATCAATATCAGTTGAATATGTCACTGCCACTGGGTTTTGAAGCTGTTGTGGATATAACAGGTTCTTTGCAACCGGGGTCTCAATGGGCTCATAATGTGAAGGAAACGGTCCGTCAGCCTTGCCAGGGCCGAATATCTGGGCATGACCGTGTTTTCTCATGATAAATGCAAGTTTTGCATCTTTTCTCCTTGTCCCGTCAGGGTTTTCCAATGGATACCATCCACCATCAGGCACATCGCCCACCCATTTTTTGGAAACATACTTGCCTTCCTTAACATCCCCTTTAAACCTGACCACCCAATCCTTTTCATCCCATGGACGTCCCTGGGGATCCACAGAGGCTCGATTGTAAATAATCCTTCTGTTCACAGGCCAGCACCATGAAAACTCAGGATAGAGTCCTATGTTGTTGGGAGCATCTTTTCTGCTTCTCCTTGCTGCCATGTTGCCCTTTTCAGTATATGAGTTGCAATAGAGCCAGTTGGCCGAAGATGTTGAACCATCTGCCTGGAGCCATGCAAAGCTTGGAACCAGTGTCCCTTTTTTACAAAGTTTTCCCTTGACCTTAACATCCCTTGTAAAATAACCGTTTATCTCCTTTGCAACCTTGTGGGGATCATACCTGCCGTTTGTCTGGTAGTCCCACTTTAAATTGAGGATGGGTTGAGCAAATACACCGTCCTTTGCATAAGCTTCTTTGATCTTATTGCCAAGATCAATTATGATATCCCCGTCTGCCTTTGAATTGCCAAGGGGTTTCGGACCCTGGTACCGCCACTGCATCCAGCGGCCGCTGTTGGTTATGGAACCCTCTTTTTCCACGGAAACAGCTGCAGGCAACATAAACACTTCTGTTTTAATATCAGACGGTTTCTGTCCAGGCCCTTTCCAGAAAGAACCTGTCTCATTGTCAAAAATATTGACATTGACCATCCAGTCAAGGTTTTTTAAAGCCTTGCGTGTTTTAGCTGCATTTGCACCGCCACAGGCAGGGTTCTGACCCCAGGCAAAAAAACCTTCAATATTACCCTTATACATATCATCAAAAATATCAAACCATGAATATGCTTTACCGTCATCAACCTTGGGAAGCCAGGAGTATCCAAAATCATTGGTTTTATCAGCTTTTTCTCCAAAAAACGATTTTAACAGACTTACGGAATATTTTGGTGTGTTTGCCCACCAGTTGGCACTTAGGGGATCATTGCTCACCGGAGTCCACTTCCTGTTATAGGCTGCAAGGGTTGTGTTGGAAGCCCTTGGAGTTTTCAGGTATCCCGGCAGAATATGCCACAAAAGACAATGGTCTGTTGATCCCTGGACATTTGACTCTCCCCGCAAAGCATTAACACCGCCGCCGGCAACTCCCATATTACCAAGGAGCAGCTGAATCATTGCCATGCACCTTATGTTCTGGGTACCTACAGTATGCTGGGTCCAGCCCATGGCATACATTATTGTTCCGGCCTTTCCACTGGCGCCGGTTGCAGCATAGGTTTTATAAATCTCAAGGAGATCTTTTTCACTGGTGCCGGTGATCTTTGATACTGTTTTTATGCTGTATTTTTTATAATGTTTTTTTAAATGGGCAAATACTGAATGCCTGCTCTTAAGGCTTCTGTCAATTACAGGCACACCGTTTTTATCCAGCTGAAAACCCCATTTGCCCTTATCATACTTTTTCTTTTTACTGTCAAATCCTGTAAATTTACCACTTCTGAATTTAAACTTTTTATTAACAAGAAAACCTGCATTGGTATATTCTGCAACATACTCTTTATGATAGAGCTTATTGTCAAGAATATATTTTATCATACCGCCAAGGAGGGCAATATCGGTTCCTGAACGCAGGGGAGCATAGATATCAGCCCGGGATGATGTTCTTGTAAATCTTGGGTCAATACTTATGAGTTTTGCACCCTTTTTCTGGGCTTGTGTTACATATTTAAAGGATATGGGATGATTTTCCGCAGCATTGCTTCCCATGATAAGAATACAATCGCTGTTTTTTATATCAATCCAGTGATTTGTCATTGCACCGCGGCCAAACGACTCTGCCAGAGCCGATACAGTTGCGCTGTGTCAGATCCGGGCCTGATGTTCAATATAGACAAGGCCCAGGGCTCTCATGAGAGCCTGGTATGTCCAGCACTCT
This sequence comes from uncultured Desulfobacterales bacterium, assembly GCA_964593725.1. Classification (GTDB taxonomy): domain Bacteria; phylum Desulfobacterota; class Desulfobacteria; order Desulfobacterales; family Desulfobacteraceae; genus JAIOSM01. The sequence continues at coordinate 86,493 of CAZQJS010000005.1, forward strand.
TCATTATCCATGGCTGCACTTCCCACGGATGCAATATTGGTAACTCTGTTTACAACCTGACCCTTAGTATTCTTAAAGGTAAAGCCTTTGTCCCTGGTAGCCTTCACCCTTTTTGCAATATTTGTCAGGGCAAAATCCCAGGAGACTGTTTTCCACTCATTGGAATAGGGAGCCCTGTACATGGGCTGGGTGAGCCTGTTCTCATTTTCCGTAAGCTGGCTTATGGCAGCTCCTTTGGAACAAAGAGAACCGCGGTTGATTACATGGTCGGGATCACCTTCAATGTTGATAACCCTGCCATCTCCTTTTTTACTCGTATGAACAATGGCACCGCACCCAACTGCACAATAGCAGCAAATAGTAGTAGTCTCTTTTGCATACTTTGTTTTGAGCATCTGGGTATGAGCCCTTGCCTCTTTTAAACTGAAACCGAGACTGCTCACTGCAAGTCCAGCAGCAGTAGCTCCGGAAATCTTGATAAACTTCCGTCGTGTAACCTGCATAGCTTTACTCCTTTTTTTAAATTATCAGTCAAGTATTTCCGCCCTTAATCATATCAGCAGAAATCAGCCCTGAACCAGAACTTTTAACCCATATCATAAAGGAGTTACATAAAGGTTACAGATTAAGAATCAGATTATACCAAGCTCCTGTAACTTACTTTTTAGCGGTATGCCCTCTTGATCATATCCCCGGATCTTATAGTATTCCGGTATCATCTTATCAAGAGGCACAACCTTATTATCGCCATCAGAGGTGCGCCCCTGCTCTAAAAGCCTTGCTGGCAGAGTATCCTGGCTGGAGTCAAGCCCTTCCCGTATATTCATATACCTCTCCAGCATATGTATGCGCTCACCTGCTTTAATAAATTCTTTCCCGGACAGCTTAATACCGGTCACGGTTGTGAAAAGTCCAAGGTACACTGAATAATCAATCAGAGAAATAGCCGCTTGCGGAAGATACTGCATCAATAGTCCCAGAATGAAATCCGGTGTATATTTTGATACAGCAGGCTCCATGAGAAAGGCAAACATGGTGAACTGGCATGTTTGTAAAGAGTTGATGCAGCAGCCCAGATCTTCAAGGAATTTTACCCATTCAGCCTTTCCGGAACAGGAATCAGATTTTAAATAACCAAAATAGACTTCATGGGCTACAAGATATGATGAAAGATGGCACCCGCCCCTGTTTGCAACGGCATAGGCAAGACCCTGGCCAAAGGATCCCCTGGGATCATAGGCCGCCATTTCCAGCCCCTTGACCTGCATGGCAAAATCCCGGCCGCCATACTCCCGGGACAAAGCCCGTGTGCCAAGTGCCATTTCCCCGCCAAAACCCTTTAAGCCGGCAATATCGTAAAGAGCATCTTTTATACCTTTTTCAGACCCGAACCTTAAATCACTTTTAATCAGGTCTTTTGAAGCAGCTTCCATTACCCATGCCAGGGTTCCCCCCGTGGAAATGGTATCAAGGCCGAGTCTGCCGCATACACGGTTAAATTCAGCAATTGTATTAAGATCAAAAATCCCAAGGCTCGTTCCCATGAGGCCTATGGTTTCATACTCAGGGGCCGGCATCTCACCTGTTTTAAAACTCCCTTTATGGCCGCAGCGAATTGAACATGGTTTACAGGTATGGTGTGATGTGTCGTGCTGTTCTGCCATAAACTCCCCTGATACCTGATTACCAAGATCATGTCTGCCGTCCATGAAATTATTAACCGGCATAATACCTGCTTCAAGGCAGTCACGGACATTGGCACTTGTGCCAAAATCCCTGTACCTGCCAAGGATTTTATTCTGTCTAATATATTTTGCTGCTCTGGCTTTAACCTTTTTAAATCCCCCGGAATCACAGGGTTTAATAATATACGCGCCACCCCGGGCCCGGACAGCCTTTATATTTTTAGAACCCATGACCGCACCAATGCCTCCCCTTCCCAGAAACCTATGGCCTGAAGCAATGTTTGCATACCTGACAAGATTTTCTCCGGCAGGTCCGATAACAAGGGATTTAAATTTTTCAACATCAAGGAGAGCCTGTGCTTCATGGATATCTTTCCCCCACAATCCTTCAGCACTTATAAACTCAACACCATGTTCTGTAATATCCAGGTACAATGGAGCATCAGCCCTGCCTTTTATAATCAATCCATCCCAGCCTGCTGTTTTCAAGGCAAGGCCGAAAGGACCGCCACATGAAGATGTAACCATCAACCCTGTGAGGGGTGATCTGGTCAATGCCTCAAACCGACCGGAACATGGACCGCCAGTTCCCATCAACACCCCGGGCATAAAAGCAATGATATTATCAGGTCCCAAGGGATCTTTTCCCGGAACCATACGGTCAAACAGAAGTTTTAACCCAAGCCCCTTGGCACCAAGAAAAAGACGGCGCTCATCCCTGGTCACCCTGTAAATTTCATAACTTTTTTTTCCAAGATCAACTTCCAATACCTGATTGCCTGTCCCTGTAACCTGTTTCATTTACCACTCCCCAATAGTATTGTCTCCACATCTTAATTTATAACAATATCCATAAAATAGTCCTGTCCGAAATGCTTAATCTGCTTAAACCTTTCATTATCCATGGCAAAGCCACTGATAATATACCCATGTAAAATTCCGGCTGCCTATTTCCTGCTTTGCCATGGGAGTTAATAAAATAATGAAAACATTCAATATTGATCAATAAATTAGTATCAAATAAGATTATGGTTGTAAACAGAACCTGAAACCTGATCTTTTTTATTCTGCCTTTGGACATTTTCCAGCAATTCCCGGTGGTTATTTTTTAAAAGTATTGATAAGGTTTTCAGCTGATAATTAAATTTCTTTTTTGCATAAAACTTTCCAGGCATGGCGCAACTACTTGATATTACAGAAATAACAGGCCTATATTTTATCTTAAAATATTGTATAGTTTCAGTACCAAAAATGCCGGGCAGGCTTGAGTTCACGCAAAGAATTCCGGAATCAAATCCGATGTACTTTCCGGTTTATGGTATTTGAAAGTTGGGAAATAATGGTTGAGATGATTAATG
>CAZQJS010000006.1:0-88166 GCA_964593725.1 uncultured Desulfobacterales bacterium
CCATTAAAGAAGCCAGAAGTCCGCTTGATTTTTAGGGGTTTACATAGCTCCGCCTGGTCGCTTTTTTTGAAATATTCTGGAAAAGCAGCCCTATCTTAGTAATTCAGACTTGAGATGTCAACTGAAAAATTTTTCTTATTAAAATAGATATTGTGGTTTATGCGTTCAGGCAGGTTCTGCTGATAATTTCATTCTTCATATCAAGGGAAAGATCATTAAAATAAGATGAATATCCTGATACTCTGACCAGGAGGTTGGGATACTTTTCCGGGTTATCCCTGGCATCAATTAGAATTTGCGGATCAAGAACATTAATCTGTGCCTGCATGCCGCCTCTTTTAAAATATGTATCAAAAAGATAAATTAATGCGCTTATACCGGTTTTTCCCCTGAGGGTATGGGGTGTAAATTTCATGTTGAAATTGATTCCGTTTCCGAATTTCGTAAAATCAAACCGATTCATGGAATTTAAAAGTGCTGTGGGCCCTTTTCTGTCCATTGAATTCATGGGCGATATACCCGATGAAAAAGGTTCCGGATTTTTTCTACCATTGGGGAGGGCAGATGTTATACTGCCAAAATATTTATGGGCTGTAACTGAATAGAGGCCTGCTGTGTAGGCACCTCCCCTGGTATTATTTCCAAAGCTTTCAAGGGTTTTTAAAAATATGTCAGCAGCATATACAGACCATTTATCGACATTCTCATCATCATTTCCAAATTTGGGAAGATTTAAAAAATAGTTAAGGTCTTTTGAATCATTAAAGTTGTTTTCTAACATCAGACACATATCCTTAAAACTCATTTTCTTATCAAGGAAAACAGCCTTTTCAATGGCATGGAAAGCATCTCCCGTATCAACCGGACCTACGCACTGAATGCCTGAGAAATTATAAAGGGCTCCACCTGCTGTGGAGCATCTGCCCGATGCAAGGCATCCCTCAAGCAGCATGCTGGTTAATGGGGTTGGATGATATTTTTTATTTGCTGATTCTACAGCCTTAAGATCCTTTATTAGCTTTCCCATCATGTATTCAAGCTGTATTTCAAATGCTCTTTTTACATCGTCCATGGATTTGAATCGTGATAAAAGCCTGGTTTTTCTACCTGTTCTGAAAATTGATCCAAATCTTCTTCCCTGATTTAAAGCAAGTTCCAGAACAGCAGGGGTATTGAAAATAGCTGCATCAGTTGATGAAAAACTTTTCCCCTGGCATACCGGCTCAACACATCCTACAGCAGTGTAGTTTCGTGCATCTTTGATGTCATACCCATGGGCAGTCATGGTTTTAATAATAATATCATCATTATACAATGCAGGAGAGTTGCTGCCTCTGGCAAGTATTGAGAAAATTTTTTCTTTAAAGGCCTTTAAAGTCTTTGAATGAATCCTTGCATGGAAATTTGGCTGGCGCATACCAAGGCCTGTTACTACATCGAGCATAAGAAGACTCAGATCATTTACAGCATCATCCCCCTTTGCATCCTGCCCGCCAATTGTAATCACCTGTCCATTGGACATGCCGCCATGGAAGTTTGTTAAAAGCTTTGAAAAAACAGGAATGATTTCGTTAAACTTAATGCAGAATGATGCAAACAGCTCTCTGGCTGTTTCATTGTTAATTATTTTATTTTTTAAATCTTTTTTATAAAATCTGTGGAGGTACTGATCCATCCTGCCCGGGCAGGCTGAATTATCAAGGCTTTCCAGGTTAATGGCAATATGGGTTAAAAAAATGATCTGAAGTGCGCCATGGAAAGATTCTGCACCCTGCTGGAATTCATTTTTACAAATTGCACTGATCTTTAAAAGCTCTTTTTTTCTTTTTATATCTGATTCTTTTTCTGCCATATTCTGTGCAAGCAGTGCATATCTTCCGGCAAAGCCTGCAAGCCCTTTGCATATTATTTTAACCCCTTCGTAGAAGTGCCAGGATTCTGACTCTTTTTTTACATTCTGCTGATACTCCATTGCCTCTTTAAAAAGGCCATTGGTTCCAATTGTGATTAATTTTTCATAGTCAGGAGCAATATGGGAAATCCCTCCGCTCTCATTAATAAGGTAAAATCGTGCCTTTAACTGATTAAAGATGAATCTTATCTTTTTAAAAGGCGATTTATATGCTTTAACCGCCATGAAACGAAACAGCCAGAAAGGTATTATTCCCAGAAGTTTCAATATTTCATTTCTTGTTATTTTCAAAGGATTGGTCTTTCTGGAAGAAAACTTAAATATGTCAAGCATGACCGGGACACCGTGAAGTTCAGGATAGATTGAGCCGCCAACCCTCTGGCAGGTAAAATTTCCCACAATCAATTCATCAGGATAAATGGCGATGCTCTTTTCAAGCAGGACTTTTGTCAAAGCCCCGGCCATTTGAACATGGTGTGATTTTTTCCTGTTGGATCTTTTTTTATGCCAGGCTGTCCATATCAATGCCCGTTCCGTGCATACAGCCGGTTCAGCAGTCTGCACAGCTCTTTTTAAACGTTCAACCCTTTTAGATATAAAGATCTTATTTTCAGTCATAAACAACTGCCTCCATTCCCTCCTTTTCAAACATCTTTTTTATATAAGCACATTTTTCCGGCCTTAGACTTTTTATTTCAAGGGAAGACAGGTCTGTTTTTATCCTCTGAAGCTTGGCCTCACCCATGTTATGAAAGGGAAGGCAGTGTATTGTTTTGTGGTTGTTCTTCTTTAAAAAAGAGGACAGGAAGACAATATTCTCCTCTGTATCATTGATGCCGGGAATAACAGGCATCCTTGGCTGAAGCCCTGGAAAAGACCGGGAAAGCAGTGAAAAATTTTTTAGAATTTTTGTATTGCCGCACCCGGTAAATTTTTTATGAATATGTGTGTCCATATGTTTTAAATCAAAGTAAATCATATCTGTAAATGGCAGGATCTGCTCCATTGCATCCATGGGGAAAACCCCGCATGTCTCGATATTAACATGGATCCCATGTATTTTTAACTGTCTTGCAATGTTTTTTAAAAAACCAGGATACAACATGGGTTCTCCACCGGAAAAAGTCACCCCACCCTTTGAATCCTTATAAAAATCAATGTCCTTTAAAACCTCATGCAAAAGTTCATCACTTGTCCATTTCCTGCCTGCCATCACAATACTTTTTTCAGGGCATACTGTTGCACATAACCCGCAGAATGTACATTTTGAATGATCAATCCTCCGGGCTTTTTCTTCCAAAACAGCATTTTCAGGGCAGATTGTTTTACAGGTCATACAAAGGGTGCACCGGTCAGCATAAAATACAGGTTGAGGCTGGTGTAACTGGGATTCCGGGTTCTGACACCATGCGCATCTCAAAGGACAGCCTTTAAAAAACACAGTTGTGCGGATACCCGGACCGTCATGGAGAGAAAATCGTTGAATATCAAATATGATTACCGGGCGCTGACCCGGGTCTGAATTGTCCATTGCCCTTTGAGCCCAATTCCGATTTCCAGAATTTATGTTATCAGTCCTTCTGCACTATAGATAGGGAAATATTTTTTGTCAAGGCGTTCTTATGAAAGGCAAAAAGATTGATTTTCCAGCCGGACTTAATACTGCAGGTATAAAAGATGATCATCCTGAATTACTGAAGATCATTATGAAATTCTTGACTTTTTTTTACATTTAAGATAAAAGTATATGTTTTTATCAGGATGATTTATATTTAAGTAACAAAAATAATGGCTAGGAGAAAATAAATGGCTGTACCAAAACAGAAATCTTCAAAAAGCAGGGGAAGAAAAAGACGAACTCACCAGAAAGTTGCAGCTCCAACAGTGGTGCTTTGCCCTGAATGTCAGGAACCAAAACTCCCCCATACTGCATGCCCTGAATGTGGAGTATACAATGGAAGACAGATTATCAAAGATGACCTGGATGATGATGAATAATCTTTTTTGATAAACGTTTATTTAAGGAGACTAACCTTACCCATGACTGTTGAAGCAAAGGTTAAAAAAGTAATAGCACAGAAACTGAACAATGTTGATATTGAGGATGTTATCCCGGAAGCCTCCCTTATTGAGGATCTTGGGGCTGACTCCCTTGCAATTATCGAACTTGTGATGTCAATGGAAGAGACCTTTAATATTGACATTGAGGATGAAGATGCTGAAAAGCTTTTAACTGTCCAGGATGCCATTGATTACATTAAGGCAAACTCATAAAACAGAGGTAGAAAAGTGGGCAACGAACAATCGATAATAATCGGAAGTGACCATGCAGCTTTTGAACTCAAGGAAAAAATAAAAAAATTCCTGTCTGATTATGGCCTTGCCGTAACTGATGCCGGCACATCAAGTGATGTATCAGTAAACTATGTTGATTTTGGTAAAAAGGTTGCCGGGGCAGTATCAGAAAAAAAGTTTACCAGGGGTATACTTTTATGCGGCACCGGACTTGGTATGTCCATGACAGCCAACCGTTTTCCAAAGATAAGGGCTGCCCTGTGCAATGACCTCTTTGCTGCACGCATGAGCCGCCTGCATAATGATTCCAACATCCTTGTTATGGGGGGCCGTGTTATAGGTGATATACTGGCTTTTGATATTGTTAAGACCTGGCTTGAAACTCCATTTGAAGGTGGAAGACACCTTGACCGTATTCAGACCATAGACCAGTAATAACCAGCCGGCAGCAAACAAGACAAGCTGTTCAATCAATATTATTTATTAACTTAATAATAAAATTTAGGGTATGACCTTAGGATAGAGACATGAATGACCTTAGAACCATTGATCCTGAAATTAAAGATATAATACTGGCAGAAGAGAAAAGGCAGGAGTTCGGCATTAACCTCATTGCTTCGGAAAATACGGCCAGTCCGGCTGTCATGGAAGCCCAGGGTTCTGTTCTCACAAACAAGTATGCTGAGGGTTATCCTTCAAAACGTTATTATGGCGGGTGTATTAATGTTGACAAGGCTGAAGAGCTTGCAATTGAACGCGCAAAACAGCTCTTTGGCACAGAATATGCCAATGTACAACCCCATTCAGGTTCCCAGGCAAACATGGGTGTCTACTTTGCACTTCTGGAACCCGGAGATACTGTTCTTGCAATGAGTTTATCCCATGGCGGCCATTTAACCCATGGAAGCAGTGTCAGTTTCTCAGGCAGGCTTTTTAATTTTGTCCATTACGGTCTCTCTCCTGAAACCGAAACAATTGATTTAAAAGAGGTTGCAAGGCTTGCAGAAAAACATAAACCAAAATTGATCCTTGCCGGTGCCAGTGCATACCCGAGAATAATTGATTTTAAAGGTTTTTCTGAAATTGCAAAATCTGTGGGAGCCCTGTTCATGGTGGACATGGCCCATATTGCAGGCCTTGTTGCAGGAGGTGTTCACCCCTCCCCTGTTCCCTTTGCTGATATTGTAACCTCCACCACCCATAAAACCCTGCGGGGACCAAGGGGTGGATTGATTCTATCTTCAGCAGAGCTTGGAAAAAAGATCTCAAGCCATATATTCCCGGGTATACAGGGCGGGCCCCTGATGCATGTAATTGCGGCAAAAGCTGTAGCATTCAAGGAGGCACTGTCCCAATCCTTTAAAGAGTATCAGGTCCAGGTTATTAAAAACGCATCAACCCTTGCAGACACCATGATCCAACGGGGTATAAAACTTGTTTCAAAGGGCACGGATAATCATATGATGCTTGCAGACCTGACAGATAAAAATATTTCAGGAAAAGAGGCCGAGGAAAAACTTGGGGCTGCCAATATCACCGTGAATAAAAACAGTGTGCCCAATGAGACAAGAAGCCCTTTTATCACAAGCGGAATACGCATAGGCACTTCCCTTGTAACTTCCAGGGGTATGGGCGGAAATGAAATGAAAATCATAGCAGATGCAATATGTGATATAATATATGATCCCTCAAAGATTGAACCCGTTGCCCTTGCCATGGAAGAGCTCTGTAGAAAATTCCCTCTATATAAAAAGGCTTAACTATGAGTGACGATCCTGCAAACAGGCCATCCTGGGATGCATACTTCATGGGTATAACCGAGCTTGTTGCAACACGTTCCACATGTCTCAGGCGTAAAGTAGGTGCCATTCTTGTCAAAGATAAAAGAATTCTCACAAGCGGATATAATGGTGCCCCCACCAAGGTGCCCCATTGCATTGAAACCGGATGCTTAAGGGAACAGCTCAACGTACCCTCCGGAGAAAAACATGAACTGTGCCGGGGTGTCCATGCCGAACAGAATGCAATCATCCAGGCTGCCAACCATGGAATTACAGTAAAGGGTTCAGTCCTGTACTGCACAAACCAGCCATGCTCAATCTGTGCAAAAATGATTATCAATGCCGGAATTAAAAAAATATATTTCAAGCATGGCTATAATGACCCTTTAGCTGAAGAGATGTTTAAACAGGCAGGAATTGCCCTTATTAAACCAGACCTATAAACAGGAGGTTTAAGTTGGAGTGTCCTTATTGTGGTGAACCCAATACCAAGGTTGTCGACTCCCGCCGGGGAAAAATAAAATCAGAAGTCAGGCGGCGCAGGGAGTGTATGGAGTGTTCCAAAAGATTTACCACCTTTGAAAGGGTGGAAGATATCCCTGTCATGGTTATTAAGAAGGATAACCTGAGAGAAGAGTTTAACCGGAATAAAATACTGGCCGGGATTAAAAAAGCGTGTGAAAAGCGGGCAATCAGTATAAACCAGATTGAAATGATAGTGGAAGAGATCCAGCGGGAGCTCAGGGAGAACAATGATAAAGAGGTACCTTCCAAGCTCATTGGCGAAAAAATAATGGAAAAACTGCACAGGCTGGATGATGTTGCCTATGTGAGATTTGCATCTGTTTATCGTGATTTTAAAGATGTGGATGATTTTGTCCAGGAACTGAAAACAATTATACTACGCAAGGGAACAGGCCAGGACGGCATCAAGGCTTTAATTGATCCCCACGGAAAACCAGATGAATAACCAGGCAGACAATTTGTCAAACGACCAAAGATATATGAAAAAAGCCCTGGCCCTTGCACGGAAAGGTAAAGGCTTTACATCTCCTAATCCTGCTGTGGGAGCTGTTGTTGTTAAAAATAATACAATTGTGGGGAGAGGGTGGCACAGGGGTGCAGGCCTTGCCCATGCCGAAGTTGAAGCAATAGACGATGCAGGCTCAAATGCCCGTGCATCCACCCTCTATGTCACACTTGAGCCGTGCAATCACCATGGTAAAACTCCTCCCTGCACGGGAAAAATCCTCAATGCAGGCATTAAACGTGTTGTGATCGGCTGCAGGGACCCGAACCCGGATGTAAGGGGAAACGGGATTCAGCACTTACAGAAAAATAATATTGATGTTTCTGTAAACCTGCTCCAAAAAGAGGCTGAAGCACTTATTGAGGACTTTTCGTGGTATACCTGCAATGGCAGAAGACCCTTTGTAACCCTTAAATGCGCTTTGACCATTGACGGCAGGATTGCAACATCAACAGGCGACTCAAAATGGATCACCAATGAAAAATCACGAAAATATGTCCATTTGCTCAGGCATGAAAATGATGCAATACTTATAGGTGCCGGGACTTTAAAAGCCGATGATCCTTCCCTGACAGCAAGAGTGGATGATTTTAATGCAAAGGACCCTGCAAGGGTGATCCTTGACCCGGATCTTATTATAGATGAAAATGCAAAGGTATTAACCCAGAAATCCGAAGCTCCAACCATCATTGCAACATCAAAGCATGCATCATCTGCTAAAAAGGACTGCCTTGAAAAAGCCGGAGCACTGGTACTGGAAGTTCCTGTAAAAGACAAACTGTTTGACCTTGATTTCCTCCTTAAAAGACTTGGCCGGATGAATATGGTAAGCCTGCTTGTGGAGGGCGGCAGCCATGTTATCAGCTCTTTTTTAAAACAAGAACTTGTTAACAAGGCTCTCTTTTTCATTGCCCCTAAAATTTACGGAGGCAGTGACGGTGTACCGGTCTGCAGCGGTAAAGGCCCTGAATTAATGAAACATGCAATGGATCTTAATGATATTAATGTCTCAAGATTTGAACAGGACACACTCATCCAGGGATATTTAAACAGGAGGGTTTAAACTTGTTTACTGGAATAATTGAAGGATCAGGCATAATAAAACAGATTGAGAAAAAAAATGGCGGAGCTGTCCTTACCATTGAAACCGATATCAGCCTTGATAAAACAAAGACTGGAGATTCAATAGCAGTCAATGGCGCATGTCTTACAGCAGTGGATCTGAAAAAAAATATCTTTAGAGTTGATATGGCACCTGAAACCCTTAAACGGACAACATTCAACAATGCATCAACAGGGACAAAGGTGAATATTGAACGGGCTCTCAGGCTCTCGGACAGACTTGACGGCCACCTTGTGTCAGGCCACATTGACGGTACAGGAGTAATTGCCTCAAAAATAAAAAAAAGCAATGCCTGGATATTATCGATCAGTGTACCAAAGCCCCTTGCCCGGCAGATGATTGAAAAAGGATCAGTTGCAATTGACGGAATCAGTCTTACTATTAACAAGTGTTCGGATAAAGAGTTTGAAATAAGTGTTATACCCCACACCATGAAGGTGACAACACTTGAAGGAAAAAACGTGGGAGACAAGGTCAATATTGAAACTGACATGCTTGGAAAATATGTGCAGAAATTTTTGAGCAGGGACTCAAGTGAAGACAAAAAGGATATAAGCCTTGGACTCCTTGCAGAACAAGGATTTTTATAAAAAAGAATTAAACATAAGGATTGGAATTAATGCCCCATTTAACAATTAAACAGGCGATTGAAGATATAAGATCAGGGAAAATGGTCATCCTTGTTGATGATGAGGACAGAGAAAATGAAGGTGACCTCACAATGGCAGCCGAGGCTGTTACTCCGGAAGCAATAAATTTCATGGCAACCCATGGAAGGGGTCTGATATGCCTCTCCATGACCGGAAAAAAACTGGATGAACTTGGTCTGCCAATGATGGTTGATGACAATACCTCACAGTTTGAAACAGGGTTCACAATATCCATTGAAGCTAAACACGGTGTGACCACGGGCATATCAGCTGCAGACAGAGCACACACGATTCTGACAGCTGTTGCTGACAATGCAAAGCCTTCGGATCTTGTTATGCCGGGGCATGTATTTCCCCTGCGGGCCAGGAATGGCGGAGTCATGGTGCGGATCGGACAAACCGAGGGGTCGGTTGATCTTGCCCGCCTTGCAGGTCTTAAACCTGCCGGGGTAATCTGTGAAATCATGGATGAAGACGGCACCATGGCCAGGATGCCTTCCCTGGAAAAATTTGCCAAAAAACATGGTATTGGCATATGCACAATAGCAGATCTTGTGGAATACAGACTTAAAACAGAATCCTTTGTCAGGGTAGCTGCCCAGACCCAGTTACCCACAAAATTCGGCGGGGACTTTAAAATTATTGCCTATGAAAATGACATTGATAACCTCACCCACATTGCCCTGGTCAAAGGTGAAATAGACCCTGAAAAACCAACCCTGGTTAGGGTACATTCAGAATGCATGACAGGTGATATTTTTGGCTCCCTGCGGTGCGACTGTGCTGACCAGCTCCATAAATCCATGAAAATGATAGATAAAGAAGGTTCGGGTGTTATCCTCTATTTAAGGCAGGAAGGCAGAGGTATCGGCCTTGTGAATAAACTTAAAGCCTATGAATTCCAGCGACAGGGATATGACACGGTTGAGGCAAACAGAAAACTCGGATTTAAAGATGATATGAGGGATTATGGTGTTGGTGCCCAGATCCTTGTCGATCTAGGAGTTAAAAACATGAGGCTTCTGACAAATAATCCCAAAAAAATGATCGGGCTTGAAGGATATGGCCTGAGCGTTAAAGAACAGGTTCCCATTGAAACCGAACCCAATGAATATAATAAAGGTTATTTAAAATGCAAGGAACTGAGAATGGGTCATACTTTTCACATATCAGATTAATCTTACAACCAAAATAGATATAAGGATGCAAAATGCCACAGATCATTGAAGCAAGTTTAAAAGCAGAAGGGAAAAAATTTGGAATCATTGCAGGCAGATTCAACGATTTTATCACTGAAAAACTTGTCAGCGGGGCCATTGATGCCTTAACAAGAAGCGGTGCTGAAGATAAGGACATAACCCTTATAAAAGTGCCGGGCGCCTTTGAAATTCCGCTGATAGCCAAAAAGATGGCCCTTACAGGTAAGTATGATGCCATAATCTGCCTTGGCGCTGTTATCAGGGGAGCAACTTCCCACTATGACTATGTATGTGCAGAGGTATCAAAGGGCATAGCCAGCGTAAGCCTTGATGCAGGTCTGCCTGTAATCTTTGGAATTCTTACAACAGAAACCATTGAACAGGCAATTGAGCGTGCAGGTACAAAGGCCGGAAACAAAGGATTTGACTCTGCCCTTGCAGCCGTTGAAATGGCTAATCTTTCAACCACCATATAAAGAGAGAAGAGTAATACAAAATAGTGGGATACCGTAGAAAATCAAGGGAAGCAGCACTGCAGGCACTTTTTTATATTGAAGCAGACAAGCTTGCTGAAACAGATAAAAAAGAGCAGGATGAACTGCTTAACCATTTTTGTACAAACTTTGAAGATATTCTCACAAAAGAGATAAAACCTTTTTTCCTGTTACTTGTCAATGGAGTACTCAATTGCAGGGCAGAGCTTGACACCCTTCTTAATAAATGCTCAAAAAACTGGAAATTATCAAGAATGTCTTCAGTTGATAAAAATATCATGCGCATTGGAGCATTTGAACTTTTAAAATGCCCTGACATTCCGGCAAGCGTTACAATTGATGAAGCTGTGGAAATTGGAAAAAAATTCGGGGCAAAAGAGTCCGGCGCTTTTATAAATGGTGTGCTTGATCAGATACGGAAACAAGAGAACATTGCATAAAATTCCAGGGAGGATATTTTGATTATTAAAACACTTGAAGTCGGCCCAATCATGGCAAACTGCTATATACTCGGCTGTGAAGAAACAAAGGAGGCAGTTGTAATAGATCCGGGCGATGAAGCAGATAGAATACTTATGACCCTTGCACAAGACAAACTCAAAGTTAAATATATTATCAATACCCATGGCCATTTCGACCATGTGGGTGCAAACAGGGCGCTCAAAGAGGCAACAAAGGCAGATCTCATGATCCATGCAGAGGATGAGCCCATGCTTTCCGAACTTGCGCTCCATGCCCGCTCCTTTGGTCTTGATGCTGAAAACTCACCGCCGGCTGATATCAATATCTCCCATAATGATGAGATCAAATTCGGTAATATAACCTTGAAAGTCATCCATACTCCAGGCCATTCAAGGGGCGGTGTATGCCTTTTAACTGACAAGGTTCTGATTGCAGGCGATACACTCTTTGCAGGCTCAATCGGAAGGACTGACCTGCCCGGAGGTGATTATGAAACCCTTATTTCAAGCATTAAAACAAAGCTTCTCTGCCTTGATGAAGATACAGTGGTTTACACAGGCCATGGCCCTTCAACCACCATTGGCCGGGAGAAAAAAATAAACCCGTTCCTCACTTAAAAGAGGGCAGGATTCATGGTAATAGCGGGCAGCTGTTATGGATAGAAAAAAAGAGTGTATAAACCAATTACCAGCCATAGTATCTATCCATGAAGAAAAAATTGAACTTAACTGCTCTTTTCTGGATATGGCTGAAAAATTTGCCCTGGATAAAGGGTGTGTGGCATTGCTCAGCGGCGGCAGGCTTGATTGTTCGAGATACCATATCCTTGCAGTAAAACCATGGCTTGAGCTCACAGGACAGCAGGACAGCCTTAAACTTAAATTCAATGGTAAAACTTTCCTGTTTCAGGACAATCCCTTTGATTTTGTGGCAAAACTGCTGAAACATTTTAAGCTTTCAAATGACCATATGCCCGGGCATAACAGTTCATCGCCTGTAAATGCAGGCCTTTTCGGATATTTTTCCTATGATCTTAAAAACAGCATTGAGGACCTGCCCCAGACCTGTATTGGGACAGGCCTTCCTGACATCTGCCTCTATGCACCTTCAGCTACCCTGGTTTCAGATAAAAAGACAAAAACCTCAAATCTGTTTATACCGTGTTTTAAAAGCAGTGATGATTCTCCCCTGGACAAAGTATCACATAAAAATCACATTGATGAAATCAGGAACTATTTCTTTAAAAAGCTCAATGAAAAACCTCCCTTAACCAGGCAGAAAAGTCAAAAATCTGCCCTTAATAAAACTCCTCTTAAATCAACCTTTTCAAAAGAGGAATATGTTGAACAGGTTAAAAAGGTTATTAAATACCTTAAAGCAGGAGACATCTACCAGGCCAACTTGTCCCAGCGGTTTGATGCTGAATTCACAGGCAGCCCTTTTGATCTTTTCAAAAAACTCTATAAAAAAAATCCTGCTTCTTTTTTTGCCTATATCAATGCTGATACCCACCAGATCTTATCAACATCACCGGAACGTTTTATCAGACAGGCAGGAAGGGATATTGAAACAAGACCAATTAAAGGCACCATTGCAAGGGGCAGGACAGAGGCTGAAGACAAAAACAATGCAGAAATATTACTCTCAAGCATAAAAGATGATGCAGAGCTTACAATGATTGTTGATCTGATGCGCAATGACCTCTCCCGTGTTGCAAAACCAGGCTCGGTTGTTGTAAAAGAACATAAAAAACTTGAACCCTATGACAATGTTTATCACCTTGTGTCCATTGTTAAAGGAGAGCTTGACCAGAATATGGGTTCCATTGATCTCCTGAAGGCCACCTTCCCCGGCGGCTCCATAACAGGCTGCCCTAAAATCAGATCCATGGAAATAATAGATGAGCTTGAACCTGTGAAGCGGCATGTCTACACCGGTTCCATAGGGTATTTAAGTTTCCATGATACAATGGACCTGTCCATTGCCATCAGGACTGCCACTGTTTTCAAGGGCAGAATATCATTTTCCGTGGGAGGGGGGATTGTATTTGATTCAGACCCTGAAAAGGAGTACCAGGAGACCCTGGATAAAGGCAAAACCATTATGGATCTTCTTATATCAAAACCCGGGGGAACTGATTTGAAGAGAGATAAAATCTGGATAAATGGAAAGATCATTTCCCAAAAGCATGCCCGGATTCCGGTTGCCTGCCCGGGCTTTCAATATGGTGCAGGACTATTTGAGACCATAAGGGTTGAAAATTCAAAAATCATAAGACTTTCTGAACACTTGAAAAGGCTGAACAGAGGGCTTAGAGAATTGTTCAACCAGGACCCTGTGGATATAAATTTCAAGGATGTGATCTCAACTGTTATTGAAAAAAACAACCTTGGCTCTTCCCTTGCTGCTGTGAAAATTATTCTGGCTGAAAATGAGAATCAAGGAGAATTTCCTTTTTCTGCCATGGTGTCTGCAGGAAAATATACCCCAAGGCTTGATCTTTTAAAAAAAAACGGCCTTGATCTCATCAGATATCCATACCCAAGGCAGATAATAACTGCTGACCATAAGAGTCTGAACTATCTTTATTATTATCTTGCAGGAATTTTTGCAAAGCAGAACAATAAAGACGAAGCATTGATACTGAATCCTGACATGACAATCTCCGAGACAAACACATGCAGTATTATGATTATAAAAAAAGATACTGTAATCATACCAGAGTCTGAACATGTATTAAAGGGCGTTACAATTGCTGCTGTGATGGATTTACTTAAAAAAAAGGGATATGAAATCAGGTATGAAAAGATTTTTTTCCATGATTTTATAAAATTTTCCAATATTATTCTTTTAAACGCACTTATGGGAGCAGTGCCTGTGACCAGTATTGAAAACCATAAAATCAGATATTCAAAAAAACTCCTTGAAATGATCAATGGCAATATAGTAAAATTCTGACTTGTTTTTAGTTGGGAAAAGTTATAGATTTCATGGATGTAAGTGTATGTAATATATTAATACCAAATTAGGACAGGAACCTATGAAAAAGTTATTTTTACTTATCACAACATGTTTATTTGTTATCATATCATCAATAAACCTGCATGCAGGCCCGATGTTATCAATCACACAAGGTGTATATGACTTTGGGACCGTACCTGAAGGAACAATTATAAAGCACAGCTTTATTATCAAGAATAACGGCGATGAACCGCTACTTGTGCAGAGTGTCAACACGGGCTGAGGTTGCAGCACTGTCTCCTATGACAGAGAAATCCCCCGTGCCGGGGAAGGAACAATTGTAATTTCAGTTAAGACAGCCGGATATGGTGGAAGCCCGCTTTCAAAATCAGTAATGGTTACAACCAATGATCCAAATCACTCTCCACTGATGCTGAAGATAAGGGGGCGTGTTGATAAGATTGCATTGATTTCAACCCAGAATGTACGCCTGTATGGTTTTGCCGGTGAAGAACTGAACCAGGTTGTCACCATAACTCCCGTGAAAAAATACAAATTTAAAATCCTTTCCACAAAAATAACCAACGGTGAGAACATAAAAGTTGAACTTGAAAAAAAACAGAAACAGGAGGATTCTTCAAAACCTGCATGGGAACTCCATATAAAAAATATTAAAAAGACACCTGGCAGATATTATGATACAATATACCTGTCCACAGACTCAAAGCTGCTGCCAACAATATCCATTCGTGTCTTTGGCAATGTTAAAGACAAAGACCTTTCAAAATCGAGTTAAATGGACCTGAAAAATATAAAAGCTGTCATATTTGACTGTGACGGAGTAATGTTTAACACTGCCAGGGCAAACAGACTGTTCTATGATGAACTCCTTGAATATTTCGGCAAAAAGCCCCTGACAGATGAGCAGTTCACTGAAGTTCACATGTATACTGTTGCCAAAGCCCTTGAATACCTTTTCCCTGAATTGGAAAATCTTGATAAAGTCAAGCTGCGCCTTAAGGAAATAGGATATGATAAATTCATCAAATACATGGATATGGAAAAAGGTTTTAAAGAGCTTTTAAAACAGCTGAAAGAAAACGCATATATAAGGGGCATTGCAACCAACAGAACAAATACAATGGAAAAAGTCTTAACTGACTATAACCTTAAAGATGAGTTTGACATTGTGGTTACAGCATCGGATGTTGAATCTCCAAAACCTGCGCCGGACCAGCTGATCAAAATCATGGACCACTTTAAAATAAAAGGTGAACAAATTCTTTTCATTGGTGACTCAAGATTTGATGAACTTGCTGCATCAAATGCAGGCACACTGTTTGCCGCATTTAAGAGCCCTTCTTTAAATGCTCTTTTCCATTTTGATAATATGAACCAGATAGGAGAGCTGCTAGGCATAAATCAATAATAATTCTTGACAAAATATCCAATAAAAACTAAATCTAACAGGATTGTTTTATGAATTTTTTATAAATGTTTGGAATAAACATTTATTATTTTTTTAATATAAAAGGTGAGGAGAAGTATATGTCTAAATTAGTTGCACCACATGGTGGTAAAGGTCTTGTATGTTGTAAGCTCGAAGGCAGTGAGCTTGAAGCTGAAAAAGCAAAAGCAGCTGGTCTTAAAAAAATTGAAATTACATCCCAGGTGAAAGGTGACCTGATCATGCTCGGTATTGGCGGATTCAGCCCCCTGAACGGCTTTATGACAAAAGCTGACTGGAAAAGCGTGTGTGAAGATTTCCTTCTTGCTGACGGTACGTTCTGGCCGGTTCCTGTAATGCTTGATGCATCAAAGGAAGATGCAGATGCAATCAATATCGGCGATGAGATCACCCTGGAAAGAGGCGGTGAAGCTTTTGCTACAATGAAAGTTGAAGAAAAATTTGAAATGACCGAAGATGAAAAAAAGTGGGAATGTGAAAAAGTCTATAAAGGTCATGGTGAAGAGTCTGCCGATGATGTGTTCTGGAAAATTGCCATGGAAGATCATCCAGGTGTTCAGATGGTCATGGCAAGAAAAGAGTTCTGCCTTGCAGGCCCTGTTAAAGTCCTTTCAGAAGGTGAATTCCCGGAAAAATTTAAAGGTGTTTATCTGACCCCAAAAGAGACCCGGGCCATATTTGATGAAAGAGGATGGGCAAATGTTGCTTCCATGCAGCTCAGAAACCCCATGCACAGATCCCATGAACATCTTTGCAAAATAGCCCTTGACGTTTGTGACGGCGTCCTGATTCACTCCCTTATCGGTAATCTGAAACCAGGTGATATTCCTGCAGAAGTCCGTATTGAATGTATTGACAGATTAATCAAAGATTATTTTGTACCAGAGCATGTTGTCAATGGCGGATATCCCCTTGATATGAGATATGCCGGACCAAGGGAAGGCCTGCTCCATGCAACATTCCGCCAGAACTATGGTGTTAACAGAATGATCATCGGTCGTGACCATGCAGGTGTTGGTGATTTCTATACACTTTTCGAGGCCCAGGAAATATTTGATACAATACCCCAGCCTGCTGAAGAGGGAAAAGCACTTCTTTGTGAAGCATTGAAAATTGACTGGACTTTCTACTGCCATAAATGTGACGGTATGGCTTCCATGAGAACCTGTCCCCATGGCAAAGAAGACAGAGTTATTCTTTCCGGTACAAAACTTCGACACGCACTTTCAAACAACGAAGAAATTGTTGATCACTTTGGCCGTGAAGAAGTACTTGTTATCTTAAGAAAATACTATGCATCCCTTACAGAAAAAGTTGAAGTTAAACTCCAGAGCCATGCAGAAGGAACCAAGATGTAATAATCTTAAATTTGAGGTAAGTATTTTATAAAATATGGAGGGGATTTTCAGACAATCTGAAAATCCCCTCTCTTATTAATTGTAGTGTTTACCTGAGCAATAGTACTGATGACTCATTTGCCTTTAAAAGCCTTGACAGCTTATTTCCGGAAAACACCCTTTCCAGAATCGATTTTTTTCCCATCCACATTGCCATGAGTCCCCACCTTGCCCTGCGGGCTACAAAGGCTTCAAGATGTCTCAATTCCACAAGCTCAATACAGGGGAAAATTTTTCTGGCTGAATAGTAATTTATCAGCCAGGCAAGTTTCTTCTCAATATTTTCCTTAACCACATCATCCTTGGTTAAAACAACGATATCCAGGCCGGCATCAAACAGGGTAACCATTTGATTTACCATCTCTAAAGATTCCTGGCTTATATTATCATGATCAAGGCAGCAGAGTACCTTGTTTATTTTTTTATCTTTTTTCATCACCAGAACTGAACACTTTGCAGCCCGTGCAACCTTTAAAGGTACATCACCATTATTTTTCCAGGTATACTCATCCTTTGTGTTGCATCCCATTGCAATGAGATCTGCATTATCAATATCTGCCTGGTCAAGGATCGCCTTTACAGGGTTATCCCTGCTTACCTTTGTAATGATCTTTTTCTGTATCCCGTTGTTACCGGCTGATCCGGGCGCTGTCTGGGAATATGGTGATATATCCCTGTCAACAAATTTTAAAAAATCCTTTAGATAGGATTTAACAATGGCATCTCCATCCATCAATTTATGCACTGTGCAAAGCATGGTGATATCAGCCCATGTATTCTCACCAAGGCGCGCCATTTGAGCAATTGCATCTGCACTGTATCCATGCTCATCCAATGCCAGAATAATTCTCATTTTTACCTCACAAAATTATGTTTGTTAGATTCGGGTTCAGGGCACAGCATAATGGGACAGGGAGACATGGAAAGCATCCTTGCCATGGGGCCGGAGTGCCGGGGCAGAACAGATACCATTAAAGCATGATCCCTCACAAAAAGGCTGAGTTCACCGGGCGGCCCTTTAATGGTTCTGATTGTGCCAGCTTCACTGCCTGACTGCGCAAAACGTTTTTCAATGTTAAGCAGTAAAACCGGATCATTATCAAGGGTTGTTGTGTGATCCATGGATGTTTCAAAATGGCACACCAGAATATCAGGCTTTGTTGACCAGTCCTTTAACAGCTTGAGAAGCCACATAACTGCCAGAGGAATAGTCTCAGGAGTTCCGACAATCTGTAAACCCATATCCATATTGATAAGGTTTTTAACCATGATTACAGGACAGGACAATTTTTTATACAGATCTGAGTCAATTTTTTCAAAAAACCTGTCCGGCTCAAAGGAGTGGAGAAACCCTTCCATGAAAAAATCATAATGTTTTCCCCACATCTCATTTAAAATCACAGTCTCTTTTTCTCCGGGAATAATTTTGGGTGTCTGTGTAAGATAACAGTAAAACAGATCTTCCTTGACAAGTTTTGAAATCTCTTTTTTTGCATTGTCAATCACACCGTCTTCCCACTTCTTATGAACCCATCCACTGCCTGGAGAAGGGCCGTTTTTATCCATATCCGGAACATGGAGGGCCTGCATATTGAAACGCATCTTTTTTTCCAGTTGATCTGCATAACGAATTGCAATACCAGATGCCAGATCTGTTTCTAAAGCTATTAATACATTGTGCATGATCAATTCTCCTTTCCAAGAGCATCCACAGCTTTTGCAATAGCTTCACGCATCTCCTTTAATTTAAATGGTTTTGCAATAAAATCAAAGGCACCTTTGGTTAAAGATTCCCTTGCAACTTCCAAAGTTGCATATCCGGTTATCATGATCACTTTGGTACCACGGTTTTTCTCCCTGGCTGCCTCCAGAATCTGTATACCATCCACCTCATCCATGCGGATATCGGTAATAACCACATCAAATATTTTTTCCTTGATTCTGGCAAGTGCTTCAATGGGATGGGTAAATATCTCAAGGGTATGTCCCTCCTTTTCAAGGGAAGCTTTAAGACGTTCACCCACGATCTTTTCATCATCCAGAATAAGTATTTCAATTGACATAATCTCCCTCCTTTTCCGATTCTAAGCCTGAACCATTCTAATGCTTTTCTGTATCTTCCGCCTCTGCCGGTATGCCCTGATCACATTAATTAAAATCAATAAAGTCCCTGTAATGCCGCTGGCAAACAGAAAAAATTTACTTATATTGTTGAAATAGACATCCATGGCAGGGTCCATGTCAATGAATCCAAGCTGACGCAGATACATGGGTATGGCAATGGCCCTGCTGATAACACACAGGAGAATAATCAGACTTGTCACCATGCGTATATATCTTTCATTCACAACTTTAACACCGTAAACTCCAAGGTAAATACCCACAAGGGAGCCAAGATACATGAGTATGGTAAGGCGGATATCGACAAACCCCTGGAAAGCATAACTCAATGCACCATAGGCACCCATGAACATGGCAAGGTATAATTCTGTTCCGGCAGCAACAGCTGTTGGAACTCCAAATACATAGATCATGGCAGGGACACCAATAAAACCGCCTACACCAATTGTACCTGCAAGATAACCTGTTGCAATACCAACCACCAGCAGTACCCACAGGCTCACTTTTACATCGGCAACTTTAAAATGTATCATTGGCGGAAGGTGCAGCTTTGCAAGTGCATCGGCAATCTGCCGTGACGGCCCGGAATCATCATCGCCCTTTCCACGGTTTTTCAGGACATCCCGCAGCATGGACAAAGCAACAGTAGATAAAATCAAAGCAAACACAAGACTTATGTATAAATTCGCTCCTGCACCCTTGGAGGCACCATGGCCGGTACCCCCCTTAAATAAAAGGCTGTTTATAAAGACAGCCAGCTGTATGCCTATTACAGCAGAACCTAAGACAAACACTGCAAGTTTTTTGTCAACATTACCTGCTTCACCATGTTTATGGGATCCAACCATTGCTTTTCCAAATTTATGGGTAATATTACTTGCAACTGCTATAACCCCCTCAACACCCAGATTCATCATACCCGGTGTCATGAAAAATGCTCCACCGCTGCCAATAAAACCGGAGAGCACTCCTCCGATAAACCCCAGCAATACAATCTGTAATGCCGTACCTATATCAATATGAATAAAATTAACGATAAGATGTTCCATAAAACCTTCTCCTTCAATTATCTAATCTATATCAACCAGTTTCAGAATCAACCCGGTGACTGTACTGTATGTATACGCAACCACGGGAACAAATACTGCAACACCTATGGAAGCCGCCCATTTAAACTTTGCATGGAGTTCTCCGCCAAGAATATTTAAAATAGGCTCCTGAAAAGTGAAAACCATAGAATAAATAAATATTGTAAGCAGAATAAAACCAAAAAGCTTCATTGCCTGGCTTTTTCCAAAAAGAAATCTGGAATGGAGTTCTCCGGATGCAATGACGGGAACCTTAAGCTTCTCTTTAAGTTCCAGTGCAAGCTCCCGGGTCAATCGTGTGGAGGTTTCATGACCCTTTGAAAGGAAGAGATTCCCCTGAATAATAAGTGAATAGTTATTATTATCTTTTATTGCATTAATAATCTCTCTTGCGCTGCCTGACACAGTAAAACCGCCTGCTGACCGTCCAATTGCCACCAGGGCTTCAACAGTTTTAGAAAGCCCTTTATCATCAACAGAGTGCTCGACTGCATCATCTTCCACACCACCGTTATAATCCTGATTTGAAAGGCCTGAATCAGTCTCCCGGGGTGCTGGTACACAGGCATTTCCTTCTGAATCCAGGCACAAGAGCTCAACTGCCGCACCCCATCGTTTTGCAAGCTGGGTAACCTGTTCAAAATTCTCTCCTTCTGGATCAAAGGATTCCTGTATCCATAAAATATTGGTCTCAGCCATTGTGCAAATGCTTTCCCTGCACCCTTTAAGATCTTTTAAAACATTTGCAATGTGTTCGGCAGGTACTTCCTGGCGTGGCATATAGGTTACGGTTACAACTCCGTCAACTGCCCTTACACCAAGATCCAGGCCTGCTGTTTCAGCATTCCGGGCAAGATGGATTTTTGCATTGGCAGTAAGATGTTTGTCATCCAGTTTTTCCTGGCATTTGTCTGTGAGAATAAAATCATCTGAAACAGATGCGTTGTAAAGTATTGAAGATGCATTTTCAAGACTCATCTGCTGTAGATTTAAAAACAGATCATAGGTCATTGAATTCTGAAAAGTCTCATGGTGGACATAATGGGCCCACTTTTCAATATCCTCATCCAGGTGTTTAAGGTACTGCCTTGCCTTTTCCCTGGAAAGATTAATATCTTTTATAACCTGTTCAATACGCATTTCCATGGTATTCCCGATTCCCACCCTTAAAAAACCAGGAACCCCGGGCATGAGCATATGGGCAGCCCTGCCATGGTAGACAAGATTTCCATCCACAGCAGTCTCACATATGGTTTTTGTTACAAGGGCCAGGTACAACTCTTTTTCCCTGGCCAGTTTTTCATTGATAACAGGAGATTTAATAATGGAAGCCTCAAGCCTGCTCAGCCTTATCCCCGATGCATGTGCCTTTTCCACCATCTGTTCACGGCTGTAAAGAGGCCAGCCTGTTTTTTCCGCAAGATTCCGGGCAAGTTTATGGCCCAAACCATGGGGTGAACTGGATATCAATACAATTGGCATGTTTTTCACCTTTGTTCATTAGAATTAATATTATTTTTTCCCTTAACCTCAATGATCTGAATTACAAGCTTTGGTTTAATACCTCTGATGGCTGATCCCATTTCAGTATCTCCCGGGCCAGTAACAATCAGATCAATATGTTCTGTTTTTATTATGTTTAAAAGTTCTTCTTCAAAATCATCCATTGTGACATGAAACGATACAGACATTCCGCCTTCACAAGCTCTGTTAACCATGTCTATGCAGGCTTCTTCCAACAGAGAAACCCGATTGGAAGCCCTGGCTTTATTCTTAAAAAAAAGAACAAAAATCTTAGCTCTGATCCGTTCTGCCAGGGCAAATGCATGGTATAATGGCTTTAAATCAGAACTATGTTCACAAAATGGAATAAGTATGTTCTCCGTGTCCACCTGTTTTTCCCTTTACAGATCTTTTTATTCCAGCATAATATTCTATTCCCAACTTAGGTCAGGATAGTACAAGTTCCATACCAATACAGATATGCTTTATATTTTCAGTATGTTATAAAAAAAACAGGGGGAATACAGATTAATTATGGTTCATATTGAAACAATAAAAAACCAAGTGTGTAGGAAATATATTGAAAGGTATTGATATAGTATGGTTTTAAGGGCTTGTTTCATTTTGAAACAACAGGATCGGTTAAATCAGGTTGAATTGTTTCATTTTACGCCACAGTGTGGTTCTGGGGATTTTCAGGATCTCTGAAGCTTTTTTCTTATGTAAATTAGTCAGGGCAAGCACTTTTTCAATGTGCTCCTTCTCTATTTCCTCAAGTGACTTAAGCTTAACATCATCATCAAGGCTTACAATGGAAAGTTCAAGTATATCAGGCGGCAGGTCTGTGCATCCGATGGATGATTTTTCCGAAAGTGCAACACCACGCTCAATAATGTTTTCAAGCTCCCTGACATTGCCTGGAAATGGGTATTGCATCAAAATATCCATTACTTCCTGATCCACATGATTTACCTTTTTGTGAAATTTTTCATTGTACCTTTTCAGGAAATGCTGGGTCAGCAAAGGGATATCTTCTTTTCTTTCCCGTAGAGGCGGCAGGTTTATTGTCACCACCTTAAGCCTGTAAAAAAGATCTTCCCGGAAATTTTTCTGTTCAACTTCATGGCCAAGATCATGATTCCCTGCAGCAATAATACGGATATCAACCGGGATATTTTTAACACCGCCAACCCGTATCAAGGTTCTTTCCTGGACAAACCGCAGGAGTTTCATCTGCATATTAAGTGGCATCAACCCGATTTCATCTAAAAAAATAGTGCCTTTATCAGCTGATTCAAGAAGGCCGATCTTAGTATCAACTGCTCCTGTGAAAGCGCCTTTTTCATGGCCGAAAAGTTCATTTGCAATCAAATCATCGGTAAATCCACCACAGCTGAATGCGATAAAAGGCTTTTCCCTGCGTTCACCAAGGAAATGGAGGGCCCGGGCAGCAAGTTCTTTTCCCGTGCCGCTCTCCCCCTGGATCAGAATATTACAATTAAGGGAACAGACTTTTTTTATTATGGCCAGAACCTCTTGAATACCGGGCGAATGGCCAATAAGGTACTGCTGCCTGGACTGGTTAAAAAGGACTTTTTTTAAAGCCTTTGTCTCTTTGACCAGGCGGACCGTTTCAAGGGCACGCATGGATAAGCTTATCAACTCATCAAGCTTAACAGGCTTGACAACAAAATGAAAAGCTCCTTCCCGGATGGCACTTATGGCAACATCTATGGAACCATATGCAGTGATGATAATAACCTGGGTGTCAGGAAACCGGTCCTTTACTCTTTTTAAAACATCCATTCCATCCATGCCCGGCAGCCTTAAATCACAAAGGACAAGATCAAACAGGTCTTCTGCCATTGTTTTCAGGAATGTCTCGCCATCCTGGAATGTCTCAATAGTAAAATCAGTCTCTTTTTCAAAACCCCTTTTTATTTCCCGGCAGGCAATGGGTTCATCGTCTACAATTGCAACCCTTACAGGCTCATTTTTCTTCAGGCAGTCCATTGTCAGGCCTTTACAGGAAGAAAAATGGAAAAACATGTGCCTTTGCCAGGCTCACTTGTTACCGATATTGTGCCGTGGTGGCGTTTAACTATATTATATGTCACAGAGAGTCCAAGCCCTGTCCCCTCACCTTCTTTTTTTGTTGTAAAAAAAGGATCAAAAATAGATTCAAGATGTTCCTCAGGTATTCCCACACCAGTATCTTTGATATCGATTTTAATGGAATCTGACTCTGTATCCGATGCAATATTCAGATACAGATCACCGCCATCAGGCATGGCATGGATACCATTTAAAAGCAGATTGACCAGGGCCTGCTGGAGCCTGCTCTTATCGATCATTGCCTTTGGAAGGTTGTCCTCAACCCTGGCATGGAACTTCACTTTTTTGATACTGAGTTCATTTTTCAAGAGCTTCCGGGTCTTTTCCACCATCTGACCCATGGAAATCTTTTCAAAATGGTCCTGATCGGTTCTGGAAAACTCAAGCAGGTTCTTAACTATACTGGTTGCTCTTTCAGCCTGTTCCATCAGGTCATTATATAATCCCTGCTGTTCAGCTTCAGGCATGGCTTTTCCATCTTCAATAAGCGAATCCACAATCAGGGAGATGTTATTTAAGGGATTGTTCAGTTCATGGGCAATACCAGAGGTGAATGTACCAATGGATGCCATTTTCCTGGACTGGAGTAATTGCTCCTGGCCTGAATCAATTTCCACCACCATCTCATTAAAAGCTGCAATACAATGGGACACCTCATTTGCTTCTCTGTGCACATGCTCAATAGGCTTAAATATGCCCTTGCGTGCGCTTTCAGAGGCTTTCTGAAGGGATAACAGAGGTCTTAACACATCTTCCTGGGTCATGTGCCAGACAAAAATTATCAGGATAATAAACACAACTCCAAAGGCCAGGGGCAGCATGGACATATACCTCAACACTTTGGCAACACGCAGTCGTTTCTCTTTAATCAGTTTTTCGCTGAAAGATGTCAAGCTTGTTCCGTTTATTCTAAGATTTCCTGCTGTTTCAATGTTTTTAAAATGAGGCCCCTGGGTCTTTTCCTTAAGGATCATACGATAATTGTTTATGGCGTTTCTGCATGCATCCAACTGGTCCTTACCCAGAATCATTATCATTTTTTCTTCCAGGCGGTTAAAAGAGTCTTCAGTCTTTGCAAAATAATGTTTCATCTGTTCAACATACACAAGATTACCCGTAAGAAAGTAATTTTTCTCATATCTTCTGAGTTCAAGGATGTTATCTTTAAAGTCATCAAACTGTTCTATCAGCAGCAGCTTCTCTTTGAGAGTATTGATATTATAATAGTAGAAGCAGGTTAATACTCCTGTAAATGAAAGGTATACAATAAAAACTATTATCAACCTGCCTCTGATTGTATGCATATAAATCCTATATAATATCTATTCCTGCTGGTTCATTGACTGCATGGCAATACCAAGACGTTTCTGGGCTTCCATGACATCAGGGTTACCTACATATTTTACAAGTTTCATAAATGATGCAGCTAACCTGCCGCTTACCTGTTCCATCTTTTTCTGGGATTTAACCAGTTGTTCAGGAAGGTCTTTCTCATTTGTAAGGTCAGGATATTTTTCCCTCAGTTTTTTCATCTTTGGTCCAAGTTTTTCCATTTTTTCAGCCACCTTATCTATTGCAGCGGCAACATCTTTTGCATTGTCTGCTTTTTCAAGGCTTTTGGAGTAATCATCCATGATCTCAATAAATTCGTTGTTAGCATCAATGACATCATCATACTTACCACCACATGCAAAAGTAAAACAGATTAATAAAACCATGATCATAACAACCTTAACAACTGCTTCAGCTTTCTTTTCCATTCTTTCCAACTCCTTTTCAGATTCTATTTATCATTAATAATGCTATCCTTCCATAGCTTTTTACTCAGAAGAATAATAAAACTTATAACAAGTACTGAGCCAAGTACAATACAAGTTGCAGACATACTCCATCCCCACCAGAAAGGAGCATTTAACAGACATGTAAGTCCGCCCACTATTGGTATTGCAAAAATATTCATAAAACCAATCTCCCTTGCAACCGGGGTTCTGAACTCAGGATCAACAATCCTTAAAAGCATAAGCCCGCAGGAGACCGTACCTGTCACAACACCATAAATTGCTATGGCACGCTCCAGCCTGTATTTCCCAAGCCTTTTACTTAACATGAAAACGGCCAGTGTGGTTAGAATACCACCGGTGACAGATATGACAAGTATGGGGATAAAATATTTCCAGATAACAAAAAACTGAATTCCGCATCCCGTGGCCACAACAAGATAGTCCACGGAAAACCCGGTAATCCTCCTTTGCAGTGAAGGATCCATGAGATGTCCGAACCGGGTGGTCTTTTCAATTAAGATCCTGACTAAAATTGAAAAAATCAGTCCAAAGAGAAAAAAGAAACCCCATACAATGGTGCCTGCATCAGATCCAAGGGCTTTTGACAGTGCTGACACAAAAAAACAGGTGATAACATACACAAGCCCCACAAGGGCCATATGGAAACTTATACTGTCAAGGTTTGAATTGTGGATTGTAATAAAGCCGGCAGGTTTTTTAGTCTCCTGTTTTGGTAAAACTCCCTGGCGGAAAAAATCCGGCACTCCTTTGTGTTTATATTGTCCATTTTTCACTCCCCTGTTTGCAACGGGCACGCCAACAAAAAAGGCAAAAAAATACCCAATGGTGGCAAAGGTAAGTCCGATGGTGGCAGCATGATGAAAACCCAGACCTTCCCACACGCTGCCAATGGAAAGTGCCTGTCCCGGCCCTTCATTAAATGCCAGGGGCAGAAGAAAACCAAATGTCTTAAAAAGGGGTTCAGCACTGTTAAATGCAAAAAACATAACAACCAGCGCACCTGTAATTGCCTGGAGTGGAAAGGTTACTGCCTGGATTAAGGCCATCCATGCAGACCCTTTGACAATCTTTTCCCGTTGTCCTTTACCTTCTTCTTTAAAGGCTGTAAGTCCAACTGAAATAAAGGAGATATTAAAAAAATGAAATGCAAAGGTTTTAATAAGTTCTGTGTCAAGGGAAACAAGGTTTAAGCTGATTAAAACCAGACCCAGAAGGCCGCCTGTCAGGCTTGCCGGAAACATGATTTTCTGAAAAACAGGGACATGGGAACGGAGTATCAAGCCTGCAAGTAACATTATGGAGAAATATCCAAAAACAAGCATAGAATCAAAAGGAAAAGGAGGGGGCATTGTTTTTATCCCTTATGTCACAAAGTTATGATTGAGATGAAAAAAAAGTATTTGCAACTTCCAGTAAAAGCTCTTTTCTGAACCCGGCCGGCATTGCATCAAGCACCTCATTGACCGGTGCCATGCGTTGGGGCATTCTCCCATCCTTGATGCCGGCAAGTTCAAATATAGGGCTCAGGTTTTCAGACAGGTCTTCTGCACCGCCCTGGTCCATGACAAGGTTGAACATTGATAACAACTTGCCTGGCAGAAGCTTTTTTGCTTTTTCAACACTCTGTTCAAGGTCGCAGATAAATTCATCTTCCCTGCCTGCATTGGATAGAGTGACAGAAAGATGAATGGTTGCGGGAATATTGTCAAAGGACAGGGACGGCTGAATATACCAGCCTTTTAAATTCATCTCATCTATTATATGAAAAATATTTACCTTATCAGAACCAAATGAAATTAAGGTCATCTCCGGCCGGGCCATCATATGAAGTTCTGGAATACTTTCTATGCCCTGTTTTATCTTTTCCACTGTTTCAAGCTGGATTCTTGCAAATTCAAGATACTTTTCTTTTCCCACATGATTGAGAACAGCCCAGGCTGCTGCAAGGGGACCGCCGCTTTTTGTGCTCTGGATTGTTGGGTTTATCATTGTATAACCAAGCCAGTCAGCAAAGGCAAACAATTGAAACCTGCGCTGTGCTGAGTTGCGGTGGAGGATGAGGGAGGCACCTTTGGGAGTATATGCATACTTATGAAGATCAACAGAAATGGAATTAACTCCAGGGCATGAAAAATCAAACATATCAATTTTTTTTCCAAGTTCTTTAAAAAAAGGCAGGAGAAAACCACCCATACATGCATCTGTGTGGAACCAGACATCATTTTCTTCTGCTGTCCGGGAAAGCTCAGATATCGGATCAATAACACCCTGGGTATAGGATGGTGCTGAGCCGGCCATGAAGATAGTATTGCTGTTAATGGCCTTTTCCATTGCAGGAACATCTGCCTTAAATGTTTCAGGATCCACAGATACTGATACGGTTTTTATACCCAGGTAATGGGCGGCTTTATGGAAGGCTGCATGGGCTGTTGTGGGCAGAATCATTTCAGGTTCTGTTATCTCCGGCTTTTTATTCCTATAATAATCCCGTGCTGTTTTCACTGCCAGGATAATGCTTTCTGTGCCGCCGCTGGTAAAATTCCCCACCACATCATCATTGCCGCCCAGATGTTTCCCCATGATTGAAACAAGGTCGTTTTCAAGGGATAAAAGGCTTGGATAAACAGTGAAATCAAGGGCATTTTCACTTAAAAACATGTTATTGATCTCCTTTGCAAACCCGAGTATCTCTTCTCCAGGGTCAAATATATACCCAAATGCCTTACCCGATTTCCAGTCAAGATCATCTTTTTTTACTTCACAAAGCTTCTTTAAAATATCTTCCCTGGATAGACCTTTTTCAGAAAACATCATGGAATCACCTTAATTAAAATAGAATCATACTTTATCAAACCTTGCAAACTGCATTGTAAAAGTACCCCTGCCCTGGGTTATGGATCTTAATGCTGTTGAGTAGCCAAACATCTTTGAAAGCGGTGCTGTAACGCTTACCACCTGGATGCCGTCCTTGGCATCAATGGCATTAACCTTACCGCCCCTGGAGTTCAGGTCACCAATGGCATCACCCACAAAAGAGTCCGGTACAAACAGCTGCACATCCATGATAGGTTCAAGAAGGTATGCCGATGCATTCTGCAATGCATTCTGGCACGCCATGGAGCCGCACACTGAAAAAGCAAGGTCAGAAGATTTATGCTCATCAACAATAATATCAGTCAGGACCACTTTAACATCTGCCACAGGGTAACCCCGGACAGGCCCGCTGCTCAAAGCCTCATTCACACCATTTTCAACAGCATCTGTAAACTCATCCTTTAACTGATCCCCTGGGACCTCTGATTCAAAGATAATACCTGAACCCCTGGTTTCCGGCACAATCTTAAGCATTACCTTTGCATAATGATCCCTGCCTGATATCTCCCTTGCAAATTCTGCCTCTCCTGTAACAGGAGATTCAATGGCTTCCCTGTAAACAACCTGGGGAGTGCCGACATTTACATTGGTTTTAAACTCCTTGAGCATTCTGCTTGTGATTATTTCAAGATGGAGCTCGCCCATGCCGGACAATAGTGTCTGGCCTGTCTCTTCGTCCTTACTCACCTTCAGGGTCGGATCTTCAATAATAAATTTTTCCAGAACTGAATCAAGTTTTTCCTGGTCAGCATGGGTTTTAGGTTCTATTGCAATGGAGATAACAGGTTCTTCATATTCCATTTTTTCAAGCAGAACCTGATTTTGAGCAGAACAGAGGGTATCTCCGGTGGATGATTTTTTCAAGCCAACAATTCCGACTATATCACCGGCAAATGCCTGATTGAGCCTTTCACGCTTATTTGCGTGCATCTTAAGAACACGGGAGAGTTTCTCTTTTATGCCAAGGGCCGGATTAAAAACATCCTTGCCTGCTTCAAGCTTTCCACTGTATACCCTGACAAAGGAGAGTTTCCTTCCCTCAATCATTGAGACCTTGAATATCAGTGCTGCAAGGGGAGCTGTTCTGCTGGCAGGAAAATCGATCTTTTCTCCGGTCACTGGGTCTTCCCCCCTTACAGGAGGCATGTCCACAGGACTTGGAAGAAAAGATGCAATGGCATCCAGCAGGGGCTGAACTCCCTTATTTCTGAGAGCACTTCCGCAGAGTACTGGTACAAGCTTATTTGCAATGGTTGCCCTGCGCAGGGCAAGTTTAAGCTCATCAATGGAGATCATCTCTTCGGAAAGATATTTTTCCATTATATCATCATCAACCTCGGAAATCTGCTCCAGAAGAATTACCCTGTATTCTTCAGCCTTGTCAATAAGATCAGGATCAATATCATTGATCTGGAATTCAGCTCCCAGACTTTCATCATCCCATACAATCTGCTTCATCTCCAGAAGATCAATCACACCTGTAAATGAATCTTCTCTGCCAACGGGAAGCTGAATAATGGCTGGATTTGCCTTTAGTTTCTCCTCCATCATTGCAACGGCATTGAAAAAATCAGCACCGGTTCTGTCCATTTTATTTATGAACGCCATCCTCGGCACAGAATATTTGTCAGCCTGGCGCCAGACAGTCTCGGACTGGGGTTCAACTCCGCCAACGGCACAGAATACACCAACAGCACCATCAAGGACCCTCAGGGCACGTTCGACCTCAACAGTGAAATCAACATGACCGGGAGTATCAATGATCTGGATCTGCTTATCCCGCCACTTACATACTGTCACAGCTGAAGTTATTGTGATTCCCCTGTTCTGTTCATCCTCCATCCAGTCCATGACAGCTTCACCATTATGGACTTCACCTATTTTATGGGATTTACCAGTGTAATAGAGGATACGTTCTGTAACGGTTGTCTTGCCGGCATCAATGTGAGCGA
This sequence comes from uncultured Desulfobacterales bacterium, assembly GCA_964593725.1. GTDB lineage: Bacteria > Desulfobacterota > Desulfobacteria > Desulfobacterales > Desulfobacteraceae > JAIOSM01. The sequence goes on from CAZQJS010000006.1 coordinate 30,228, forward strand.
TGATCCCGATATTTCTTATTTTATCGATTTTTACCTTGTTACTCATTTTACTATCAACACATTTGCTTCATAAAAACAGTCAAGATTGATATGCCCTGAAAGCGTTTGGGCAGTCTCCCCCTGGATAAGAATTTTTACCCTGTTAATCTCTTCAATATTTAAAACAAGGGAGTTGACAATGGAATATATTGCCAGCATCTCCTGTTGGGCAGAATAGCTGCCCTGGGTGCTGACACTCTGATCAAAGTCAATATATGCCCTTCCATCACCCAGAATAAAAAGGGCATTTACCTTTGCTGCAGCAGGAAGAACAGGTTCAAGCCCGTTTATTGAGGCTCCTTTGATTAAATCTTCCATTATTGCAATCCCTAAATCATGCGGGTTGAGCCCCGGTGAAAACTTTTTTGCAACAGCTTTCAGGGATTTTCCATCCCTGTCAATGTAATAAAGAAAGCCGTCAATGGGCTGCCGCTCCCCGCGGCCTGCCCCGGGTGTAATACCCCTGCCGGCAAAGCCTGTACCCGGCATGAAAAAAGCTGAACTAATAAAGCCTGACAGAAAAAGAAAAAAAAATAAGAAAAGTCCATGCTTCATAATATTTAAGTCCAAGCATCTATAATAATTTGAAATAATGATTTTTACAGTATCAACCATATTGTGTCAAGATAATAAGCATTTTTTTAAAACAGCTGCCCATGGGTATGTTCATCCCGGGCCGGCCTGCTTATCTGATGGACCAAAAATTGCTTTGATTTTACCTTGCAAATCTTATATGGTTTTAATAAAATACCTCAATTATTAATGGTTAAATAAACCAATATATAAAGGAACCTTACTTAAGACAATGCTTCCGGGATTCCAGGGACTGGTGGAACAGAGAATAAAACAAGCCCAGGAAAAGGGTGAGTTTGATAACCTTGAAGGCAGTCATAAACCTTTAAAGTTCACAGATGAAAATGTACCCGAAGATCTGCGGCTTGCCCATAAAATTTTAAAAAATGCAGGTTTTCTACCGCCTGAAATAGAACTTAAAAAAAAGATTAAAAACACAGAAGATCTGCTTGACAACACAAAGTATGACTCAGAAGAGAGACGTAAATTACAGAAAAAACTTAATTTCTATTTAACAAAACTTGAAACAACACGCTCTGGTAAAGCCGCAAACCTCTCCCTTACAACCGAGATGTACAGAAATCAGATACTGGATAAATTATCATAGCTTTAATGGGTTAACTAAAACAATATTCACATTTCAGGAGGAAGCTTTGTATGGATAAAATTAATCTTGCTCTTTTGTCAGGCGGGATATCCTCGGAAAGGGAGGTATCATTAAAAAGCGGCGGTGAAGTATATGATGCACTTGACAAGGATAAATACAATATAACACGGTATGATCCGGCAACTGATATTAAAAACCTTGTTAACAACGCTGATAATATAGACGTTGCCATGGTTATCCTCCACGGCCCCAATGGTGAAGATGGTACTGTCCAGGGACTTTTAGACCTCCTTAAAATACCCTACCAGTGTGCCGGAGTCATGGGAAATGCAATTGCCATGAATAAACTTGTTTCAAAAAAACTTTATACTCTGGAAAATATACCAACTCCGGATTATTTAAGCCTATCCTCCATTAAAGAACTTAATATGGCTGAAATAGAAAAAAAATTTAATTTCCCCCAAACACCCCTTGTTGTTAAACCAGTATGTGCGGGATCAAGTGTGGGCATGTCCATTGTAAAAAAAAGAGATGACCTCCCAGGTGCTGTTGATACAGCCTTTGACAATGATGAAAATATTATTATTGAAAAGTATATAAAAGGCGTGGAACTTACCTGCGGCGTGATGGGCAATAAAGATATTGAACCCATGCCCGTGATTGAAATCGTACCCGGTGCTGAGTATGAATTTTTCAATTATGAAGCAAAATATGTTGCAGGGGCGACCAATGAAATATGTCCTGCCCGCATTGATGACAATATAAAAAAAGAGGTGCAGATGCTTGCTGTTAAAGCCCACAAAACATTATTTCTCAAGGGTTACAGCAGAACCGATTTTATCATGGAAAAAAGTTCTTCCACAAGGCTATTTGTCCTTGAGACAAACACCATCCCGGGCATGACTGCAACAAGCCTTTTCCCACAGCAGGCAGAGGTTGCAGGGTATCCATTCCCTGTTTTACTGGACAGACTCATTGAGCTTGCCCTGGAAACCAGAGCATCAAATCAGACAAAATAAATAAGAGGAGACAGGAACATGAAAATATTAGTTGTAGGAAGCGGAGGAAGAGAGCATACACTAGTTTGGAAAATAGCCCGGAGTAAGCTTGTGGACAAAATTTACTGTGCACCGGGAAATGCAGGATCCCGGGAATTTGCCGAATCTGTTCCCATTGATGCAGAAGATATTGAAGCCCTTGCTGATTTTGCCGGGAAAAACAAGATCGACCTGACCGTTGTTGGCCCGGAAGGCCCTCTGGTGGCTGGGATTGCAGACCTGTTTAAAGCCCGGGGACTTAAACTGTTCGGACCGGATAAAAAGGCTGCCCTCCTTGAAGGAAGCAAGGATTTTGCAAAAAAACATATGCAGAAATATAATATACCCACATCCATGGGAAAGGCCTTTACAGAACCTGATGAAGCCAAGGCCTATGTGAAGTATATGGGTGCTCCCATTGTTGTTAAGGCTGACGGACTTGCAGCTGGAAAAGGTGTAATCATATGCACAACAGAAAAAGAAGCATTTGATGCCATTGACTCGATGCTGAAGGATAAAATTTTCGGTAAAGCAGGAGAAACTGTGGTAATTGAAGAGACCCTTGAAGGTGAAGAGGCTTCATTCATTGCCCTGACCGATGGTAAAACAGTGCTTCCCCTTCCTGAATCCCAGGACCACAAAAGAATATTTGATAATGATGAAGGCCCCAACACAGGCGGCATGGGTGCATACTCTCCTGCTCCTGTCCTTGATACAATGCTGAAAAAAATGGCCATGGAGCAGGTAATGATACCTGCAGTTAAGGGTATGGCCAAAGAAGGCACTGAGTTTAAGGGCATCTTATATGCAGGTTTAATGATCAAAGACAATAAAATAAAAGTCCTTGAATTCAATGTAAGACTTGGTGACCCGGAGACCCAGCCCATACTGATGCGCCTTGAAAATGATATTGTACCATTAATTGAAGCTTGTGTTGACGGCACTCTGCACCTCCATGAAACCAGGATTGACCCAAGGGCTGCCATGTGTGTGGTTATATCCTCAAAGGGATACCCTGGCTCCTATGAAACAGGTGAAAAGATAAATGGCATAAAAGAAGCTGAACAGGACAAGGAAACAAAGGTATTCCATGCAGGCACAAAGAGTGAGAACAATGAAATTCTGACATCCGGCGGAAGGGTTCTGGGAGTAACATCCCTTGGTAAAAGTGTACAGGATGCCATTGATAAAGCATATACTGCGTGCTCAAAAATATCATTTAATGGACATTTTTACAGAAAAGATATTGGCGCAAGGGCAATAAAGAGACTTGAAACAGCACCCAAAGTCGGCATTGTCATGGGCAGTGATTCTGATTTTAATGTTATGCAGGAGACATTAAAAATATTAAAAAAATTCGATATCCCTTACCATGTAACTGTTGCTTCTGCCCACAGAACTCCGGCCAGAGCAACTGAGTTTGCATCAACAGCCATGAAAAAAGGTATTAAGGTGCTCATAGCAGGTGCAGGCCATGCAGCCCACCTTGCAGGAGTCATTGCAGCCCATACCACCCTGCCTGTCCTGGGTGTTCCCATTGACTCATCAGCCTTACAGGGTATGGACTCCCTCCTTGCCACGGTCCAGATGCCTCCGGGGATTCCCGTTGCAACAATGGCAATTGGAAAGCCGGGTGCAGTTAATGCTGCTATTTTTGCAGCCCAGATCATCGCAGTTTCAGATAAAAAAGTTGCTGAAAAATTGGCAGATCATAAGCAGGAGATGGCAGAAAAAGTTGCAGAAAAGGCTGATAAGATTGCCTGACAAGCCATATAACCGATCAAACATTATAAAGGTTGAAAAAGGCACAGATTACGACCGGATAATCAAAAAGGCAGGAGATATAATCACCCACAGTGGCGTTGTTATATTTCCTGCCCAGTACTTTTACGGCATAGCTGTTGATGCCCTTGACATTAAAGCTGTGCAAAAGGTTTTTAATATCAAAAAAAGAGCCCGGCACAACCCCCTTCTTGCCCTTGTTGCAGACAGAGGAGAACTTAAAAACCTTGTTGAATCCATACCTGATAATGCAAAAAAAATAATGGAAAAATACTGGCCCGGCAGTGTTACAATCATTTTCAGGGCACAGAATCATCTCCCAGGCCTTCTCACGGCAGGGACAGGCCGAATAGGTCTGAGAATGCCCCTGCATCCCGTTGCAAAGGCACTTGTGCATGCAGCATGCGGGCCTGTCACAGGAACGAGTGCAAATATTTCAGGCATGCCGGCCTGTAAAACCATTGATGCCATTGACTCTGACATACTTAAAAACGCCGACCTTGTTCTTGATGCAGGCAAACTGAGATCAGGATCCGGCTCAACCGTTGTTGACATCACCAGCAGTACACCTGAAATTGTCAGACAGGGCCAAATCCCTGGATCAGAAATAATAGAAACCTGTTCCTGAAACATATCTTGACAAATCCATGATTTTCCCATAAAAAGAGTAAGTTTTGCCGGAGTGGTGGAATTGGTAGACGCAGAGGACTCAAAATCCTCCGGGCTTCGGCCCTTGCGAGTTCAAGTCTCGCCTCCGGTACCAAAAATATCAAAGGTTTAGCTGATTGCAGCTAAACCTTTTTTTTGAAAATCAAACCAATTGTGCCCAAATTGTGCCTGCGACAAATTTTTCAGACAGTTTTCATGCATGCCTGTTTGCCGCACTTTTCAAATCAGTTTCATTAACAATATTACACCGTTCAAACACTGATCTGGTTTTATGTCCTGAGATTATCATGGTGTGATCCAATTCATAATTTATTATCAATTAACTAATGCCCAGATATACTTATAATTACTATGCTATATTGTTTCCTTGAATTGTTCTGAATTTTCTATTACAGAAATTAATGATTGATTTATAAATATAGCCATTCCTGCTTTGTACCGACCGCATAAGCAAGACCAATAAATAGACTCGCCAAAGAACTCCACACGGAAAACATATCAACCTGGTCTGGTATAATAATAAATACAGGTATCAACATTAAACCTCGTATAAGATAGATTCCAGATACTATTACAAGAACTGGTTTCAAAAACAGGAGATGTCTTAATACTTTTGCTCCGGATAAAGCATAAAGCCCCCATACAAATAGTATAGCAGCTATTCCCATGGTTATAATTTCAGGAATCCATGAACCTTGTTCAGACATTAAAGCTATTTTTTCTCCGGCCCCAAAAAAACGATACCATTCAGAGCCGCCGATAATAATAGCAATATGTAATATTGATGCCATAAAGCTAAATGAACCACCTATAATAAGCATTATATTTTTTTTCATTATTCTTCCCATTCATATTTGTTTCTAATTCTTATTTTAACCTGCAGTTTTTCAAAAATACGATATAGTCCATATCTTGTTCTGTCCAGGTAGATAAAATCAGGTTGAGAATTAAAATACTTTTTGTATTTTGCAAGTTCTCTGAATAATTTTTGAGGCTCAATAAAAATATCTTTATTTTCCTGGAAATCAAACCGTTCTTTCTCATAAAACAGAGCATACCAGTTTGCAACTTTATGCATGATCTGAATGATTTCATGTTGTATTTCCTCGGCAATATCATCAGTAAAAAGGTTTAATTCATTAAGTAAACTAAAGTATTCTGACTTGTCTTTAAAAATGGCCTTGTTTAGTCTTTGATAATTATCTATAAACACCTGATCATATTTTTTTACGCATCCGAAATCTATTAATCCAACTTTTAAATCCGGAGTTATGATAAAATTACCCGGATTAGGATCTGCATGAATACATTTTAATTCATATAAACTCTTGATAAAAATCTCAAAAAGGATACCTGCTATTTTATTTTTTTCCTGAACAGGCGGGTTGGTTTCTATCCATTCATTAAGGGCAATACCTTTAATATATTCCGTAGCTATAACCACATCGCTGCTATATTTTTCATATAGGGCAGGTATTTTTACTGATTTCAGTTGTAAACGTTTTTTAAAAAATAAAAGATTTCTGCCTTCATTTATATAGTCTGTTTCTTCTATTAATTTTTCTTTTACTTCATCTAAACCAGGAAGTATAAATGCATAATCAGAAAATGGTTTTACCACGGTTTTTACAAGTTTAAGATCACTTTTGATTGTATTTTTTATACCTGGATATTGTATTTTTAAAGCTATTTGATTTCTCTCTTTTGTTTCTGCCCTATGCACCTGCCCTAAGCTTGCAGCAGCAAAGGCACTCCCTTCAAAATTCAAAAAAATCTGTTCAGGACTATCTTCATATACATCTTTTAAAATTTTACGGACAACCGCCCGATTTAAAGGAGGTACCCTGTTATAAGATTTCTCAAGTTCTTTTCTGAAGGTTTCAGGCAATATTTCAAGTTCCATGCTTAAAAACTGGGCAATTTTAAGCACTGTTCCTTTTAGAAAGGTAAGACTTTTAAAAATAGTTTCAGCACTTTTTTCAGACAAATCTTTTTTAGCTGCAGCTTTTTTATCCTTTGAAAGAAAAGGTTTTTTTACAAGATAAGTCAATACTTTCCCGCTGATTTTCCCGGCAGTTTTTGTACTGATTAAAGTTCTTTGAAATTTTCCTTCCGGTATTTCCACCTCATTCACTATCTGCCCCCATAAACCCACGTTTAATAATATTTATGGTATCTTTATGTCTCTTGAATGTGGTCATCCTTGCCAGGATGTGATTCTTGAAAAAATATGATGCCAGATCAAAAAGTTTGTTTGCAACACCTGCTTTTATAAGGGCACAAATAAGATCTAGGCTTTTGTCAGTCAATATAGTTGTGTCATTAAATTTTTCAGAACTGTCATTTAGCCAGAAGAGTACAAGCCCTATATAATAATCCCAAATAAAATGAAATATCATCTCTTCAAAAATCTGGGGAGGAATCTCATCGGCTTCAACAGCTGCATCAAAGATATCTTTTATAATAACTCTGAATTGATCCTTAATATTTTTTATCTGTTTATAATTCTGATTTAGTGTAAGAAATATTTTTTTAAAACTAACTGCTATAAACTCTCTGTCCAAAAGAAAAACTTCAAACTGAATATTAAAAACAGTCTGAAGCTGTTCATTGATTGTATATTCATTAAAATCCTTAATTTCTTTTATTTTTTCAACGGTTTCGTTCAATTTGTCTTTATAATATGCAAATAGTATTGATTCTTTTGTGGGAAAATAGTTGTAAATTGTTGCATCTCCAAACCCGGCCTGTTTTGCAATACCTCGCATTGTAGCGGATTTATAGCCTTTTTCAATAATCATATCTATTGCTGTCTGAATAATTTTTGCCCTGTTTATTTTTTTTTGCTCGTTACTTATTTTCATGGGACTCCTTATTTATATAATTGCTGCTATTTATTACATGCATATATTTATATTATATTGTATAGCAATTATACTTTAAGTCAACAAAAAATAATATTTTAATTGTTTAATATTAATTAAAGGGGATTCAATTAAAAAAGCCATAAAGCAGACTATTTTGGAATACTCTGGAAAAGCATATTTAATCATTAATCAACATATCACCGGAATTAGAATATTCCATGTAAATACCAAGGGGACCTGCATTTATGACTGAAACACCTTCAATTGAGTCAGATTTTCCCCATTGCTCGTGGATATGGCCGCACACAACAAAGAGCGGTTTTGACTGCCTGATATAATTCAGAACTGTTCTGCTTCCAATGTTCCGGCCGTCAAACATTTGATCCAGACATGAATATGGAGGAGAGTGTGAAATAAAAATAAATTTTTTCTTAATATCCGGCAGCAGACCAAGAGCGTCTTCTTCGGACAGATCAACCGACCAGCTGCCAAATGGCGTAATGGGAACTCCGGCTCCAAGCCCGACAAATGTATAACCGTTAAGCTCCACTGTATTACCATGCAGTACAAAAAAGTTATCATATCTGCTGCACGCATTTTTAAGTTCCACACTGCTCTCATGATTGCCATGCACCAGAACAACAGGTACTTCAATGGCAGACAGAATTTTAAGAGTATTTTTAAGATTCTTCCTGAAATTGGCATAATCACCAGCACCGATCACAAGATCAGCATGGCAGGCTTTTTCAACAAGCGCTGCACATGCAGTCTCATCTCCATGGAGATCTGAAAACAGCAGAAACCGCATAATAATTACCAAGCCTCCATATTGTCTAAGCCCTGCTGTTATCAGGGCTTAACTGATTCATATTTTAGTTTATAACTACATATGCTTAATGCCTGCTCAGCTCAATGGCCTGATCCACCAAACCCTCCGGGTGCTTTTTATCAATCAAATATTTTCTCAATTTTTCATGGGAAACACCCTTTTCATGATTGCTGCTGATAAATTTTGCAAGTTTTGCAACATGCCCTGTATTTTTTTTACTATTTTCCAAATTATATTTATCATGGGCCGCTGCAATAAGATCAGCAGAGAATCCTTTTTTAAGCAGAAAAGCATCTATCTTTTCCCTGGAATAACCTTTGCCGAAATTGATCCCATATGCGCGTACACATTTATCAATATCTGCCTTACTAAAAGAGCTTCCTGAATCCATGGAAAGCTCTTCATCATCTGATGGGTCAATTTTTTGTTTTACTTTTCTTTTAATGGCACCGAAAAAATCATATCCTCCGCACCTGTCATTGTAATTCAGGTAGTTTGTAACCTCTTCCCTTATACCCTCATGGATGGCCATGGGATTGTGCAGGGCAGTATAGAAGACTGTAAAGTAAATACTTTTTACAATGGCAACAAGATTGTTTAAAAAAGAGACAATGATGGAACCTGCCATCATACATATGAAAACCGGCAGGCTGTTCACTGCAGTGTCACCAAATATGAGCAGCCATGACCCGGGGAAAAAATCCGGAAGCAGATATCCGGTCAGACCACCCAGAACGCAGCCAAAAAGAAAAATTGTGGAGATTGCAGACACAAGAATACTTCCGATGATATCCAGGCCCAGCACCCCCATTAATGTTGCAGGGATATTCTCCTTTAATGATGACAGCTGTCCAGGCAGTTCCCTTATGGTGCAATCCTGGATCACTATCACAGGAAGTGAAAAATTTTTAATCAAATCCCAGACTTCGGCAAGAAAAGAAAAAAGGATACCCATTATAATCGAAGAGAAAAATCCGCCCTCTTCCCTGTCCTCCTTTGCATTTTTAACAATCATGTCAACCAGTGCAATGAGAAAAATTCTGATTTTCTTCCCCTTTAAAGAATTAACTCCGCTTTTAATATCCGTGTCAATATTCTGTATTACTTCATATGTCATCCAGCAGGATGCTGCTTTGTATTTTATTTTCAGATAGGTTGCAATGGGGCTGAATATAACCATGACCATGCCGGAAATAACAGCATTGCGTACACTTTCACCAATAACTAAAAAATAGACCATGGAAAAAGCAGCCAATATACCAATGAAACTGATAATTGTATTGTAGATGACAGGAACAAACAGGTCTCTGTCTTTGTGTAGAATAAGAATACTTTGTTTTGATAAGTTGATCAGATCCCTTCCCTTTGACCCCATGAAGCCCAGCATTAAAACCCTCCCTGTAAAATTAACCTAAGTATAAAAATATTTATTGCACAATAAAATTAAGCACTATTATTTTGCCTTTAACACCGCCATTGTTAATCGGGAAAGACAGATAAGCCTGCCATCCTCATTCTCAATTGTAATATCCCACACCTGGGTGGAATTTCCCAAATGAACAGGCCGTGCAGTTCCTGTGACCAGACCGGATGAGACACTTTTAATATGATTTGCATTGACTTCAAGTCCGACACTGTATCGGGTTTCATCAAGGGACATATAGGATGCCCAGCTTCCAAGGGTTTCTGCAAGAACAACCGATGCACCGCCATGTAAAATACCCATGGGCTGCCTGGTTCTTGCATCAACCGGCATACTTGCCTTAAGATAGTCATCTCCCCTTTCAACATATCTGATCCCAAGGTGTCCCACAATGCAATCTTTGGAAAACAACTCAGCCTGGGCAAAATCAACGCTCTTTTTCCATATGTTATCCATAAAATATTCCTGTTAATTTAAAATTTATTCCATGACAAAAACAGTATTTTGTACACTTTTTGTAAGGAAAGATATTATTGAAGCCATACAATAAGGCTTTTTTCATAATCAATTGTGTAAACAAAATTTAAAAGAAAATCCTGCCCCAAAAGCCCGTGAAAATCCTGGGCAGGGCCTTTTTTTTTAAACACCATTATTGCTGGTTCATTATATATTTTAGGACCGACCTTTAAATATTCGATCTTTACTATTCTTGTCCGGACAATGCCTCCACCTGCAACTCTTGCAGCACTGCGCTTTCCCGCTCCCAGTTCCAGCTGTTCTGCAACATTGCTGCTGACTGCTGTAATGGAAGCACCTGTATCAAGGAGCAGTTCCACTGTGATCTCACGGCCGTAATATCCCATGGTGACCGGAACCAATACCCGGTTTTTAAGAATTCTCACCTTTGTTACGGTTTTTTTAAGGTGCTCTGCCTCCTTTTTCATTCTTTCCTCTTCCTGCAACTCTTTATTAAAACGGTCAAAAACTTCCCGTGTCTGCTGTTCAGACTCTTCAATATCCCGGGCTTGCTTTGCCTTTAATTTTTTTTTCTCTTCCCTGCTGAGTCCGTCATACTTATCTTTGTGGACTATGATGTTCTCATCTTTAACATCTGATATAAGAGAAGGATCATCTGTATAACATTTAACTCCGTCTTCATTAATGTATTGATAAAATTTTGGCAGTGAAAAACCTGGTATAAAAAGAATAAGGCAGGAAGCTATGCTGAAATATTTAGCAAAGCGTATAAATTTTATTTTCATTTAATTATCTCAAGGGTAATCATCACACATATTATCTTAAGGATATCTGAAAACCTGTGTATAAGTCAATGATAAAATGATATGCTTACCTGCATGACAACGTCTGGATAATATGAATTAAGTAAGAAAGGTACAATATGTCAAAGGTTGCCATTGTAAGATGTGAATCATATGATTATGGAGAAATAAAAAAATCTGTGCACCGGGGTATCAAACTTCTTGGCGGCATATCAAGGTTTGCACATAAAGGGAATAAAATTTTATTAAAGCCCAACCTGCTCACGGGTGATAGACCTGAAAGATGTGTCACCACACACCCTCTGGTGTTTGAAGCAGTAGCTGAGTTATTATTAACAACAGGGGCAAAAGTGAGTTATGGTGATTCGCCTCCTTTGGGCAGCCCCGGGAGAGCTGCCCAAAGGAGCGGGCTTGCTGAAAAGGCAAAAAAACTCAATATAGAACTTGCAGATTTTAAAACAAAGGTTGATATATTTTATGACAAAGGCATTCAAAACAAGAAATTTACAATTGCCAAAGCAGTGCTTGATAATGACATATTGATAAGCCTGCCCAAGCTTAAAACCCATGGCCTTGCAAAATTTACAGGTGCCGTGAAAAATCAGTTCGGCTGTATCCCTGGAGTCCTTAAGGGTGAGTTCCATGTCAGGCTGCCCAGTGCAGATGACTTTGCAAGAATGCTTGTTGATCTTAATATGTTTATCAATCCAAAACTCTATATTACAGACGGTGTCCAGGGCATGGAGGGCAACGGACCCCGGGGCGGGACACCTGTGAAGATGAACATGCTTCTGTTCTCAAAAGATCCCATTGCTCTTGATGCAACCATCTGCCGCCTGATAAACCTGAACCCTGAATACGTGCCCACAATAAAATATGGAAAAGAGGCAGGGGCCGGAACATTTGCAGAAGATGAAATAGAGCTTGTTGGAGATCAATTTGATAGCTTTAAAAACAGTGCGTTTGAAATTGACAGACAGCCTTTAAAACCATATAAGCAGGGTTCTGTTCTTCCTTTTATAAACCGGGCAATAGTACCAAAACCCTTTATCATGGCTGAAAAATGCATCCAGTGCGGAATCTGTGTAACCATGTGTCCTTTAAAGCCCAAGGCATTGTCCTTTAAGGAGAATGATAAATCATGCCCTCCTGTATATAATTACAACGATTGTATCAGATGCTTCTGCTGCCAGGAGATGTGTCCTGAAAGTGCAATTCAGCTTAAGACACCGGTTTTAAGAAAAATTATAGATCTGTTTTAATATCACTCAACATTGTTCAACTGAATTTGTAAGAATTCCGATTTTTTTTATTTCAGTTTCAACCACGTCCCCGGGAAGTAAATATACAGGCGGTTTTCGTGTAAAGCCAACCCCACTTGGAGTCCCGGTCAGAATCAGGGTTCCCGGCATCAATGTTGTATCATCACTTAAAAACTCAATAATCTCCTCCACCGTGAATATCATATCTGATGTCGAGCTTTTCTGTAATACCTGACCATTTACTCTGCATTGTATGTCAAGGTTTCCAGGATCAGGGATATCATCCCTGGTAACAAGGCACGGCCCGACAGGACAGAATGTATCAAAGCTTTTACCTTTTATCCATTGTCCGGCCCCGGCATGTTTCTGCCACGCCCTGGCAGATATATCATTGGCACAGGTATATCCTGCAACATACTCAAGTGCCTGTTCCTTTTTCACATTTTTTGCACTCTTCCCAATCACAACGGCAAGTTCTGCCTCATAATCCACCTGGGGAGGATTAATACATGACCTGGGAATAACTATTTTTGAACCGTCATATGTCACTGAAGCCGGGTTTTTCATGAAAACTACAGGATGTTCAGGTATCTTAAGTCCTGTCTCCTTTGCATGGAGCCTGTAATTAAGTCCGATGCAGAATATGGCGGAAGGGATTATAAGGGGCATGACTGTTTCTATTTTAACCCTTTGCTCTGTGTTGACAAATTGTCCCTTTGAATCTGTTTTAACTATGCATGCTGAACCATCCCTTACATCACAGCCTGAATGCAGGTTTCCTTCCTTATCTAAAAAACGTATGATTTTCATAAAATCCCCTGATCAAACCATTTTTATTATATTTTTATCCTGCCTGAAAAGAGAAAAGATGCATCTCCTTTTTTGTACACATGATTATCATGCCTGTTCCATTCTATTTCAAGGTCACCACCATCAAGATGCACAACAGCTCTGTTTTTACATATTTTATTCAGGCACGCCGCAACAAGGGCGGCACATGCACCAGTGCCGCATGCCAGGGTCTGCCCTGCCCCCCTCTCCCATACCTTCATTATTAACTCATCATTTTTTACAACTTTGATGAATTCAACATTTGTTTTTTCCGGAAAGCGGGCATGGTTTTCAATTGCCATGCCTGTTTTTTTTATATCTTTTGTATCAAGGTTATCCACGAACAGTACAGCATGGGGGTTCCCCATGGATAGTGCCGTAATTTCAACGTACTCTGTATTGTCGGTTTCCCCGTCATTTTCACCCAAATAAAGTTTTTCTTTAACTGCTCTTTTATTATCTGTAATAAATGGAATATTCTCCGGCACAAGTACAGGTTCACCCATATCAACTATTACAGATTCAACTTTGTTTTTTCCATCAATAATCATTCTTGGAATTATCAAGCCTGCCTTTGTTTCAATCATAAGTTCTGTCTTAGAAGTCAGGCTGTTCTCATAAAGATATTTTGCAAAACAGCGCATGCCGTTGCCGCACATTTGTGATTCACTGCCATCACAATTATATATTGTAAACTTAAAATCATATCTCTCTGATTCATTTATGATAATAATACCGTCGGCTCCAATGCCGAAATGGCGGGGACAAAGCTTTCTGGCAAGAAAAGAAAAATCAGTGTACTGTTCAATACTTCCGGTTCTGTCATCAATAAAAATAAAATCATTGCCAAGACCGTGCATTTTTGTAAAATCAATTTCCATTATCAACTTCCTTTACTGATAATCCTGCAAGACCGAGAATATTTCATCTGAGAGCGCTTCAACCTGCCATTTCCGTATTGATTGAATATTCTCAAGTTCAGCTTTTGTCAAAGGATTTTTTACAGATATTTTTATAATCATGGCATTATTTAATAAAAAACCCGGTTCCATTCCATACTTCTCACTCATTTTCCTCCGCATAATTTTAAGATATTTTATTCTCATGTGTTCAACATTTTTGAGCCTGCGTGCCTTTGATGCAGGATACTGCGGCATATCTGATTCATCAAGCTTTAATGCTTTATCAACGGCTTTAATGCACATTTCCCCGTACATGCCTGTCTGTTTTTTAGTCAATATTGATGTTTGTTTCAGGTGATTCAATGTTAATGGTTTTTCAAGGGCTATGTTTGTAATCTGATCTGCCCCCAGCACCTTGAACAAAGGCAGGTCTTTTTTTTCAGCAATTTTCATTCGCATGGCAAGAAGGTGTTCCAGCACGGCAAGGGTTTTTTTATCCATCTTCCCTGCCCCTTTGAACCTTAAGAAATGGTATTGCCTGTTGTTAAGCTCATACCGGACCTCGGTCTGCCTCTGGAACTCCTCCTCTGCCCAGGCAAGCCGTTTTTTCCTCTTAAGCTCACCTGTCAGAATTTGTGCAAGGTCAATCAGGTACAATACATCAATGATGCTGTATGCAAGCATCTCCTCGGGAAGAGGCCTTACAGACCAGTCTTTTTTTTGATACTTTTTGTCCTGATCCACATTAAAATATTTTTTTAACAGTGCTTTAAGCCCCCTCTCTTTGATACCTAAAAATTTACAGGCTATTTCCGTATCAAAGAGATTATTAACCCTTATGCCATATTCTCTGTCAAGGCTTCTTATATCAAAATCAGACCCATGGAAAACTTTTTTAATACTCCTGTTTTCCATGAGGATTTTAAGCCTGGAAAAATCCATGATTTTAAAGGGGTCAAGAACACATGAGTTTTTCTTATCTGCCAATTGTATGAGGCATACCCTCTCTTTGAAATGGTGCATTGAATCGGCCTCAAGGTCAACTGCAATTATTTTTTCTCCCTTAATATCACCATAATATGCAGCAAAACGCCTGTCTGAATCAATATATTTATAGTTATTATGCATTTTTTTTCTTGATTGTTTCCTTTACTTACCTTACTATCTGTATTTACTTTATAATTTAAATTATGATGGATACCAGCAATGATTAACATAACACTTGTTGACAACAGTATAAAGACCTTTGATGATATTATCACTGGAATGGATGTTGCAAAAAGCATTTCAGAGGGCTTTGCCAGAAACTGTGTGGCCATGGAACTAAATGGTGACCTTCTTGATCTGAGCCATGAAATCAAAGATGATGCCGCAGTAAATTTTATTACAGCAAAAGATGATAAAGCCCTTGAAATACTACGCCACAGCTCAGCCCATGTCATGGCTGAAGCAGTGCAGAATCTCTATAAAGATGCTCTTTTAACCATTGGTCCGGTCATTACCGACGGGTTTTATTATGATATAGACATGCCCCCTGTATCTGAAGATGATTTTGAAATCATTGAAAACGAGATGAAAAAAATTATTAAGGAGAAAAAACCATTTGAGCGCATTGTTGTATCAAAAAAAGAGGCGCTGGATATTTTTAAGGATAATGCCTATAAAATAGAGATTATTAATGAGCTTAAAGATGATCAGGAGATTACCCTTTACAGGCAGGGATCATTTACAGATCTGTGCCGGGGCCCCCACATACCCCACACAGGCATGATCAAAGGATTTAAACTCATGAAGATTTCCGGGGCATACTGGCGGGCAGACCAGGAAAGAGAACAGCTCCAGAGATTATACGGAACATCTTTTTTTGATAAAAAGGCTTTGAAAAAATACCTTAACCTGATTGAAGAGGCAAAAAAACGGGATCACAGGAAAATAGGGCTTCAACTTGACCTTTTCAGCTTCCATGAAGAAGCAGCCGGCATGGCATTTTTCCATGCCAGGGGTATGGACCTGTGGAATGAGCTTCTTGCCTACTGGAGGGATGAGCACAAAACAGCAGGATATGTTGAAACCAAGACTCCCATCATGCTCAACCGCATGCTATGGGAACAGAGCGGTCACTGGGAGAATTACCGTGAAAATATGTACACTTCCCTTATTGACGATGAAGAGTATGCCATCAAACCCATGAACTGCCCCGGAGGAATGCTGCTCTATAAAACAAAATCCCACTCATACAGGGATCTGCCGTTAAAGGCAGGGGAGATCGGCCTTGTCCACAGGCATGAATTAAGCGGTTCATTGTCTGGGTTGTTCAGGGTTCGCGCCTTTCACCAGGACGATGCCCATATTTTCATGACCCCTGATCAGATTGAGCAGGAAATATTAAATGTGCTTGAACTCACAGAGAGACTTTACAGCAAATTCGGACTTGGATTTAATCTTGAACTCTCAACCAGGCCGGAGAAATCAATAGGCAGTGATGAACAGTGGGAAGAGGCAACATCAGGGCTCAAGTCAGCCCTTGAAAAATACGGTAAAAAATATGTTATCAATGAGGGGGATGGTGCATTTTACGGTCCCAAGATAGATTCCCACATAACAGATGCCCTGGGAAGAACCTGGCAGTGCGGTACAATCCAGCTTGACATGTCCCTGCCTGAAAGGTTTGACCTTACATACAAGGACAAAAACAATGAAAAATCAAGACCTGTAATGATCCACAGGACAATATTCGGCTCCATTGAACGATTCCTTGGAATCCTGGTTGAGCATTTTGCAGGGAAATTTCCTCTATGGCTGGCCCCTGTCCAGGCGATTCTTCTGCCGGTTAATGACGAGCTGTTACCCCATGCCCGGATGATACAGCAGCAGTTTTTTAAAAATAAAATAAGATGCGAAATCGATGAAACCAATGAGAGGCTGAAAAAGAAAATCAGGCTTGCCCAGATGAATTATATCCCTTTAATCATTACGATTGGAGAAAAGGAGAGAGCATCAGAAACACTTGCCGTAAGAACCCTTGATGGCAAAGTGAGAATGGGTGTGAAAACCGCGGATTTTTTCAGAGAGATCACACAGCATATCCAGACACGAAACCTTGAGAATGATTTTTTATGATTTTTCCCATCGGTCAATCTTGTCAAAGGCTGCTTTGGATGCATTGAACAGTTCACCAAGGGGCATTGGTTTTTTAAAATAGTCTTCAAACCCTGCCTCTTTACAATCGGCCAGCTCAAAGTCAGAAGCATACCCTGTAACAGCAATGCAGATTGCTGTGGGGCTCTTCTGCATAATTTTCCTGCATAATTGAATACCACTCATTCCCGGAAGATTAAGATCAAGAAACATGACGTTTATGGGCTCTGTCTTAAGCAGCTCAAGTGCCTCTTCCCCGCTTTCAGCAGCATACACTTCATACCCCTGGGTCACCAGAGCTGACTTATATAATGATCGAATTGATTTTTCATCATCAACAACAAGGATTCGTCTTTTTGACATGCAATAACCTCTTATACGAAGGAATAATTTTCAAATAAGAAGCCATTCTATATATATTCTGAAAAAAATGCAAGGTTTACATATGGAAAAAAAAACAATATAATCAAAATTAAATGGGAAACAGTAAAAAATCACCATATTAAATTCATAAATTACAACCTTACCAGGAGAAAACAGATGGACTTTAAAGAGATAGCCTCCAGCCTTGGCCTTGATAAAGACGATTTAATTGAACTTCTTGAAATATTTTTAACTACCTCATTTGCTGATATTGAAAAAATAGAAACAGGACTTAAGGAAAACAACGCGGAAAAAGTGGCCAGGGCTGCCCACTCCATTAAAGGAGCATCTGCAAACCTTGGATTTCATGAAATATCATCAAGATCAAGGGATGTGGAAATGGCCGCCAGGGATGGCAGTCTTGCAGGTATAAACAAATATACGGACAATATTCTAAAAGAGCTTAAAAAGGTTGAAAATGGTGCGAAAATGATTTAAGAGTATATATTATGGATAAAGCACAGACTTTTACAGTTCTGGCAGTTGATGATAATTTGTTTAATCTGAAACTAATTGAAAAATCCCTTGGAAAAGAAGGTTACAGGGTAATATCAGCCCTTGACGGTCCTGAAGCCAGAAAGCTTGCAGCACAGGAACAACCGGATCTGATTCTCCTTGATATCCAGATGCCTGGGGAAGACGGTTTTGCAGTAATACAACAGCTTAAAGATAATATTGAAACAAGTACTATCCCTGTTATTTTTTTAACCGGGGTCAGTGAAGTGACATCCAAGCTCCATGGTTTTAAACTGGGGGCTGTGGACTATATTATCAAGCCTTTTCACCCACTGGAAGTCCTTGCCCGGGTGAGAATACACCTGAGGCTGTCCCTGGCCACAAATTCGCTTATTCTGGACCAGGCACAAAAACTCAGGCAGGTCACGGAAGCCCAGACATCACTGCTGCCCCTGCCCGGGGATTTTCCCGAGGCTAATTTCGGTGTCTATTACAGAGCATTGCAGGAGGCAGGAGGGGATTTTTACGATATTTTAAAGATTTCCGATAAGATCACAGGTTATTTCCTTGCAGACTTTTCCGGCCATGACATTGAAACAAGCTATATGACTGCATCTGTCAAGGCGCTTCTGGCACAAAACTGCACTCCCCTCTATTCACCTGCTGAAAGTCTTAAAATGATAAATGATGTTCTTGTGGAGATTCTCCCCAAAGGGAAATATCTTACAGCATGTTATATGCACATCAATCGTAAAACAAAAAAAATGACCCTGATCAATGCCGGGCATCCGCCGGTCGTACATATACCATTCAACGGCAGTACCTGCCTCATCGAGTCAAAGGGAGATATCCTGGGAATGTTTAAAGATGCACAATTCGGTATTAAGGATATTGATATATCTGAAAAAGATAAATTCATAATCTTTTCAGATGGCCTGGTTGAGTCGGCTCTGGATAAAACCACCTGGGTATCAGGGGCCAAAGGTCTGCTTTCTGAATTTGAAAAGATGCGGGACATTGCATGTGAAGATATCCCGGGAAAACTCATAGAGCGTATTTTCCCTGAAAATACAGCCATGGAGGATGATATTTCAATTCTTTGTGTTGAAATCTGAAATCCCGCCTCCAGTATCAGTTATGCTGGATTCTAATTAATCCTGCTTACTCCAATGGCAATATTGAAACAGTGATCTCCGATCTTCTCAAAATGGGACAGCATTGAGATATAAAAAACTCCGGCATCCACTGAACATTGATCGTTTCTCAGCCTGTCAATATGTTTTTCACGCATCTGTTCACGCATCTGATCTATTCTGTCCTCATTTGCAGCAGCTTTGGTAAAAAAGTCATCCTCTTTTTCCACAAGATTGGCAAGGACCAGATCAATAAACCTGTAAGCTTCTCCGGCAATGGCAACAAGGTCTGCAACTGCATTTTCGCTCAACTTCAAGTCATTATCATATATGATCTCAAGGATTTTTGAGATGCTCTCCATGGAATCACCGATACGCTCAATATTATTGGTGATTCTCATCATCTCTGATATCTCCTTGGCTTCGGTTTCAGAAACATCGCCCTGGTATAATTTTGTTAAAAATTTGATTATGCTCTTCTGCATTGCATCAATATGATCTTCAATGGCTTCCCTTTCTGCAAGCCTGTCATCATCCCTGATTTTCAGACAGTCGGCAACTTTTTTCAGCCCCTCCTTGGTAAATTCACCCATCCTCAGAACTTCACCCTTTACCTCCACCAGGGCACCAATGGGTGAATCCAGAAGAACTTCATCAAACTTGGGAAGCCTGTATCGCTTTTCAGACTGTTTACCTTCCGGAAACAGGAACATGACCATTTTAACAAGCTGGGGAAGAAATATGAGAAATATTAAAGCATTTATAACATTAAAGACCGTATGGCCGTTGGCAATATATCTTGCAACATTGACGGAATCACCGTTTACAACCTTGTCAACAGCTCCGGCGCCTCCCATGGTCTCTGTTACAAAAATAATGAACTTAAGGAACATGGGAAAGATTGCAACCATTATGCAGACACCTATGACATTGAACAGGGTATGGCTCATTGCTGTCCTTTTTGCCTCAATATTACCTGAACCGATTGTTGCAAGCCATGCAGTAATGGTTGTGCCTATGTTTTCTCCCAGAACAAGGGCCATGGCAATGGGAAAGGATACAATACCCTGCATTGCAAGGGTCATGGTAAGGCCTATTGTTGCTGAGGATGACTGGACAATAATTGTCACAAAGGCGCCCATCCCGATGCAGAGCAAAGTACCAAGGAAACCTTCATTGGCAAACTGGGAGAAAAAACCTATGAATTCGGCATTGCCCCTGATGGGCCCAAGCCCGTGTTTCATAACTGTCATGCCGTAAAACAAAAGGCCGAATCCCAGAATAATATCACCAAGATACCTGGTTTTACGCTTTTTGGCAAAAAACTTCAGTGCAACACCAAAAGCAACTGCCGGCAGGGCAATGGAAGAGAGCTTAAATGCTATCAATTGTGCTGTAACAGTTGTACCGATATTTGCACCCAGGATAATGCCTGTTGCCTGGGTAAGATTCATTATACCGGCACTTACAAAACCTATGAGCATGACTGTGGTTGCAGAGGAGGACTGAATAACAGCAGTGACTCCCGCCCCTGTGAAACAGCCCAGTATTCTGTTGGATGAAACCGCTTCAAGTACTTTTTTAATTCTCTGGCCTGCAATCATCTGCAGACCATCGGTCATGGTCTGCATACCAAGGATAAAAAGCCCAAGCCCGCCCAGGGTCTGAACAAGTATTTTCAGTAAATCCATTATACTCTCTTCTTATATTTATTAATATCCTAACGATTCCCTTACAAAAAACTAATGATTAATATATCAAACAAAAAAAAATTTCAATAGCAGAGGGGAAAATGAAAAAAAAGATACCTTTTTGTAACTATCTGAAATAAAAACATATATTCTTCTCATCATCTTTACACATCTCCCTAACAAATTTCTAACAAAACTGAATTATTATCCGGTCAGGTTTGAAATTGGGAAAAGTTAAAATCATTGTTTCAGTAATTTTAAAAAAAGGAAAAAAAATGAAAAAATTTATCAGATTCGGACTCTTTATCATGTTAATGGCATTCTCTGTCTCTCCATCAATGGCAGAGACAATCTCATTAAAAGGCTCCACCACGGTTCTGCCCATTGCCCAGAAATGTGCAGAAGCATACATGGCACTTCATCCGGATGTTAGGATAACACTCTCCGGCGGCGGATCAGGCAATGGAATCAAGGCAGTCATTGACAAAAGTGCAAACATTGGAAACAGTTCACGGTTTATCAAACAAAAGGAGATAGAACATGCTTGGTCCAGGGGTGTGTATCCTGTGCCCTTCAGGATCGCCCTTGACTGTATTGCTCCGGTTGTCAATCCTGGCAATAAAATATCAAACCTTTCCATGGATCAGTTAAAAAATATCTTTCTTGGAAATATAACAGACTGGAAAGATGTTGGCGGAAGACAAGGTAAAATTGTTGTGATTTCCAGGGACAGCTCATCTGGTACATTTGGAGTATGGAAGGAAATTGTAATGAAAAAAAAGCGTGTTACGCCAAAGGCACTGGTGCTTGCTTCCAATGGTGCCATTGTCCAGGCCATAGCTGAAACCCCCAATGCCATAGGATATATTGGTATGGGATATGTTACAAAGACCATAAAAACCGTTAATGTCAACAATGTCAAGCCAACTGAAGAGAACACAGTTAACGGATCTTTTCCCATCTCAAGGCCTCTTTTCATGTTCACAAACAACTGGCCCAAAGGAGAGACAATGGGTTTCATCTCCTTTGTACTCTCTAAACAAGGCCAGGCCCTTGTAACTGAAGCAGGTTCCATACCGGTATTCTAGATATTTGGAAATGGAGATACGACATTGATCCCAGCAGCCTTTAATAAAGAGACAAGAGTGCAGTCATTATTTCTTCTGATTGCACTCTTGTCATTAATAATGCTCACCCTTATCATGGTTTTCCTTGTCATGGAAGGAGTACCGGTTTTTCAACATGTACCGGTCAAGGATTTTATTTTTGGAAAACTATGGTATCCCACCGATGATGACCCGGCCTTTGGTATTTTCCCCTTAATTACAGCATCTCTCTCCGTGGCAGGTTTTGCCGGGATACTTGCCATACCCCTTGGTGTTATGACGGCAATATATATTGCCGAGATTGCAGACAGGCGTGTTGCCGAGATTGTCAAGCCTGTGATCGAACTCATTGCAAGCATGCCTTCGGTGATAATCGGTTTTTTTGGCATGATTGTTGTTGCGCCGTTTTTGCAGACAACCTTTGATCTGCCCGTGGGGCTGAACCTTTTCAACGGAGGATTGATGCTGGCCTTCATGGCAACCCCCACTATATGCAGCATTTCGGAAGATGCAATATTCAGTGTACCTTCAGCCCTAAAGGAAGGTTCCTATGCCCTGGGGGCAACAAAGCTTGAAACCATTATCAATATAACCATTCCTGCATCACTTTCAGGCATAAGCACAGGGGCGATCCTGGGCCTGTCCAGGGCCATTGGAGAGACAATGGTGGTCTTAATGGTGGCAGGTGGGGCTGCCATAACTCCAGAATCGATTTTTGATCCTGTGCGGCCCATGCCTGCAACAATAGCTGCTGAAATGGCTGAAGCTCCATATAGAAGCGAACATTACCATGCACTTTTTGCCATTGCCATTGCACTTTTTCTTTTCACTTTTCTTTTTAACATGGCTGCAGATTTTATTGCCTATAAATATAAACAGACAGGAGAAGCCTCTTCATGAAGTTATACTCTTTATCCTGCAGGAGAAAAATATATGAAAAAACAGCCTTCCTGGTCCTGAACATTGCAACCCTTTTCAATGGCGCCCTTTTGCTGTTAATTATATATTTCCTGGTTGCCAACGGATTAAAAGCCATATCACTTGAATTTCTTTTCCAGCCCCCCACGGATTCCATGACAAAGGGAGGAATTTTCCCATGCATCATGGGAACTTTTCTTTTCTGTTTTGTCACAATTATTACGGCCCTTCCCATTGGTGTTGCATCTGCAATCTATCTTAATGAATATGCAGCAAAGGGTAAAACAGTAAGAATAATAAGAATGGGAATCAATAATCTTGCAGGAGTGCCTTCAATTGTGTTCGGACTTTTCGGCCTTGCATTCTTCTGTACTGTCTTAAAAATGGGTGTTTCCATCCTGGCAGGCGGCCTTACCCTTGCTGTGATGACCCTGCCCATAATAATTGCATCTTCCGAGGAAGCCCTTAAATCTGTTCCTGATATATACCGTGAAGCCTCCCTTGCCATGGGGGCCACAAAATGGCAGACAATATATAAAATTGTACTGCCCGCAGCATTCCCGGGTATTATCACAGGAGCAATTCTGGGTATTTCCAGGGCAGCAGGTGAGACAGCGCCCATAATGTATACAGGGGCAGTGTTTTTCAGCCCGGTCATGCCCAGTTCCCCCTTTGATGCTGTTATGGCACTGCCCTACCATATATATGTGCTTGCCACGGCAGGAACAAATATCGAGGCAACAAGGCATCTTCAATATGGCACTGCCCTGGTCCTGATTGCCCTTGTTTTTGGCATGAATCTCTTTGCCATTATATTGAGATACAGAATAAGAAAAAAAATAAAACTATAACCAGAAAACTATAACCAGAGGAACGAAAATAAGGTGAAACCGGAAATTAAAATGAGCACGGAAAATCTGAATTTCTATTATGATAAATTCCAGGCTTTGTATGATATCTCCCTGGATTTCCATGAATATAAGGCCACAGCCCTGATTGGGCCGTCAGGGTGCGGGAAAAGTACTTACTTAAAATGCCTTAACAGAATGAACGAACTTATTCCCAAAACAAGGATAACAGGGAAAGTCAAACTGAACAACAAGATGATATACACACCAGAGCTGGATGTGGTAAAACTCAGAAGGAGGGTTGGTATGGTGTTCCAGAAGCCCAACCCCTTTCCAAAAACAATATTTGAGAATATTGCCTACGGACTTAAGATCAATGGTAAAAAAAACAGAGGTGAAATAACTGAAATTGTTGAACAAAATCTAAGGCGTGCTGCAATATGGGATGAAGTAAAGGACAGACTTAACCAGAATGCCCTGGGCCTGTCCGGGGGCCAGCAGCAGAGACTCTGCATAGCAAGGGCCCTGGCCATTGATCCTGAAGTATTGCTAATGGATGAACCTGCTTCTGCACTTGATCCCATTGCAACCAGAAAAATAGAAGACCTGATTAGTGAACTTAAAAAAAGACTCACCATCATAATTGTCACCCATAACATGCAGCAGGCTGCCAGGATATCAGACAGAACAGCTTTTTTCTACATGGGAAAGCTGATTGAGGTGAATGACACTGAAACTCTTTTTACAAACCCTGCATTAAAGCAGACAGAAGATTATATAACCGGACGATTCGGATAAGGAGGACAATGACTACATACTTTCAAAGGGAACTTGAGAAAATAAAAAAAGAGATTCTATCCCTGGGCGCCCTGGTGGAAGAGAGATTCAGGGAGTCTGCCAATGCTGTAAAAACCAACAATACAACCCTTGCCAGATCCATAATTGAAAGGGATATTGAAATTGATACCTATGAAATAGAAATTGAGGAGGAGTGCCTTAAACTCATGGCCCTTTACCAGCCCGTTGCCACGGATTTAAGGTTTCTCATAGCAGTGATCAAGATCAATAATGACTTAGAAAGGATTGGTGACCTGTGCAGCAATATTTCCCGGCGTTTGATCACAGCATCCACTGACATGCCCCTGAGTTATGATTATGACTACTCCTATATGGCAAAAAAGACCGCAAGAATGTTTAAAATGAGCCTTGACTCCCTTGTAACAACAGATATTGACACGGCATACAAGGTTCTTGACATGGATAAAGAGATTAATCTCATGAGAAACAGTGCTTTTGGCAGTATGAAAAAAGCCATAAAAAAGAGGCCTGACCAGGTGGGCAATATAATAAACAGATATCTGATCTCAAGACATATAGAGCGTATCGGGGATCATACGACAAACATAGCAGAAGAGGTAATACACCTTGTGGAAGGTGAAATAATACGCCATAAAAATAAAGAGTACATCAAAGTACATAAAAATGGTAACATCTGAAAAAATAAAAATTTCGATTTAGGACAAACATGGCAAAAGAAAAGATACTTATTGTGGATGATGAAGAAGATATCCTTGAACTTGTAAAGTTTAATCTTGCAAGGGAGGGATATAAAACCATGCTTGCGGCAACAGGGGAGCAGGCCCTGGATCTGGTTGAAGAGAACAGAGTGGATCTTATCATACTTGATCTGATGCTCCCTGGTATTGACGGTCTTGAAGTCACAAGGATCCTCAGGAACGATCCTGCAAAGCAGAATATTCCCATTGTCATGCTCACGGCAAAGGGTGATGAAAGTGACATCATAACAGGCCTTGAACTGGGCGCAAATGATTATATTTCAAAGCCATTCAGCGTAAAAGAACTCATTGCAAGGGTCAGGAACATATTCAGAAGACGGCAGAGGCTCCTGGAAAGCAGGTCAAAAAAGATCATCCTGGACAAAGATCTTATAATAGATCATAACAAGCATGAAATCACCTTAAATAACAGGCACATCGACCTTACACCTTCGGAATTTGATCTTTTTTCCCTGCTTGTCAGAAAAAAAGACTGGGTCTTTACCCGGGGACAGATCATTGATGCAATCCACGGGGAAAACTATGCTGTTACAGAAAGAAGTATTGATGTTGTGGTTGTGGGACTTCGCAAAAAACTTGGCAGTTATGGAGAAAGGATAAAAACCGTCAGGGGCATTGGATATAAATATGTTTAAAAGTAAAAAACTGATATGGCAGATATTTCCCTCATTTCTGATAATCACCCTTGTCTCCCTTGCAATTGTGACATGGTACTCCTCTGTCTTTTTCAAAAATTTCTTTCTTGAAAATGTTGAAAAAGATCTTTCCATAAGATTGAAACTTGCAAAAAAGGAATTATCAAAACCAATAATCTTTTCTGCTCAGGACTCTATCAATACAGGAAAAGAAAAAACAGCTGGCCTGAATCGCCTGGTAAGGGAAATAAGCACCCGGGCCCATGCAAGATTTACTATTATTCTAACCTCGGGCAGGGTAATAGCAGATTCCAATGCCAATGCAGAAGAACTTGAAAACCACAAAACAAGACCGGAAATACAGCTTGCCCTGAAGGGTGAAAAAGGTGTTTCCATACGGTATTCAAGCACACTTAACAAAAATATGATGTACATTGCCCTGCCTGTTAAGGAGAACAATCAAATCCTGGCTGTCCTCAGGGCATCCCTCTCCATATCCAGCATTGACAATAAGATAAAAACCATTCAGAAAAATATTTTCCTGGCCCTTGCATTTACCCTGGTAATGGCTGCCATAATCAGCCTCTATGTTTCCCGGCGCATCACCCGCCCACTGGAAGAGATGAAATCCGGTGCTGAAAATTTTGCAAAGGGGAATCTCCACCAGCGCCTGGCTGTGCCCGATTCAGAGGAGCTTGGAGCCCTCGCACAAACCATGAACAATATGGCCATGAACCTTGATGATAAGATAAAGGCTGTCCAGAACAGGAAAACAGAGCTTGAAACAATATATGCAAGCATGGCAGAAGGGGTCATTGCCATTGATAACAATGAAAGAATAATGACCATAAATAATGCCGGAGCAGGAATATTTGATTTCCCTGCATCAATGCTGGAACAGCGCAATATCTATGAGATATCAAGAAACCTTGCCCTTGAAAAATTTTTTAAACAGGCCCTTGAAACCCATGAGCCTGTTGAGAAAATCATAAACCTTGAAAAGGAGAAAAAATATATCCTGAGCATCCACTCAACAGTGCTGTATGATTCAAACAACAAACGCATAGGCACCCTTATCATCTCCCATGACATAACCCGCATAAAACTTTTGGAAAACATGCTGAAAGATTTTGCAGCCAATGTTTCCCATGAATTAAAAACCCCCTTGACCGCCATCCGGGGTTTTGTTGAAACATTGCAGAGCATGGATATGGATGGCGGAAAAAATTCCGGTAAGGACATGGAGTTTCTAAACATAATAGAAAAAAATGTGATCCGCATGACTGCAATCATTGATGACCTTTTATCCTTAAGCCAGCTTGAAAGAATGGAAAATAACAATGAAAATTTAGAAACCCATGATATTGTAAAAATCATTGATAAAGCGGTCAATGAATGCAGAGACCTGAGCGAAAAGAAAAAAATAACAATAAAAAAAGAGCTCCCTGATACACTCAACGCAAAGGTGGACCCTCTTTTGATGGAACAGACCATGATAAATCTCATTGATAATGCAATCAAATACAGTTCTGACAAGGCTGAAGTATTAATAAGCGCTGATAAAAAGGATAACTGCGCGGTCATCCGGGTAAAGGACCAGGGCACAGGCATACCAAAGGAGCATCTTTCAAAAATATTCAACCGTTTTTACAGGGTGGATAAGGCCCGGAGCCGCAACACCGGGGGGACAGGTCTTGGCCTTGCCATTGTAAAGCACATAGCCATGTATCACAATGGCAGAGCCGATGTAACAAGCATTCCAGGCAAGGGCAGCACCTTTAAGATCACCCTGCCCCTGGCCTGGTAAAGGGATAAACACTCCTTTAAAAATAAACTGCTCACTGCCCTTTCTGATCTCCATTCCGGAATAACAGGGAATAAGCATTGCCTTTCAGAATTTTCTCTTTATCCGTGTCTGAAATCCCGGATTGTTCAATATCCTTAAGATATCTTGCAGGTTTCAGAAGAGGGTAATCCGTGCCCAGAAGAATTTTATCCACCATTCCTGCTTCCACAGCAAGTCTGTATATTGAAGGGTCATATAAATAGGGAGAGGCTGCTGTATCAAACCAGACATTTTTCAATACATCCTTAACATTCCTTTTCATGGCATTATAGAAAAATATACCTCCGCCCCAATGGGCAAAGACAAGCTTATTGTCGGGAAATGCCATGGCAAGGTCATAAATCTGGCCCAGGGTAACAGGAGTTTTACCAGGGTATTGATGGCCTACAGGTTCATTGGTGTGGACCATACAGGGAAGATTGCCAGAATCCTTTAAAACCTCCATAACAGGTGCAAGCCTGGATATTGCCTTTTTATCAATGCCTGAAAGATAAAATGCAAGTTCTCCGACTCCATGAAGGCCCTGGTCAAGGCACCTTCTGGTCTCCCGGGCTGCTCCGTCCCATGAGACATCAAAACAGGCAAAGCCCTTAAGCCTGTCAGGATATTTTCCAACAGATTCAATAATATAATCATTGTTCTGCTTTGCAAGCTCCTCATCCCTCCAGGGAAAACCAAAGATAACAGAGAGTTCAACCCCCTGCTCGTCCATCATTTCAATGAGTTCCCCGGCGCCCACTATTAAAGACTTTGGTGAATCATAGAGCAGTTTAAATTCAGGTTCTCCTGCAAAGAACTCTTCCCGGTTTTTTTGTACTTTTTCAGGAAAGATATGGGTATGAAAATCGATCAGCATTGCCTGCCTTCCATATGTTTTTTCTTCAGATTAACAGAGACAATATCGTAATTCCGGTAATTATCATATCAATAATATTAAAGGTTGTCAATGATATAACTATTTAATTTTATTATAAAATACTATTGATATTAATTACAGGCAATGTTATATTCCAAACCATATTTTCCAACTTGTTTTAAATATACTGATAAGGATAACAGTGTGCCCATGGGGAAAAAATCAAAAGCAAAGCTCATTACAGGTGATATTGGGAAAACTCTTTTTAAAATGACCCTGCCCATGCTCATGGGCATATTTGGAATGATCTTTTTTAATCTTGTAGACACCTGTTTTGTAGGTATTCTTGGGGTTGATGAGCTTGCTGCCATCAGCTTTACATTCCCTGTTGTAATGATTGTCATGAGCATAGCCATGGGACTTGGAATAGGTGCTTCATCTGTCATTGCACGGGAAATCGGAAATGGAAATATGGACCGGGTCAAACAATACACAACCGATGTTTTGATCCTTGCCTTTATCATTGTTATTTTCCTGGTTATTCCAGGGCTTTTAACCATCAATCCACTGTTCCGGTTACTAGGGGCAAAACAGGAACTGATACCTTTAATCAGGGACTATATGGTCATATGGTACACAGGTGTACCCTTTATTGTCATTCCCATGGTAAGCAACCATGTTATCAGGTCAACCGGGGACACAAAATCGCCTGCAATTATTATGATGGTTGCCGTGGTTGTAAATATGATCATGGACCCTTTATTAATATTCGGCATTGGTCCATTCCCAAGGCTTGAACTTAAGGGTGCAGCTATTGCCACCCTTATTGCAAGGGCATGTGTAATGGTTTTTGCCTTTTATATACTGCATAAAAGAGAAAGATTAATAGCCTTTAAACTGCCTTCATTAAAAATGCTGTTTAAGTCATGGGGCAAAATACTTTATGTGGCAGTCCCGACATCTTTTACAAATCTCATATCACCTGTCACCCTTGCAGTGCTGACCATGCTGGTTGCAGATTATGGGAAAAATGCAGTTGCAGCCTTTGGAGTGACATCAAGGATTGAAATGTTTTTTCTTGCTGTATTAATGGCTCTTTCCGTCATTATGGGTCCCTTTACAGGTCAAAACTACGGAGCAAAAAAATATGACCGGATCATTAAAGCCATCTATTTAAGTTTTAACTTTGCCTTTATCTATGGATTTATTGTCATGGTTTTGCTGATTTTTCTTGCAAAACCCATTGCCTCCATCTTTACTGACAACCAGGAGGTGATCCTGAAAACACAGCTTTTTCTGATAATTCTTTCTGCAAGTTTTGGTGCAAATGGTGTGATTAAAATTGCAGGTTCCTGTTTTAATGCCATTAACAAACCTTTATACGCTTTTATGCTCATTATGTTTCAAATGGTAATTCTTCTCATTCCAATGGCATTTGCAGGTTCAAAACTGTTTGGTCTGAAAGGAATATTTGCAGCATGCGTTCTTGCACATATCATATCCGGTGTTTCAGCATATTTTTCCACTAAAAAATTAATTATTCCAGGGTAAAAACAGGTGAAAGGCAGGATGGAAAGATTGGCAGAAGAGCTATATTCAAAAATTACATTTTCATCTCTTTGATACCTTCATAAATTGTGGGATATTTCAACTCCGGCACAAGTTCAGACCTGAAACGGGAAGTATCACCATAATAGGACACCCGCCCAATATCAATGAAATCCTTTGTCAATGGACTTTTAACACCAAATACTGCTGATATGAACTCAAATACTTTTGCTGCTGAATAGATGAGCCATAACGGCATATTCCATGGTTTTCCACATCCCCATACACCACAGGCAAATTCAAGAAATGACTGCAATGTATCATCACCCTCATCACCCACATGGTAAATGCCCCTGGCACTCTCTTTCCTGATTGCAGCAACAACAGCCCTTACAAAATCAGTTTTGGAAATCAGATGAATTTCAGTCTGTTTTTTCCAGACACCGAGCATGTGCCTCTTTGCAAACCATTCTGCTGCATCAACCATGAGAACACCTTTTCCATACACCATTGAAACCCTGAGACAAACCGGATTTTCAACCTCCTGAAAAAGATATCTCTCCTCTTCAAGTCTTGTCTTTGCATGTATGGACAGAGGTTTGCCGTCAAGGGTTCCCTTTGCAGGCTGTTTTCTTGAAGATGCGCCTTCAACATGGGGAAAACTTATTAATATGATCTTTTTTATCTGTTTACGCTTTGCAACTGAGACAAGATTTTTAAAATACTTAATATTAGTTTCAAAGAGGAATTTTTCCGGATTTGCTTTAAACAACACTCCTGCAAAATGCACAATTATATCTGCACCATCAAGACAGGCATACAAAGTATCAGGGCAGGCAAGGTCTGCATTTCTCACCTCAACCCTTTTACTTTGTCTTAATTCTGGCAATATCTCTTTTTTGTGCTGCATCAAAATAAGGTTCAGGTCTTTTTCCTGATTCAATATATGTAAAGCAGCCAGGCTGCCCAAATTCCCTGCAGCACCTGTAATCAAAATATTCATAATTCTTATTTACATATTTCTGCAAATTCCCCTTTAGTAAGTTCCTTTAAATCCTGTGGTTTTAATTCAATTTCAACTCCTCTGCGGCCTGCACTGACAAATATTGTGCTGTATTTACGGGCAGAAGAATCAATTATAGTTTTAAGCTTATTTTTTTGTCCCAGAGGGCTTACACCGCCTAAAACATAGCCTGTTGCCCTTTTCACATCTGAAGATTCTGCCATTTGAGCCCTTTTTGTTCCCATTGCCTTTGCAATGCGTTTCATATTAAGCATGGCTGATACAGGGACTATTCCGACACCAAGTTCCTTTCCATCAAGATTCACCACCAGGGTCTTAAACACCCGGTTCTGTGATACTCCCATCTTTCCGGCTGCTTCAACACCATATGATTTTGCCGATGGTTCATGATGATACTCATGAACTTTATAAAATATACCTGCCTTGTTAACAATATTAATGCAGGGAGTCATAAATTTTCAATCCTTTTTATTTGAACAACCTGAACAAGCCGGAATTAGAAAGTGTTCATAACATCCAGGCAGTAGCATTGACTATCATATCCTGGATATCAGATGCCCATCATGATCTTATGAATCAAATGAGTTCTGTTTCTGGCCGAGGTTTTGGCAAAAATGTTTTTTAAATGATTTTTGACTGTTCCTTCACTTATAAACAGATCATTGGCAATTTCAAGATTTGTGTATCCTTTATGTATATATGAAACTATCTCGATCTCTCTTTTTGTTAAATTATACTTATCTTCCAGAAATACCGCATTGATATCAAGGCAATTACACTCATCCTCCAGGGTGACAACAAAAAAATCCATGGTGCTTCCAGATGTCTCTTTATCCAGAAAATGGCATTTGACACGATAACTTTCGCATAGGCTCACTGATAATACTCTCTCTTTAAACAAAAAAGGCATGCCTGGATTAAGCCTGCAGTCATCACTGATAATATCTGGTACAAGACATTTGGAACTTGCAGAAGACTCAAATGGGGCAAATTTTTTCAAAAGACGTGAGCAGACCTGCTCTGCTCTGATATTTGAAAAGATATATTTTCTTGTGGCATCCAATAGAATAATTCCAATGGATTTATTACCATGCATCATTTTGAACAGATCTTTAGTTTTATCTATTTCTTCTTTTAAGCTTAATCTTTCAAATGCAGCTGTAAGCTGGCCTGCAATGATGTCACCCATGAATAGAAATTTTTTATCAAAACTTTTCTTAAATGACCTGTGCATGCCAAGCACACCTTTAAGCCTGCCGTTCTGCTTAATATAAACAGCCATCTGTCGATGTATGTTTTGCGGCTTTATGAAATCATTATAGTATTCTGTCCTGTGAAAATCTGATACAGGAATAAGTTGTTCCATTGAAACCGATGTCTTTTTAAGGGAGGACAGATTAACAGGGTCAAATGGATTTTGTTTAAAATAGTATGATTTATAGGGCAGAAAAAATTGATTCTGTATATCCATCCAGACAGGGTCAATCATCATTTTTTCATTATTGGTCAGCCAGAATATGGTAGAGGTTGATTTAAAAGCCCTGTGCACATGGTTCACCACACGCCGGCGCATTTTGTCCGAACTCTTTGACTCGTTTGCAAGCCTTGAAACTGCATTAAGATCTGCAATATTTTTTGAGCTTAATGAAATCATAATTTGTTAATATTAACCGTTCAATCAGGACACAGCCAAAACAACTCAGCTCCTGAAAGGTATTCCGCCAATCTGCTTTGCATAAAGTGCCAGGCAAAACAGTACCAGTAAAACAATTACCAGAACAATTCTTCCCCAGGCTGTGTAACGGATGATCTTCAGATGATTGTATTTTTATCCATAACATACTATGAACATAATTATAATTCATCAAGCAGAGCAGCCTTTTTATTTTCATACTCTTCCTGGGTTATTAAACCCTTGTCAAGAAGCTTTTGCAAAAGTATCAATTTTTCTTCCAATCTTGCATCACTGTTCTGATTTCCGGATTCTGAACCGCTGTCCTGGGTCTTAACAATTTCAGGGCCTGTCCTGCCCCTGCTGTTGAATTTAACTATTTTTCTCCTTCTGGAATTTATAAAATAAACCCAGGTATTATTGTCAAGATCCGGAGTGTCTCTTTCTATGGGATAACCATAGCTGACAAGTACAGCCTCCTTACTCATACCATCTACAATCTCACCGTTTTTAATGGCATTTATTTCAGTTTCAGTCATGCCTGCTGTTAACTCTTCAAAGGACTTTGGTGTAAATGTTTTTTTCAGATAGTCCTGAATAGCTACCCCCGGATGGAACCTTAAAATAAAGTGCATTCTATGCTTTTTCTTATCAGGCAGGGTTTTAAATAAAACATGTTGGGGGTACAGCTGGTTACTGCTTTGGGGTTGATTATCAAAAATCAGGGGTGGATTTTTGACTTCAGTACCAGCAGGAATCATCTTTCTTCCACCCTTGAAATTAATAAATGCATTATTATATCCACTCCATTTCCAAATATTGTAAGCAGTATAAAGCTTGTCTTCTGCCTGGCAGTTAAAAAAACCCATGGATAGAAAAACAAATATAATTAATACAATTTTTAAACAGTTTCGCATCATTTGCACCTCCCTGGCCATTTTTAATATTAAAAACAATATATTACAAAAAAAATATTATATAAAAAGATATATTATACAATCAAAATGGAATATTCAAGGAAATTTAAAGCAGCTGAATGCTTGACAATGTGTTAAGATTAAATATAACAGTTTAGGTAAAGAAATTTAAAAAAACAGGTCAAAAAATTTAAAATATGTCAACACCTGAATCAATTGAACTTAAGGAACCCGGGCAGACAATCGTACTTGGCAAAGATCCCTTTATGCCCGTTGTTCTTGCAAAAGGTCTTTTTCTATCTTTGCTCCGGCCCTCTGTTGACTCCTTAAACAGGATCTGTTTTACAAAATATTCTTCATCCCTTAATAATATTAAACTCGACCCAAAGAAAATTGCCGTGTTCAGGAAGATCTGCTGCTTTGACCGGGATATTAAAACAGTTCCCATGCTTTATTTACAATCCCTTTTTATCGGTCAATTTGGAAAGTATATCACATCACCCTTTTTCCCCCTTTTACCCCTGGGGCTTATTCATATAGAGCAGAGCATTTCCCAGACAAGGAGCATAAATCCAGATGAAATCCTTAATACCAGATTCAGACTGGATAAAACAGATATTGACCCAAAGGGGCTTAAAATTAAATTTCTCCTTGAAATAAAAAGCGGGCCAGAACTTGTATGGCAGGGTGTTACAACAATACTGTGCAAAAGTAAAAAATATAAAAAAAAGATGAGAAATAAAGATGTCAAACCCCTTGCTCCCTTTACGACCATTGATGTACCCGGAAATATCGGACGACAATATGCAAAGGTATCAGGTGATTATAACCCCCACCACCTTGCATCTTTTTTTGCAAAATTATTTGGATTTAAAAAGGCCATTGCCCATGGCATGTGGAGCCTTGCGAGATCTGTTGCCGGCATGGAAAAACATTTTCCTGGAAAAGAGGTTTTTTCGGTGTCAGCTTCCTTTAAGCAGCCGATCTTTATCCCTGGCAAAGCTTTATTGGCAGTAAAGCAGGATAAAAATGACATCACATTTGAACTCAGAAATAATATTACAAAGAGACCACATATTACCGGTATTGCCCGGATTCAATAGAGATATTATATAAAAGGAAACAGACAATAAGATCAGACAGAAAAAAATTACTTCTCGCCTATGCTCTTCTCTCCTTTGCAGTGTTCAACTGGGCCATCAATACTGTCATTGCCAGGGGAATTATTTATGAAATCAGGCCCATGGCCCTCTCTTTTTTCAGATGGTTAAGCGCTCTTATTGTTATTCTGCCCTTTTTTCCTGGCCATCTTAAAAAGGACTTTTCAAAAATACAGGCAAACTTGAAATTCCTTTTTATCTTATCTGTTTTCAGTGTTGCAGCTTATAATTCAATACTATATATCGGGGCAAGATATACCAGTGCGACAAACATTGCCCTGGTTGGAGCGACCATGCCCGGGATAACGATTATTCTTGCCTGGGCCATTAACAGGGAAAAGCCTGGTATCCTTAAAACCTGGGGAGCAGTAATCTCCCTTGCCGGAATGCTGGCTATTATTGCCAAGGGCTCCTTTGAAGTTTTATCAGAATTTAAATTCAACCCGGGAGATGTTTTGATTATTCTTGCAATTTTAAGCTGGGCAATTTACTCGGTTTTACTGCGGAAAAAAGAGATGGACATTCATCCGGTATCACTATTAACCGTTCTGATTATCATGGGCAGTTTATGCATCTTCCCTTTTTATTTGTGGGAGTATAAAGTCTTTGGCGGTTTTGAATTTACTCCAACCATATTTTTCATCTTTCTTTTTCTGGGTATTTTTCCGTCGGTTCTATCCTATATCTCATGGAATCTCGGAGTCAAAACAGCAGGCTCTGGCAGTGCTTCAATTTTCATGTATCTTCTGCCTGTATTCACTTCAGTTATAGCCTTTTTCTTTCTTGGCGAGACCCTTCTGACATATCATATTCTTGGCGGTATCCTTATTCTGACAGGTCTCATAATCTCATCGGTATAGTTCTGTTTTTTTGCCTTGACTTCATGGATATTCCTATCATAAACTCTAATCTGATAAAAAGACAGGCTTCTTTTAAAAGGCAATACAGGTTAGTTTAAAGTAGGAAATTATAAATAATTCAAACAGTGAAAAAGGAGATTTTGCATGGAAGATGACAACAGACGAAAATTCATTAAAAATGTTGGAATCGGGGCTGCTGCCCTTGGAACAGTAGGAATTGGCATGCTCACCGGTTGCAAAAACGAGGCACAGAAACCAGCTGCAAAAAAAGAAAAAGCTGCAGCCAGTCCTGCACCGGCAAAACCTGAAGTTATTGAATGGAAGATGGTTACTACATGGCCGCCTCACTTTCCAATGCTTGGCGAAGGAGCTGACAATCTTTCCAAATGGGTGGATGAAATGAGTAACGGCAGATTAAAAATCAAAGTTTACGGTGGTGGTGAGCTTGTTCCTCCCCTTGGAGTTTTTGATGCCGTAAGCCAGGGAACTGCACAGATGGGCCATGGAGCATCATATTACTGGGCAGGCAAAGTCCCTGCTGCTCAATTCTTTGCAGCTGTTCCCTTTGGATTCAATGCCCAGTCCTTAAACTCATGGATATATTCCGGAGGCGGCATGGCGCTTTGGGAAGAAGCTTATAAACCGTTTAATGTAAAGCCCTTTGTTGCAGGTAACACAGGCGTGCAAATGGGTGGCTGGTTCAATAAAGAGATAAAGACCATGGATGATTTTAAAGGCCTTAAAATGAGAATTCCCGGCCTTGGCGGAAAAGTCCTTGCAAAGGCTGGCGGCAATGTAATCAATGTTGCAGGCGGTGAGATATTTACAAATCTTGAACGGGGAGTTATTGATGCAACTGAATGGGTCGGCCCCTTTCATGATCTTAAAATGGGTTTTTATAAAGCTGCCAAATACTATTACTCTCCTGGCTGGCATGAACCTGGAACTGCTCTGGAAGCAATGGTTAACCTTGATGCCTGGAATAAACTGCCCGATGATCTTAAGGCAATAGTTGAAACTGCAACCTACAGAAGTAATTTATGGATGCTTTCTGAATTTGAGGCTAAAAACAATGCAGCGCTTAAGACACTTATTAATGAGCATAATGTTGAACCAAGGCTTTTCCCCGAGCCTGTTCTGAAAACATTGAAAAAATTATCCGGGGAAGTTCTGGAAGAGCTTGCTGCTTCAGATCCAATGAGCAGGAAAGTATATGACTCATTCCTGGATTTCCAGAAAAATATCTTTGAATGGAATAAGATAACTGAAGAGCCCTACCAGAAATTAAAATATCTTTAATTTCTAACATTATTATTTGACTTTTAAGGCTGGAAAACTTTTTTCCAGCCTTTTTTTCTGCACCATGATTTCAATATAAAGCTTTTGGCAGCCAGGTCACTGTTTCAGGAAAGACACAGATAATAATAAGCCCTATAATCTGAATTATCACAAAGGGTATAATCCCCTTATAAATATCCATTGTTTTAATCTCCGGAGGAGTAACTCCTTTTAAATAAAACAATGAAAATCCAAAGGGTGGAGTCAAAAAAGAGGTCTGAAGGTTTACTGCAATCAGGACTGCAAGCCATAACGGATCAACCCCCAGACTGACCATTATTGGTGCAAGAACAGGTACATGGATAAAAATAATCTCAATGAAATCAAGGAAGAATCCTGCTATGAAAATAATTGACATTACAATAAAAAGGATTCCGAATTTTCCAAAGGGAAGAGAAGTTATCAATCCACGGACAAGATCATCTCCATTAAGGCCTCTGAAAACAAGGCCCAGGGTTGTGGCACCGATGAGGATAATAAATACCATGCAGGTTAATTTAGTGGTTGCGGTTGCAACTTCTCTGATTATACCTTTATTAAACCTTCCATACATGACTGTCAGCAGAGTTGCTCCGACAGCGCCAAAGGATGCAGCTTCAGTGGGAGATGCAACCCCGGCAAAAATTGATCCCAGCACTGCAATCATAAGCAATAAAATCGGCACAAGGGCTTTGGATATTTTTGTCATTAACTCCTGTGTTGTAAACTTATCAAGAAAGGCCTGGTCAATGGGCGGTGCCCATTCCGGCTTTAAACGGGCAATAATAACAATATAGAGCATGTATAAAAAGACAAGAATAAATCCTGGTATTACAGCCGCAATAAAGAGGTCTCCAATGGAAATATTCATGATATCTCCCAGGAGAACAAGGACAATACTTGGTGGAATAATCTGTCCAAGGGTGCCTGAGGCTGCAATGGTACCTGTTGTAAGGCTTTTATTATACCGGTTTTTTAACATGGTTGGAACAGATAACAGTCCCATGGTGACAACTGTAGCCCCAACAATCCCGGTTGATGCTCCCATGATTGCGCCAACAAATATCACTGAAATGGCAAGCCCGCCTCTGATTTTGGCAAAGAGAAGAGCCATCGCTTCCAGCAGGTCTTCAGCAAGTCCTGACTTTTCAAGCATTACTCCCATGTATATAAATAAAGGAACAGCCATGAGTGCAAAGTTTTTCATGGTCCCCCATATACGAAGCGGCATGAGATTAAAGAAATCCGGGCCAAATCCCCACAACCCGAAAAATAACGACACACCTCCAATGGTGAAAGCAACCGGATAGCCCAGCAGCAAAAGACCAAACACTGCTGTGAACATTATCAGAGGCATAAACTCCTGGATAAACTCCATTACTTTTTTTCCTTTTTTTTCTTATATCCCACAATAACCATGAAATTTTTTAATGCCTCGGCAATTCCCTGGATAATTAAAAGTGAAAAACCCAACGGGATCATTGCCTTTAAAAGGTATCTTGCAGGAAGCCCTCCGGGATCAGGAGAGACTTCTCTGACATGCCATGAATTAATAATAAAGGTTTTGGACGATAAAATAACCATTATTGCAAAGGGGATTAAAAAAATAAATGTCCCGCAGAAATCTATCCATGCTTTGGTCTTATCACTAAAGCTCATATACAGGATATCAACCCTTACATGACCATCTTCCCTGAAAGTATAGGCTGCTCCAATGAGGAACACCACTGCAAAGAGATGCCACTCAAGTTCCTGCAGTGCTACGCTTCCCTTGTTAAAAGCGTATCTCATGATGGTATCGTAAAAAACTGTTAAAACCATTAATGTACAGATTAAGCTTACAATATACCCGATTTTCCCATTGAGTTTTTCAATAAAAGTTACAACTTTTTCCATGAATTGCATTGGTACTCCTAAATTAAACTAAACCATTGTTTTGCAAAGGATAACAGATTAGTAAATGCTTTTTAACCTTTTGTCAAGAAAGAGCTTAAACTTTATAGCCCTTAAAAACAGTTTCAGTACCATACAAACCATATTGCCGGTTTTTCCCCAAGGATTGAAAATAGTTGGAATTTATTATATATATTATATTTTTGATCAACTGCTGATTTAAGAAATATATGAAATATTATCCTGTTAACATAGATATTAGAAATAAAAAATGCCTTGTTGTGGGCGGGGGTTCAGTCGGAGCGAGAAAGGCTCTGACACTGCTTAAAGCAGGTGCTGCAACAACCATTGTAAGCATGGAATTTTCAACAGAATTTAAAGATATTAAAGCCATGGGTGCAATTCTTGTGGAAAAAGAGTATGAAAAAGATGATCTTGAAAATATCTTCCTTGTTATCGGGGCCACTGACAATGCCCGCCTGAACCGGAAAATCAGCTGCCATGCAGAAAAAAAAGGGATCTTGTGCAATATTGCTGATCTGCCCGGTAAAAGTGATTTTATCCTGCCTTCGATCATTGACAGAGGTGATCTTATGATAACCATTTCAACATCCGGTAAAAGCCCTGCCCTGGCAAAAAAAATCCGGCAGGATCTTGATGGCCAATTTGGCAGAGAGTATGGCCAATTCCTTGTTTTAATGGGTGCAATCAGGAAAAGGCTGCTTTTACAGAACCATGCACCGGATGAGCATAGAATTATATTTAAACAGCTTATCCAAAGCGACCTGCTCCAGGCAATCAGGAATAAAGACCAGATAAAAGCAGATTTAATTCTCGAAAAACTGCTTGGCAAAAATTATACTTATGAAAACCTTGTTCCAGGAGATGCCAGATGACAACCCAGGGTGTTGAAAACGCAGCCATGCTCCTCTACTTTGCTGCTTTTCTCTATTTTACAAGTACGACAGGGTATATTCTTTTCCTTTTTAAACAAAAAGAAAAAATAGAAAAATATGCCCTGGTCTCAGCTGCAGCAGGAGGAATTCTTCATTTTTTGTCCATTGTCACGGACACGGTTGTAAATGGAAGAGTTCCTGCTGACAATATGGGACAGAATCTTTCCATTGCAGGGTTAGCCCTTTGTGCAGCTTTTATCTATTTCAGATTCCGTTCAAAATTAAAAATACTGGGGGTTTTTGCAACACCCCTTATATCATTAATTATAGCTTCTTCCCTTGCTGTTCCTGCATCATCTGTTAAAGATATCACAGCTGTTCGAAATATATGGCTTATCTCCCATATAAGCCTTATCTTCCTTGGTGAAGCCGCCCTTGCCCTGGCATGCGGTGCAGGAATTTTATACCTTATCCAGGAAAAGGGCATTAAGGGTAAGAAAACAGGATTTTTCTTTAAAAGGCTTCCTTCCCTTGATCTGCTGGATAATACAAGCTATCTGTGTATTATCACCGGATTTACAATGTTAACCTTTGGTCTGGTTACAGGCTTTATATATGCAAAATCAGCATGGGGCAACTTCTGGAGCGGAGACCCAAAGGAGATATGGTCCATTGCAACCTGGCTTTTTTATGCGGCACTTCTCCATTGCAGACTGGTTTCAGGCTGGCAGGGAAAAAAGTCTGCCATAATGACCATAATTGGTTTTGCAGCACTCCTTTTTACATTTCTCGGGGTTAATCTCTTGATCGGAAGCCATCATCAGATTTTTACAAAATAATATTATGATAATTTAAGTTTAGACAATTACAATATGACAATTACAAACAGAGTGCCTGAAATAATATTAATCGGTGCAAATCACAAAACAGCTTCGGTTGAGTTAAGGGAGTGTCTTGCTTTTTCAGATGATGAGACAGTAAAAGCCCTTGAAAAACTTAAAAAACATAAAAACATAAGAGAAGTATTTCTTTTTTCCACCTGTAATAGAACAGAAGTATTATTCATCCCGGAACAAAAAGATGATGTTGAAACAATAAAAAGATTCCTGGCTGAATTTAAAGATATCGACCTTGCAGGATTTGAAAATGCCCTTTATGTCTATAAAGATCATGAAGCAATAACACACCTTTTCAAGGTTGCATCAAGCCTTGACTCAATGGTAATTGGTGAACCCCAGATTCTCGGCCAGGTAAAAGCAGCATTCAGGACAGCAACTACACTCAACTCATCAGGTGTCATCTTAAACAGGCTTTTACACAAGACCTTCAGCATTGCAAAAAAGGTCAGAAAAGAGACCGGGATCGGTGACAATGCTGTCTCAATAAGTTATGCTGCCATAGAACTTGCAGGAAAAATATTCAGCGATCTTTCCACAAAAAGCGTAATGCTCCTGGGAGCAGGGGAAATGGCGGAACTTGCAGTGGAACACCTTTTATCCCATGGTGTTAAAACGATCATAATTGCCAACAGAACCTTTGAAAATGCAGTTAACCTTGCTGAAAAATTTAAAGGTCAGGCAGTGAAGTTTGAAGAGATGGACCAGATGCTGGGGAAGGTTGATATTGTTGTAAGCTCCACTGGCGCATCCCAGTATATCCTGACCATGGACCAGGTTAAAAAAGTAATGCGCACCCGGAAGAACCAGCCTCTTTTTTTCATTGACATTGCACTGCCCCGGGACATAGACCCGGATGTAAACCGCCTGGACAACATATACCTCTATGATATTGATGATCTTCAAAACATTGTAAATGAGAATATAGGCAAAAGGGAACAGGAGACCATCAAAGCTGACAGGCTCATTGAAGAGGCTGTAATAAAATTTAAAAAATGGCTCAAAGAGCTTGAAGTTGTACCAACCATTAAAGCAGTAAAGGAAAAAATAGAGAGAATCACTGAAATTGAAACAGAGAAAACCCTTCTGACACTTAATCATCTTTCCAGAAAAGATGCCGATGCCGTAAAAAGAATGGCCAAGGCAATAGCAAGCAGGATTATGCATGATCCCATACGGTTTTTAAAGGAGCCCGGGGCCCACAGGGAAAACTCTTTCTATCTGAATGCTGCAAGGCAGATATTTAACCTTGATTTAAATGATAAAGAAAAATAATTGACAAACCAGGATAAAAACGATAAATGTACAGGTTTTATTTTACTTTAAATACACAGGGAGATTCCGACCATGGCAGAACAAGGGCCTGAAAATGACAACTCATGGCAGCCTGATTTTAAAAAAGGGAACGGGCTTATCCCTGTTATCACCCAGGAGTATGGGACAAACGAGGTCCTGATGCTTGCATACATGAACAGGGATGCCTTTGAAGAGACATTGAAATCAGGCAGGGCAACTTACTTCAGCAGGTCACGGGGTAAACTCTGGAAAAAAGGGGAAACTTCAGGTAATATGCAGTTTATAAAGGAGATCAGGCTGGATTGTGACAATGACACCATCCTGATAAAAGTTGACCAGAAAGGCGGAGCTGCCTGCCACATGGGATTTAAAAGCTGCTTTTTCAAAAAAACAGATAATAATGGATCATTTAAAGCTGTGGAAAAAAGGATCTTTAATCCAGATGAAGTATATAAATAGAGGTATATATCAATAATGGAAAAAATACTTAAACTCGGCCTTCCCAAGGGAAGCCTTCAGGATGCAACCATATCACTCTTTAAACGGTCGGGCTGGAAAATAAATGTAAACGGTCGAAGTTACTTCCCGGATATTAATGATGATTCCATTGAATGTGCATTGTGCCGCGCCCAGGAGATGTCCATCAATGTTGAAAGCGGCATAATTGATGCCGGCCTCACAGGAAAAGACTGGATAGCAGAGCATGAATCAGACGTCCATGTTGTCAGTGACCTTATATATTCAAAGACCAGTGCCAGGCCTGCAAGGTGGGTGATCGCCGTGGCTGGGGACTCCCCCATCAATTCTCTGAAAGATCTTGAGGGGAAAACCATCTCAACTGAACTTGTAAAATTTACAAAACGGTTTTTCAAGGAACAGGGCATTAATGTAAATATCAAATTTTCCTGGGGTGCAACCGAGGCAAAAATTGTTTCAGGACTTGCCGATGCAATTGTGGAGATCACGGAAACAGAAAGCACAATAAGGGCACATAATCTCAAGGTAATCCATGAAATAATGCAGACCAATACCCAGTTCATTGCCAATAAACAGGCCTGGGAAAACCCTGTCAAAAGGGAAAAGATCCAGCAGATTGCCATGCTGCTCCAAAGTGCCCTGGTGGCAGAAAAACTTGTCTGCATAAAAATGAACATCCCGGAAAACTTACTGGACAGGATCATAGGTCTTCTTCCAAGCCTGAATGCCCCCACCATTGCATCCCTCTATAAATCAAGCTATTACTCCGTGGAAACGGTTGTTGATGTCAATGAGGTAAGAGGGCTGATACCAAAGCTTCTGAAAGAGGGGGCCGAAGGCATAATAGAATATTCTTTAAACAAGGTTTTATAATGGGAAAAACAGATATTGCAAAAAGGTGTGAATCCATAACACCCTTCATGGTCATGGAGGTTATGGAAAAAATTCACAAGATGGAGTCCAGGGGCATAGATGTCATCCATCTTGAGATAGGTGAACCTGACTTTAACACACCTGCCTGTGTCAGGGATGCCACTCTGGAAGCCTTTGACAACAATGAAACAAGCTATACCCACAGTCTTGGAGATATCAGACTCAGAAAAGCGATTTCCCTGTGGCACAGGGATAAATATAACACCATTGTACACCCTGATAATATCCTTGTCACATCCGGAACATCTCCGGCCATGCTTCTCCTTTTTTCC
Organism: uncultured Desulfobacterales bacterium; assembly: GCA_964593725.1. Classification (GTDB taxonomy): domain Bacteria; phylum Desulfobacterota; class Desulfobacteria; order Desulfobacterales; family Desulfobacteraceae; genus JAIOSM01. The sequence goes on from CAZQJS010000006.1 coordinate 74,117, forward strand.
GTTCTTGTGAACCCCGGGGATGAAATTATTATTTCAGACCCCCATTATGCATGCTATCCCAATTTCATCAAATTTTCAGGAGCTGTTCCTGTAACTGTTCCGGTCCATGAGAATGAAGGTTTCCAATACACACCCCATGCAATAGAAGAGAAGATAAGCCCGAAAACAAAGGCGGTCCTGATAAATTCACCATCCAACCCCACAGGCAATATTATGGGGAAAAAAAGAATGCAGGAGATATCCGCCGTTGCCAGGGAAAAAGACATTTATATTATTTCCGATGAAATATACCACGGGCTTGTCTATGATGGAAAAGAGCACTCAATACTTGAGTTTACAGACAAGGCTTTTGTCTTTAACGGCTTTTCAAAACTATATGCCATGACAGGCTTGAGACTTGGCTACCTTATAGCCCCTGAAAAATTCATGCGCCCTTTACAGATACTCCACCAGAATTTTTTTATCTGCGCCAATGCCCCGGCCCAGATTGCCGGTACAAAAGTTCTTAAATATGCTGAAAAAGATACAGCATACATGAATAAGCAGTATAATGAGAGGAGAGTATATATGATCAACAGGCTTAAAAAGATGAATCTTGGGATTCCTGTTGAACCCACAGGTGCATTTTACGCCTTTGTCAATGTAAAACATATATCCAGTGACTCCTTTGGCCTTGCCCTTGACATTCTTGAAAAAGCCCATGTGGGAGTCACTCCCGGCATAGGCTTTGGAGCCAATGGAGAGGGATATTTAAGATTATCCTATGCAAACTCCCTTGAAAACATTAAAACCGGGCTTGATCGCCTGGAAACCTATTTCAGATCAAAATTAAGATGATTATTAAAAGTGCTGAATTCATTAAAAGTGCGGTTAAACCGTCCCAGTATACCGAGCCTGTCTTTCCTGAAATTGCCTTTGCAGGCAGGTCAAATGTTGGAAAATCATCATTGATCAACACCCTTGTAAACCGGAAAAAACTTGTTAAAACAAGCTCCAAACCTGGAATGACCCAGCTTATTAATTTTTTTATAATCAATAACAATATATCCTTTGTTGATCTGCCTGGATACGGCTATGCAAAGGTATCAAAAAAAATCCGCAAAACCTGGGGAAAAATGATAGAGTTATACCTTGCCACGCGCAGAAATCTCCTGGGACTCGTGCTTTTAATCGATATCAGGAGAGGTCCTGAAAAGGAGGAACTTGAACTGATTGAATGGCTCAAACAAAGAAGGATAAATGTTGTGATTGTATTTACCAAGGCGGACAAACTCTCAAAGCCAAAGCAGCAGAAAGCTGTTGCAGTTTCATTAAAAAAATTACCCGTTAACAATTCAGACCATGTTGATGGAATAGATAAAAACGATTTAATCCTTTTTTCAGCAAAATCCAGACTTGGCAAGGAGATATTATTAAAAAAAATAGAGTACATAACAAATCAGATATGAATGATAAAAAAAAATTCAGATGCGGCTTTGTTGCAATCATAGGTGCGCCCAATGCAGGTAAATCCACCCTTCTTAATGGAATTCTGGGTCAAAAGATTGCAATCACCTCCAAAAAACCCCAGACTACACGGAACAGGATTCTCGGGATCTGCAACAGACCTGAATCCCAGATCATATTCCTTGACACCCCCGGAATCCATAAACCATCAGGCCTTTTAAATAAAAAGATTGTTGCCATGGCAGTGGGAGCAGTCAAAGAGGTTGATCTTGTGATATTCATGCAGGATGTCTCTTCAAAAAAAGACAAAGATGCAGAAGATATGATTATCCGGCAGCTGCTTTTGGAAAAAAAAGAGGTGATTCTTGTACTGAACAAGATCGATCTTATTAAAAAGACAGAACTTCTGCCTATGATTGAACAATCAGGATCAATGTTTGATTTTGCAACTGTGGTGCCTGTTTCTGCAAAAAAAGGGATTCAGGTCGATAAACTCCTTGAAGAAACTGAAAAACTTCTGCCCCCCGGCCCTGGACTTTTCCCGGGCGATGTATTTACAGATGTTTCAGAGCGATTTCTTGTCCAGGAGCTTATTCGTGAAAAAATCTTCAGGCTGACTGGCATGGAAATACCCTATTCCACAGCTGTAACAGTTGATGCATTTAAACTGAAGAAAAAAATTATCCACATCCATGCCACCATACATGTAAATCGTAATTCCCAAAAAGGTATCATTTTGGGGAAAAAAGGTGCGATGATAAGAAAAATAGGTGAAAAAGCGCGAATTGATATTGAAAAAATGACTGGCACAAAAATATTTCTGGAACTATTTGTAAGGGTAACCAAAGACTGGATGAGAAATGAAAGACATCTCACTGAATTTGGCTACTGAAACAACCATGAATGATTTTGATTTTTATGACAGTGAGACTTTCTCAAAAAAAGAGAAGCACAAGGCAAGAGTCCTAAGAAACAGCCAGTGGTGGAAAAGAAAACGTTCCTCTGGTATCTGTCATTACTGCAATAACAAATTTGCTCCGGGAGAGCTTACAATGGATCATGTCATACCCATTGCCCGGGGAGGTAAAACTGAAAAATCCAATGTAGTACCATGCTGCAAAGAGTGCAACACAAAAAAGAAACAGCTCCTGCCAGCTGAATGGCTGGAATATATGAATTCCCTTACACAAAAATAAAAAGAGCGTAGAGCAGTGGTTTTCCACAATGCTCCATGCTCTTTTTAAAGGTCAGACAGTGTCAGTTAAGAGCAGGTACTATTTTTTAGTACAAAGTCTGTGTATTGTCTGGGCATGCCACTCACCACGCCCTGAAAAAGTAGGCTGACCAAGGGATATTAATTGATTTGCAACTTCATCATAGGTTGCACCCTTTTCACGCATGCCATAGATTATATCCATGACAGCCTCACGGCTCAAGAGTTTGTTATCAGGAGATTTGGCTGCAACAACTCCAATTGATTTCTCATCACCTTTTTTTCTCTTGAGAACTTTTCGTTCCGGTGCTGCAGGTGTCTCTTTTTTTGCCTTTGCTTTAACTTTTCTCTGGGATTTTGCCTTTCTTGGTGCAGGCGCAGGTTCAACATACACCTCTTCTTTTTCAAAGGACTCTTCAGGGTAACCATCGGTTACAAAACTCAAATAGGCAACTATCTCCTCAATGGCACTTGCCTGACGGTCAAGTGTATCATTTGCTTTTTCCTGGACCGCAATCAGATATTCCTGATTCTTTGCAAGCACATCAACCATGGAAGAGAGATTGTCCACGGCATCGGCAAGGAGTGACATTGCCGGATCATTCTGAGGCATGGGCATTTCATCGATCTCACGCTTACGGTTGTGCACGCCGGGGTGCCTTGGATTTCTGGCGCCGGCAGTAAAGGATGGAAATCTGGGCTGCTGGGATTGGGCTGCATAATGATAAGAAGTGTCATAGTTTTTTCGTTTTTTGCCTGAACGCTGCTTATCGGCCTGGGCTGATCGCAGGTTCTTTAGAAAATCATTCATGGATTATTTCTCCTTATGGTTTTAATTGGCATAATAAACAGCAAAAAATATTTATATACCATTCAGCTTTAAATTTAATATACACTTATAAAATTTAAATATTTATCTTAAAAATCCGGGTGTTTGTCAAGTCTTTTTTACGATTTTTTTTTTATTTTGTATTTTTTTACGAGAATATACTGTTTTCGCTCTCAGTACGGAAGCTGAAAAAACTATTGAAACCCTTGTATAGTTATGCTATACATCATTCCATGAATAAAAACAATCAGACTTGAAAGGTAAAAAAAAATGAAATTTAATGATAAATACGAAACGAATTACACAATAACAGACATAGATACCATAAAAAAAGAAATTCTTGATCCAATTGACTACGGTTATGCATCAAAAAGGAGCATTGATATCACAATAAAGCAACCTGAATACACTTCTGTATGCCCTATGACAGGGCTTCCGGACAATGGGTGCATCATAATCAAATACCGGCCCGACAAAAAAATAATTGAACTTAAATCTTTAAAATTTTATCTTCTTCAATATAGAAATGCTGGAATTTTTTATGAACATGTTGTAAATAAAATTTTAGACGACCTTGTTGAAGTCGTAAAACCTCTGGAAATGGAAGTTATTGGCGAATTTACGCCCAGGGGAGGCATAAGTTCCACAGCTTCCGCCCTTTATAAGAAAGAATGATACCCTTTCGATGTAATAGTTTTATAAAATTCGCTCGTCAATTCCCCTGCCTGGGCACAGGAGCTGATCCGGGACAGATCTTTACGGAACACAACTGCTCCGGGCAGCCCCTTGACAAACCATGCAAGCCTGCCCCTGAGCATTCTTGCGGCATGCTTATCCCCATAATAATCATGGTAATAGTTTATGAGCCTGGCCATGGCCATGAATATGTCATTGCAGCTTATTTTGCGGTGTTCTCCTGTTTCATACAGAGCCTGTATCCGGGAAAAAATAAATGGATTGCCCAGGGCAGCTCTGCCAACCATGACAGCATCACACCCTGTCTCTTCCAGCATTCTGAGACCCTGCTCTGCATTGTGAATATCGCCATTACCAATAACAGGGATGGCAACTTGTTCCTTTAACTTCTTAATAAGGCTCCAGTCTGCCCTGCCTCTGAAACCCTGGCCTGCGGTTCTGGGGTGCAGGATAATGCCGTTAACGCCGCATTTTTCCGCTATTTCTGCTATTTTAAAAGCGTCTTTCCCCGAAGCATCCCAGCCAGACCTGATCTTTATTGTCATGGGGAGTGCCACCGCATCTTTCACTGCCCTGATAACATTTTCCGCATTTTTATAATCCTTCATAAGGGCTGCACCGGCACCGGTTTTCACAACTTTTTTTACACTGCATCCAAAATTTATATCAATTATATCTGCCCGTCCCTGGTTCTGAATAAACATGGCAGCCCTTTGCATTGCATGGGGGCATGAGCCGAAAATCTGTACAGATAAAGGTTTTTCTTCTTTTTTTGAATCCAGAAGCTTAAATGTTTTTTCTGAATTATACACAATCCCCTTGGCACTGACCATTTCCGAACACACAAGGGCACACCCGCACTCTTTTACCATTTGCCTGAAGGGAAGGTTTGTTATGCCTGCAAGGGGTGCAAGCAGAGCTATGCCTTTAATTTCAAGACTCCCTATTTTCATGAATCTTAAGTTGCAACCTCTCTTTTCTTTATTTTTTGATCAATGGCAGGGTTTGCATAGCAGAAAATACAATTATGAAAACATGGGTGCTGTTCATAGGAGCCTATGTCAATGGACTTTGTGCAAAGGCAGCCCTGTTTTGCCCTTTGTCCGTAGTCCCGTTGAGTTACAGGATTTCCTTTAAAGAGATCAGATAATTGTCTGCCTGATATACAGGCACTTTGACCAATACTGTTTTGCCCTGGCATACCAGGGTGGGAAAAAAGCTCTTTTTCACAGCACAGATCAAGGGATATGCCCTTGCTTTTAAGCAGCTTTGCCATTCTTTTTAAAATCCTGACCTTTTTTCCGGAATCTATATCCACTATCTTAACAATATCACTGCCCTGTTTCTGCAGATAATTGATCCTGGTATTGATCTTTTTGTAAGGATCGACAAAACTTGTAATGGCCTTTGTCACACCGCACCGGGAAGCTTTTTCAGCAATCTTTGAAAAATCAGAAAGGTTATTTTTTACACTGCCGCCCCCGGGAACACCGTCTTTTACCATATAATAACAGACAGGATCAAATCTCCAGACAATATTTTCCGGACTATTTATTCCGGAGAGCTCCTCAAGCTGATCAAGCCTTATTTTCAAAGAAGGAACACCTGGTTCCAGCACGGAATTTTCCGAATTTATACTAAAATGAAAAAAGAGATTATAACCAAGTTTAATAAGTTTATCATGGGCACCTGACCCAAGAAAAGGCCCATAATTCTTTGACCAGAAAACAATGGAGTGCACCTTTTCAGGGCTTATATCAATGATTCTTTTCACTCTGTTATAGGGGTTTATTACTTCAAAGGAGCCTGCCTGTATCCCCTCCATGAACCAGTCAAGATAGAACGCAGGGATATCAGTGCGCCTTGAGGCAGATATGATATATTTTTTTTCATGGTTTTCCATCTTACTGGTTTTTACATGGCATTTTCCCATGGGCTATTGTTCTTTATCAGTGCCCTTTTTATCCTGTTTTTTTAACCTTTTTGCATCATCAAATGAGATGATTTTGCCCTTTTCAGGCTTATCAGCATCTATATTATCAGCTTTTTGATCAGAAAAAGGGATCTCACTTAATAAAACATCCTCTCCTGGAGATTCAACCAGCTCAATGCGCATTTTTTTACCGCCCATGGTAAATTCTTCACCATTAATATAATCATTTTTTAATATCCAGGTCACAACCTGCAGGGGCAGCTGGAGCATGAGAAGTTTCATATGGTACCAGTCTTTTTTGGCATCAGCCTTAATACCTTCTATCCTGGCAAAAGTTACAGGAGACTCTTCAACATAAATCAATACAAGATCATTTTCCTTTGCCATGGTTTTCTCCTTTAATAAAAATGCTTTTAAAGAAAAATTTATATCACAATTTTTTTATGGTATAAAGGGGGCAATGGACAATAACACCACAAATAACAAACCTTACAACAGATGGATTGTATTTCTTCTTGTTGCCACGGCAATATTCATGTCCACTCTGGACTCAAGCATTGTAAATGTTGCACTGCCATATATTATGGAAGATTTTCACACAAGGATGGATATTGTCCAGTGGGTTATACTTTCCTATCTTGTGACGGTTTCAGCACTGCTTCTTTTTTTTGGCAGACTCAGTGACACCAGGGGCAGAAAAATCATATACATATACGGGTTTCTCATCTTCACCCTGGGCTCATTTTTCTGCAGTATTGCCCCGACATGCCTTGTCCTGATACTGTCAAGGATCCTCCAGGGACTTGGAGCATCAATGTTAATGGCATGCTCACCTGCAATGATTATCGATGCTTTCCCGCCAGGAGAAAGGGGCAGAGCTTTAGGTATGATGGGAACCATTGTTGCCGCAGGGCTCACAGCCGGGCCGGTTGCAGGCGGAATACTCCTTGATCTTTTTTCATGGCGCTCAATCTTCTATATTAATATACCCTTTGGTATTATTGCACTCTTTACAGGTTTTCATATACTCACCGGCACCAGTGCTGACACAGGCAATAATGAACCCCTTGACAAAAAGGGAAGTTTTTTTCTCATAATCAGTATATGCTCATTTATCATTGCCCTTACACACCTTGGCAAGTGGGAATTATTAAGTATAAAATCAACCTCTCTGTTCTTTATCTTTCTTATTTCCCTTTTATTATTTATTAAAACCGAGACCAGCACAGATTTTCCCCTCTTTGACCCTGGTCTGCTGAGGATAAGGCTCTTTCTCTTCCCGGTTATTACATCTGCAATACTTTTTGCATCCCTTTTCACAATCATATTTTTAATGCCATTTTATCTTACATACCCTTGTGCCTACTCTGCATCTGCCACAGGCTTTATCATGATCACACCATTTATATTTCTGTTTTTTTTCAGCCCTTTTGCAGGATTAATGTATGATAAAATCGGTTCAAGAATGCTTTGCACCGTTGGTATGTCCTTTCTTGCAATTTCCCTTACATCATTCCTCTTTATCAATGACTCTGCAGGGTTATTCCCGGTACTCCTGCGCCTTGCTCTTGCAGGAACCGGTACTGCACTATTTATCTCACCCAATAATACTGCTGCCATGAACTCAACTCCCCTGGAAAAAAGGGGCCTTGCATCAGGGGCAGTTGCAACGGCAAGAAACCTTGGTATGGTCATGGGGATCAGCATTGCAGGCCTGGTATTTTCCCTGTCATACTCCAGGCTCACAGGTGGGGCAAGCCTTGAAAATTACACCGGGGAAATGCTACAATATTTCATGACAGGTTTTAAAAGAGCTCTGGCTGCAGGAGCAGCCATGGCCTTTACAGGTATACTCCTTGCTTATATGCGGGGAGATGATAAACCATAAACATCTGGAGGTTATTATGGGCAGAAAAACAGGTTTGTTACTATCAGGATGCGGAGTATCCGACGGTTCTGAAATACATGAAGCTGTCTTAACAATGTTTTTCCTTGACAGAGCAGGCATTGAAATCATTCACATGGCTCCTGATATCAAGTTTGATGAGATAAACCATCTGACTGACAAAAAAACAGGCTCAAAGAGGAATGCCCTTGCAGAAGCTGCAAGAATTGCCCGGGGGAATATAAAAAATATAAAAGATGTTAACCCATCTGATTTTGATGCTTTAATCATACCAGGAGGCCTTGGTGCAATTAAAAATCTATCTGATTTTGCTGAAAAAGGTGCAGAAGCTGTTGTTCATCCTGAAGTTGAAAGATTGATCCTTGAAACCAATAGAGCATTAAAACCTGTTGGTGCCATATGCATTGCCCCTGCCGTTGTGGCAAAGGTGCTTTCCCATAAGAATATCACTGTCACAATTGGAACTGACCAGGTTACAGCCTCAAAAATCACAGCCATGGGATGCAGCCATGCTGACTGCAATGTCGATGGCATAGTCACTGACAAGGACAATAAAATCGTTACAACACCTGCATATATGCTGGGCCCTGGAGTAAAAGATATTGCCCTTGGTATTGAAAAGCTTGTAAACCAGATTGTGGCCATGATTTAGTCAATGATATAAACATGGTCAAAGGATTGCCATGGACCAGGCCTGTCCACTGGCCTGTCCACTGGCAATCCAGTATTTCATGGGCAGCCCTGTATTTCTGCATTGGAAAAAAGATCTTTCACACGGCTTTTATACTCATCTTCTGTCTGTGACAACAGAATATTTTTATAATCAGTGCTGCATGCTTTAAACGACTTGATAAAATATGTCCAGAAGCCCTTCATTCTGCCTATCAGTTTTTTCCCACCCATGAGTTCCTGGTATCCATTAAAAAGGTCATCAATAAAAGAATAAAGTATTTTAAGGCTGTCTTCTTTTGATATCCCAGAGCTGTTTTTTATCATGCCGGGCAGAAACGGTTTTTCAAGGGCGCCCCTTCCTATCATAAACCTTGTTATGGCTGGGAACCTGTTTTTAACACCGCAAAAAAAATCCTTTGAAACAATATCACCATTATATACCATCCTGTGATTTGTCCTCTCTGACACAGATTCAAAGGCATCAATATCTGCAATTCCTTTATAAAACTGCACACCGGTTCTGGGGTGAAGTATTATCTCCTTTAAGGGATACTTGTTAAAAACCTTTAAAAGAGGGTATATCTCATTGGGATCTTTTTTCCCCAGGCGCACTTTTATGGAAAGGTCAATGGAAATACGGCTGAAAACAGTATCAAGGAATACATCGATCTCCCGGATAAATGGTATTAAACCTGCACCCTTTTTATTTTTCACAATCTTTTGCTGGGGACATCCAAGGTTCCAGTTTACACAGGTATGACCCATATCAGCAAATCTGGATGCAAGGAATATAAAATCAAGGGGGGATCTGCTCAATATCTGGGGAGTTACCGGCAGGGATCTGTTAAGTTCAGGAAGGACATCACGGGTTCTTGCGGGATTAATACGCTGCTGCTCCAGGGTGGAAATAAAAGGAGCTATTGCCATGTCAAATCCTGGAAAATATTGTGAATAGATATTTCTGAATATCACATCTGTAAAACCGTGCAGGGGAGCTAAAATAAGCTCTGTTTTCTTATCTGTTTTTCCCAAGGCTTAAAGCTCATTTGTCAATGGGAAAGGCATGGTAACATCAATCTCTCCGCTGCCGCCCCGTGTAAACTTTGCATGGGGGTATCGTTTTTTAAACACCTTGATCATCTTGCTGTTCTCAGCCAGGACAACAGCAGTAAATCCGTTAAAACAATTTTTTATTGCAATGGTTTCAAGGATTTCAAGGAGGCGTGTGCCAACTCCCATACCGTGCAGCTCCTCTTTTACAAGAAATGCAACTTCTGCCATATTATTTTCCACCTCTGCATAGGAGCCAATGGCCATTATCTTTTTCTGCCTTCCAAACTGCATTAGACCAATGATTGTCATATTCTTTTTATAATCCACACCTGACCACTCCCGCTGGAGCATCTGCCTTGAAAAAACCCTGCGTTTGTTAAAAAATCTGTAATAAATAGAATCTTCCTGGAGGGAATAGTAAAAATTTCTGGACTCAAATTCATCAGAGGGCAAAAGAGGTCTGAACTCAATATTTTTACCATTCTTTAATTTCATTGAAGATTTATACTCATCCAGGAACAGAAGATCCTTGCTTGTGGGTGAGAGCTGGTCAATAAAAATATAACGTTTTCTTTTAGCTTCTTCCATCAATGTTTTCCTGAATTTGGGGTGGGCAATCTGCACAAGCTCCATTACCCTCTGGTATATGCTTTTACTCCTGAGTTCTGCAATACCATATTCTGTTACAACAATATCAATATCTCCCCGGGTGGTTGCAACCCCGGCCCCTTCGCTCAAATGGGTGACTATCCTTGACACCTGCCCGCCCTGGGCAGTTGACGGGATAACAATAATGGAAAACCCGCCCCTGGACATGCTGCTGCCCCTGATAAAATCAACCTGGTCACCAATGCCGCTGTAAAAAAGATAGCCCTTGGAATCAGTGCATATCTGTCCTGTGAGATCAACCTCCAGGGCAGAGCTTAATGATATGAAATTATCATTCCTTGCTATTACATTGGGGTCATTGACAAATTCCGAAGACTTAAAATAGAACATGGGATTATTATCAACGTATTGATATAGCTCCTTTGAACCCATGCAAAGGGAAGCCACCACCCTGTCAGGCAGATATGATTTATTCCTGTTGGTAACTGCCTTTGCCTTAAACAGAGGTAAAAGCCCGTCTGTGATAACCTGGGTATGGATGCCAAGATCTTTTTTATCCTTTAAGAAAGGAACAATGGCATCGGGAAGATGTCCAAAACCAACCTGAAGAGTTGCACCATTAGGAACAAGCTGCTTTACATAATGACCTATCCGTTCAATCACCTTCTGGTTCTTTTTCTCTGGAAATGCCTCCACAAGGGGTTCTTCATGGAAAATACAATAGTCAATCTCATCTATGTGTACAAAACTGTCTCCAAGGGTTCTAGGCATTGCAGGATTTACCTGGGCAATCACTATTCCGGCATTTTTCAAGCCTGACAGGGTTATATCAACGGAAATACCAAGGCTGCAATACCCGAATTCATCAGGTGGTGAGACCTGTACCAGGGCAATATCAAGCCCGATCTCCTGGGAGGCAAATATCTTGGGTATCTGGGAAAGGTAAATGGGCAGATAATCAATTTTGCCTTCATAGGCAGCCTGTCTTATATAGACGCTTATAAAAAAAAGTTTGATTGAAAACCTTGATAAAAACGACTCATCATTAATATAATCTGCAAGGGTGGAAGAGAACATCTGATAGAGAATAATGTCCTGATTTGTCTCATCTTCCACCATAGCCCGTATGAGCTTCTGGGGCTCTCCGCATCCAGTACCTATGAACACACGGCTGCCGTTTTTTATTTTTTTGCCCACCTCATCAAAACTGATCATTTTTTCCGGACAAATATCTTTTAGTTCCATTTTTCTGACCTTTTAAATATGCAGTATGAAATTATATAAACAGAACAATAATTTGATTCTATCAAAAAAACCGGTAATTAAGAAGTAAATATTGTAAGCCTTCAGGAAATCTCTTTTATTTCTTATACATTTATATATTTTTACTGTATATATGCCCCATGGAAAAAACAGAACACCCTTTAAAAATATTTTTAAGCATATCATCATTCCAGGCCCTTGCCATGTTCAGGCGGGGACTTTTTTATACATATCTCACTGTCTATCTGAAACATTTCCTTGGGCTGTCTGTAACTGTAACAGCACTCTTTGCGACCATTCCCATGATTTTCAATGTTGTTCTGCAAAGATATGTGTGGGGAGTTTTATCGGATAAATATCAGAAAAGAAGAAGCCTGATCGTCTATGGTGAACTGCTTGCAGGTATCGGCACCGTTGCTGTCTGGTACTGCCACCTGATACCTGCACAAAAGTCTGTATCAGGGTATGTTATCATTGCAGGCCTTTCCATCATAGAGGTTTTCTGGTCAATGTCCAACATAGGGTGGAGCGCTCTAATATCTGATATGTATAAAAAAGGCTCCAGGGTCTCTGTCATGGGAAAGCTTGAAAGTCTTGGCGGAGCCGGCAGATTTTTTGGAATACTTGCCGGAGGATTGTTATATGACAAATTAGGTTTAGCATACCCGGGCTGGGGTTTTCATAAAGGGGCCCTCTTTTTTCTATCCGCAGGCATCATGATCATATCTGTTCTGCCCATGTTTTTAATACCTGAAGGCGGGATTAAATACAATGATGGAGATGAAAAAGATAATAAATTAACCCTGACAGGAGATTTTAACCCGTCAATCTTTATGATATTCATTACTGCCATGGCTCTGATCCATTTTGGCCGGAACTCCATCGCAATAACCATGCCCCAGTATCTCACCCTCAAATCAGGCTTGAACCTTTCGAGCCTTGTTTTAAGCCATGTTGTAAATATTAAATCCATCTCCATTGTTATTTTTGGTATCGTATCAGGATGGATGGCGCGCAGAACAGGTAATCCAGGATATCTCATGACCGCATCCATTGCTGCCCTTATTTCATTGCTTATCCTTGGAATTGCAGATTCCCTCTTTCTCATATCCATTGCAAGTTTTCTCATGGGTTTCTCAGAAGTTGCAATACTTGCCTCCTCCTATGAACTTGCATCCCAGTTAATACCGCCCCTGGAAAGGGGCAGACTCTTCAGTGTTTTCAATGCCACACTCTTTTTAAGCTGGGGCATGGCAGGAACTTTTATTGCAGGACCAATCACAGACATTCTCATTGCCTCGGGCAGGGCTGAAACCTACGCCTATAAAGTCTCCTTTAATGTTGCAGCCGGAATCACCCTTGCAGGCATTATACTGCTTGCCTGTCTTTTTAAACGTTTAAAAAACTTTACCTCTATTGACAAAAAATACCATGGCAACTTATAAGTAATAATACATAACTGAACAGAGGTATTAAAAATGGAAAATAGTAATCATGGTGAAATACCGGATAATAAATTTTTCACTCCTGGCCCGGACACAGCCCAAAAGCTGTACGACCATACAACCATAGGCGACTTCAGACGATATGTTTTACTGAAAACCTCCCTTGTGATAATTGCATTAATTGGCTGTGGATATTCTATGATCAATATATCACGGGGTGTAATGGGTCTTGCCATCATTGAAATATCCCTGATCCCAATATGCCTGGCCCTTGTGTGGATGCTGCGATATGCAAGATATTTCAACTTTGTAAAAAAGGCTTTTACCATCATAGTGTTTATATTCGGCCTGGCAGCCTCGGGAATTGCCAACACCTTTCCCACAATCTTTGTCTGGAATGCCCTGGTACCGGTCTTAGCCTTTTTCCTGTGGGAAAAAAAGATGGGAACAATTATCAGTGCTGTTTTTCTACCCATTGCAACTGTTCTGTTCCTGCGTGTCCATGCATCTGGCCCGGACAGCCTTCCATTGCCAGCCCTTTCCAATATAGTTGTTTTTATTATCATGATATCTTTTCTAACCTATTTTTATGAAGCAACAAGGGCAGACACGGAAGATGCCCTGAAAAAAGACATTGCAGTACGAAAAGAGGCTGAAAAAGAAAAGGAAAAACTGATTATAAAACTTCAGAAAGCCCTTGCAGAGGTTGAAACCCTGAGCGGTCTTCTGCCAATTTGTGCCAGTTGTAAAAAAATCCGGGACGATAAAGGGTATTGGAACCAGATCGAATCATTTCTCCAGGAACATTCCAAAGCTAAATTCAGCCACGGGATTTGCCCTGACTGTGCAGCCAGCCTTTATGGAGATGAAAAATGGTTTAAAGACAAAAAACAGGGCTGAAAAATTCACTCCTCTTTCATACTGCTGTCAATTGCATATGCTTTATTATGTCTCACAAACCCATGCAGGACAGGTTATCTTTTTC
>CAZQJS010000007.1:0-84827 GCA_964593725.1 uncultured Desulfobacterales bacterium
TATCAATTGGAAATATCAATTGGAAATATCAATTGGAAATATCAATGGTCAGACTAAATATAAACTACTGCTTTGTCAAGAAAAGGTTGATTTTTCAAGCCCGGGGGGTTGATTTTTTTTATTGACTTATTATCTTCTGGTGTAACCTAATTATTAAAATTATCAGGATTTATTATGTTACGCATTTTTTCACGATTTTTTAAAAAAACAGAACAAGACCTGGAAGATGATTCAATCATTGATTCTGAAGAGTATGAAGAAAAAGAATCTGAAGAGCCCAAAGCATTTGTAAAAGGCGGCAACATTGCCTATCATCCTGAACTGATCAATGAGTTAAAACAGGAGCATAAAAAGCTGCTTAATATTTTTTCCAGGATTCAAAAAAATAGCAGGGCAGGAGAAAAAAAAGCAACAAGGGATCTGCTGGATAAATTTAAAAAGAATTTACTCTCCCATGTATTTAAAGAAAATGTGAAGTTTTATGTTTATGTAAAATATCTGCTTGCCGATGACCCGGTCAATAAAAAGCTTGCACAGATGATGCAGCAGGAGATGAATGGTATTGGTAAAACCGTGCTTGGTTTTATTGCAAAATCCATGGAAAAAACAGAACAATTCGGCCCAGATTTTCAAAAACAACTTAACAAAATAGGTGCTGTTCTGACAGAACGGATAAAAACAGAAGAAGAAAGACTGTATCGGTTATATATTCACCCGGATGATGTAAAACTCTTATAACCCGGTTAGTTTTCCCTGGTACATTCCTGTTTTATCAAACTCCTTTTGTATCATCTGAAACGTCTCATTCCTTTTTATGGACCATTGAGGCGCTATGAGCTCATGCTTATTGGGATCACCTGTGATGCGCTGGATTATTATGTTTTCAGGAAGACGTCCAATAAATTCGCAGATGGTTTCAACATACTCCTGCTGGTCCATGCATACATATTCACCCCGCTTATACATTCTTTCAAGGAAAGTGCCCTTAATAACATACAAAAGATGAATCTTTACACCGTGTATGCCAATGCAGGAAATTTTGTCAGCTGTTTCCAGCATCATTTTACGATTCTCTCCTGGAAGCCCCAGAATAATATGGGCGCAGATATTGATTTTTGTCCCCTGTGCCAGTTTTACCCCGTCTTTAAATGATTTGAAATCATGGCCCCTGTTTATCAAGGCAAGGGTTTTATTGTGGGCTGACTGAAGACCATACTCAAGCCATACAAGATAATTTTCAGCATAGGATGCAATCAGTTCAATTTTTTCTTTGTCAATGCAGTCAGGTCTTGTGCCTATGGCCATGCCCACCATATCGTCATGGCAGAGTGCCTTGTCAAACATGGTCTTCATATTTTTGAGCGATGTATATGTATTTGTATAGGATTGAAAATAGGCAAGAAAAAGCTTTGCATTGTATTTTCTTATCATTGCTTTTCTGCCATTGTTGATCTGCTCTTCAATGGACTGTCCCTTTATAAATGCGCCTGATCCGGAACCACGGTTGTTGCAGTAGATACAGCCTGCTGTTGATAATGACCCGTCTCTGTTGGGGCATGTCAGGCCGGCATCAATTGTTATTTTCTGCACCCGCCGGCCATAAAGCTTTTTTAAATAACTATTATAATCATTATATTTTCGATTATTGCCCAAAAAACAACTCTCCTTTTTCTTCCATTTTAAAACCATTTAAAAGATCTTATTTTTCATGTGATTGTAAATTATACAGCGCTTATTTACAAGGGGTGTGGCCTTCTTGACCTTAACCCGTCCAATAAGATACAATGGTTTAATTATGGATTTAAACAGAAAAAAGTATGATGTTGTAGTTATCGGCGCTGGCCATGCAGGGTGTGAAGCTGCCCTTGCCGCTGCCGGTATGGGATGCACAACCTGTCTTTTAACCATTGATCTTGATAAAATTGCAAGCATGCCGTGCTCACCTTCCATTGGGGGCATGGCAAAGGGTCAGCTTGTAAAGGAGATTGATGCCCTGGGCGGATACATGGCAAAAATATCTGATTCCTCTGCCATCCAGTACAGAACCCTGAATACAAAAAAAGGCCCTGCTGTGCACTCCACCAGAACACAGAACGATAAAGCAAAATACCACCGGAATATGAAAATCGTTCTGGAAAATGCAGAAAACCTTGATATCAGGCAGGCAATGGTTGAAGATTTTATAATTGAAAATAATAAAATCAGGGGGTTGCTTGACAACACAGGCCATGAATATTTAACAGAAACAATTGTCCTTGCAGCTGGTACTTTTTTAAAGGGTGTAATCCACATTGGCTCAAGTAAAATCCAGGCTGGCAGGGCTGGCGAGTTTTCATCCATTGGCCTTGCCGACTCCCTTGGGAAAGCCGGTTTTACAGCCGGGCGCATGAAAACAGGGACACCTCCCAGGCTCCACCTTGACAGTGTGGATCTTTCACAATTTGATGCCCAGGAGTCAAATCGTGAGCCTCAGCCCTTTTCCTTTTCCACAAAAGAGCTTGTTTTACCTCTTCTTCCAAGCTACATGGGCAGAACAAACCAAAGAACCCATGATCTTATCAGAAAAAACCTTAAACATTCTGCCCTGTACGGAGGCCATATTAAAGGAAAATCTGCAAGATACTGCCCCTCTTTTGAAGATAAAATTGTAAAATTTCCTGAACGGGAAAGTCACAGGGTTATACTGGAATATGAAGGAATTGACTCAAAGGAGATCTATGCAAGCGGGCTTGGCAACAGCCTTCCTGTGGAAATTCAGACCAGGTTTGTGCGCTCTGTCAAAGGACTTGAACAGGCTGAAATAATGAGGCCGGGATATGCCATAGAGTATGATTATATCAACCCCCTTGAGCTGTTCCGGACTTTAGAAACAAAGCGTATTAAAGGCCTTTTCCTGGCAGGCCAGGTCAATGGAACATCCGGATATGAAGAGGCTGCAGCCCAGGGATTGTGGGCAGGTATTAATGCGGCATGCACGGTTCAGGGACGTCCTCCGTTTATTCTGGACAGATCCCAGGCCTATATGGGTGTAATGATTGATGACCTTGTTACCCGGGGAACCACTGAACCATACAGAATGTTCACTTCCAGGGCTGAATACCGCCTGGTTCTGCGGGAAGACAATGCAGACCTGCGCCTTGCATCACTGGGCCATGATCTTGGGCTTGTCAGTCTTGACACTCTTTTATCTGTACAGGAGTTAAAAAAAGAAATTGACTGTGAGATCCATCGCATTAAAAAAACCATAATAAAACCTTCAAAATCAATAAATGAATATCTGAAAAAAAAAGAAACCAGCCCCATTACCACAGGCATTCACCTGGATCATCTTTTGAAAAGATTTGAAATCTCCTATGCCGACGTGGATAAGCTGAGTCCTTCCACAGAATCCATTGGCAAAAGAGTGAAAAAACAGGTTGAAATTGAAATAAAATATGAAGGGTATATCAAACGGCAGATGGGTGAAATAAAAAAATACAAGGATATGGAAAAAATAAACATACCGGAAAAGCTTGACTATACTGTGGTGCCCGGCCTTTCCAACGAGCTTGTTGAAAAACTTGAAAAAATAAAGCCCTTGTCCCTTGGCCAGGCTTCAAGAATCGACGGAATGACCCCGGCTGCACTGTCGGTAATCATGGTTGCAATTTCTGCATTCAAGGCTAAAAGTATATCTTGACACCATGCAAACACTTATTATTATTAAACTATTAATTGAACAAATATCTTAATAATTATACTTTAAGGAAAGAATGAAAAATGTCAGCAGATTATTATAAAACACTGGGTGTTGGTAAAACAGCATCAGGTTCTGAAATAAAAAAAGCATATAGAAAGCTTGCACTGAAGTATCACCCTGATAAAACAAAGGGCGATAAAGCACTGGAAGCAAAGTTTAAGGAGATCAGTGAAGCCTATGCTGTTCTGAGTGATCCTGAAAAACGCAAACAATATGACACTTTTGGCTCTGAAGGCTTTCAGCAGAGATATTCCCAGGAGGATATTTTCCGGGGCACAAACATGGCAGACATTCTCAAAGAGTTCGGGTTTGGCAGTACTTCCCAGGGCGGATTCTCAAATATTTTCGGTAATGCCTTTGGCGGTGGTGGTTTTTCCTCCATGGGAGGCGGAGGATGCCGCAGGCAGAACAGCGCCCCTCCAAAGGGAGAAGACCTTGAACACTCAATTCCCCTCTCCCTGGAAGAGATTATGACCGGAACAACAAAAAAGCTCAATATCAGCCAGGGATCTTCTGTTAAAACCATTTCAGTAAAAATTCCCAAAGGCATGGTAAAGGGAAAAAAGATCAGGCTTGCAGGTAAAGGTCAGCCAAGCCCCTATGGCGGTGCAAACGGTGATTTATATATCACATCCAACCCAATACAGCCCATTGGCTATGAGATAGATGGAAATGATATTCTGACCAGAAAGGAGATAAAACTGACCCAGAGCCTGCTTGGTACAAAGGTTGACATAACAACTCCCCTTGGTAAAACAATCAGCCTTAATATACCACCGGGCACCCGGCATAAATCCAAGATGAGGCTTGCAGGAATGGGCATTCCCCACATGAAAGGCAGTAAAACAGGAGATCTTTTTGTGGTTATTCATGTTAATGTACCGAAAAAACTTAGCACAGAACAGAAAAATCTTGTTGAAAAATTAGTACAAACCGGGTTATAAGTATTGTATGGCAGAACTTATTCCCATTTTTTCAAAAACTGAAATTAAGAAAATAATCAGCGAAATAGGATTAAAAATTTCCACTGATTATAAGAATAAAAATCTTGTACTGATCGGAATATTAAAAGGCTCTTTTATATTTCTAGCAGACCTGGCAAGGGAAATATCCCTTGACCATGAAATGGATTTCATTGCTGCATCAAGCTATGAAGGCACTGCAACAACAGGGAAAGTTAAAATAACAAAAGATATTGATATTGATATTAAAAACAAGGATATACTGATTGTGGAAGATATTGTTGACACGGGAAATACCCTGTCAGCTTTAATCCGCCACTTTGAATCCTTTGAGCCCGGATCAATAAAAATCTGTTCTCTTATTGACAAACATGAGCGACGTGAAGTAGATATTAAGGTGACTTATTCTGGTTTTTCCCTTGAAAAAGGGTTTATTGTAGGGTATGGACTTGATTATAATGAGAAATACAGAAACTTATCTGCAATATATGATTTAAAATTATAGACATATATAATAACAATAAGGGGTAATCCATGATTATCATCTGCAAGGAGTGTTCAACCAAATTTAACTTAGATGACTCTCTATTAAAGGAAACAGGCTCACAAGTAAGATGCAGTGTATGTAAAAATATCTTTACTGCATATCCTTCCCAGGATTCAGGAGCAACCGGAGCAGCACCAGCCCCGTCTGCTCCCCAGAGTTACTTTGACAGTGAAGAAGAGCTGGGATCAAGCAGTCTGGGAGGTTTTCAGAAAGCATCGTCTGAACCGGATGACGATGACGGTCTTGAGCTGGATGTTGAAGAAGAAGAAATGGAAGCTGAAGGACTTGAGCTTGGTGATGGTGGTGAAGAGTTTGATGACGCAGGGATCGATATGGGCCAAACTGGGCCCGGACCTGGTTTGGGCGAGGGTATAAACTTTGATGAAGACATGGATACCGATGGTGTGCCAGGTATGGAATTTGACGGTGATAACAGCCTTGATGAGCTGGACCTTGGCACAACTGATATAAATATTAACATTGACCAGGGTCAGGATATTGAACTTGATGCAGTATCAGACATGCAGACCATACCAAAGGATCCGGAAGCTGACCTCCCGGAACTCGGAGAAGAGCTTGAGACAGATGACACTGCAGCCCAGGAGGGTTCGGACCTGGATGAAGAGTTTGAGTTTGAGTTTGAACTGGATGAAGAGGAAGGATTTGAGCTTGAAGAAGAAGCTGAAGAAGAGGAGATAAAACTTGATATATCATCTCCTGAAACAGAAGATCCTGCCGAAACTAAAAAGGATAGTGCTGCTGAACCGGAAGAAGATTTTGAACTTTCAATTTATGATGATGACCTTGATTCAGACTCCGGGGCTGCACTGCTTGATGATGACAAAGATGATATCACCCTCCTTGATTCAGATATGGATGAGCAGACCGATACTGAAGAATATGCATCCATGGAGCTTGAAATAGATGAAAGTGAAGATGATGATTATGATGAGTTTGAAGATGATGAAGAGTATGAAATAGAAGAATTTGATGATGATCAGGAATATGAGGATGATGATATCATTGATGAAGAGTATGAGGACGATGAAGAGTTTGGGAAAAAAGAAAAAAAACCAAAGAAAAAATCAGGCGCGCTTCTTAAAATACTCTTACTTATTCTGCTGCTGCTGTGTATAGGCCTTGGAGGTTTTAAATTAACCGATGGTTTTACAAATTTTTCCAGACTCAATATATCTTCGGTTAAAAACCTGTTCAACTTTTCCAGTATGGGTGATGTCCCTGAATGGACACGCATAGACGAAATAGCCCTTAGCGGCAGCTATGTCACCAATGAGTCAAGCGGGAAGCTGTTTATAATAACAGGTTCTGTCATAAACCAGTCCAAACTGCCCCTCAATAATATTGAAGTGGTTGGAACTCTTATTGCAAAGGGTGGTGTGGTTGCAAAAAAGAAAAAGGTGTACTGCGGTAATATACTTTCCAAGGAACAGCTTAAAACTTTGAACATGGGTGCAATTAACAGGATTCTCCTTCGGGAAAATGGTGACCAGGGGAAAAACCTGAATATCAAACCCAACCAGTCAGTCCCTTTTATGATTGTTTTTTCAAACCTTCCAGATGAACTGGATAATTATGGTGCAAACGTATCTTCATCCAAGCGTATGAAAAACAAATAATAGATTGACTTTAACGTATATGAGTGATATAAATTGCAGGTTTTTCTGGCGATGTAGCTCAGTTGGTTAGAGCATGCGGCTCATATCCGCAGAGTCCGGGGTTCAAATCCCTGCATCGCTACCAGGAAATAAAAGCCCCTTTGTTTTAAAGGGGCTTTTTTGCTTAATATTCTCCTCTATGATATAATTTTAATAATTATTAACAGGTGAATCTATGACGCAAATATATGAAATATATGTAAAAGACCATTTTTCAGCAGCACATGCCCTTCGGGGGTATGATGGAAATTGTTCCAGAATGCATGGCCATAACTGGATAATTGAAGCATACATTCAATGTACAAAACTGAATAAGCTGGGAATCGGGATCGATTTCAGGGATGTGAGATCAACCTTGAAAAAAATTCTTGAAAAATTCGATCACACCGATTTAAATCAGCTTGCTGAGTTTGGAAGCATTAATGCCACCTCGGAAAACATTGCAAAATTCCTTTTTAAAGAGCTTGAAAGGCATTTTAGAACTGAGTATTCAAGGGTTTCCAGGGTTAAGGTACTTGAAAGCCCGGGCTGCGGTGCCACCTACTGGGAGGAATAATTGCAGCTTGATGTTTGTGAAATCTTTCTAAGCCTGCAGGGAGAATCCACATATACAGGCCTTCCATCTGTTTTTGTCAGGCTTTCCGGCTGTAATCTGAACTGCTCTTATTGTGATACTCTCTATGCCAGGGATGAATCCTTTACCATGGATTTTAATTATATTTTTAAAAAAATTGAATCTTTTAATTGCAGGCTTGTGGAAATCACCGGTGGAGAGCCTTTACTCCAGGACAATACTAAAGCTTTAATAAATGAATTAATTGTCAGAGACTTTCTGGTGCTTCTTGAAACCAATGGAAGCCTGCCCATTAAAAACATTCATCCCCAATGCATTAAAATAGTAGATATTAAATGCCCTTCCAGCAAAGAGAGCAAGAGCTTTGCCATGGAAAACTTAAAATTTTTAACTGACCAGGATGAATTGAAATTTGTAATTGGAACCAGGGAAGATTATTGTTTTGCAAAATCGTTTGTTCTGAAAAAAATTCTAAACAGGGACATGACAAAAATCCATTTTTCGCCGGTTTTTGATAAAATCAAACCAGACACCCTTGCTTCCTGGATCATTGATGACAGACTGCCTGTCAGAATGTCCATGCAGGCACATAAAATAATCTGGGATAAAGATAAAAGAGGAGTATGAATACAATGAAAAAAGCTGTTGTACTTTTAAGCGGTGGCCTTGATTCTTCAACTGTGACCGCAATTGCACACCATGAAGGATACGAAATCCATTGTTTAAGTTTTAATTATGGACAGCGTAATGTTGCAGAAATTGCGGCTGCCAGACGGGTTGTCTCCTTTTTTAAAATTCCCAATCATTATATTGTTGATATTGATCTTGGAAAAATCGGCGGATCTGCTTTAACCGATGATATTAAAGTTCCCAAAAACCGTGATCAGAAAAGCAATATAAAAAATGATATCCCGGTTACCTATGTCCCTGCCCGGAACACAATTTTCCTCTCATATGCACTTGCCTGGGCAGAAGTTCTGACCACAGATACTATTTTTATCGGTGTTAATGTCATGGATTACAGCGGCTATCCCGACTGCCGCAGGGAATATATAAAAGCTTTTGAAAAAATGGCAAATCTTGCAACCAGGGCAGGAGTAACAGGAGAGACCACCATAAAAATTCAAACCCCGTTGATAAATCTTTCAAAGGCTCAAATTATCAAACAAGGAAATTCCCTGGGTTTTGATTACTCTTTAACCCTTAGCTGCTATGACCCTGATGCAGACGGAAAAGCCTGTGGTTCTTGTGATTCATGCATTCAAAGAAAAAAAGGCTTCCTTAAAGCAGGGGTAAAAGATCCAACCCGGTATCAAAAAAAAAACAGGATTGCTACTAATAATATCTCTATATGATATGTTTTACTTGACACCCTTTAAATTAATAATGTAAAAAATACCTTAGGATTCTGTCAAACACGCCGATGATAGATTTAGAATCTAACCAATCGACTATTACGAAACTGGGCAGATGGACAAAATTAACCGGGGGGTTGTTTCATGATTGTAAAATGTGATAAATGCGGTAAAAAGTATAAAATCGATGCTGAAAAGATTGCCGGAGAAAAAGCTCGAATTAAATGTAAATCATGCCATGCCATGCTTGAAATCAAAAAGCCCAGGCCAGCTGATGAAAAAAAGTATTCATTTGAAGATCTGGACTCCATGGCCCCTGCCCAGGAGCAGGAACCATTAAAAAAAACCAGAAAAAAGCGGGCGCCATCTCATAAATTAAAGGAAGATGATATCCCAAAGGGCCCTGCAAGTTTCAAGGGCCTGACAATGGGAACAAAATTTTTCTTGATATTTCTCCTTGCCGTAGTGATCATGACAAGCTTTCTGACCTATGCATATCTTAAATATGTTCCTTCATTAATCACCCAGCAGATATCCCTGAGAACACTTTGTATTTCCCGGTCTGTAAGCACTGCAGTATTGCATCCTCTTCTGGTGCGGGATTATCTTCGCATAAATCAGGTGGCTGAAAACAACTCAAAGCTTCCTGGTGTTGCCTATGTTGCTGTTGTAAATAAAAAAGGAGTCACTGTTGCAGGAATCTTCAGTGACCTGGAAGCATTTTCACCTGATTTTGTTATAAATGTTAAAAAACAGGGCTTTCCAAAGGAAATTCCCCTGAAAAACTATATTCCCCAGGGGAAAAATGAGAGTTCAAAGGAGTTAATTATTGGAGGACAGGAAATTCACGATGTGGCGGTTACAATTGGAGCAACAGGCGGTGTTGTCCATATTGGAACATTTGTCAGGGGAACGGAAAAATTTATTTTTAACACAATAAAGCCTCTTTTTACTAATCTTGCAACTCTGATTGTTATAGGCCTGTTTTTGTTTTTCATAATTGCAAAAATTATTACAAAACCTATTAAGCACTTAGCCATTGAGGCTCGCAGGATCAGCCTGGGTAATACAATTAATCCGGTTATGGTTAAGGGCAGCGGAGAGCTTAAAATGATTGCAGATGCACTGGAAAAAATTCGTGCTGCAATGCAGTCAGAAGATGAATGATAAATTAATTTAGTATCTCTAATATCAAGATGAGGGAGAGAATAATGAAAAAAATAGTGGGTTTGACACTGATACTATTTACGATATGCTTCTCAAACCAGGCTTTTCCAGAAGCTGCTTACCAGCTTTCCATGCTTCCAAGATACTCATTTGAAGAAATCAACAAGAGAATCACTCCACTTGCTGCTTATTTATCGAAAAAAACCGGCATTGCC
Source organism: uncultured Desulfobacterales bacterium (assembly GCA_964593725.1). Lineage (GTDB taxonomy): Bacteria > Desulfobacterota > Desulfobacteria > Desulfobacterales > Desulfobacteraceae > JAIOSM01. The sequence goes on from CAZQJS010000007.1 coordinate 10,236, forward strand.
ATAGAGCCTGTTTTTATTAATAATTTCAGCCAGTACGAAAAACAGCTCAATACAGGTTCCATAGGGATCGGGTATGAAAACCCTTACATATACATTCTTGTATCAAAATCCCATGAAGTTGTTGCCATGACCCTTAAGGGAGAAGGAAAAGATAAATTTCGCGGAATTATTATTGTAAAGGCAGACAGTGATATTGTTGCCATTGATGACCTTAAAGGAAAAAGAATATCCATTGTTGCTAAATCCTCGGCATGTGGATTTCTGTCCCAGAAACTGACTATGCTGGAACACGGTCTTAATGTTGAAAAGGATTGTACAATAACAGAGGCCATTGACAACAAACAGGAAAATGTAATTTTTGCAGTATACACAGGTGATGCCGATGCAGGCTTTATACGGGAGTCAGCATTGAACAGAATAGATAAATTTGTGCCGCCTGCCATGATCAGGGTAATCAACCAGTCTGCCTGGCTGCCCAACTGGGCACTATCTGTCAGCAGGTCCATGCCCGAAGAAAAAAAAGAAGCCATTAAAAAAGCTTTGATTGATTTGAAAGAAAATGATCCTGTTCTGAAAGCATTAAAAATAATAAAATTCAGACCAGCCGCTGACAAGGAATATGACTCTATTCGTAAAGCATCTGGAATGACTATTCCAAAAAGAAATTAGGAAATAAAATGAAAAAAATACTATTATTGTTAGTTTTATCGGTTTTCTTATTTTGTTCTGTTTACCCGGTATCTGCAGGTGCAGAATCTTACACACTCTCCATGCTGCCAAGATTCTTTCCCAAAAAAATAAAAAGCATGATTGACCCCCTGGCAGAATACCTGTCACAAAAAACCGGGCTTTCAATCAAAGCTGTTCTTACAAAGGACTTTGCTGAATATGAAAAAAGCATCAAAAATTCCAGCATTGATATAGGATATGAAAACCCTCTGGTTTATGTAAAAGTTTCCCAGGTACATGAGGTAAGTGCAATGGCCATTAAAGGGGCAGGAGGGAACCGGTTCAGAGGTATTATTATTGCCCGTCCTGACAGTGGTATAGAAACCATCAAAGATTTAAAGCATAAAACAATAATGATAGTGGGCAAAACCTCTGCCGCAGGCTTTCTGTCCCAGAAAATATCTCTTGCTGATAATGGTCTTGACCCGGATACAGACTGCATAATTGAAGTGGCACCCGGCAATAAGCAGGAAAATGTTATAATTGCCGTGAGCATAGGAGATGTAGATGCAGGTTTTATTCGGGAATCAGCCTTTAATGTTGCTGATAAATATATCAGACCGGGCAGCATAGCCGTTGTAACAACCTGTGCATGGCTCCCAAACTGGGCTTTTTCCATGAACCGTACTCTTCCAGATAGAGTTAAAATAAAAATAACCAATGCCCTTTTGCAGCTTAATACAAAGAATCAGGTATTAAAAGCAATGGGTCTTGACGGTTTTCAAAAAACAGGTGACAGCTCCTATGATATAATGCGCAGCCTGCTGAACGACTAAATGTAAAGGGCCAGGGGAAACCATCAGTATATAATTCTAAAACCCTGACAGGGCTTTTATCTTTTCCTGTGTCAGGAGCTACAGGAATTTCTGTTTTCTATCTCTTTTTCCATGCCCTTTGCAATCCAGTTGAGCAGCCTGGAAAATGTTTTTCTAAAAAAATTTTTTACTCTGGTCAAGGTATCTGCCTCTTTTAAAAAAATTAATTATTGTTTTTTAATCATTCCTTATCTATATTAACTAATTAAACCACAATGGTAAAGTACCGGGCAGTTTCAAAATCATGATAATAAAAAAATTTATAAACCCCCGTACAATTGCAGGGGCTGCATTATTAAACGTGATCCTGGCAATAACTGTCATGGCAATAATTTTTGAACTCTTTTTAACCTGTAAAATGCACCGTCAGCATAATGCAACCATTAAAAAGACCACACAAAGATATACTCAGTTTTATAAAAAAATACTATCCAATGACATTGAAAATGTTAAAAACTTTATTAAATACAAACGAAGTAATGCTGAAAAAAAAATACGGGAAAGCCTGAAAAATCATGTATTAAATGCCTACTCCATTGCAAACCATCTTAACAGCATGAATAAAAAAACAAATACAAGCCAGCTCATGCTGGAGATAAAGGAAGCCCTGCGCCCGATACATTGGGGAAACAAGGAGTATTTTTTTATTTTCAACAAAGACGGATCATACAAGCTGAACACTGAAAAACCCGAGCTTGAAATGATTGTTGCATCAAAGACCCAGCCCTTTACTGAAAATCTTGCTATGATGAAAATCGCCCAGACCAGAGGCTCAGGGTTCTACAGGTATAAAGAAAAACCCTATGGAAAAAATGTTGCAGAGTCTTTTAACATTGCTTTTGTTAAAAAGTTTAAACCTTTTAACTGGGTCATTGGCGCAGCTTCACATCTGGCCGATACTGAAAGAAACACAAAAAATGAAGTATTAAACAGAATTGCTGAAATGGGCAGGGACAAGAACCAATATATTTTTGTTCTCCAGGATAATGGGTTCTGCCTTTATCATCCCCTTAAAAAATTCAATAAAAAACTACTGCTGGATTTCATATCAAAGGATGGGAAAAAGGTTGTTGCAGACTTAATAGATACTGCAGTAAATAACAAAAATAACGGCTATTACAAATACAACTGGGAAAAACCAAGCACTGGTAAAATAGCCCCTAAAATGAGTTTTGTCATACATATTGATGACTGGAACTGGACCATTGGAACCGGTGTTTATTTAGATGAGATGGAAAAGACCATTTCCCTTGAAAACAAGACATATGAAAAAGAACTTAAAAAAAACATGGTGGCAATAATCCTGTTATCCCTTTGCGCCATTTTTTTTCCTTTTTGTGTGAGCCTGTTCATAACAAACCGGTTTAATAAATCCATAAGCACTTTTATAAATTTTTTTAAAAGAGCTGCTGTCAGCGATACAATGATAAAAATGGAAGAGCTGCAATTCCAGGAGTTTAAATTCATTGGAAGTCTTGCAAATCAGCTTGTGATTGACAGAATGCAAAAGGAGATTGCCCTGGAACAATCCCTTGCAAAGACTAATGAGCTTAAGGTTCTTTTTAAAAATGTCACAGACTCAATGCCCTCTTCAATAATAACCGTTGATATGGATATGAAGGTTGTTCAATGGAATAAAAAAGCAGAACAAATTACGGGCATTGCCCTGGCAGAAGCTGTAGGTAAGCCTGTAACCGAATGCTTTCCCTTTTCCGATCATGAGACAGGACTTATTAAAAAAACCCTTAAGACAGGAAAACCTTGTTCTGAAACTAAAGTTTTAAGAAAAAACAATGACAATGGAGAAGTGAGATATGAAGATATCCTGATTTTCCCTCTGGTTGCAGGTAAAGCCAATGGCGGTGTCATAAAAGTAGATGATGTAACTGAAAATGTTAAAATGGAAGAGCTTGTAATACAGTCTGAAAAAATGCTTTCCGTTGGAGGGCTTGCCGCAGGCATGGCTCACGAGATAAACAACCCTCTTTCCGGCATTTTAACCGCCACGCAAGTGCTTGAGAACAGACTTATTAAGACTCTTCCGGCAAATATAAAAACAGCTGAAGAGTGTGGCACAACCTTTGACAAAATAAAAAAATATATTGAAAAGCGGGAACTTGCTTCCGTGCTTGAGCATATTAATGCTTCCGGGGCAAGGGCAGCAACAATTGTGAGTGATATGCTCTCTTTTTCAAGAAAGAGTGAGTCCATATTTGCTTATTGTAATATCACAACTTTAATGGACAAAACAATTGAACTTGCTGCAACTGATTATGATCTTAAGACAAAATTTGATTTTAAAAAGATAAAAATCAACCGGAACTATGACAAAAACATACCTGAAGTTAAGTGTGACAGCAGCAAAATTCAACAGGTCTTTTTAAATATGTTAATTAATGGTGCCCATGCCATGGCTGCAGTATCAGAGCTTGATCACCCTGAATTCACAATAGATATAGGCCTTAAAAAGAACAAGCTTAAGATTGAAATTGCCGATAACGGCCCTGGAATTCCCCCGGATATCCGAAGCAAAATTTTTGAACCATTTTTTTCAACCAAAGAGGTCGGGCTTGGAACAGGCCTTGGCTTATCAGTATCCTATTTTATTATTACAGACCTGCATAAAGGTACACTTGATGTAACTTCCCGGGAGGGAAAAGGAACAACTTTTATTATCTGTATTCCAATATGAGTTTTTTAAGTTCCCCTTTATTATTCAGCTTTGGATTATCCAGAACCTTTTCAAAAAGATATTCCAGAACAGAGCCTACTTCAGGACCCTGCCCCATCTTCAGTATTTTCATCACATCCCTGCCTGATACTGCAAGGTCTTTAATGGAAAAAGCACGGTTTTTCTCTGAATAAACCTCGTTTAATATCTTATTCAGCCGTGATTTTATTTCGGAAAAACCATAGGGCTTTTTAGCAAGATTTGCTCTTCTGTCAGCTATTCTCATCCTCAGAAAATCATGGTAATCAATCTTATCTTTATTTAAATCCCTTAAAAGCCTTCTCACGGCTTTAGGTGTTGTATCATCCTTAAGTGGGCGCATGTGAACACGGATAATGGAAAGAATATAATTGATCTCCTGGCTGCTGAACCTCAGATACTGAAGATCAGCTCTTGTTTGATCTGTATGTTTTTCATGACCGGCAAAAAAGAGTTTACCCTCTTTTTCAACTGCTGCCTCATATTTTCCTGCATCATGGAGAAAACCTGCCAGCCTTAACAAAGGATATCTGAAGGACAGGGCATCCCCTGTCAGCATGCAGTGTTCAAATACTGTCTCACCATGGTATGGGCCTCCGTCAAGATCAAAACATTGATCTAAACAGGGAAACAGGTGTTTTAATACATCAATCTTTTTTAAATATTTAAAAAAAATGGAAGGGGTTTCATGTTCCATTGCCTTTAATATTTCAACCCTTAATCGTTCCCGGGATACTCTTTTTTTAACAAGACAGCTCTTTATTTTTAAGGCCTTTAAGGAGGCAGGTTCAATTGTTCCTTTGATTAAAGATGCCATTCTGCATGCTCTGATAATCCTTAACGGGTCTTCTTCAATGCGCTGGTCAGGATCATTGGTAAAGCGTATTATTCTGTTTTTAAGATCTTTTTGTCCTGTAAAAAGATCAATGAGCTCTCTTTTTTCCATGTCATAGGCCATGCTGTTTATAGTGAAATCCCGCATGGCAAGATCATTATCCGGAAAAACAGTTTTATTACTACTGCCATGGTATTGATTGAATCGTGCAGGGGAAATTTCAATATTGTCAACAAGACATATTTTAAAGGTCTTACCCACAATTCTGGCATTTTTCCCCTTAAAAACAGTAATAAGCTCATCAAGGGAAGCATTGGTTAACAAATCAAAATCAAATGCTTTTTTACCCCGTATAAAATCCCGGACAGATCCTCCTGCAATAACTGCCCTGAAGCCGTTCTTCCAAAGGGTCGAAATTATCTGTTCAACTTTTACATTACTTATTTTCATTTATTTCAACAGAACCTCAACAATTATACCTGTAAGAAGAGTAACAGAAATAAGGCTGTTCATATGAAAAAAAGCTATATTAATATGTTCCAGGTCATCTGGTTTTACAAGCATATGTTCAATAATAAGAAACAAGCCGATTATTGCAAGAAAGATTAAAAAAACAGGATGCATATTAAAATAATTGTAAACCAGTACCAGAAAAAACATTGTAAATAAATGAAATATTTTTCCAAGGAACATGGCCTTTTTTGCGCCAAAATGGGCAGGAAAGGAAAACAGGTCCTGGTTTTTATCAAATTCAATGTCCTGGCATGCATATAAAATATCAAACCCTGCAATATATCCCATAAGAGCAAGGGAAAGGAAAACAATACCTGTGGATATTGAATCTGCTATGGCTATCCAGGCTCCGGCAGGGGCAAGGCCAATGGCAAACCCTAAAAAAATATGACAATACTTTGTGAATCGTTTTGTAAATGAATAGAGCATTAAAAACAACAGCACTGGAAATGAGAGAATAAAGCATAATTGTCCCAGCATAAAACCCGAAACAATAAAAAGGGCTGAAAAGAACACAACAAATACTAAAGCATCCCTTTTTTTAAGGGCTCCTGACGGTATTTCCCGCATGGCAGTTCGTGGATTTTTTTTATCTATATCAGCATCCACAATTCTGTTAAATCCCATGGCAGCAGACCGTGCTGACACCATGGCCATCAGGATCAGGATCATGTCTGAAAATTTAAACTGATACTGCTGCCAGGCAAGCACCATTGCTGCAAAGGCAAATGGAAGAGCAAAAACAGTGTGGGAAAACTTTATCATTCTTCCATAGATTAATATTGTGTTTTTAACTGCGTTGATTGATCTTTTCTTTTTTGATTCCATTATTCTGCTATATTAATAGATCCCATGAATTTGTGCTGCGCAATCCGGGCATTTACCTTTGTTAATTCTTGAATCAATATTATATCCTGTTCTTTTCACAAGGATTGCACCGCAGGCATGGCAGTATGTATTTTCAAGTCCCAGCATTGGGGCATTGCCTGCATATACATGGTAAAGCCCTGCATCCTTACCAATCCTGTAAGCATTTTCCAGACTTTTCCCAGGAGTAGCCATATGGTCTGTCATACGATGGCAGGGGTGAAACCTGCTGATATGCCATGGAGTTTCCGGCCCCAGCTCTTCTTGAATAAATTGTGCAAGTTTTTCAAGCTCTTCTCTGCTGTCATTCAGGCCGGGTATGAGCAGTGTTGTTACCTCAACAATTATACCAAGGGCTTTCATATACTTTAAATTATCCTTTACAGGCTGGATCCCGGCCTTGCAATATTTTCCATAAAACCGGCTGCTGAATGATTTCAGATCAACATTTGCAGCATCAAGATATGGTGCAATTTTTTCAAGAACAGTGCCTGACATGTAACCATTGGTGACAAAAACATTTAAAAGATTATTTTTCCCTGCAAGCTCTGCTGTTTCAAAGGCAAGTTCAAAATATACAGTGGGTTCAGTATATGTGTACGCAATGGTTGCACATCCGGCCAAAAGAGCCTGGGACACTATATCTTCCGGCTTGATGGCAACGCCCCTTATGATTCCTTTTTCCCTTGGCATCTGGGCAATATCTGCATTCTGGCAGAAGAGACATTGAAAATTGCATCCAGGAGCTGCTATGGAGTAAGATGATGAGCCCGGCAAGACATGGAATAAAGGTTTTTTCTCAATGGGATCTATGCTCCTTGCAATGATTTTATTATAGACAAGGAGGTTTAAGACTCCGTCCCTGTTCTCACGCACCCTGCATATTCCCTTTTCTCCATTGTCAATTTTACAAAAATGGTTGCATATTCCGCATTTTACACCTCTATTGGCCAGTTTTTCATAAAACATTGTTTCCATGGAATTTATTTTTTACTCCTGGACAGATTACGTGCAAACCCGGCAGCAGGTTTATAGCGTTGTGCTGATTTGGTTTTTATACCCAGAGGTCTTACCCTGAATTTTGGAACAGGTTTTATTGTCATGCCAATCATGCTTCCAAATGGCAATTTTTGCACAAGAAATGTATCTTCAATGATAAAAAGGTATTTACCCGATATTATTGGGATCTGGGGCGTTGTCCTCCAGGAGACAGGCACCTTGCCAAGAATTGAAAATACAAGTTGTTTAAGCTCCCAGATACTGAAAAACTTTGCCCTTGAAAAAACAGTCTCAGCAAACATGCTTTTAATAATCCTCCCCATATTAAAAGGAGACAATTTATTTAAAACACCCACAAAAATTTTATCCTTTGTGACTCTGCAGGCCTCTTCAATGGCTTTGGCAGGTAATTCGGTAAATTCTAGACTTGTAAAAAGAGAGGAGTATTCAAAGGAATTATCCTCAAAAGGAAGATCTTCTGCAAAACCCCGGAAAAGATCGACCCTGTTTTTGAATTTTTTTTCGGCAATATCAAGCATGTATGGGGAAGGGTCTATGCCTGATATCATCAGGCCAGATTGGAGCAGAGGTTCAATACTGTTACCTGAACCGCAGCCAATGTCAAGGAATCTCTGCCCTGGCACAGGAGAGAGCATATCAAGGAACATGCTTACCTCAAGCTTAAACAGATGCCTGTTTTTCCTCTCGTTAAGCCAGGTATCATAAATTTCTGCATCTTTGAAATTAAATATATATCCCATTATGGCATTTAAAAGCGTTAGCTCATGCTCCTTTTAGTAAAGTATAAAAGACTATTTCTCTGTAAACTTAACCATTTCCCTTGCATGATCAAGGGTTGCCCTGGTAATTTTGCTGCCCCCTATCATCCTTGCAAGCTCATCTGCTTTTTCATCTTTATGCATAAGGGGAATAATGGTTGTCAAAGTCTTGTTTCTGGAAACTGACTTGGCTATTTTATAATGATTTTTACCGTATCTGGCAATCTGGGCAAGGTGGGTAATGCATATCACCTGATTGTTTTTTCCAAGGCCTGCAAGTTTAATTCCCACTTTTTCCGATGTAGCGCCTCCAATACCGGCATCGACTTCATCAAAAATCAATGTTTCAAGAAAGTCTGTCCTGGATAAAATTATTTTCAATGCAAGCACAATCCTTGAAAGTTCACCCCCGGATACAATTTTTGCTAATGGTTTTGCCTTTTCTCCCGGATTGGGGCTTATATAAAAACTTACATTATCAATACCCGTTGGAAAAGCTTTTGCACCGTCCATTGTGAACAAGTCCCGGCCGGGATCACCTTTTGCATTGTCAATATTGATGATAAATCGTGCCTGATTCATCTCAAGGTCATGAAGTTCTGTTTCAACCAGGGATGCAAGGTGTTTTGCCCCCTTTTTTCTCTTTTCCGAAAGCATGGCTGCATTTTTACCATACCGGGTTTTAAGGTTTTTGACCTGCTTTTCAAGTTTAACAATCTGCCCTTTAACATCACATGTTTTTGAAAATTGATCCTGCATTAATTTATATTGGGCAAACAGAGAGTCAAGACTCCCACCATATTTTCTTTTAAGTTTTTGCAGCTGATCAAGCCTGTTTTCAACTTTTTCAAGGGCAGTTGTGTCAGGGTCAATTTTTGAAAGGGATACCCTGAAATCTTCTGCCATCTCCTTAAGTTCAAATATCATATTTTCAATGACCAATGCCTTTTCTTTAAGAACAGGTTCAACGTCTTTATATTTTTCCATGCCGGATTTTACAGCAGAAAGTCTCTCTGTTACAGAGCCTTCACCTGCATAAAGCTCATTAATGGAAAAATTGAAAATTTCACATATCTGACTTGCATTTTTCAGCCGTTTTTGCTCTCTTTCAAGGTCAGCATCTTCATTTTTCCCAATATTCAGCTGCTCTATCTCATTGATCTGAAATTTAAGAAAATCTCTCTCTTCCGTCGACTTTGCTTTGCTTGCTCTCAATTTTTCAAGTTTTTTAATCAGAACAATAAGGTCATTAAAGATATCTTCTGTTTCTTTTCTCAAAACAGATAAATTGCAAAACTCATCCAGGACATCAAGGTGATTTTTTTCCTTTAAAAGCCCCTGGTGGGCATGCTGGCTGGAAATACCGGCAAGGTTTTCACAAAGCTCTTTTAATAGCTGCATGGAGGATTGTCTGCTGTTGATATACACTTTATGCTTGCCCTTTGATGATATTATCCTGCGGATTATCAATCCTTCTTTATAATCAATGCCCTGGTCTGCCATGATTTTTGCCTGGGGAGAACCAGGACTGATTTCAAAAAATGCCTCAAGCTCTGCACTTTCATGGCCTGTTCTGATGAGTTCATGGGATGCCCTGGATCCAAGAATAAGATTTACAGCTTCAATAATAATGGATTTTCCAGCTCCGGTTTCACCTGTCAAAACCGTCAACCCATTATTAAATTTAATTCTTACATCATCAATAATTGCAAAATTTTTTATGGTAAGCTCACTTAACATGGAGTCTCCTTAAAAAATTCAATATATGATACAGATATGCTGCAGCGTGGCAGCAGCAAGTCCTGGAAGAGCCATACCAAAAATATTCCCAGGGGCAGGAAAAGTGCAGAGTCTTCAATTTTTAATCCGCAGCAAAACAGATAATGAAAATTTATTCCCTGGTGGCATTGGAAGTTCCGGCTCCGGCAGTTCGTTCTTTTACAGTTTTATCAACAGTATGATAAATATCCCGGAAAGATTCATGTATATTTGTCGGGGAAAGCCTTCCCAGTTCAATAAATTTTACAACAATCTCTTTTGTTGCCCTCAATATCTGTTCATCAATTGATTTCATAATTTAATTTGATACCAAAGATATGCTTTAAGGTCAATATTTGTCTCTGTTTTTCCATTAATATTAGTTTGCTGTGATCCGGATTTTGTATTATTTTATTGAGTTAAACAGCATAAAGTGTATGATTATTTTAAATTGAAAATTTTTCAGGTGATAATTTTTAGGAGATAAGATGAAAAAAATATTTGAAAAAGCAGGTATTAATAATCTTGAAATGTCCAACCGCCTGGTCAGGTCTGCAACCTGGGAAGGTATGTGTGATCCTTCCGGACGACCCACTCCGGAATTAATTGAATTTTATACCACCCTGGCAAAGGGTAAAATCGGATTAATTATTTCAGGATATACCTATATAAGCCCGGAAGGCAAGCAGCTGCCCGGGAAGATGGGAATCCATACAGATGATTTTGCCGATGACTTTAAAAGATTAACCGATAAAGTCCATGAACATGGGGGTAAAATTGCCATTCAGCTTGTACATGCAGGCGGCCAGGCTGATAAAAAAGTTTCCGGCCACACCCCGGTTGCTCCTTCTGCTGTTAAGGCTGCCCAGTTTCCTGTTATTCCAGCCATGATGACCCAAACTGACATTGAAAGAGTTGTTACTGCATTTTATGATGCCTGCCTCCGTGCAAAAAATTATGGGTTTGACGGGGTCCAGATCCATGGCGCCCATGGTTACCTTGTTAACCAGTTTCTGTCCCCCCTGACAAACCAGAGGGATGACAGGTATGGCGGTTCCATTGAAAACCGTGCAAGGTTCCTGTTTGAAGTATACCATGCCATGAGATCAGGAGTGGGAGATAACTTTCCTGTTTTTATTAAACTCAATGGTGCTGACTATTTAGACAAGGGCTTTGAAATTGAGGATGCCCTGTGGGTATCAAAGCATTTGTCCAACCAGGGCATTGATGCAATTGAAGTCTCTTCAGGCACAGGTGCTTCAGGCGTATTTACCCCTGTCAGAACTAAAATTACAAGCCCTGAAAAAGAGGCGTATAATATGGAACTTGCGCTCAGAATAAAAGAGCAGGTGTCATGCCCTGTCATGGCAGTTGGAGGGTTCAGAAGCCTGGAAATTATTCAAAAATGCCTGGAAAAAGATGGCATTGATTTTATCTCCATGAGCCGCCCTCTGATACGGGAACCAAATCTGCCTGCACGCTGGGAAAATGGTGATACAAACCCTGCAAAATGTATTTCCTGTAACAAATGTTTCATGCCTGGCCTTGCCAAGGGTGGAATTTATTGTGTGCCCCAAAGAGCAGAATTAAAAAAAGCATAGAGAGTCTGCCATGGCATTTTGTCTCTCTTACGTGAAAATGGTCTGTTGCCTTAAACAATTGAGTGATTATACTTAAAACTTCATATCTGTATTAAATATTTAAAGGTGTTTTGATAAATGGAAAAACCTGAGTCCTGCAATGCCAACTTTTCAGAAATTGTTCTGTCTGAAAATAAAACTGTTAAACTGATTGGAACTGCCCATGTCTCCAAAGAGAGTGCCGTGTATGTAAAAAAAGTTATCCTTGAAGAAAAACCCGACACTGTCTGTGTTGAACTCTGTAACACCAGGCTTGACTCCCTCAGGAATCAGGACAGGTGGCGCAACATGGATATTATTAAAATAATCAAGGAAAAAAAAGCTATTTTACTCTTTGTCAATCTCATGCTTGCATCTTTTCAAAAAAAAATAGCAAAAAAGTTTGATATTCAGCCGGGCCAGGAAATGATTAATGCTGTAAATTCAGCTGAAAAAATCGGTGCTGTTATAGTTCCGGCTGACAGGGATATTCAGATTACCCTTAAGCGTGTCTGGAGAGGCATGGGATTTTTTAAAAAAATAAAACTCATTTTCCAGCTTTTATTATCCCTGGGTCCATCCGAAGATATTACAGAACAAGAGATAGAAAAAATGAAACAGGAGGACATATTAAAAAGCATATTAACTGATGTGAAAAAATCCCATCCGGAAATTGAAAAAATCCTGATAGATGAAAGAGATATGTTCCTTGCCCAAAAAATACAAAATGCCCCGGGACAGAGAATCATTGCCGTGGCAGGTGCAGGACATGTCCCTGGAATAAAAAGATATATTGCAGAAAACAACGGTAAAAGTATTGAAGAACTTAACACTCTTCCGCCTCCGGGCAAATTTGGAGCAATATTTAAATGGCTGCTTCCAGCAGGCATTTTCCTCCTTTTTATCCTGGGATTTGTAATGGGTGGGAAAGACACAGGAACAGACATGATATGGTTCTGGATCGCTGCAAATAGTATATTTGCAGGACTTGGTGCAATCATTGCCCTTGCCCACCCCTATACCATTATTTCTGCTATTCTGGCAGCACCCCTTACATCCCTGAACCCCATGATTGCTGCAGGATGGGTTTCAGGAATTGTGGAAGCTTTTGCAAGAAAACCAAAGGTCAGGGACTTTGAAGCCATTTCTGAAGACATTCTCACCATAAAAGGTTTCTGGAAAAACAGTGTAATCAGGATATTACTTGTGGTAGTGTTTACAAATATTGGCAGCGCCATAGGAACAATGACAGCTCTACCGCTCATGTTAAAGATACTTAACTGAACTATACTGACAACATGATGCTGACAGTAGTTGATAACATAGTCATAAAAGCATTATTTTTATTCACTTTTAAAAAAGGAGTTTAAAATGAACAGATTTAAATGGTTTGCCTTATTTGTAATTTTTCTGATCCCTTATTCATTGTCTGGCTGTGTTTCCGCAAAAATTTCCCCCAATGCCGTGGACCTTATTGTTAAATTTACATGGAAAAATACAGCAAAATGTTCCAGGATTTCTCCAAAAATCAATGTCTCCAATATTCCAAAAGGCACAAAAACCTTAAAGGTAATATTAAAAGATTTTCAGGCACCTGACTGGAATCACGGCGGAGGAACTGTGCCCTATACAGGTTCCGGCATAATTAAACCTGGAGCATTAAAAGCTGGCTACAATGGACCCTGTCCCCCGAGCGGTTCCCATAATTATGAATTTACTGTCCATGCAATTGATAAAGATGGTGTTATTATCGGGGTTGGAAAGGCTGTTAAAAAATTCCCTTAATATTCTGATATTTAACTAATGAGCCTCGGCCCAGTTTTTACCCCGGCCAATGTTAACAATAAGGGGAACTTTCAGACTGAACAGATTCTCCATCACATCCTTTGCAAGCTTTGCAAGATACTCTTTTTCATCTTGCAAAGCTTCAAAAATAATCTCATCGTGTACTGACAAAAGTATTTTTGATTTAAGGTTATGGGTTTTTATGGCCCTGCTCATCTCTATCATTGCAAGTTTAATTAAATCTGCAGCACTCCCCTGAATAGGGGTGTTAATGGCCACCCTCCTTGCAAACTGCCTAACATTTGAATTTGGAGAATTGATCTCATTGAGTTTTCGTTTTCTGCCAAGAAGGGTTTCAACTTCCAGGTTTTTTTCAGCCTCTTTGATGGCAGCATCAATAAACCGTTTTACACCTGCATACCTTGCAAAATAGTTATCAATATAAATTTGTGCCATTTTTCTTGAAATATTAAGCTCTTTAGAAAGGCCATAGGCACTCATTCCATATACAATGCCAAAATTTATTGCCTTTGCCTGACTCCTTAAATCATTGGTTACAAATTCAGAAATAACATCAAAAACTTCCATTGCAGTTCTTGTGTGGATATCTTCATTATTTAAAAAAGCCTGTATGAGGATTTCATCATCGGCACAATGTGCAAGAATCCTAAGTTCTATCTGGGAATAGTCCGCTGAAATAAAAGTAAAACCTTTTTCTGGAATAAAAGCCTGCCTGATTTTTCTTCCCTCTTCTGTTCTTACCGGAATATTCTGAAGGTTGGGTTTTGAGCTGCTCAACCTGCCGGTGGCTGTTATTGTCTGATTAAAAGATGTATGAATCCTGTGGGTTTCCGGGTCTGCAAGTTTACTCAATGCATCAACATATGTGGTTTTCAGCTTGCCTAGAGTTCTGTACCTGAGTACTTTTTCCGGAAGCTCATGTTTTCCGGACAGGGCTGTTAACACTTCAACATCGGTTGAATATCCCCTGGTTTTTTTTGTCTTTTTAATTACAGGAAGATTTAATTTCTCAAATAGAATTTCTCCAAGCTGCTGGGAGGAATTAATATTAAATGTCTGGTCAGCCAGGGTATATATCTCCTGTTCAAGGGTATCAAGTTCCTTTTTAAATATTTTTGAAAGAGTATTCAATTGTTGTTTATCAATTTTAATACCCTCCATTTCCATTTCAGCAAGAACTTTAATAAGTGGAATCTCAATTTCCGACATGAGCTTAAAAAGGTTAAAATCTTCTATTTTTTTCTTTAACTCCCCATGGGCTAAAAATGTAATATCTGCATCTTCAGCTGCATAATTCAAAGCCTCTGATATGGGCACGTCTTCAAACCCAATCTGGTTTTTCCCTTTGCCTGCAACGGTTTCATATGATATTGTCTTATGTCCCAAAAGGTTCATTGCGATCTGATCAAGACTGTGGCCTCTGTTTGATGGATTTAATAAATACGATCCAATCATTGTATCAAAAACAATGCCCTTAAGTTTGATTCCACTCCTTGCAAGGACAATATAGTCATATTTAATGTTCTGTCCCACTTTTTTTATTTTATGATTTTCCAGAACCGGCTTTAGAATTTCAAGTACTCTTTTTTTATCAGGCTGTTCACATCCGCCTTTTTCAGTATGTCCCACAGGAATATAAAATGCCTGATGTTTTTTACAGGAAAAAGAGAGGCCCACAAGTTCTGCAGCCATTGGTATTTTTGATGTTGTCTCTGTGTCAAGGGCAAAAACAGATGCCTTTTCAAGCCTGTGCACAAGATTTTCAATGTCTTTAATCTTTGTTAAAAGTCTGTAATCTTTTCTGGACAAATCACCAGCCCCTGCAAACTCCATGGCAAGGCTTTTAAACTCATACTCCCTGAAAAGTTCTGAAATTTTATCCCTGTCAGGCAAAGGTATCTTAAACTGCTCTATGTTCTGTTCAACTTCAACAAACTTGTCTATTGTTACAAGTTTTTTACTCAACAAAGCATTATTTCTGTTTTCCTGCAAATTTTGATACAGCTTTTTTTTACCTTTTAAATCGTCAATATTTGCATACACATTTTCAATGGATTGATATTGATTTATTAACGAACATGCTGTTTTTGGCCCTATACCTGGTACACCTGGAATATTATCTGATTTATCACCTGCAAGCCCCAGCATATCAATAAATTGTAATGGAGTAATATTATAGTCTGCTTTTACCCTTTCAATATCCACGGTTTTATCTTTCATGGGATCCCACAGAATACAATCCCCGGTTATAAGCTGAATAAAATCTTTATCTCCTGATACCATTACACTCTTAAAGCCCTGATCCCGGGCAAGCCTTGAATACGTACCCACAAGGTCATCTGCTTCATATCCCTGCTTTTCGACAATTGCAATATTAAAAGCTTTTACGACCTTTTTTATATCTGGAATCTGAACAGCCATACTCTCTTCCATGGGGGGCCTGTTTGCTTTATACTCTTCATACATTTTATGCCTGAAGGTTAGTCCTTTTACATCAAAAAAAACAATGGCATACTCAGGTTGCTTCTCCTTTAAAAGCTTTAATAGAATTCTTGTAAAACCAAAGGTGGCATTGGTAGGATGGCCTGAGGATGTGGATAGATTTTTTATTGCATGGAATGCACGGTGAAGATATGCACTGCCGTCTATCAGGTATATCTCTTTTTTTTTCACTTTTAACTGCTCCCTTGATTTTTAATTATGACAAATACTACCCCAAGACCAGAACAAAATCAAATTCATTACATTTTCAATTATAAAACTTACTTGACAGATCTCCGTGTGGGCCTGATAATGCCTTAAAATATTTTATTGATAACTTTACTCAAAGGTTTATGACAAAATCAAGTCTGTTTTACCATGGAAAACAAGTCAAGGGCACGGAGAAAAAAACGGAGAAAAAAACAATCAAAAACCTGCCACTGCTGCGGTCAATCCTTTATGTTTTGCTGGAACTGCAGATGTGGATTTGCCATGTGTCAGCAATGCATGTATGAAAATCAATGGGGCTTAACATGCAATGGAATAACATGGCAGTGCCCTGACTGTGGAAAACAGAATGGATTTGGAAACCAATAGGTTATTCCATTGAACCTTGACTGCTGAACCTTGACTGCTTTCTCACCTTTATTGAATTTGCATGTCCGTCAAGGCCCTCCACCCTGGCAAGGGCGATGACATCATCTGCCTCCTTTTCAAAGGCCTGTTTTGAATATTGTATAAGACTTGTTTTTTTTGTAAAGTTTTCCACTGAAAGAGCAGAGGAAAACCTTGCAGTCCCTGCAGTGGGCAAAACATGGTTGGGACCTGCAATATAATCACCCATGGGTTCAGGGCTGTAGGGACCAAGAAATATTGCACCAGCGTTTCTTATCTTTCCTGTATATTCAAACGGATTATTCACCAGCAGTTCAAGATGTTCTGGTGCAAGTCTGTTTGAAAGCTCTATGGCTGTATTAATGTCAGGAACCTTAATAATTGCCCCAAAATCCTGAATCGATTTTGCGGCAATCTCTTTTCTTGAGAGTTTTTCAAGCTGCTCTTTAACACAAACAGCTGTTTTTTCTGCAATACTTAATGAGTCTGTCACAAGCATTGCAGACGCCATTGTATCATGCTCTGCCTGGGATAGAAGATCTGCTGCTATACATTCCGGGTCTGCATTTTTACCGGCAATGATCAAAATTTCACTGGGCCCTGCTATCATGTCAATGCCAACGCTGCCAGACACAATTTTTTTTGCAAGGGTCACATAGAGATTTCCAGGCCCGACAATTACATTGACCCTTGGAATTGTTTCAGTACCAAAGGCCAGGGCTGCAATGGCCCAGGCACTGCCTGCCTTAAAAACATTATCAATGCCAACCCTTTCTGCCGTGGCTAGGATATACGGGTTAATCCTTCCATTTTCCATGGGAGGTGTTACAAGGGATATTGAGTCAACTCCTGCCACTTTAGCTGGTACTCCGCCCATGACCACAGAAGATACAAGGGGTGTTTTACCGCCTTTTCCCCCTGGTGCATAAATTCCTGCAGCGTCCACAGGCTTTACCATCTGTCCCACCATAACCCCCTTCCTTGGTGTATCAATCCAGGAGTTTTGGTTCTGCTTTAAATGAAATGATTCAATCTGTGTAACTGCTCTGTCAAGGGCTTTTAAAAAATCCCTGTCAATATTCTGCCTTGCTTCCTTAAACTCATCTTCTGAAACCTTAAGGGATTTTTCTGTTACATATTTTGAATCAAAACGGTTTGTATAATGACAGACTGCCTTGTCACCATCTTTGCGTACAGCCTCAATAAAAGTATTAACATTATTGTAATCTTCATCTGTAAACCCTAGTCCCCGTTCAATCGTGGCAAGTATCTTTTTTTCAGCACTATCTGAAGGATATTGTAAAATTTCCATAATGTTCCTGTTTTTGATCCTAATTTGCTATGAATTCCCAAGTCCTTGATTTTTAGCAGATTTCCCATGTAAAGTCCAATTCATTATTATAGCCCTTTAAACTTAAGACTTTACAGGAAGCTTAATTGTAAAAAGTGTGCCTTTACCTTTTTCCGATTCAACACTCATTTCACCACCATGATCTTCAGTGATGATAAAATATGATATTGAGAGCCCAAGCCCTGTTCCTTTATCTTTTGCCTTTGTTGTAAAGAAAGGTTCAAAAATACGGTTAAGTATGCTTTTTTCCATGCCAGGCCCGTTATCTTCAATTTCAAGACATGCCATGCCCTGGGATAAATAGGTTCTGATTATTATCTTTAAAATACCTGCATTGTCCTTATTGCCGATAAATGCCTGGGTGCTGTTTTTTAAAATATTAAATATAACCTGCTGTATTTTGCTCCCTTCACACGGTATATCAGGTAATTCAGGGTCATATTCCCGCTGGATCTCAAATTTTTTAAACCCTTTTTTCTTTTTTATATCATAATCAGTGCAGGCGAGCTCAATGGTTTTATCAACCTGTTCGTTCAGGCTTTGCAATGACTTTTCAGCCCCGCTTTTCTTTGCGAAATTCAACATATTTTCGACAATTTTTGCTGCCTGAACCCCTGCCTGGTTTATCTTTTCAAGATGTTCCAGAATTTTCCTGTCTTTCATATAGGATTTTATGCTCTCCAGGGTAATTCCGGCTGAGGCAGCCGCAATTTCATTGGCTGGAAAAGATTTGGCAAGGCGGTTATACACCACCTGGGCATTCTGCATCATACCTGCAAGGGGATTATTGATCTCATGGGCCATACCGGCTGCAAGCCCGCCAACTGAGATCATCTTTTCCGTCTGGATAAGTATTGATTCAACCTTGACCTGGTTTGTAACATCATCAACATGGATTACAGCACCCTGCACATCACCTGTTACCAGAGGGTAGATTGTAATATTCTCATAAAACAGCTCTCTGTTTTTTTTATAAGGTACTTTTAAATCTTCCTGAACTTCCTGTTTGATTATTGCTGTTGTAATTTTTTCAGAATATTTTTTCAGGCGGGGTAAAACAGTATACAGATTCTGTCCTTCTGCTTTTTCTGCTGAAAGCCCGGATTTCTTTTCTGCCTGGCGGTTAAACAATGTTATTTTATAACTGATATCTATGCCAACCAGTATTGAAGGCATTGAATTTACAATACTTGTCAAATAGCTGCGGTACTGGTTCAACTCTTTATCAGCTTTTTTACGTTGTGTAATATCAAGCCAGGATGCAAGACCTGCTGGTCTCCCATGGAACATAAGAGAACTTCCCTTAAGATATATCCATTTTTCTTCTTTTTGCTTGGTTATGAACTTGCATTCATATCCTGATGGTGCGTCCATGCCCTGGAGGCGCAAGCCTGAAATCTTTTTGATCATCTCCTTATATTCCGGAGCAAAGATATCTATAAAATACTTGTCTTTATATTCATCAAATGTATACCCTGAAATTTTTTCAGCTGCAGGATTACAATATACTATTTTATCATCCTGATAAAGAACAATACCTATAGCAGATGTTTCTGCAACTGTTCTGAATTTGTACTCACTCTCCCTCAAAGACTCTTCCCATTTTTTCTGTTCTGAAATATCACTGATAACACATCTGAGTCCTGCAAGTCTGCCTGTTCTGTATATGGAAGATGTTTTAATTATGCCTGGAAAACAGGAGCCATCTTTTCTTTTAAAAATATATTCCCTTGACTCATCAATGGATTTTTCCCTTGTTTCATCATCTTTGCTCTTTTTCTTCAATTCTCCCTTAAAATTATCCGATGCAATCAGAGCAACACAGTTAACCCCCTGTTTTATATCTTTTTTTGAGTAACCAAGCATATCAAGTGTTTTGGAATTGGCATATGTTATTGTCAACTCATCATCTGTTTCAAAAATAGCCTCTGGTAATAATTCTGCCATATCCCTGAATCGTTTTTCACTCTCAATCACCCTCTCCATCATCTGTTTTCTCTCAATGGCAAAGGCAATCTGGCCTGAAACAAAGATGAACATTTCAAAATCTTTTTGACTGAAATAGTTTGGTGTCTCATAGTCCTGAACTGCCATAACGCCAATGACTTTATTTTGGACAATCAAGGGAACACCAATCCATGTTTTACTCAGTTTGCCAATGGATCTCTTTGCTTTTTTCCTGCGGCTAAGCTGGTCTTCTGATAAAAAAAGGGGCTTGCCCGATAAGATAACTTCTCCGGTTAATGAATGTGTTTCCGTGAAATCATTTATATAGGACATCTCTTTATCAAACTGGTCTTTAAAATATGCAAACTCTATGGAACTTTTTTTTGCATCGTAGATTGCAATATAAAAATTGGGGCAATAGATTATTCTGTTCAATGATTTATGAATAAACCCATAAAATTTTTCAGGGCTTGCAGTTGTGTTAACTGCCTTCATTATATCATACAATACATCATTTACTTTTTCTGTTTTTATCCTTCTATCTATTTTAACCCTCCTTCAGAATTGTTCCGGACAGTCAAGTCTATCTTTAACCCTGGATATTGCAGGAATGATAGTCTGAGTACTGTCAACTCCGGAAATCGATCTGATTTTTTTGTCAACAAATTCCCCAATGGTTTCTGCGTCTGAGGACAAAAGATCGCGTACTAACATAATTTTAATGAGAATATCTATATTTCCATGTACTGAGTGAACCTCTGTCACACCTTCCACTCTGTATATTTTATCAACAACTCTTCTCTCCATTGCCCCTTTGACCTTTACAAAAATAAAGGCTGTAATTGTGCGCTTCATTTCTGGATATTCAGGGTCACTTTTTTCAAGCATCATACTCCTGAATTTTTCCATATCGCCAGGTAAATGTTTATACAGCCCTATCCCATACCTGCGTTTGGATTTACGCCTCCAGTGGGTATGGGATACATAGGTATAAAGATCTGCAATTGTGCGGCCCGGAAATAATTTTAATAGTCCGCCCCTTTTAATGATTTGTGTAAGCGGTGTATAAACTGTATCGTACCAGTCTGCTGCAGCTCTTGTTATATCAATATCTCTGGCCGACTCTGACTTTAAAAAATTCAAATGCTTTTTTATCTGTTTTTCAAGGTATCTGTATTTTCCAACTTCAGTAAGCTCTATTTCATCCGGCAGCCCTGTTTTTTCCAAAAACCTGACTTTTTCCATATATAACAAATTCTCCAGATTTTTTTTTGAGGATATAAGCTCGGTTACCCTGGCCAAAATCTCTTCACGCCCAAGGCTCTTAGCTGCTGCAACACGGTGATTACCATCAAGAATATAGAACTCATCCCTGATTCTGTAAAGTTTAACCGGCGGCAGGGGTGAATTGTTCATCATTGCCTGGTAAATGGCTTTAAATCTTGCAGAATTCTCCTGCTGCCTTAATCTGAAACGTGAATCAAAATCTTTATACTTACCTACACTGCCAACTATTTTATCCACCTTAACATTGAAAATACCCTGTTCAACAATCCTGCAATCGTCTTCTCTTGCCTCTGCGTCATGGAAAGACTTTACACAACCGGATTTTCTGCTTTTATTAAAACAGAAAAAATTATTTAAAAAACCGCCCATTTCAATACTCCAGAATGTTGTATCCGCAGGTGTTTATAACTTTTGTTTTTCCGTAAAGAGTAACACGATCTTCCGGGTTGTTAAAGTGTTTATGTATATGTCCGTGGATAAAATATCCAGGATTGTATTTATTAATTAAATCAATGAAACATTGAAACCCTCTATGGCATAAATCCTCTGCATCATGGATCTGCCTGGGTGGGGAATGGGTGATCACAATATCAACCCCTCTGTTTTTCATAAGGGAAAACCACATGGTTCCAACGATTTTTTTCATCTCTTTTTCCGTATACTGATTTTCATTACCATTATACCAGTTGGAACCTTCAAAACCTAAAATTCTTAAACCATTAACCAGGACAAGCCGTTTATGAATATCAGTACACCCTTCTGGTTTGTATCTGCCATGGCGGATGTCATGGTTCCCTTTTACATAATAGAGAGGAGCGCTGATCTTTTCCTGTAAATAAATAAGATACTCCTGGGCAAGATCCCCGCAGGATAATATAAGGTCAATTCCGGGCAGGCTTTCCTCCCTGATTCTCTGATCAAGTGAGTTTTCAATAAAATCGGAAACTGTTAAAATTTTCATGGTATTTAATTTTAAAATATTTATCATATCATTCAAGTAAATATTTGTAAAACCTTAAAAGAATGATATATATTTCCTTTAAACAAAAACCAGAAGGATAGAATCATGGACATAAAAATAAAAATTCGGGGATATCATACTGATTTATACAGGCATGTTAACAATGCAAGATATCTTGAATTCCTGGAAGAGGCCCGTTGGCAGATAGTTGAAGAATATATGGATATTAATGATTTTATACAAAATGACTTGAGTTTTTATGTGGTAAATATCAATATTTCCTATAGAAGCCCTGCAATGGTAAATGATATTATCCTGATCAAGACAGGCCTGCATAAAATCGGCCACAGAAGCGCTGTGTTTAAACAGGAAATTATAAATACAACCACAGGAAAAACATCTGTTCAGGCAGATATTACCTTTGTTGTTGCTGACAAATCAGGAAAAGCGATTCCATTGGCAGGCAAGGTAAAAGAAATTCTTAAACAGATTCCAGCAATAAAATAACCTTTTCAGATTCAGGAACCAGATATGATCACAATACTTGATTATGGAGCAGGAAATGTAAGAAGTGTTATTAATGCAGTTGAAGCCCTTGGGCATAAAGTCCGGCTTGCAGATAAGGCTTCAGATATTTTAAATGCCGAAAAAATCATTTTTCCAGGCGTGGGTCACTATGGAAGCATGATAAAAACACTGAAACAAAAAAATTTTTTTACACCCCTAAAAACTTATCTGGAGGAGGATCGCCCTTTTCTTGGCATTTGTCTTGGGTTTCAATCCCTTTTCCAGGGAAGCGAAGAATTTGACTTTCATGCCGGTTTTAACATTCTTCCAGGAAGTGTCTGCCGTTTTAACATCAAACTTGCAGTGCCCCATATTGGATGGAACAGTATAAATATCAAAAAAGAGTCCTTTTTATTTCAAAATATAGATGAAAAGACTCGATTTTATTTTGTACATTCATACCATGTCCAGGCAGACAGACAATCTGATATTCTTACAACAACACCCTATGAAATTGAATTTATCAGTGCTGTCAGCCATGGCAATATCATTGGTGTCCAGTTTCACCCTGAAAAAAGCGGAAAACCTGGTCTTCAGTTTTTAAGCAATTTCATTTCCATGGAAAATAACATTAATGTGAAAAACATTGACTCCTGTTTCACTTTGTCAAGCAGGCGCGGCCTTGCTAAAAGAATTGTTGCCTGCCTTGATGTAAGGTCCAACGACCAGGGAGACCTTGTTGTTACCAAGGGTGACCAATATGATGTAAGGGAAAAGGGTGATGTCAGAAACCTTGGTAAACCTGTAAAACTTGCAAGGGATTATTATAATCAGGGAGCTGATGAGATAACCTTTCTCAATATAACCGGGTTCAGGGATTTTCCCTTAAAAGATATGCCCATGATAGATGTTTTAAGGGCAACCTCAAAAAATGTCTTTGTTCCTTTGACCATTGGCGGAGGAATCAGGGATTATACTGACAGCAATAACAGATCATACCAGGCCATTGAGGTGGCCGAAGCCTATTTCAGGGCTGGTGCCGATAAAATATCCATTGGAAGTGATGCTGTTCACATTGCCCTTGAATATATCAAAACCAGTGAGTTAACAGGAAAAAGCTCCATTGAGCAGATCTCAAAAATATATGGAAACCAGGCTGTTGTAATCTCCATTGACCCTGTGAAGGTGTGGGTTGATTCCATGAATTTAAAAAAGATATCGTCAAACCATACTATTATTTCATCTTCTGAAACCGGACCCGGTGGTGAAAAACACTGCTGGTATCAATGCACTGTCAGGGGAGGACGTGAAAAAAAAGATATTGATGTGGTCAGTTTTGCTAAAATTTGTGAAAAACTTGGTGCAGGTGAACTGCTCATTAATTCAATTGACAGGGATGGAACAAATCTTGGATTTGATCTTGATTTGATAAATTGTATAAAAAACAGTGTTTCAATTCCGGTCATAGCATCCAGCGGGGCTGGCAGTGAAGAACATTTTTATAAGGTTTTTACAGAAACAAAGAGTGAAGCAGCCCTTGCTGCAGGAATTTTTCACAGAAAGGAGATACCCATTAAAAGGGTAAAAGATTACCTTGCTGCCCGGCAGATTACCATTAGAATATGAACTTCCTTGACTTTTTATTTTTGTTCTTATAGATTTAATTTTTAGCCAGGTGCTGCCTTGGGCAGATAATAGGGAATCCTGTGAGAGTCAGGGACGGACCCGCCGCTGTAATCGGGGATGAGGGCTTTACAAATCACTGTAAATAAAAGCGCTTAAAAGCCGTTAATTTATGGGAAGATAAAACCTGAACATGATCCGAGAGTCAGAAAACCTGCCTGCTGAATAAATAACCCAGGATGGACGAGGAGTAAAACCGGGGTGTGAAATATGGAAAATACGGTCCCATATCGATGGCTTCGATATGGGTTTTTTTTGCCTGGCAACAGGGTTTGATTTTTTTAGAAAAAGGAGTTGAAAATGTCATGAAAAACCACAGGATATTAAGCTTGATATATTTTTGTTTTTCAACAATGACAGCTCTTTTACTCCAAAAGCCTGAAAATCAAATTCTGTTTTCCTAAATTTAAAAAGAGCAGCATTATGATATATTTTTGCACACCCGGCCAATATGTTTCACATGGAACATTATTTCATTTTTCCCCATTACATGGATTTTTGTTCCTGGAAAAGTTTTAACGAGGATTGGCTGTTTGAATTTTAAAATTAAAGCCATAACTAAAAAGAGAACAGGGACTCTGGTGACTCTGTTCTCTTTTGCTTTAGTCATAATGATTATCCTGTCTTCTGCCATGGGTTATGTTGACATGGAGTTTACAGATATTGTTAAGATAATCCTGTGGAAAATCACAGGCAATACAGATTTTGTCCTGCAGATAGACAGAACAGCCCGTGTAATAGTAACTGATGTGAGATTACCGAGGATTTTGACCTGCGCTGCAGTTGGAGGCGCCCTTGCAGTTTCAGGTGCTTTGTTCCAGGGCATATTACTGAACCCTCTTGCAGACCCTTATACCCTTGGAGTTTCTGCTGGTGCTGCCTTTGGCGCCTGCATTGCAATCCTGCTTAATCTCGGTGCAGCTTCTGTGTCAACCCCTTTGTTTGCATTTTCAGGTGCTGTCACAACCCTTTTCCTGGTTATTTTTCTTTCCGGATCTTCCGGTAAAGACGGTCATAAACTCAGTTCCAACAACCTTATATTATCGGGCATAATAATTGCTGCAATTTTATCTGCCGGCATTAGTTTTTTAAAATATATGGCTGATGAACAGGTTTCTGTTATAATTTTCTGGCTCATGGGAAGCTTTGCTTCAAAAACCTGGTCAGACCTTTTTGCAGTATCAGGTTTTCTGCTGTTTGGTTTTTTAATTTCAATTTATTATGCAAGGGATTTAAATCTTATTTCCCTTGGGGAAAAAGCTGCTTCAAGCCTTGGTGTTGATATAAAAAAAGTTACGATTATCCTTCTTGTAACCGGCTCTCTTCTTGCAGCTGTTTCTGTTTCAGTTTCCGGAATTATCGGTTTTGTCGGGCTTCTTATTCCACATATGGTGAGGATAGTTACTGGCCCTGACAATCTGAAAGTTATTCCTGTTTCCATGATAGCAGGAGCCCTGCTGCTTCTGTTTGCTGACACTATTACCAGGGCAGTGCTTGTCCATGAAATCCCAATTGGTGTATTAACTGCTTTAATCGGAGGCCCTGTTTTCTGCTGGATTTTTAAAAAAAGCCACCAAAAACAGGAAGGATTATGAGAATTAAAGTAAAAGAACTCAGTTTTTCATATACAAGGAACAAAGATTACCCTGGTTTCAGGAAAAATATTGATAATATTAATATTGAGTTTGAACAGGGTATGTTTTATTCCATACTTGGGCCCAATGGAAGCGGTAAGACAACTTTTCTTGATCTTCTTACAGGATATTTAAAACCAGATTCAGGCGGCATCTTTTTTGATAACCAGAACATCTCTTCCTTTTCCAAAAAAGAGATGGCAAAAAAAACAGCTCTTGTATCCCAGGATTATTATATAAATTTTCCATATACAGTCAGGGAAGTTGTCAGCATGGGACGGCATCCGTATATTGGCAGGTTTTTCTCCCTGGATCACCAGGAAACAAGTTTAGTTGATTCAATTGCCAGAAGAACCGGCATTTCAGATTTAATGGACAGGAAAATAACCTGTCTTAGCGGAGGAGAGAGGCAAAGGTCTGTTTTTGCAAGAGCACTATGCCAGAAAACCCCTGTTCTGCTGCTTGATGAAGCTTTTTCCAATATGGATATCAACCATACTTTTCATCTTCTCCATGAAATTAAAAAAGAGATTTCAGACAATAATATTATGGTAATTTCAGTATCCCATGACCTGAATTTTGCATCAATCTGGTCAGACAGAATTCTCTTTTTAAAAAACGGTAAACAGGCTGCCTTTGGCACACCTGATGATGTTTTAGAAGAGGAAATTATCAAAAAAGTATATGATATTGAAGCAAGGATTGAAAAGAATAAATTTGTAAATGCAAAGCAGGTTTTTTTTAATCTTTCTTAAATTACGGGGCTGCCATGACTAAAAATATTAAAATAACAGCAATGATTTCATTTTTTATTTTTTTGTTTATGTGTGGTACAGGTTTAACCACAACCATTATTGACAATGCCGGAAGATCCATTGTTTTTGACAAGCCCTTTAAAAGGATAATATCTCTCTATGGCGCACACACTGAAAACTTGTTCCATATTGGTGCAGACAGACAGGTTATAGGCGTATCTGTAAATGATTCTTTTCCAAAACAGGTAAAAGAAAAGCAGCGGTTTTCATACCATGATGATGCAGAAAAATTTATTGCTGCCTCCCCGGACCTGATTCTTATTCGCCCCATGATCGACAAGGGGTATAAAAAACTTTTTAAAAGCCTTGAAAAGCTTGGTATTCAAGTAGTATCACTGCAGCCTTCCAATATTGATGAAATGTACAAATACTGGATAAAGCTTGGGCAGTTGACAGGAAGACAAGACAGCGCAGATACCATGGTAAAGGAATTTAAACAACAATTAAAATATTTTAAAAACATTAATTTAAAAATAGAGGAAAAAAAACAGGTCTATTTTGAAGCTATTCATTCCAGAATGAAGACTTTTACCCGGAATTCAATGCCTGGCTTTGTTTTACAAACTGCAGGCGGTATAAATATTGCCATTGATGCAATACCTTCCCGTAACAGTAATATTGCAATTTATGGAAAAGAAAAAATTCTTTCCCATGCACGTGAAATTGATGTTTTCCTTGCACAAAAGGGGATTATGAACAATATATCCAGAGAGACCATTGTTAATGAACCGGGTTTCAGTGTTATTAAAGCTGTCAATAACAACCAGATTTTTCTCATTGATGAAGAGATAATATCACGCCCTGTATTCAGATTGTTAAAGGGCATAAAAACCATTGGCTGCATTCTCTATCCAGAATTTTATAAGGACTAATATTATACTTTAATTTTATTTAAAAGGTTTTTCCATGAGTAAAATCGGAACATTGTTTGGAATCGGTGTAGGCCCGGGTGATCCTGAGCTCATTACCAAAAAAGCTATCAGACTTATCAATGAAGCAGATGTTATTTTTTCTGCTGCATCAACAAAAAACAATTACAGCCTTGCTTTAACCATTGCAAAGCCATATATTTCCAACAATACTGATATTAAAAGTTTGTCTTTCCCAATGATTAAAGATAAAGTTGAAAGTCAAAAGGCATGGGATTCAAATGCCAGGAAAATATCAGATTTTTTAAAAAAAGGGAAAAATTGTGCTTTTATAACACTTGGCGACCCTGTTACCTATTCAACTTTTGGGTATATCCTCACTGCAATGAACATGATTATGCCCCAGGCGCCTGTGGAGATTGTTCCTGGTATCACATCCTTCCATGCCGCAGCTGCAAGGTGCAACAGAATACTTGTGGAAGCTGAAGAGACCCTGGCCGTAATGTCGGGCGCCTATGGCGGCAGAAATATCCGTGCCATTGCAGACAAAGTTGACAAACTTGCAATAGTTAAAGCATATAAAAACACCAGGGACATTAATCAAGCCCTTCAGGAGACTGGTTTTTATGAAAAAAGCATTGCTGTTTCAAAGTGCGGGAGAAAAGGGGAAAAAATTACAGATAATTTAAAAAAACTTGAACAGCGCAGCCCTGACTACTGGACATTGATCCTTGCAAGCAAATGAAAGCAAAAAACATTAAATTCAGATATATCCTGATCTCTTCCACCATTACTGTTTTAATGCTGGTTATCACCATTTCCAGCACCAGTATTTCCTTTGATTACATTGTAAAAAGGCTTATCATCCCAATCTTGCGGCTGCTTTTATTTATCTTTATTGGACTTGGGTTGGGACAGACCATTGAAAACCTTGGCCTGACAAAATATTTAGCACTACTTGCAAGACCTGTTTTTAAATTTTCAAAACTTGGTGACAGGTGTGCTGCTGCCTTTATCTCTGCCTTTTTCTCTGGTGTTGTTGCCAACAGTATGCTCATTGATTTTTTTAAAGAGAAAAAAATTTCAAAAATGCAGCTTTTTTTAACCAATTATTTAAATCAACTCCCTGCCTATTTTCTCCACCTTCCCACAACTTTTTTTATTGTTTTACCGTTAACAGGATTTGCAGGAGTAATTTATTTTATTCTTACTTTCAGTGCAACTCTTTTACGTTTTATGCTTTTCCTTATTTTTGGAAGATTTTATTTTCAAAAAAACAGGTCTTTAAACAACTCTTTTCATACTTTGGAAAACAGGGAAACAAAAGATGTGGATAATAAAAAGGAGAATAAAACAATTAAGCTTAGAATACTTTCCTCTCTGAAAAAGAAGCTTATTCCCAGGATGACCAGTATTTTCATATGGTTAATTCCCATATATACACTTGTTTTCCTGTTAAATACCCTTGGCACATTTGATTATTTAAATAATTTAGTATCCTCTAAAATAAGCTTAACTTTTTTACCTGTACAATCAATATCCATTGTTGTCATAAGTTTTGCAGCTGAGTTTACTTCTGGATTTGCTGCTGCCGGAGCAATGATGGATGCCGGAATTCTTACGGTTAAGCAAACAGTCCTTGCTCTTTTACTTGGAAATATTGTAGCATTTCCTTTAAGAGCCTTAAGACATCAGATTCCAAGATATCTTGGAATCTTTTCCCCGAAAATGGGACTTGCCCTGCTTTTATCTGGCCAGGGTTTCCGTCTTTTAAGCTTAATAATTGCAGGACTGATATATTACATGGTGGGATAAATGAAACCTTTAATAATTATTGGCACTGGTACAAGCATTGATGACATTACATTAAAGCAGCATAAAATCATTGAAAATGCTGATTTTTTAATAGGCGGATACCGCCTCCTTGAAATGTTTGAAAAGCTAAAAATAAAAAAACTTGTAATAAAAAACAATCTTACACAGGTAGTTGAAGAGATATCACAATGCATAGATCACATGAATATTGTTGTACTTGCATCTGGAGACCCCATGTTTTTTGGAATAGGAGCCTTTCTCACACGAAAATTTGGAAAGGATAGTGTGAAAATCATGCCAAACATTTCATCTGTTGCCAGGGCTTTTTCAAAGATCAAGGAGCAATGGAATGATGCCCATCTACTGAGCCTTCATGGAAAACGGTCCAATGATATCTCGCCGATCTTTTCAGGTGGAAACAAATTTGCAATTTTAACAGATAAAAAAAAAGATCCTTCCTGGCTTGCAAAAAAAATTGTTGGGAAAAACCAGGAGGGCTTTTCCATGTGCATACTTGAGAACATTGATTCACCAAAGGAAAAAATCAGCTGGTTTGATGATATGAAAAAGGTGATTAATAAAAAATT
This sequence comes from uncultured Desulfobacterales bacterium, assembly GCA_964593725.1. Classification (GTDB taxonomy): domain Bacteria; phylum Desulfobacterota; class Desulfobacteria; order Desulfobacterales; family Desulfobacteraceae; genus JAIOSM01. The sequence goes on from CAZQJS010000007.1 coordinate 40,218, forward strand.
TGAAAGCCCGAATATTGTAATCTTGAAGAGAGAAAACCCTTCCCGGGATTTCACCAAAAACCAGCATGTTCATCCTGGCATGAAAGATCATGCCTTTTCCACGGACAAGGGCCTTATAACCAAATCGGAAATCCGAAGTATTGTCCTCTCAAAGCTGAATTTTACAAAAAACAATCATCTGTTCTGGGATCTGGGAGCCGGGTCTGGCGCTATTTCCATTGAGGCTTCATCCATTGTTTCACATGAAACAATTTATGCTGTTGAAAAAAATGAAAAAAGAATCCCTTTGATCAAAGAAAACATTTCAAGGTTTAATATTCCAAACATTAAACTGATCCATGGTACTCTTCCGGGAATATTAGACAAACTGCCTGTTCCTGATCGAATTTTCATCGGGGGAGGGGGCAAAGACCTTTTGAAAATTTGCAAGGAAGCTGTAAAGAGACTTGCCTTAAATGGTATCATTGTTGTAAATACAATATTGATAGAAAACCCCGGGCCTGTTTTTCAAACCATGAAAAAGTCCGGCCTGGGGCCTGAACTTTTATCGGTTCAGATTTCCAAATCCAAAAGCATGCCCCATGGTGAAAGGCTTGAACCATTAAATCCTGTCTGGATCATTTACGGAAAAAAGGAGTCACAAATTGGATAATAAATATAAAATTGTAAGGTTTGTTGGTGCAGGCCCGGGAGACCCTGAACTTATTACAGTTAAAGGTATGAATGCCTTGAAAAAGGCGGATCTGATAATCTATGCCGGCTCCCTTGTGCCAGAGCAGATGCTCTGCTGGGCAAAACCAGGGGCCATAACAATAAACAGCGCTGCCTTACACCTTAATGAAATTATTCAATTAATAAAGGATTCATACTTTGCAGGTAAAAGGGTTGTAAGACTTCATACTGGAGACCCTTCTCTGTATGGTGCTGTTCTTGAACAATTTAAAGAACTTGACAAGCTGTCCATAAAATTTGAAACAATACCTGGAGTAACTGCTGCCTTTGCAGCTGCTGCCTGTATGAATATGGAATATACACTTCCGGAAATTGCTCAGACCCTGATTTTAACAAGAATTTCCGGCAGAACACCTGTGCCAGACCTGGAAAGCCTGGACAAACTATGTGCCCACCAGAGCTCCATGGCAATATATCTGAGCATTGCATATCTTGAAAAAATTCAAAAGATAATATGTTCATCCTATGGAAACAGTGCTCTTTGTGCAATTGCCTACAGAATTGGATTTCAGGAGGAGAAAATTGTATACTGCAAGGCTGAAAGCCTTGCACGCAGTGCCAGGAAAGAACGGATTGAAAAGCAGGCTATTATAATTGTGGGAAAGGCTGTCCAGGCATGTACAAAAGATAAAAACATTATTAAATCAAAATTATATGATATCCATTTTTCCCATGAATACAGAGAAAAACAATAAAATTAATAAAACTGCAATCTGGGCCATTACCAGATCGGGATATAAGCTTGGCTCAAAACTTGCCCGAACAATTAATGGATCAGTACTGCTGATCTCGTTAAATCTAAAAAACCAACTCCTTCTGAATCTATCTTCTTTTGATGAAAATATCATTGCCTTTGTAAAGTTATCAGATAAAATAAGACAGGTGTTCCATGATTTTACTGCCCATATTTTTATTTTTTCAACAGGTATTGCAGTACGTATCATTGCTCCTGTAATAAAATCAAAAATTTCAGACCCTGCCGTGGTAGTACTGGATGATAATGGCTGCCACGCCATCAGCCTTTTATCGGGACATCTTGGCGGGGCTAATAAACTTGTTGAAAAAATTGCCGGAATAACCGGTGCAGCTCCAGTAATTACAACAGCAACAGACGTACATAACAAACCTGCCATTGATATAATAGCAGGGGAGCATGACTTGCATATTGTAAATCCTGGAATGATTAAAAAAATAAACATGGCAATCTTATATGATGAAATAATTAAAATCCATGACCCAAGTAATATTCTCATTGCCCGGATTCCAAACAGCATACAGGAGCAGAAAAATCCTGATATAATTTGTACTGATACCACCATGAAAGTTCCACGTGAAACATTAGTTTTAAATCCTCGTTCCCTGATTGTTGGAATGGGTTGTAACAGGGATACAACAATGGATGAGGTGGAACTGTTTCTATTGTCTGTGTTCAGGAAAAACAGATTATCCCTTAAAAGTATAGGAGCGTTTGCATCAATAGATGCCAAGAAAAATGAAACAGGCTTTCTTGAGTTATCAAAAAAAATGCAGGTCAAATTTTTGTTTTTTGATAAAGACAGACTCAGTCTGGTTAAGAATATAAAAAATCCTTCAAAAATAGTTGAAAAACATATGGGAGTGAAAAGCGTATGCGAGGCAGCAGCAATAACAGCAGGAAAAAATGCACAACTGATAGTTCAAAAACAGATAAAGGGCAATGTAACAATGGCTGTGGCACGGGCAAAGCCATGCTCTATATAATCGGAACAGGGCCGGGGGGCATTGACTACATGGCAGGCCGGGCAAGGGAAGTGCTTAAAAAAGTAGACACCATTGCAGGATACTCAACCTATCTTGTTCTTATAAACGATCTTATTAAAGATAAAAAAATTATATCAACAGCAATGACAAAAGAGGTGGACAGGGTTGAAATGGCAATAAACGAAGCCCTTTACAAAACTCCCTGCGCACTTGTTTCCGGGGGTGACCCTGGAATATACGCCATGGCAGGTCTTGTTTTTGAAATTTGCAAAAAGAAAAACATCAAACTTATCCGGGGAGGCTCACAAACATATAAAAGAGGTGGTAATGATGTAAACCAGACCCTTGGGGAAAACTCTCTGTGTCTTGAAATAGTTCCGGGAATTCCTGCTCTGGCAGCAGGGGCTGCTCTGACAGGAGCACCCCTGACCCATGATTTTGCAGCAATAAGTTTGAGCAATCTTCTAACCCCCTGGGAAAAAATAGAAAAACGACTTGAGTTTGCAGCCATGGCGGATTTTTCCATTGTTATTTATAATCCAAAAAGTAAAAAAAGGGACTGGCAGCTCAGGCGTGCCAGAGAGATAATTTTAAAACACCGTAAAAAAGATACTCCTGTGAGCATAATAACTGGTGCCATGCGGGAAAACCAGAACATTGAGATAACAAAGCTATCTGATATTGATGAAAAAAACATTGGTATGCAGTCAATACTTTTCATAGGGTCCAGTACATCAATGAAATATCTTGACTTTATGTTCACTCCCAGGGGTTATGGTCAAAAATACAATTTTTAACAACTATTCATATATTACGGAGAAAAATGAAAAAAGGATATATTCAAATATATACAGGCAATGGCAAAGGAAAGACAACAGCAGCCCTTGGGCTTATTGTAAGGGCTCTGGGTGCCGGATTAAAAATTTTTGTGGGGCAGTTTCTGAAACAGGGGGATTATTCTGAAATAAAGACCCTTAAAAAATATAGTGAATTATATAAAGGGATTACCATAAAACAATATGGTTCAGGAAGATTTGTAAAGGGAAAACCCACTGAAGAGGAAAAAAAAGCAGGCAAACAAGGATTAAAGCAAATCAGAGATGTATTAATAAAAGGAAACCATGATCTTGTAATTGTGGAAGAGGGAAATGTTGCAATGATGTGCAATATTATCACTGAAAATGACCTTCTTGAATTAATGAAAATAAAACCTGAACATGTTGAGCTTGTGATCACAGGCAGAGGAGCAACGGAAAGATTGATCAGAAAAGCAGACCTTGTAACGGAAATGAAAGAGATAAAACACTATTTTAAAAAAGGTGTTGGTGCGCGCACGGGGATTGAGAAATGAAAACATTAAAAAACATTGCATTTCTCGGAACAGGGTCAGATGTTGGGAAAAGTATTATTGCAGCAGCATTTTGCAGATCCCTGGCAGACAGAAATATCAAGGTTGCTCCATTTAAAGCACAAAACATGTCAAACAATTCCGGCATAACCCAGGAAGGCCTTGAAATGGGAAGGGCTCAAATCGTCCAGGCAGAAGCTGCCCGAATATTGCCCCACGTGGATATGAACCCTGTGCTTCTGAAACCTACCGGTGAAAAAGGTTCCCAGGTAGTGCTCAATGGTGTGGTTTATGATAATCAGTCTGCAATGGATTACCATAAAACAAAGGATTTTTATTTTAGTAAGGCATGTCAAGCATTTGACAGATTAAAAAAAAAATATCAATGCATAGTACTTGAAGGAGCAGGATCCTGTGCAGAGGTGAATCTTATGGATTCAGATATTGTAAACTTCAGAATGGCGGAATATGCCAGAGCAGATGTATGTCTTGTGGCAGATATACATAGAGGCGGAGTGTTTGCTCAAATCATCGGAACACTCAAATGTCTGCCAAAAAAGTACCAGAAAATGATAAAAGGCATAATAATAAACAGATTCAGAGGTGATCCTGAACTGTTTAAACAGGGGATAGAATGGATAGAGAAAAAAAGCAGAAAACAGGTTTTAGGTATAATGCCATGGTATTCCCATTTCAGAATCGATGCGGAAGATTCCGTTGAAATTGAAAAATCAGGACGGCTGTCAGACATTGATAGAACAAGGCCTGCCATTGGAATAATAAAACTGCCCCATATATCAAATTTTACAGACATCCATTCCCTTTCAGAAATACAGGGAGTAGAGACTCTGTTCATTGACACTGCCATGGATTTATCCTGGTGCAGCGCTCTTATTATTCCGGGCTCAAAAAATACAAGGGCAGACATGATCTGGCTTGAACAAAGCGGTATCGCAGGTAAAATAAAAGCCCTTGCAGACATGGGGGGGCATATACTTGGAATTTGCGGCGGGTATCAAATGCTTGGAAAAGTCATTAAAGACCCGGACGGTCATGAGGGATCACCCGGAGAGACCAGAGGGCTTTGCCTCCTGGATGTTGAAACCACACTTGAATACCCAAAAGTTACAACAATAACCACATTTTCCTGGGAAGAGGCCCGGGGCAGAGGATATGAAATTCACATGGGCACAACCAGACTGTCTTCCGGAACTCCTGCTTTTCAAATTCTTTCACGGGGCAAAACCGGTATTGACAAAGGAAAGATAAAACAGGATGGGTGCATTTCAAAAAATAAAAAAATCATGGGAACATATATCCACGGATTGTTTGATTCACGTGAAATTTTAATAAAATGGCTGGATAAAATTAATGTAAAAGGTCTGGATAAAAAAATTATTTCAAAGGAGTGTAAAAAGGAAAAAAATTATATTCTGTTAAAGGAGCATTTTGAAAACCATATTGATATAACAAACCTTATAAAATACAATCCTTGCTGACTATTCATGGTCCGGGTCATGGGTCTGGTCAGATGATTTTTCCAGATCAACAATTGTTTTATCTATATATTTTTTTGTCTTATATTGTGTAATATTTGACAGTTGATCTGTGATTCTGCTCATCCTGTCAATGCTCTCTTTAATAATTGTAAGAAATTCATAAGCTTTATCCTGTTTTTTCAATTTCAGAAACAAGAGTTCCACTGATCCGAAAATAGACTGCATGGGCTGGTGCAGCTCATGGCATATAGCTCCGGCTGTTTCTATGGCTGTTTCAAGCTGCTGATTCTTTTTTCTGCCAGTAATGTTGCTGACAAAGGCAAAGGCACCTGAAATTTTATTGTTATTATCTAATATTAGTGCTGCATCAAAAAGTGCATTCAGCTCTTCTCCGTTATTGGTTTTCAAAATAATACTAAAATGTTTTGATTTTGATTCATCAGGGTCTGTGAGTATACGGTTGAAAATTGCTTTATTTTGTCCATGGACAAAATCTGCAGCACTTTTACCAATAATCTGACTGGATGAATACCCAAGCATTGTACAAAGTGCATTGTTGACTCCGGTTGTAATCTCATCTTTATCAACCTGCCAGAAACCAGAAGTTGTTGTTTCAATTAACCTTGAATAGTTTTTTTCACTCTGAAGAAACAGTTGCTGGGCCTGATTTTTTTCAGCCAGGGCCCGGGAATGTTCCAGGGCCCTTTCAATGGAGTGGATAAGGCTGGACATCTCCTTTATTGGCTTTACAATATAATCCCATGCTCCGATTTTCATGGTTTCGATTGCATCCTGGATTCCGCCGGCACCTGAAACAACAATAAGAGGGGTTTGGGGAGATTTATCATGGATGTGATTAATTACATCATACCCATCCATTTCAGGCATGCGAAGGTCCAACAGTACAAGATCTACTTTTTTATTATCAAAAACATCAATGCCCTGTTTACCGTCAGCTGCCGTGATGGGCATGAAACCGGAATCTTCAAGATAATTTGCAAGACTGTTTCGTACAGAATCGTCATCATCTATAATTAAAATGTAAACATCTTCATTATTACCTGAGTTAAGTGAGGTAACAGCGGTTTTCTGACGCTGAAGCTGATTTTCAAGCTGGCGGATTCTATTTTCAAGTTCCTGATAAGTGGGCTTTGCCGTATCTGCCATGACCATCCTCTTGGAAAAGATAAAAAAGGAAATATAATTGTAATCAATGCTGTTTTATAATTATAGAATAATAAATATTTATGTCAATGGCAAATGATTCAGGGAATTACCTTTTTTCAATGGGAAGGTATTTTACAAGGGGTTCTCCTGTAAAAACCTGGCGTGGTCTGCTGATTTTCATTTCAGGATCATTAAAATCTTCCTGCCAGTGGGCAATCCATCCGGGAAGGCGGCCAATTGCAAACATAACAGTAAACATATCCGTTGGAATACCAAGCGCCCTTAAAACAATACCCGAATAAAAATCCACATTAGGGTAAAGGTTCTTGTCCTGGAAATAAGTATCATTCAGAGCTTCGCCTTCAAGGTCCATGGCAATGGAGAGAAGCGGATCCTTAGTATTTGTTTTTCTAAGGACTTTGTCGCATATCTGTTTCATTATTTTTGCCCTGGGATCATAGGCCTTATAAACCCGGTGGCCAAATCCCATGAGTCTGAATGGATCTTTTTTATCCTTGGACCGTTTGATTACATCACTTATCTTAAGCCCGGAGGAATCTATCTCCTGAAGCATGTGAATTACTGCCTGGTTGGCTCCTCCGTGCAAAGGGCCCCACAATGCGGATATGCCTGCAGATATTGCAGCATAGATATTAACTTTTCCACTTCCAACAACCCTGACAGCAGTTGTGGAGCAGTTCTGTTCATGGTCTGCATGGAGAATCCAGAAGACATTCAATGCATCAACAATATCTTTATCAAGGGAATAGGGTACAACAGGATTGTCAAACATCATATGAAGAAAGTTTGCACAATACGAATAGTTGGGATTAGGATAAACCGGATTCTGGCCAATGGAGACCTTATAAGCCATTGCTGCCATTGTTCTGACCTTTGAGATAAGGCGCAGGAATGTTTTTTGAAGATCTTCCTTACTGTCTATGAGCTCTGGATGAAAACTTCTCATGGCATTAACCATGGCTGATAAAATACCCATGGGGTGAGCTCTGCTGGGAAAATTAAGGTAAAAATGTTTCATGTTTTCATGTAAAAGTGAAAGATCGTTAAGATAAACACTTGTGGTTGTAAGTTCTGTTCTGGTTGGAAGTTTACCAGTTATTAAAAGAAAAGCTGTTTCAACAAAGGAAGAGTGTTCTGCAAGCTCCTCTATGGGAATACCCCTGTATCTTAAAATACCTTTTTCACCATCCATAAAGGTAATTGAGCTTTTGCAGCTGCCAGTGTTTCCAAACCCGGGATCAAAAGTAATATATCCGCTTTCTCTTCGCAGCCCTCTGATATCAATTGCTTTATCGCCTGAAGTTCCATGTATAACCGGAAGTTTATACTCTTTTTCACCAATGATTAACCGGGCATATTCCGTCATAATTTTATCCTTTACAATGTAAATTTATCATACTCCAGGTACTGTATATGTTGTGCATGAGCCCTGGGAACAGTTTCTTTCCTGTTTTGAAACATTTGCTTTGCCTCTGGCTGAAGAACTGCCCATGACATAATTTGTCCTGGAAATAACCCGTTCAAATTCGACAGACCCGCATTCAGGACATTTATTATCTGTTTTATCCTGACTTGACAGGCTGTTTGTGATAATTTCAAAAAATTTTTCACACCTGGTACATTTAAATTCATAAATGGGCATTAAAGTCTCCTTTTACTTGCAGTATATTTTGTATAAGGTATTAAAATAAGGCTTTTTTAGAAAAAGTCAAGCATGCAGGATATTAAATAAATACAGATTCCATAGCTGAAACAGACTTAAAGTTTAAACATTACTGGCTGAATCAAATATCATATTTCCATTAAAATCAAATATAATGGACCTGACTTTTAGTTTATTTTCTGAAAATTTTTCAGCATTATTAACTATTTTATTGCCCACAAGATGGATAAGGGGCATGGTTCCGGGGAAAATATAGGTAAAAGCGTGTCTTGCTGTATTGGCGCTTTTAATTTTATTTACAAGGTCTTTATCACATGAAATGCTCCGGGCCCAGGCTCCAAGCTTTTCCATGGTTAGTTCGGCCCTGGCAGCATGTGTGTGTTCAAAACCCATGGCCATTTTAACAGCTTTTCCAAAAAAAACTGTAATAATTAAATTTCTGATTTCTTTGATCTTAACAGCTTCGTCAATGGATGCTTTAAAAAAATCACCTGTCTGTATAAAACACTCCTCCCTGATCCAGGGAAAAAGATTCATGGCAAAACGTTCACTTCTTCTGCCCGTTGTAAACACCAGGGTATCTGCACCTCCCGCTGCAGCAATTTTTGCACCAGACCTTATTGTTGCAATATATGCATCATGGGACATGGGATAAACAATGCCGGTTGTTCCAAGAATGGAGATGCCGCCAATTATACCAAGCCTTGCATTCAAAGTCTTTTTAGCAAGTTCAGTTCCCTTTGGAACAAAAATTTTTACAATAACATTCCTTTTCTGCTCTTTTTTAAGATTAGCAAAAACATTTTCCAGGGATTGGATAATCATTTTCCTGGGCCCGGTGTTTATGGCATACTCTCCCACATTCAGTTCAAGGCCTGGTTTGGTGATTTTTCCAACTCCTTTGCCTCCAGTGATTTCAACATTGGTTCCAGGGTCATCTTTTATAGTTAACCTGACTCCTATTAATGCTTTATGTGTAATATCAGGATCATCGCCGGCATCTTTGACAACCAGGCATTGGGCAGTATTGTTTTTAATCTTTTTAGTATTGAAAATATTTATAAATCTATGGGTGCCATTTAAAAATTTTATTTTTACCCTGATCCTTTTTTTTCCTGTTAAAAGAAAATAGAGAGCGGCTTTAGCAGCAGCAGCTGCTGCTGCCCCTGTAGTAAACCCGACTCTTAAGGCTTTATCAGGCATTAGCTTTAATCCTTAAATTAAAAAAATTAAATTATTCATTGTGTTTTTGATAAATTTTCAGTGCATTGACAAAACTTTTTCCAGCTTTGGGACAGCTTCCAAAATGAACATGAAAATAGCTTCCAAGGGTGGATTTTGTTAAAAAACCAGATAACTCAGATCTATTTTTATCTCTTTTTTTGACATTATATATATTTTCAATACCATTGCCGTCAACAGGATCGTTAAGAAAAGAATAGTGAAATTCATGACCCCGTAAAACAGCACCTTTTTCCCCAATCAAAGTCTTTTTTAAAAGGGTAATCTCTCTGTATCCAAGAGATCTAAGTTTCCCGGATGTTTCCACGGAAAAAGGAAAACAGGATGCCATGGGATATTTTCTATTATCTGAAAAACCAGTCAAATCAGAACAAAGATACATAAATCCGCCGCATTCAGCATAAATGGGCATACCAGCAAGGCTCTTTTTTTTAATTTCCTGTAAAAGAGGTCTGTTCTTTGATAATGTTTCAGCATAAATTTCAGGGTATCCACCGCCAAAATAAATCCCATGGATATTGTCAGGAAGTGAAGAATCACACAAAGGGGAAAAATATATAATTTCTGCACCGTGGTTTTCTAATATTTCAAGATTTTCAGGATAATAAAAACAAAAAGCCTTATCCTTTGCAACGGCAAGCCTGACTTTTTTACTGGAATGAGAACCTTGTCTATATAATGGTATTTCACTTGAAAATTTTCTAATCCCGGGAAGATGAAAAACAAACTCTTTAAGAGAAGTATTTTTATGGATCATTGAGTTGAGTGACATGAGTGCTTTGTGAGTAAGGCTCTGTTCCCGGGCAGTAATAAGACCTAAGTGGCGGTCTGGAAGATATAGATTTTCATCCCGTAATATATATCCAAGAGGTTTTGCTTTGCAATGTTTGATAATACCAGCTTCTAAATACTGGTAGTGGTTTGGGCTTCCTGTGCGGTTGAAAATTACACCTGCTATATTGAGATCTTTGTCAAAGCTTTCAAAACCCTTGACAATGGCAGCTGCACTTGCAGCCATACCCTTTGCATCAACAACAAGAATAACAGGAAGATTGAGCCATTTAGCCATCTGGGCTGTGGATCCGGCTTCTGATATTCCTCCGTATCCGTCAAAAAGCCCCATTACACCCTCAACAATGGCAAGATCACAATGTTTACATCCTTTCATGAAAAGATATTGATTATACTCCTGGGACAGCATCCAGGAATCAAGGTTTGTGCTGGTTGTCCCGCAAATTTCTGCATGGTGCCCGGGATCAATAAAATCAGGCCCGATTTTAAAGGGTGCAACCTTATATCCAAGAAGGGTAAAGTATTTCATTATACCAAGGGACAAGGTTGTTTTACCACAGTTACTGCCGGTTCCAGCTATAACAAAACCTTTAATTGTGACCTCCCCGGGCAAGGATGATTAGGGCATTTACCACGCTTGCCGCTACATTTGATCCGCCTTTTCTGCCAGTGTTGGATATAAAAGGGCAGTCAAGGGAGCAAAGTTCCTGTTTTGATTCTGCAGCATTTACAAACCCGACTGGAAATCCAAGAATGAGGGCAGGCCTGGCTTTTTCTGCTTTAACAAGTTCAATGAGGCGCAGAAGAGCCGTGGGTGCATTACCAATGACATATATTCCATTTTCCATGATGTCCAGGGCGTGGTCAACAGCAGCTTCTGCCCTGGTAAGGTTATTCTTTTCTGAAATTTCTGCAACCTGTGGATCTTTAATATAACAATGGGCCTTTACCCTTATACCAGCCCTGGCCATGTTTGTATCTGTAATAATGGAGCAGTTATTATTCAAAGCAGTTATTCCTGCGTTAACAGCATCTTTATGAAATTTTACGGTATTAATATATTCAAAATCAGCAGTTGTATGGATCATACGCCTTACAATGGGCCATTGAAAATTGTCAAATCCGTGGTCTTCTGCTTCATTGTCAATAATTTTAAAGCTTAACTCTTCTATGCTCTGGGGTTTCATAAATGTCATTCCTCTTGTTTATAATAATTTCTTAATTAAATTACCATTATTATGCCATGTCTTGCAATATATCACACAATGAATTGACTTGAATAAAAATATATATAAGATTATCTTTTAAAAATGAACAGACAGGAAAATATAATGGAAAAACATTCTTATGAAAAAATCATACATGAACTTTTTAAAAACATTTCCAGGGAAGAAAATGCAAATCTGTTAACAAAGATAGATAACATTCTTAAACACCCCTTAAATTTCAGAAAAGATCTTATTGAAGATTTAAATTTCAGAAAAGAATTTGTAACAGCGCTTTTTTTCAGCGATTTTATAGCATCAAGTCTTGCAGGGTATCCTGACATTTTACAGGATCTTATAAATTCAGATGCATTAAACAGGTCCTGCAATGGCAATGAAATCTTTGAAAAAAATGAACAGAGTTTAAAAAATCTGACCTGTGAGTCTGATATACGAAAATTTGTTTTCAGAATAAAACTTTTTGAAAATATCAGGATTGCATGGAGGGATTTGAATCAAAAAGCAGATCTTGATGAAACATTAAATGATATTTCTTCACTTGCCGACTTGTGCATAAATATGGTTTCAGATTGTATTTACAACATGTTATGCATGAAATATGGAATACCAAGGCATAAAGACGGAACAAGACAGGAGCTTATAGTACTGGGCATGGGAAAACTGGGTGCAGGGGAACTTAATTTCTCATCTGACATTGACCTTGTATTTGTCTATTCCGGAAAAGGGTATACAGATGGTGAAAAACAAATTCTGAATGAAGAATTTTTCACAAAAATGTGCAGAGCTGTAATCAATGTTTTAAACAGCAGTGGTAAAGGGATTAATTTTTTCAGGGTTGATACCAGGCTCAGGCCATTTGGAGCCACAGGCCCACTTGTCATGAGCCAGGAAGAGTTTGTGGAGTATTACCAGACCCAGGGCAGGGAGTGGGAACGGTATGCCTTTATAAAAGCACGCCCTGTTGCAGGTGATAAAAAAAGAGGACAGGCCCTGTTAAAAGAGTTAAACCCCTTTATTTATAGACGTTATTTTGATTATGGAACCTTTGATTCCTTTAAGGATATGAAAAAGAGAATATCCCTGCAGACAAATAACGCCAACCTGTTTGACAACATAAAATCAGGTCCCGGGGGAATAAGGGAGATAGAGTTTTTTGGCCAGATTTTTCAACTGATTCGCGGAGGTATAGAGCCGGAACTCCAGGAGGGTAAAATTTTAAAGGTTCTTGAATTACTTGTAAAATATGCCTGTATTGATAAAAAAACCTGTAAAGAGCTTTCCAAAGCATATATTTTTTTAAGAAGGGTTGAAAACCGGCTTCAGATGTTTCAGGATCTCCAGACCCATGACCTTCCAAAAGAGAAAACAAGGCAGTTAAAGCTTGCCCTGGCAATGGGCTTTGCCTCGTATAAAAATTTTCTTAAAATATTAGATCAACATAGAAACAGGGTGCACCAGCACTTTAAAGAGCTGCTTGTTTCAGAAGAGGATGAAACAGATGATAAAGAGATAGAGAATTATAAACAATTATGGCTCAATATCAATGACCCTCAATCACGGATTAAAACAGAAAAGATTCCAGGATATGACAATCCAGGCAAAGTTGTAAAACAATTGCAAACCTTAGAAGAGCATCCAAAAACCCAGCGGCTTGCTCCCAGTGGAAGAAGCCGCCTTAACAGGCTCATGCCCCTGGTACTTCAAAAAGCAACCAAATGTGCAGACCCTGAACTTGCTCTGATGCGTTTGATAGAGATGATAATAACCATAGAATCAAGGGCCTGTTATATCTCTTTGCTCCTGGAGAACAAGGGAGCTTTAAATACTTTATCTGATCTTGCAGAAAAAAGCCCGTGGATAATCTCTTTTTTGTCCAGGCATCCGGCCCTGCTGGATGAACTCCTTGATACAGAAACCCTCTATTCTCCACCTGAAAAACAGGAGCTTGAGGTTCTGCTTAAAAGGCGTATGTCAAAAATAGACAAAAATAATATTGAATTTCAACTGGAAGAATTATCGGTTTTCAAACAGACCAATACGTTAAGGGTTGCAGCAGCAGACATCAGCAGGAATTACCCTTTAATGAAAGTAAGTGATAAGCTTACCTATATTGCAGAAACAGTACTTGATAAAGTACTTGAAATAGCCTGGAACATGGTCACAGAAAAATATGGCACACCCCTTGATAAAGATAAAAACATATCAGGTTTTCAATCTGAATCATGCGGGTTTGCAATTGTTACCTATGGTAAAGTGGGCGGGTTTGAAACAGGCTATAAATCAGATATTGATCTTATATTTATCTGCTCTGAAAACCCGGGAAAAACAGTTCAAGGGGAAAAAAGCATAGATAATATCGGCTTTTATTCCATCCTTGGACAGAGAATAATCAGTGCTCTGACAATGCACACCCCGGCAGGCAGGCTCTATGGTGCAGACATGAGATTAAGGCCAGGAGGCCAGGCAGGCCCCATTGTAACCACCATTGATGCTTTAAAAGAGTATTTTGAAAAAACAGCATGGACCTGGGAACACCAGGCCCTGATACGGGCAAGACCGGTAAGCGGAGATAAAAATATTCAGGAACGGTTCAACAGTATAAGGAAAACCATTATTTCCCAAAAACGTGATTCAGACAAACTTAAAACTGAAGTTTTTGAAATGCGCAAGCGCATGAAAAAAGAACATCTTAAACTTAAAAAAGGTTTTTTTGATATAAAACAGGGTAATGGCGGCATCATAGACATTGAGTTTCTGGTTCAGTATCTTGTTTTAAACTGGAGCCATACCTATCCGGCATTAACAATCAGAACAGATAATGTAAGGCTTCTTGAAACCCTTGCAAGGGAAAAAATAATTTTACAAAAAGAGTGCAAAGTCCTAAAAAAAGCATATTTAACAATGAGAAAGGCTATCCACAGAATGAATCTTGAGGAAAAAGACCCTGTTGTACCAGAGGATCATTTTAAAAAATTAAGAAAAAGTGTGATTGATCTGTATAATAAATATTTATAACCGGGCATAAGGATATCAAAATATGAAAAAATTCTTTTATTGTATCATATCTGTTTTCATAATCGCTTTTCTACATGGGTGTAATGAAACAATTGGTGAGTATATTGCAGCATCTTCCATAAGCCGTGGAGGATATGCTGCAAATCCGAGCCATATGTTAAAATTAAACGGCAGAGAAATAAGCGTGTGGGGATACGTGGACCATGGCAATATGTATGGAAACGATGATGTAAAAAAAATTCTGCAGGACTGGTACGGTGGAAAAGGTCCGCATCAATCCAGATGGCGTTTTGGCCTGAAAGGGAAAAAAAATGACGAGGTGGGCTGTTCATTTTCTGTACATGTTGCAAATGACCCGGGCAGGGATAATCTCCTTAAGGCTTTTCTTTCAGATGCAAAGGCTGATAAACCAACCATGGTATTTATAAAAGGCAGAGTCTTTACTTCTGATTTGCCAACTAATTTTCATCATTTGACAGGCATCTATATGGTGGTAAAATCGACAAAAGACATCACGCTTGAGCATCCAAAATAGAATATCACTGCAGGGTTTTTGATTGGTTAGTGTGAATATTTCCTCTGCTTACAATCATCTTCACAGGGTTTGATCCCATAAAATAGCTAAGATCACACGGGTTATTTATATCCATTACCACAAAATCCGCATCCTTTCCCTGTTCAATGGTTCCTTTCCTGTGGGAAAGCCCCAGGGCCTTTGCACCGTTGATGGTCGCACCCAGAAGTGATTCTTCAGGGGTAAGGCCGAATAAAACAGATGCCATGTTCATTGCCAGAAGCAGGGAGGCAAGTGGACTTGAACCCGGATTAAAATCCGTGGAAACTGCCATGGGAATGTTCAATTCCCGCATCAGGTTAACGGGTGGTTTCTGTTTTTCACCCAAAAAATAGAATGCCCCTGGTAACAAGACAGCTGTAACACGATTTTCTGCCATTTTTTCAAGGCTCTGCTTTGATACATATTCAAGATGATCACACGAGAGAGCACCCAGGCCTGCAGCCATCAAAGCACCATTGGAATCTGAAAGCTGTTCCGCATGCAGCTTAATATCAAACCCAAGTTTCCCTGCTTTTAAAAAAACTCTTTTGGTTTCTTCCGGGGAAAATCCTATATTTTCACAAAAGGCATCAACACTTGTTGCAATGGCCTGTTCTTTCACCTCTGGCAATACCTTATCCACAATAAAATCAATATACTTTTTCTGATTTGTTCCATATTCAGGGGGCAGGGCATGGGCGCCCAGAAAAGTTGCTTGAATGGTTGCAGGGTGGTTATCATCAAGTTTTTTTATCACCCTGAGCATTTTAAGTTCTGTACCAAGGTCAAGGCCGTATCCTGACTTTATCTCAATGGTGGTTGCACCCTGGCTGAACAGAAAATTTACTCTTTTTAAGGCATTGTTGTACAGGGAATCAAAGGATTCTTCACGTGTATCTTTAACCGTTGAAAATATTCCACCGCCGCTTTTTGCAATCTCTTCATAGGTTGCGCCAAGAAGCCTCATTTCAAACTCCTTTGACCGTGATCCGCCAAAAACAAGATGGGTATGACAATCAATAAGTCCCGGCACAATCCATGCCCTTTCCAGGTCATGTATTTCAGGGCTGTTTTTTTCATATTCACCGGGCATGTCCTTTCTTTTACCCACAAAAGATATTTTGTCATCCCTGATGCCAAGAACACCGTCATGGATTGGCGAATACCTGTTATCTGCCATGGTTGCAATATTGCAGTTGATAAACAGGTGATCTGAATGATGTGCCATGGAGGTTAAGGATTTTTTATTCTGCATTTTTCTCCATATCTGGTTGATAAAACCTGTTAATCAAATCATCATCCACAATATATGGCAATGTAATATGATCTTTGCTGTTTTCGTCATTATAAGCAATACATGTTTCAATGGAATTTTCACACCTTGCCCAGGCCCTTCTTGCAACTCCTCCCATGACATCCCAGTTCATGGCGCTCTTAATAATTTTATCAATGCGCCGGCTGCCGTCTAGGACCAGTCCAAACCCACCGTTTACAGCCCTTCCAATGCCGACCCCGCCTCCATTGTGCAGGGAAACAAGACTCATGCCCCTTGCAGCGTTGCCGGCAAAACAGTGGGTTGCCATATCTGCCATGATATTTGACCCATCTTTTATATTGGCAGTCTCCCTGAAGGGTGAATCTGTGCCGCCGGTGTCATGGTGATCTCTTCCCAGCATTACAGGCCCTATCTTTTTATTTCTGACCATTTCATTGAATTTTAATGCAATTTTTATCCTTCCCTTTGCATCCTGGTATAGAATTCTTGCCTGGGTGCCAACCACAAGTTTATTCTTTTTAGCATCACGTATCCAGACATAATTATCCCTGTCCTGGAATCTTGTTTCATGGTCAATACACTCCATGGCAGCCTTATCCGTTGCATCAAGATCTTTTTCTTCTCCGCTGAGGCATACCCACCTGAAGGGCCCGTACCCGTAATCAAATAAAAGTGGGCCCATGATGTCCTCCACATAGGAAGGAAAAATAAAACCATTGTTTGTATTTTTTCCGTTTTTGCATATATCTTCAGCGCCTGCATCATATACAGCCTTAAGAAAATTATTACCATAGTCAAAAAAATAGGTGCCCCTTGCAACAAGTTTTTTAATCAGACCATAATGTTTTTGCAAAGAAATATCCACAAGCTGCTTAAATTTTCCATGGTCAACGGCAAGAAGCCCGGTTCTTTCATCAAAGCTCAAACCCTGGGGACAATACCCTCCATCATACACAACATGACAGGATGTCTGATCACTTAAAAGATCAATATTAATATTATATTTTACAGCATATTCCAGTAAATCCACAATATTTCCATAAAAGGCAATGGCAGCTTTTTTCTTCTGTTTCAGGTATAGTGCTGCAGTTTCAAAGGCCATGGCCGGGCTCTGGGCAATATGACTCACCCATTCCTGGCTCAACCTTGTTTCTATGCGTGAATAATCAACCTCTGCTATGATTCCCACACCATTGGCTATTTCCACAGCCTTTCCCTGGGCTCCGCTCATACCTCCAAGACCGGAACTTACAAAAAGAGTACCTGACATGTCATCTTCATTGGATTTATTCTGCATACGCACAGCATTTAAAAGGGTGTTATATGTTCCATGCACAATGCCCTGGGGTCCGATATACATCCAGCCGCCTGCAGTCATCTGGCCATAGTTTGCAACTCCAAGTGCAGCAGCACGGGAAAATTGATCATTATTATCAAAAATTCCAACCATTAAAGCATTGGATATAATTACCCGGGGAGAATCAGGGGATGATCTGAAAAGTCCAAGGGGATGTCCTGATTCAACAACAAGGGTAAGCTCTTCAGACAACTCTTCAAGGTATGCTTTTATGAGCTGGTACTGCATCCAGTTCTGGCACACCTGGCCTGTCTCTCCATATGTTACAAGCTCATAGGGGTACAGGGCAACGTCAAAATCAAGATTATTATCTATCATTGTCTGGAAAGCTCTGCCTTCAATGCATCTGGATTTATAACTGTCAATGGGTTTTCCTGTTATCCTTCCACAGGGCCGGAACCTGTAGCCATAAATCCGGCCGTAAGTATTCAGCTCATGTGCAAATTCCGGTGCAAGGATTTGATGCCACTTTTCAGGTATATACCTCAGCGCATTTTTCAAGGCAAGTCTTCTGTCATCAAGTGACAGTTCTGCATGCCTTCTGGGTGCACGCCTTATACCTTTAATAAATTCACATTCCATAGGTAAAGTTTTAAAAATATTTTCAAGTTTAATCCTCATGGAGCCTGAAATACGGCTGTTTTTTGACATGGCAAACCTCTGTTAACCGTTGTTGTTATTTTTTTAAACCCTAGAGTTGTATATACAACCACAAATCAAATGTCAACCATCTTAAAATTTTTCCTTGACTTGTCCATGAAATTCATGCAGAATTATTGAATAAAACTAAAATCCTTACAATATTTATATTAACTTTTATTACAGGTACATTGATTCTCGTAAACAGGAGGATAAAATGGGCAGCAATGATATCATTGACCTTGACGAATTAAAAGAGATCATGGACAATGACATGGATCTTATTAAAGAGTGTTTTGACGAATTTCGCAGGGAGTGGGTGGACTCTTTTGGCGATGTGGCAAAGGCAGTTGAAAACAAGGATGCATCAAAACTTGATGAAGCAGCCCATAAGCTGAAGGGGACCTTAAGATATCTTGCGGCAGACCAGGCACAAAAGGCAGCCTATGCCCTTGAACGAGCAGGTAAAGAAAAATCATTGGAAAACCTTGATACAAAACTTGCTTCCCTTGAAAAAAGGGGGGTTGAGGTATTAAACTATATTGACAGTTTTAAAGAATAAACTTTACCGGAGGATATAATATGGCAGATCCGGATATAGCAGATTCACGAAAATACCAGAACATTTCCATTCTATTTGTTGATGATGATAAAATGGCTCAAAAGCTTATGTCAAAATTTCTCAAGGACTGGAATATATTCTGCGCATCCTCGGGCAAGGAAGCACTGGAAGCCATGGAGGAAAAAACCTATGCTGTGGTGTTTTTAGACTACCAGATGCCCGGCATGAACGGCATAGAGCTTTTACAGCGAATCAAAAAACGACATAATATGGTCCAGGTTATTATGATAACCGGGTCTGACGAGCTCAACACTTTAATCACAAGCCTGTCCCATGGAGCCGATGATTTTATTTTAAAGCCTGTTAAAAAAGAGACCCTTTTCAAGGTGCTTGGAAATACCTGTGATAAAATAACAAGGTGGACAGGTGTTATGAAGGCTCTTTACAAAAAAAAGAAAAACAGACCAGAACCTCCTGAAAAATCCGGAAAACCTGAAACTCCCCAAGCAAAAAAATAGTTTAAAAACCAAGTTAAAATATGCTGTTTATTGTATTGACCGGAAGTCTGAAAACAAGTAAAAAGAGTGGTTAAAAAGTTTCAGGCGGAAAAGTTTATTAATTTAAGGATAAAAAATGAGTATAAAAATAAATATCCATGTAACCCACCGGCAATACACAAACAATCAAAAAACCATTGAGGTTGATGGAGGTACTGTTAAAGAAGCCCTTTTGAACCTGTGCGGAAAGTATCCGGACATAAAACCCCAGTTGTTTAATGAGAAAAATCAGCTCTTAAGACATATTGAAATATATATCAACAGTGAAAGCGCATATCCCGATGAACTGAACAAAACCGTTGCACCTGGAGATGAACTGCATATTACAGCCTTTCTCAGTGGTGGATAGCCTGGATATTTTATTTGATGTCAGGGCTTGAGAATTACTGAAATTATCTTGAACTGCTTGACTTTACCCCAAATAAAAATATATCTTACAAAACAGGTTTTCAAAGGGTTTTTATTTTAATGATTAATATAAACTTTTATTATTAAGAAAATGGAGACAATATGAAAAAAATCTTACATGAAACAGGGTTTTTATTTGCTGTGGTTTTTTTGGTTATGGTTCTCATGCCTCTGGCTGGCCAGGCTGAAGAACAGACAGGTTTAACTGTTTCCCGTGCTGCAATCTGCAACGATATAGTTGAGCATGAACCTGTTGATAAAGGAACAACTTTTACAAGTGATGTTAATAAACTTTACTGTTTTTCAGAAATCATGGGTGCACAAACCAATACCCATATAACCCATGTATGGTATTTTATGGGTACAGAACGTGCAAGGGTTGAGCTGAAAGTAAACGGTTCAAAATGGCGCACCTCATCATCCAAACGTATTCAAGACTTTGAAATCGGTGACTGGGAAGTTAAAATTCTTGATGCAGAAGACACAGTATTAAAAGTTCTTAAATTTACCATCACAGCACAATAGTCTTTGCCAACCGCCTTCCATGGAAAACTAATTTTTTTTCAGGGAGGCGGTTCTCTTTTTTTCCATTGCCTCATTAATAGCCTTGATTTTAGGCCCGTCTTCCCTCCAGAGCATACAGCTGTTCAATACAAAATTTTTTTCAGTAATCTGATCCGCGGTTTCAGGAGCAGGGGTCTTATGTTTTCTCTTTTCTGTGAGCCATCCATGAACTATCTCCTGACCCATGACTGTTAAAAGGTGGGTAAGATGGGTGCATCCCTTTATTGAACCCATGAGCTCCTTGATCTTTTTTGAATACCCTGCCTTGATCTCAAGTCCTTCAACCTTTTTAATAACAGCCAGGGTTTCATTACATTGCAGCATTGGAACCCGGGGCATATATGCTTCTGCCTCTGCAATCCTCAAGGGGTTATCCCGCACTAAAACAAAAATTTCCATGTGGTGAATAACACCCGGGGTCAGCTCCTGTTCCAAAATGTCATACACCTTTTGAAAACGCTCATCCAGAAGGGTTCCTTTTACAATCAATTCTGAATTGCCAAGGCAATAGGTTGAAAGTTCAATGTTTCTTGTGTGAATAGCTTTCCTGTTTTTTATCATATTTTTCAGATCCATGGTTCATCCTTATATTAATTATTCCCTGAGCCGGGAAACAAGATTTGAAAGCCTGAGCTCTGTTTTATTATTTTTTAAAGCCGTTGAAAGGGCTTTTTTTGAACCAACAATTATCACAAGGTGTTTTGCTCTGGTTATTGCAGTATAAAGAAGGTTTCTCTGTAAAAGGGGAAAATGATTAATGGTTAAAGCAATAACAACACTTGAATATTCGGAACCCTGGGATTTATGAACCGAGATTGCATAGGCAAGGGTAAGCTGATCAAGCTCTGGAATCTCATAATCAACAATTCTGCCGTAATAATCAACGCTTACAATGCCAAGAGACTTATCAATATCAGCAACAACACCAATATCACCATTAAAAACGTCTTTTTCATAGTTATTCTTAAGATGCATCACTTTATCATTAACCTTGAATGTAAAGCCATGGCTTTCAATGCCTTCCTGATTGCTGTTCAACACCAGCTGGAGTTTCCGGTTCAGGTTGATGGTCCCTGCTTCACCTTTGTGCATGGGTGTTAGAACCTGAATTTCATCAACATGGGGAAATGCCTGTTTTATTCTTTCTGAACATAAAAGAGATATGGTTTTAACAAGCCTTTGGGGTGAATTATTCTCAAGAAAATAAAACTCTGTAAGGGCCTGGCTGTTTTCACCGGATGCCTGGTTTGTAAGATCAGGCATTTCACCATTTCTAATGGCATGGGCATTCATTATTATCGGGCTGAGTTCTGCCTGTCTGAATATCTCCTTTAAATAAAAGGTCTTAACAACAGATGAGTCAATAATGTCAGACAGCACATTTCCAGGCCCCACAGATGGAAGCTGAAAAGTGTCCCCCACAAGAATTAAATTTGAATTTACCGGAAGTGCTGCCAGGAGATGAAACATGAGCATGGTATCAACCATGGAGGTTTCATCCACTATAAAGACATCAAGATCAAAAGGGTTGGAATGGTTTCTGGCAAAACTATTATCATCCGGATCATATTCCAGGAGTTTATGCAGTGTTTTTGCTGTTTTTCCTGTCACCTCAGAAAGCCTCCGGGCTGCACGCCCTGTGGGAGCACCCAAAACAACCCGCTTTTTCATCCTCTTAAATACTGCACAAAGGGCCCTTACAAGAGTTGTCTTACCGGTTCCCGGACCGCCTGTAATAACAGTCACCCTCTGTTTCAATGTATTTCCAACAATGGTAAGCTGGTGGGAAGAGAGCTCAATTGCAAGCCTTGATCCAACCTCTTCCAGAATTATATCATCATCAATAAACTTATCAGGCGCGGGAAGGGAGAGCATGGCCTTGATTCTCATGGCAATCCCCTTTTCAGCCAGGTAAAGCCTTTTAAGATAGACTCTGTTGCCCTGGTCCACCACTATCTCTTCTGCTGTAACAAGATCAGAAAGCGCCCTATCAATACTTTCATAATCTTTTAAATCTGTGTCTCGGATTTCTGCTATGCAGGAGCATTTTTCAATCAAATTCTCCTTAAAAATGAAAACATGACCATCCTTTTCCATGGATAAAAGAAGATGAATGAGAAAACCCTTTATTCTTTCCGGGTCATCCTTTGAGATACCATCTTTTAATGCTATTTTATCGGCAATAAAAAACCCTGATTCAGGAATATCCCTTACCAGGCAATAGGGGTTTAACTTAAGTGTCTCTAAAGCATCATTGCCATAAAGGGTTATGATTTTTGAGGCATGGATAACACTTATATCCCTGTCCTGGAGAAAATGCATTATCCGCCTTATTGAATGATGTTCATTCCAGGCATCTGTGATGAGTTTTGATTTTGCCTTTCCTATACCTTTTATCTCTTTTAATCTTGCAGGTTCATTTTCAATAATATCAAAGGTTTTTTCTTTAAATTTTTCAACAATCATCCCTGCAAGCTCTTTTTTAATACCCTTTATTATACCAGATTCAAGGTATGCTTTTATACTGTTTACAGATGCAGGAAGAAGAATATTAAATGTTTTAACCTTAAACTGATCACCCCATTTGGGATGGGTAACCCATTCACCTTTCAGCTCCAGGGTTTCACCCTGAACCACCCCTGGCATGGGCCCGGCAATTGTTATGGATTCCTTTGTTCTGCCAGGTTCCAGCCTTGCAATGGTGTAATAATTATCCTGGTTCTGGTATATAATCCTCTTAAGGGCGCCTGATAATTTAATCATTGAGCTCATTTAATAACCACTCTACAGCTTCAAACAGGTTCTCTGCTGTAAAGTCTGGTTTTACACCCTTTTCAGCAAGCTGGTTTTTTGCCTTCCTGCCATTTGAGGCTCCAACAAGAATGGATAATCCGCATCCTGCATTTACTGCGCACTCAATATCCTTTGCACTGTCGCCCACCATGCATGAATTCAGAAGATCAATCCCATATTTTTTTTGTGCCTTTAGTATTAATCCTGGCCTGGGTTTTCTGCAGGTGCACCCTTTGGCAGGATGGTGAGGGCAATAAAAAATATCTTTTATTTCACCGCCCGCATCATAAATGCCGGATTTCATTTTATTGAAAATCTTTTCAAGGCGGGTTTTTGTGGTAAGACCCCTGTCAATGGCAGACTGGTTGGTTATAATAATAACATCAATTCCTGCTTTACAAAGCATGGAAACAGCTTCAGGGCTTTTTTCAATAAAGAAAAACTCTGATTCATCTTTAATATAATCAGCAGAATCAATGTTTATAACCCCGTCCCGGTCTAAAAAAACAGTATATTTCATGGCAGCCATCACTCAGCCAATAAAAACACCGATCTGTGGCCGTTTAAACTGAGCTTTTTCTCCAGCATTAAAGCTTTTTTTAAGGATGAATATTTTCCAACCCTTACCCGGTAAAAAGTACCACGATAATCCTTATGGGTAGTTATATGGACATCTTTATATACCCTTGAAAGCCTGTATTTTAAATTTTCAGCATTGGACTTTACTTTAAAAGCACCAACCTGTATGGAAAAATTTCCAGTATAAAGATCCACTGGAACATACTCTTTTTTTCTTGCCTTTGAATTTTTCAGTTTTCCAAGCACAATAACTTTTACTGGAGCTGTGCCCTGCTTTACCATGCCGAGTTTTTTTGCCCCTGTAAATGTAAGATCAATAACACGCCCTCTTACAAAGGGTCCACGGTCATTAATTCGTACAACTATCTCTTTTTTATTTCTCAGGTTTAAAACCTTTACCCAGGTCTGAAGGGGCAGGGTTTTATGGGCTGCAGTCATTGCATACATGTTATATATTTCACCACTTGCTGTTTTTCTGCCGTGGAATTTTTTTCCGTACCAGGATGCAATACCTCTCTGGGTATAGTTCCTGGGCTGATTTTCCGGGACATATTGTACCCCGTCGATATAATAGGGTTTTCCTACCCCGGAATTAGAGTCATTGGAAATATATCCTGTTTTGAGGTTTGACTCTTTAGTATCTGTTTCTTCCGCTTGTATATCTTTGGTTTCAAATTCAACATATACTCCTTTTTTTACACAACCTGATACAATAAGTAAAACAAGGAATAAAAAAATAAAACCAATAAACTTAATCTTTAAAAAAACGGTGTTCTTCCTTAAATCCATAATATGATTCCCTAAATATTAAGAGCAATTTTTAATACCTCCTCCATGGTTTCAGTAAAAAAGAATTTTATTTTATTTTTTACCTTTTGAGGAACATCCACAATGTCTTTTTCATTCCAGCTGGGAAGAATAATACTTTTTATGCCGCTCCTCTGGGCAGCAATAACCTTTTCCTTAATTCCTCCAACAGGAAGCACATCACCCCTTAACGTAATCTCTCCTGTCATTGCAAGCTTTTTTTGAACAGGTTTTCCAACAATAAGAGACATGAGTGCTGTCAACATTGCAACGCCGGCAGATGGCCCATCCTTGGGTATTGCTCCTTCGGGAACATGGATATGAATATCATGCTCTTCAAAAAAACTTTCATCTATATTAAATGCATCTGTCTTGGATCTTATATAACTTAAAGCCGTGTTGGCAGACTCCTTCATGACTTCCCCCAGATGGCCTGTCAGGGTTAAAAGGCTTGCTCCTTTCATGGAAGCTGCCTCTATATATAAAATTTCTCCTCCAAATGGAGTCCAGGCAAGACCCAGAACAACTCCGGGGCAGGATATTTTCAGGTTATGATCAGGCATGTTACGTTCCACACCCAAATATTTGGGAATATCCTGCTTAAGTACTTTTACAGGTATCTTCCTGTCTGAATTTTCTTCCACTATTTTGCTTGCAACACCACGGCAGACTGATCCTATCTCCCTTTCAAGATTTCTTAAACCTGACTCCCTTGTATATCTTGATATAATGGTTTTTATGGCACCGGGGGTTATCTGTATTTGAGATGCTGTTAAGCCGTTTTCATAACGCTGCCGCGGTATCAGATATTTTGTCGCAATTTTTATTTTTTCTTCCTCAATATACCCGCTCATCTCAATGACTTCCATCCTGTCCTTTAAGGGTTCAGGAATGGAATAAAGTACATTTGCTGTTGCAAGAAAAATAACATCGGAAAGATCAAAGGGCAGATCAAGATAGTTATCGGAAAAAGAGTAGTTCTGTTCAGGATCAAGCACTTCAAGCAGAGCAGATGACGGATCACCCTGGTAGGAGGAGTCAATCTTATCTATCTCATCCAGCATAAAAACAGGATTATTTGTACCAGCTCTCCTGAGCTGCTGGATAATTCTTCCCGGCAGGGCTCCCACATATGTTCGTCTGTGACCCCTTATTTCAGCCTCATCCCTGATACCTCCCAGGGCAATTCTGACAAACTTTCTCCCCAAAGCCCTTGCAATGGATTTGCCAAGGGATGTTTTTCCTGTGCCCGGCGGTCCTGAAAAACATAATATAGGCCCCTTGGAATCCTTTTTAAGCTTTCTTACCGAAAGATACTCAAGTATTCTCTGTTTTGGTTTTTCAAGACCATAATGATCATTATCAAGCACTGCCCTTGCTTTTTTTATTTCAATTTCATCAATGGATTTTTCTGTCCAGGGCAGGGTTGTAATCCAGTCAAGGTATGTTGAAGAGACAATATATTCACTTGAAGAAGGATGCATTTTGGAAAGGCGGTCAAGCTCCCGCAGGGCCTCTTTAAACACATCTCCCTTAAGGCCCTTGGCTTCTATTTTGTCCCTGTACTCCCTGATCTCTATGTTTTCTTCATCAGATTCCCCAAGCTCTTCCTTAATGGTCTTAAGCTGTTGCCGCAGATAATAATCCCTCTGCTTTTTATCCATATCCTCTTTAACCTGGGACTGGATTTTAGAACCCATCTCAAGGATATCAAGCTGATCATTTACAAGGCGGGTTACACACTCAAGCCTTTTTCTGACATCAAGGGATTCAAGGGCTTTTTGTTTTTCTTCCACTGGTGCATTTATGGAAGAGGCAACCATATCGGCAAGAACATCAGGATCCTGGAGCGATTTCACAAGATCAATCATTTCAGGCGGCAGGCCCGGCGAAAGTTTAACAATTTTTTCGTACTGTTCAATAATATTGGACATCAATGCACGATTTGCCTTGCTTCGCTTAAAGTTCCGGTTTTTAAGTACCTTGATCCTTGCTTTTATATATGTTTTTTCGTTTAAATACTCTTCAACTTTAAACCTGTTTATTCCCTGAATTAAAAGCTGGGCCTTATCATCTTCCATTTTGGACATTTTAAGTATTACAGCAGCTGTTCCAACCTTATAAAGATCTCTTGTGGTATGTCTTTCACCGGCTTCAGACCGTTTGGATAAAATCAGCCCCAGTATTCTGTCCTTTGCCATTGCTTCATCAATTAAATCTATTGCCTCTTGCTGCTCCAGCACAAGGGGTAGAACCATTTTTGGAAAAAGATTTGTATTAACAATGGGAAGGATCGGTAAAGTATCCGGGATTTGATCTGTTTTAATATTAACAGAATTGTGTTCCATATCATTCATGATTATTTAATTACCAGAATTCAGATTATATTTATACTGACCTTGATCCTCCGTTTCCCTGGAATTTTTCCATTTTAATCTCAAGAAATCCATTGGAAAAGTGAGCAGACACACTTTTTGTATCCACAATGGTGGGCAGATATAACACCCTTTCAAAATCTCCAAATTGAATTTCAGCAAGTCTGTATGTTGCGATTTTATTCTTAGGAGGTTTAATACTTTTTCTTTTACCGGAAATTTTAACTGCTTTACTGCTGACTTCAATTAAAATATCCTGTTTTTTTACTCCGGCTATTTCAGCATGTATGATTATTTTCTCTCTTGTTTCAAATATATCCATCTGGGGCTTCCACACACGTCTTGAGGGGCAGAACATGGGGCTTACAGATTGAAACATATCTTCTAAGGATCGTTCCTTCCTGGGTTCTTCATCAATCTCTTCATCACAGCGAATCTCTATGGAGTTCATATATTAAGCTCCTAATGATCTAATGCTTTTTCTCACATGGTTCTATGTAAAATACCATTTGTTCCCACCCTTGTAAAGAAACTATTATTACCCCATTATTGTTTCATAAAACATCCGGGAAGGGACAGCAATACGTTAAAAGCCGGGTTGTTTTTAACCCGGCTTTTAATTTTGTTTTTTTCAGGTTTACTCTTTTCCTGCCATTATCTTAAGCATTTCATTCTTGTCCATGAGTTCCTGTTCTATCTTTTTCCTTAACCGTTTGGACTCTTCCGGAAAACTCTTTTCAAGGGCTGCAAATCTTGTCTCGCCGCTCAAAAATTCCTGAAGGGTTCCATCGGGATCTCTTGAATCAAGGATAAATGGATTTTTTCCCTCCTTTGCAAGGAGAGGATTATACCTGAACAATGGCCAGTAACCTGATTCTACAGCAAGTTTTGCTTCGGTCTGGCTCTTACCCATGCCTTTTCTGATACCCTGATTAATACAGGGTGCATAACATATTATCAGGGATGGTCCTGGATAGGATTCCGCTTCCACAAAGGCTTTAATCACCTGGTTTTTATTTGCTCCCATGGCAATGGATGCAACATATACATATCCATAGGTCATTATCATCCTTGCAAGGTCTTTTTTACCTATCTTTTTTCCAGAGGCTGCATATTTTGCAATAGCACCTGTGGGTGTTGCCTTGGAAGACTGGCCGCCTGTGTTTGAATATACTTCTGTGTCCATGACAAGGATGTTTATATCATCACCCGATGCAAGGACATGGTCCAGACCGCCATAACCGATATCATAGGCCCAGCCGTCACCACCAAATACCCAGTGGGATCTTTTTGTAAAAAAGCTTTTATCTTCATATATTTCCTGTAAAAGATCACTGGTTGTCTCATTTTTCAGTAAATCTTTCAGTAAGTCACCATATTTTTCCGATTCTATGGCACTGTCCATACCTGCAATCCAGCCCTTTAGCGCACTTTTTATTTCAGAAGAAATATCTAAACCTAAAGCTTGTTCTGCCTTACTCTTTAATACGGCCCTTGTATTGTCGCTTGCCAGCATCATGCCATAGCCGTATTCTGCAGCATCTTCAAAGAGCGAGCTTCCCCAGGCAGGACCCCGGCCGTCACTGTTTTTACAATATGGTGTTGAAGGTGCTGAACCGCCCCAGATGGAACTGCATCCCGTTGCATTGGCAACAATCATTCTTTCACCAAAAAGCTGGGTTAATACCTTTACATAGGGAGTTTCTCCACAACCTGCACATGCACCCGAGAACTCAAGTAAAGGCTGAAAGTGCTGACTTCCCTTAACACTCTCCCGTTTGCCAAGTTCGGTTTTAAAGGATATGGTTTCAGAAAATTTATGGTTATCAGCTTCTTTTTCAAGAAGTTCTGCCAGGGGTTTCATTTCAAGGGCCTTGGTTTTTGCAGGACATATATCAACACAATTACCGCATCCCTGGCAATCCAGAGGGTTGACCTGGATTCTGAAACTGTAATCTTTAAGATCTTTTCCTTTTCCAGGAACAGTATTAAATGCTTCAGGTGCGTTTTTAAGTTCATCACTGGTTGCAATTACAGGTATAATTGCTGCATGGGGGCATACAAAGGAACACTGGTTGCACTGGATACACTCCTTTGAATTCCATTGGGGAACCATTATTGCAACTCCGCGCTTTTCATATCTGCTTGTTCCATTAGGGAACATTCCATCCGGTGTAAATGCACTTACAGGAATATCATCCCCCTTCTGGTGCATTATCGGCTGCATAACTTTTTTTACAAATTCATTATCAGCATCACCCTTTGGAATTTCACCTTCTGCATCTTTCCATGATTGGGGTATTTCCACCTGTTCAAGGTTATCAAGGGTTTTATCCACAGCATCAATGTTCATATTAACTATTTTATCACCCTTTTTGCCGAATTTTTTCTTTATATCAGCCTTTAAAAGAGAGATTGCCTGGTCAATGGGTAAAATATTTGCAAGTTTAAAAAAGCAGGTCTGCATGATCATGTTGATCCTGCCTCCCAGCCCTACTTCCCCAGCTATTTTAACAGCATCAATATTGTAAAAGTTGATTTTCTTTTCATATATTTTTCTTTTAACATCACCAGGAATATACTTTTCCATCTCCTTAAGGGACCATGATGAATTTAAAAGAAAAGTTCCTTTCTCTTTTATACCTGTTAATACATCATAAATATAAATATAGTTTGTTTTATGGCAGGCAACAAAGTCTGGTCTGTCAATTAAATATGTTGATTTTATGGGGATATCGCCAAACCTTAAATGGGAAACTGTAAGACCGCCTGATTTTTTTGAATCATAGGCAAAATACCCTTGTGCATATTTGTCTGTATTATCACCGATAATTGCAATGGCGCTCTGGTTTGCACCCACTGTTCCGTCTGCTCCAAGTCCCCAGAATTTTGCACCCACTGTTCCCTCTGGTGCTGAATCAAAAGATTCCTTTACTTCAAGGGAATAATTTGTAACATCATCATTTATTCCAATGGTAAAATGATTCTTAAGACTGCCCTGGTTCATGTTGTCAAAAACAGCTTTAATCATGGAAGGGTTAAACTCTTTTGAACTTAATCCGTATCTTCCGCCCAGGATTTTCGGCATTGACCCGCCTTTTTCCATGAATGCCGTACACACGTCAATGTAAAGGGGATCTCCAAGGCTTCCCGG
This sequence comes from uncultured Desulfobacterales bacterium, assembly GCA_964593725.1. Taxonomy (GTDB): domain Bacteria; phylum Desulfobacterota; class Desulfobacteria; order Desulfobacterales; family Desulfobacteraceae; genus JAIOSM01. The sequence continues at coordinate 70,290 of CAZQJS010000007.1, forward strand.
CTCCTTTGTTCTGTCAAGAACTGTTATTGTTTCAACGCTTTCAGGTATTGCTTTAATAAAAGCATCGGCAAAAAACGGTCTGTATAAACGAACCTTTACCAAACCTGTTTTTTCCCCACCTTTATTAAGTCTGGTTATAACCTCTTCAATTGCCTCACATGCTGAACCCATGGCAACAATAATTTTTTCTGCACCAGGATCACCCACATAATCAAAAAGATTATATTCTCTTCCTGTAAGGTCACCCACCTTTTTCATATATTTCTCAACAATGGATGGCACTTTTAAATAATAAGAGTTTGAAGCTTCCCTTCCCTGGAAAAACACGTCAGGGTTCTGGGCAGTTCCCCTTGTATTTGGGTTTTCAGGGTTGACTGCACGCTCTTTAAATTTCTTATAAGCATCCATATTAAAAAGAGCTTTCATATCATCATAGTCTATCATCTCAATTTTCTGAATCTCATGGGATGTCCTGAAGCCGTCATAAAAATGCATAAAAGGAACACTTGCCTCAATTGTAGCAAGATGGGAAACAAGGGCTAAATCCATTGCTTCCTGAACTGAGTTGGATGCTACCATGGCAAAACCTGTCTGGCGGGCTGACATGACATCGGAATGATCTCCAAAAATTGAAAGAGCATGGGTTGAAATTGACCTTGCTGTTACATGGAACACACAGGGTAAAAGCTCTCCTGCAATTTTATACATATTTGGAATTTTTAATAACAGGCCCTGGGATGCTGTAAAAGATGTTGTAAGGGCACCTGCTGCAAGAGATCCATGTACTGCACCTGCTGCTCCTGCCTCTGACTGCATCTGTTTGATTTTAAGAATATTTCCAAAAATATTTTTTCTGCCGCCTGCTGCCCATGAATCTGCTATCTCTCCCAAAGGGCTTGAAGGTGTTATCGGGTATATAGCCGCAACATCGCTCATTGCATAGGCAACATGGGTTGCAGCCGTGTTTCCATCAATGGTCTGCATTTTTTTTGTCATAAGATTCTCCTGTTTTTATTCAAATTTGAATACTAATTAGAAAAACAACGTATCTTTTGAGAATACACCAGATGGTAAAAGATGTAAAATAATAATTAATCTCCATAATTATTATTGTTTAATACTTGTAAAAGATTATATATCCTGATATCGAAAATTATTATCAATTTTAAAAGCTTAAGGTTAAAAAATGAAAATCAGTGTTGTTCAGATGGATTGTGATCCGGGTAATATTAAATCAAATATGGAAAAAATATCTTTTTATTCTTATAAAGCCCGGGAAAAAGGGTCTGACATTGTTGTTTTCCCTGAAATGGTTGATACTGGTTATAATATGGATATTATCAGAAAAAATGCTTGTGCATGGGATGAATCTGATGATAATTGTCCTTTTTCCATTATTAAAAAAGCTGCTCTTGACAATAAAATAAATATAATTTGTAATATTTCTGAAAAGGTAAATAAAAAAATTTATAATACTACTCTGGTTTCTGGTTTAAATGGAAATTTAATTGGAAAATACAGAAAAAATCACCTTGCAGATTTTTCTCCCTTAAATGAAGGGTCCTGTATTACTCCTGGCCGTGATCTTGTAGTTGTTGAAATTAACAATATAAAATTTGGTTTATTAACCTGTTATGATTTAAGGTTTCCGGAAATGAGCAGAGCCCTTGTTCTCAGGGGTGCTGATATTCTTGTTTTATGCTCTGCATGGCCTTTTCCAAGGCTTGTTCACTTGAAAACACTTATCAGGGCAAGGGCCATTGAAAACCAGGTCTTTTTTATTAGTGCAAATCGCACAGGAACTGATAATTCTGTTGATTTCTGTGGTTCAAGCACTATTGCAGATCCATATGGTGTTACTCTTTCCTCGGCTTGTGATAATGGTGAAGCTCATATTTTCAGTGAAATTGATATTAATATTATTAAAAAGATAAGATATGATCTGCCTGTTTTTGATCATAGAACAAAGCTTGATAAACAGCCTTTAATATAAAATTTCATACCTGCCCTTTTTTAACTTTCAGCAATTCCCGGTGGTTATTTTTTAAAAGTGCAGACATGTCTTATATTCCTGCAGCCATGCCAAAAGATCACAAGATTTTATATGAATGATTTGAAGAGCTCAAAAGTCTTAGGGAGATACAAAAGAAACTTTTTTATTTATTTCAAATCGAAAATTGCTGGCGGAATACGTGTCATATCTGGTACTTCAATATAATAATGGCAAATCCTGTATATATTTTGGGAATAACAAATAATGTTATATTGTCTTTTAAGGCATAAGATCGGGCAAAGTGAGGCCTGGATATGCTTTTGGAGTGCATCTGTTTCAAGTGAAACCTAAACGGAAAAAGCATATCCAGGCCTCACTTATTCCTTTATTAATCTTAAAAATAATTTTTGACCGGGAATTGCTGTTTAACTTTTTTATTCCTTTTGTAAATTACGTATTTATGATAAATATTATTTTTTGATATTTTTAATTAATAATAAAATCAGGAGTTAATATGGCATTTTTATCATCAAGTTCATCTATTTCACGCTATTTTATTGAAGGTAAATTTGATGATTCAATTATGGAAAAAATGAATCTGGGTTTAAAAAAATTTTCAATTCCAGAAATTGAAAATGACTTCAGTGAAGTATCAGCCGGATGGACACCTTTTGAAAGCCCTTATAAACCCGATTTTGATAAATTCGGGTTTACCTTTGGCACATATTTTCTATTTAATTTAAGAATTGATAAAAAAAGCATACCTGTAAAACTTATTAAAAAACATATTGTATTGGAAACAGAAAAAAGATTAAAAAAAAGCGGGCGTTCATTTATTTCTAAAAATGAAAAATCTGAAATTAAGGATTTTGTAATTGATAATCTAACAAGGATTATTCCGTCTGTACCTAATATTTATGAGGTTTTATGGAATTATGAAGAGAACAGCCTCTTACTGTTTACAACACAAAAAGCAGCAAATGAACTTTTTGAAACCATCTTTTTAAAATCCTTTGATTTAAAAGCCATACGGTTATTTCCCTATACAATGGTTGAAAAAAAGTCAAATTTGTCTGATCAGCAGAAAGATATAATCTATAATCAAACTCCATTAAAATATTTAAGCTAATTAATTAAAATGAGGTAAAAATGCTCGATATTGCAACCGGATATAATAAATATAAATTTCTTGGCAATGATTTTCTGACATGGATCTGGTATTTAGCTGAGAATAATATCAATATTAAAGAGTTAGCTGATTTAGAATATAAAACAATAACCCTTGATATTGGAAATAGTATTGTTCTTGAAAACTCTCCTCCTGGAAAAGCTAAGGAAAAAATTTCCATAAAAGGAGATGAAGCAGGTCTTGAAGAGGGAAAAACTGCCCTTAAAAAAGGTGGTGTTGTAACAAGTATTAATCTTGTTTTAAATATTGATACAGAAGAATATAAATTTTCAATTAAGGGTGAAAGTATTAATATAAGCGGTTTTAAGACACCTGCTTTTAAATCGGAAAATAGTGAAGATATTGAAGGTGCAATAATTGAAAAAGCATATTTCTGTGAAAAAATTTACAATTTTATTGACACTCTCTTTAATAAATATATTGAGAAAATATCCTCTGACACCTTTAAAAGTGATGATATGCGTAAAATAAAGCAATGGATTCTTAATTAACAATTAATTGTTAATAAATTGTTAATAATTGATTAATTTTGAACAGATTTTTTAAATCAGTAATAAATGATTATTTATAAACTTTTTAAAAACATGATTATTAACATATTTGTTTTAAATTTTTGTTTTTAATTCAATGGAATATAAAGTTATGAACAAATAAACAGTGCTTATTGTTATTATCTATTTAAATATTTAATAAAAGAATAATAAATGATATGATTACAAATTTAATTTTAAGGTAAAAAAAATGAACTTTACAATTTATAAAGACAAAATTCTTGATGCTCTTTTTAAAATACAGGGTATTACAGGAAGAAACACAAACCTTGCAATCACATCTGATGTTTTAATCAATGTAACTGATTCTGAATTGAGTATTACAGCAAACAATCTTGAAACTGTTTTTAAAGGAAAGTATAAAACCAAAGTAATCTCAGAAGGTATAATTTCAATCAATGCAAACAAGTTCTATGAAATCATCAAGGAGTATCCTAACAATGAAATACCTGTAAAAGAGATAGAAAACAGATGGGTGGAAATAGGAGAAAAAGATACTGTATATAATATTGTATCTTCAAACCATGAAAATTTCCCTGAAACACCTTTTATAGATAATATAGATTTTATTGAGGTGAATTGTTCAGACATAAGAAGGATGGTTGATATAACAGCAGGAATAACATATCTTCCCGATGAAAAAAGAATGTACATGTTAGGCGTTCTATTGGAAAATATTGAGAATGAAAAAAAAATAAAAGTTGTTACAACTGATTCCAAAAGGCTTCACTGTTATGAATTTGATTATGAAGGAACAATAGAATTTCCAGAAAAAAATATATTAATTCCAAAAAAAGCATTTTCTGAACTTGGAAAATTTGTTGTTAATAAAGATGGAAAAGTAAAATTCGGCATAAAAGATAATCATATTATCCTTTCCAAGGATGATGAAACAATAATGATAAAAATGTTTGAAGGTGAATATCCCGATTATAAACAACTTATAGAAACGGAAAATTCAGCAGCCATTAATATAAAAAGAAACATTTTTTTTAATATGCTTAAAAGATTAACCATACTTACTTCAGAACAGTATAAAAGCATAAATCTCAAATTTAGTAACAATGAACTTATAGCAACAATAAATAATCCTGAAATAGGTGATTTTAAAGATAAACTTGTCATAGAATATACAGGAAAAACAGTTGAGAGTGCATTTAATCCCAGATATTTTATGGAGGCAATAAAGGCAATAGAGAGTGAAAATTTAATTATTTATATTAAAGATATGGAAAGCCCGTTTTTAATTAAAGGTTTAAATGATGATAAACTTATTTGTATAATAATGGCTATGAAAATATATGGAAGATAAAAAAGAGTATAATGCGGAAAGTATAACTATTCTCAAAGGTCTTGATGCTGTAAGAAAAAGACCTTCAATGTATATTGGAAATGTTGATAAGGAAGGTCTGCATCATCTGGTTTACGAGGTTGTGGATAATAGTATTGATGAAGCAATGGCAGGTTATTGTGATACTATTCTCATCAGCATCCATTCAGATAGAAGTATAAGTATTGAAGATAATGGACGGGGAATACCGGTTGAAATACATGAAGATGAGAATGTTCCTGCAGCGGAAATTGTATTGACAAAACTCCATGCAGGAGGAAAGTTTGATAAAGACAGTTATAAAGTTTCCGGCGGTCTCCATGGTGTTGGTATTTCTGTGGTAAATGCCCTGTCATCCGAACTTGAAATGAATATCTATAAAAATGGTATTATTTATAATCAGAAATTTTCCAGGGGAGAAAAGATAACAGAGCTTACTGAAGTTGGTAAAACTGATAAAAACGGTACAAAAATAAGATTCAAACCTGATTTTACGGTAATGAATGAAAATGAGTTTGATTTTAAAACATTATCAAGGAGAATGAGAGAGCTTGCATTTTTAAATAAAAAAGTGAGAATTGTAATAGAGGATGAACAATCCCTTGAAAAGGAGAATTTTTATTATGAAGGAGGATTAATATCCTTTGTTGAATACTTAAACAGATCATGCACACCTCTCCATGAACCGATTTTAATAGAAGGAACAAAAAAAGATGTAACAGTAGAACTTGCAATTCAGTATAATGACACATTTAAAGAAAAATTATACTCCTTTGCCAACAATATAAGCACAGTGGAAGGAGGGTTCCATGTTTCAGGCTTTAAAGGCGCTTTAACCCGCTCAATTAATAATTATATATCGTCTGATAAAACATCAAAAAACAAACAGGACATAAAACTGAGCGGCGATGACATGCGGGAGGGGCTCACTGCAATAGTATCGGTTAAAGTCATGGAACCTCAATTTGAGGGACAGACAAAAACAAAACTTGGTAATAATGAAGTTAAGGGTATTGTAGAATCCCTGGTAAATGAGAAACTAGGGCATTTCCTTGAAGAGAATCCAAAGGTTGCAAAAAAAATAATTTCAAAAGCTGTTGATGCAGCAAGGGCAAGGGATGCTGCAAAAAGGGCAAGGGAGCTTGCAAGGAAAAAAGGAACACTTATTGATTCAACCCTGCCGGGAAAACTTGCAGAGTGCCAGTATGCAGACCCTGCTGAAAGGGAATTGTTTATTGTGGAGGGAGACTCTGCAGGTGGAAGTGCAAAACAGGGCCGGGATAGAAGATTCCAGGCAATATTGCCGCTAAAGGGTAAAATCCTTAATGTTGAAAAAGCAAGGATGGATAAAATATTAAGGAGTGAGGAAATAAGAAATCTCATTACTGTTCTTGGAACAGGAGTTGGAAAAGAAGAGTATGATATAGATAAAATAAGATACCATAAAGTCATAATCATGACCGATGCTGATGTTGACGGTGCACATATAAGAACACTTCTTTTAACATTTTTCTACCGCCAGATGCCGGAGCTGATTCAAAAAGGATATCTTTATATAGCCCAGCCTCCCCTGTTCAGGGTAGGAAAGGGGAAAAGCGGGAAATATCTTAAAAATGAAAAAGAGTATAATGAATATCTGATAAAAAAAATATGTGACCAGAAAACTCTTTATAAGAACAATTCAGATCAGCAATATAGCAGTGAAGATCTCTATTTTTTCCTTGATAAACTCATAGACTATACCAATGCAGTGGAGCGCCTGAAAAAAAGAGAGTATGATATTGATCTTTTAAAAATTTTAGTAAGTGGTAGTGTTAAAGATAAATCTTTCTTGGAAAATATGGATAATCTGAAACATTTAAAGCAGAGTATTGAAGAATATGGTTATAAAACAAAAGATATAGAATATGATGAAGAAAGAGAGATATATACACTTAAAGTAATGGATAAAAGGGAAGAAAAAATATTATTAAAAATAGGAAAAAGTATTTTATCTTCCAATGATTATCAGATCATGATTAAAAGATATGAGAGTATGGAAGAGTTTAATAAACCGCCTTTTTTAGTATCATCCAGGAACGATATAAAACAAAATGCAATATCATTTACAGACATGGAAGATTTTTATAGTTATATGATAAAAGAGGCAAAAAAGGGCATAAATATTCAAAGATATAAAGGCCTTGGTGAAATGAATGCTGACCAGCTCTGGGAGACAACCATGCTGCCGGAAAAAAGAAAACTTCTCAAGGTAAGATCAGAAGACATAGAAACCTCGGATGAAATTTTTAATCTTCTCATGGGAGAAGAGGTTGAGCCAAGAAGACATTTTATCCAGACCCATGCCCTGGAAGTTTCATCACTGGATTATTAAAGAAAAAAATATAATTTTATAAAAACATGATTATAAAGCTTTTATTTTTATTTCACCGGAAGCTTTTTTAATCTGTCTTACAGCCTGCCTTAATCTTTCTTCATTTTCCACAAGGGCAAGTCTTAAATAACCTTCTCCTTCTTCACTGAAACCTGTTCCGGGAGCAACGGCAACATTGGCTCTGTTCATAAGTTCAATGGCATAGTCCATTGCACCCATTTTATTAAAAGGTTCAGGTATTTTTGCCCAGACAAACATTCCTGCTTTGGGTTTTTTTATATCCCAGCCAAGTCTAGCAAGGCCGTCACAAAGGGTATCCCTTCTTGACTGATAGATATTTGCAAGTTTTGGAATGGTATCATCACAATCCCGCAGGGCAATGATACCTGCAATCTGGATAGCAGAAAAAATTCCATAATCAAAATATCCCTTTATCTTTCCAAGGGCCTGGATTATTTCAGAATTTCCAACGCAATAACCAATTCTCCATCCAGCCATATTATATGACTTTGAAAAGGAACCAAACTCCACTCCAACATCTTTTGCACCGTCAACTTCAAGGAAACTCGGTGCTTTATAACCATCAAAGGTGATTTTTGAGTAGGCAAAATCATTTACAACCATAAACTTAAATCTTTTGGCAAGCTTAACTATCTCTTTAAAAAGTTCAATTTCAGCCACAACACCTGTTGGATTATGGGGATAATTTATCATTAATACCTTGGGTCTTGGATAAAAGGATTCACACACAGTTATAATCCTGTTTAAAAATGTTTCATCCGGGCTTATGGGAATCCTTACAACATTTGCACCGGCAATTACAGCAGCATAAATATGGATTGGAAAGGCAGGAGCAGGGACCAGTACGGAATCAGAAGGTCCCATAAGGGCAAGGCATAAATGGGATATACCCTCTTTTGATCCTATGGTAAAATATGTTTCTGTTTCAGAATCAAGGTTAATATTATAGTGTCTGTTATAATATTTTGATATTTCAAGTTTCAGGTTTTTTATGCCTGATGATTCCGGATATCTATGGGTTTTAGGATTTTTTGCCGCGCTTATAAGTTTATCTATAACCGCATCTGGTGCAGGGTCTAAAGGGTTTCCCATTCCAAGATCAATAACATCATCACCTTTGCGCCTTTTATCCATTTTCATCTTGTTGATCATACCGAAAAGATAAGGCGGAAGCTGATCCATTCGATTTGACAACCGTATAATACTCTCTTCCTTCATTTTAACTCCAATAATGTTTTATAAAAAAACAGATTAACCCAGAAACAGACTTAAGACAATAATTAATAAAAAATTTTAACCTTTTATCACACCAAGGGGTTTTAATTTATGTAAAGGTTTAATCAGATCAAGTTCTGCTTTTATCACCTTATCAATATCCTTATATGCCTGGGGTGCTTCTCCAAAATCAAACATTCCTTTGGATTTTCCTCTTTTTACCTTATTCCACCTGTCATATACAATTTCTTCCATGGCAGCATCACACTCTTTTCTGGTTAATTTTAAAGTTGCCTGGAGCCTGCCCATGGAACGGCCTGCACCATGGGAGCAAGACATAAAAGAATCCGGATTTCCAAGCCCTTCCACCAGATATGAAGGAGCGCCCATAGACCCTGGAACAATTCCAGGTTCTCCTTTTTTAGCAGATGTTGCTCCTTTTCTGTGAACCCAGACATTTTTTTCAAAATGGTTTTCAAGGGAAGCATAATTATGGTGTATATTTATTTCATTTTCAAATTCAGCTTTTGGGAAAACAACAGAAAAAGAAGTCATAAATCTGTCCATTATTCTTTTTCTGTTTTCCTTTGCATACATGAGAGCAAGATTCATATCTTTTATATAGTTCTGCCCTTCCGGTGTATCCACCGGTAAAAAAGCCAGCTCTTTCCCCGGGGTGTTTACACACCATTTTTTATTTAATTTAATTGCAATATCATTATAAAAACGTGCAATAACATTTCCTAAATGCCTTGACCCTGAATGGATCATTAACCATACCTTATCGTCATCTCCTGCCTGGATTTCAATAAAATGATTTCCACCGCCCAGGGTTCCAAGGTTTCTGTTTGCAAGTTTTTTAACATGAACATTGAACCATCCCCTGCTGCTGTATGCTTCAATATCATCACCAAATCCTTCCCAGGACTGTTCTGTTTTATTTGGTTTTCCTTCTCCGCAGGGAATAAACTTTTTAACAAGCATTGCAACCTGCCTGATATTTTTTTTATTTGTTTCCTGTACTGGTATACTGGTTTTAACAGACCCCATACCACAGCCAATATCAACCCCCACAGCATTGGGTATTACTGCATCCTTTAAAGCAACAACTCCGCCAATGGGCATTCCATAGCCAGGATGGCAGTCCGGCATCAGGGCAACATGGTGGAACACAACAGGATGCATTGCAAGATTTTCTGCCTGGTTCATGGCCATCTCTTCAACATTTTTACACCATGATTTTATATGAACCTTATATTTATCTTTATTTTTTACCCATTCCATTTTTAAAATTCCTTAAATTTTAAAATCTGTTATTTTATAATCTCAACTTCCCACTGATTTTTCTGTATCTCTTTATATGTAATTTCAAGATCTAAAAATTTTTTAATTATATCTATATTTGTTCTGGTATGCCGGCTTAATTCAAGGGTAATAAATTTTCCTTTCCCTGCCATTGCCATGGGGATGAGCAGCTGGTCTGCCAGAAATTTTCCCACAGGTGCCCTGTTTTTAATGTAGTGTTTTGCTGAATTTACACATCTTTTTGCAACTTTTTCAGCAGACACACCTTTTATACCAAAACCTGTAAAAACCTCGGTTATATATTTACTTTTAATTGTTAACATAAGAACATTACCAGGCCCTGGTGAGTTCTTAAGTTCAACTTTTTCAAGGTTTTCCCATCCAAGATACTTTTTAACTGTTTTAAGCTCCCTTTCTGCAATACTGACAGGTATATTTGCAACACAGGCAACTGCCGATGTCTCAATTATATCCCCCCTTTTAATTATATTTATTGCCTTAAGGGGAGCAGGCTGTATATCCACACTGAATTTTCCCCCGCCTGCCGGATAAAAACCTGGTTTTTCAAGTATTGCGTTTATATCCGGCCCCATTTTGTTAACCACTTTTAAAAAGGAGTTGTTAAGGAATTCAAAGGGCGGTGCATAAGGATTGTGGGTACCGCCCTCCAATATAATATGAGAACCTTTGTCACCCATTATCAATGCCGGCAGAACAGTTTGTAAAACCAGGGTGCAGCTGCCTGCACTTCCGATGGAAAAATTAAATCTGCCCGGCTTTATGGTTTCAGGTTGGAATATCAGAGAGTCAGAACCAATAAAATGACCTGTTACCAGTGCTTTTCCAACCTCAGCCGCTGCATTAACACAAGTTAAATGTTGACGCATTAACCCCGGTTTTCCCCGGCCGGCCCTGATTTTGCTCATTGAAAAAGACCTTCCTGTAACCAGGGATAAAGCAAGGGAGGTTCTGAGGATTTGTCCGCCTCCCTCGCCAAAGGTACCATCTATTTCTATCATAATTATTTCCTTCTGATTTTTAAACAACTTACAATAAATTTATAACTCTATCTGTAAGACCTTTTTCACCTAATACTACACTCATTTTTGAATTGGTAACAACCTTTTCAAGGATATCAAGTTCTCTTAACCGCATCAGAGTCGGGTTGTTTTCAAGCAGTCTTGCAGTATTTGCCTGACTTCGCATTGCTGCAGTTTCTTCTCTTCTCATGATCAGGTTAGCATCTGCTGCTTTTTTTGCTTCAATTACCTTATTCATAAGCTCTTTCATGTCTCCCGGCAGAATAATATCTCTTATTCCAAAACCACAAATTAAGAGACCAAACTGTTCAGCCTTCTCCTTAATGGCAGCTTCAAGCTCCTTTGCAACCTTATCTTTTTTATTTAAGAGAGAGTCATAATCTAAAGTTCCTACCACAGAGCGGAGAGCAAGCTGTGCTTCCCGGTAAACAGCCTGATTGTTGTCACTCACTGCTGTAACAGACTTTAAAGCATCAATCACTCGAAAACTTACAAGGGCATTTATTCTTAAACTTAACTTATCTGATGTCAGAATTTCCTGCCCGGATATATCAAGAACATTCTCTCTCATATCAACATGGTAAAATTTAATTTTTGTCATTTGGTTCCAGAATAAATACCGGCCTGGTGACAGGGTCTTTACATATTTCCCATCTTCAAAAAAAAGACAGCTGTATCCGTCAGAAACATTAACAATGGAGAGAAAATCACTGGCATTATCATGGTTGATAATTTTATTCATTGCTTTATGTCTGAAACTTACATCATTAGCATCAATAACTTCAACTCTGACCTTTTTAAACTTTGTCCACAGGGCATACAGACCAGGCCCAAGAATTTTTTCAAACCGTCCTTCAAACCACACAAGGGCACGCTGATGATCCTTAAGGTCTATTACCTGAGCCTCATCTTTCAGGACTCCTGATTTAACAATTAAATCAAGGCTTTCATGTTCAATCCATGGAGATCTCGTTGAAAGGATATCCACTTTTAAATTAAAAAACAGATCAATAAACCAGTACCGCCCTTGATTTAAAAGCCCTTTAAATTCACCACCCTTAAAATAAAACCCTTTTTCATATGATCGGATTTTTTTTGTTTTAATCATCTTTACCTCCATTTTAACCCCTAAGCTATTTTTTCATATGGCCAGGGTTGGGGTCTTGGGTAACATTTAAAAGTTTTTCCACACAAAACCTGCGGAGTATTATTTTGGTATTTGTTTTATCAATTTATACAAGCAATATTGATTACATCAAATATTCTCTCAAATACTTCATGGCATGGTTTTAAGTGCTGTTCATGAAAATTTAAACAAGAACAAACCTTATTTTCTTTATTTTAATTATTCATAAACCAGTCAAACATTCATTTGCTTCCCCAAGACCAGTTAAAAGTTAAAAACATTAACCTGGAGCAGGATTTGAACCTGCGGCTGCCGTGTTAAAAACACGATGCTCTACCAACTGAGCTATCCTTTCTGACACCTGACCTTGTTAGAGTCCATGTCCGGTACACACAATATTGACTGTTTGAATAAAGTGCGCCGCTGGCCCGGCAGTATCAGAATTTGTAATTTATATAGAGCAATGGGCATACCAGTTAAAATAAAATAAGAGATATTTTTTTTAACATATTGAAAACACGGGCTATTTTTTAAAAAACTAAAAATATATCCTTGACATATTTATAAAATACACTAAAATAAATAGAAATATTTATACATTTTTAGAAAATTTTATATGAAAAAGACAATTGTAATTGGAATATTAGGCCCTGTTCTGGACAGAGGAAAAAAACCATCCCGATGGGAGCACTGGAGGCCAAGCGTATCCATATGTCAGCATAGCGAGCTGCTTATTGACCGGTTTGACCTGCTTTATCAGAAAAAATACCTTTCTCTGCTGACCAGAATAACAGAGGATATTCATCAAATATCTCCTGAAACCCGGGTTGTGGGTCATGAAGTTGATTTTAAGGATGCCTGGGATTTTGAAGAAGTCTATGGTGTTTTACATGATTTTGCCAAAACATATGAGTTTGATCTGGAAAAAGAAGAGTATCTTATTCATATTACCACTGGCACCCATGTGGCTCAAATCTGCCTTTACCTTTTAAATGAATCAAACTATCTGCCAGGTAAGCTTATACAGACAAGCCCATCAACCAGAAGAAGAATTCATAGTGCCATTGGGGAATATAGAATAATTGATCTTGATCTTTCAAAATATGACCTTATTGCAATGCGTTTTAAAGAGGAAATCAAGGATGATATCTCTTTTTTAAAATCAGGAATAGAAACATGCAATAAAGCATTTAATAAGCTTATCGAGCAGATTGAACAGGTTGCAATAAATTCTTGTGATCCTGTATTAATTACCGGACCAACAGGTTCTGGCAAATCAAATCTTGCAAGACGGATATATGAACTTAAAAAATACCGCAGGCAATTAAAGGGTAATTTCATTGAAGTAAATTGTGCAACACTCAGGGGTGATGGTGCCATGTCAGCTCTTTTCGGCCATAAAAAAGGCTCTTTTACAGGAGCTTCAAGTGACAGAAAAGGACTTTTACGTTCAGCAGACAAAGGAATGCTTTTTCTGGATGAAATTGGAGAGCTGGGATTAGATGAACAATCCATGCTGTTAAGGGCAATAGAGGAAAAACAATTTCTTCCTGTGGGGTCTGATATTGAAACCAAAAGTGATTTCCAGCTTATTTGCGGTACAAACCGCAATTTATTTAAAGATGTAACTGAGCACCGTTTCAGGGAAGATCTGCTTGCACGTATTAATCTGTGGACATTTGAAATGCCAGGGCTCAGACACAGACCTGAGGATATTGAACCAAATCTGTATTATGAACTTGATCGCTTTGCAGAAAGAAATAATTCTCACATTACTTTTAACAAAGAAGCCCGCAAAAGGTTTCTTAAATTTGCAACTTCATCACAAGCCCTGTGGCCGGCAAATTTCCGGGATCTGAATGGCGCTGTTACCCGCATGGCAACCCTTGCACCCGGAGGCAGAATTACAACAAAGGTAGTGGAAAATGAGATTTACAGATTAAAATCAATGTGGTCAAATTCACATGTATCTGATTTTGAAAGTATTTTAACTGAAATTCTTGGCACAGAAAAAACATCCACCCTTGACCGGTTTGAAAAAGCACAGCTTGCTGATGTATTAAATATCTGCCGTCAATCCAAAAACATCTCTGAGGCAGGACGAATTCTGTTTGCAAGCTCAAGAAAGAAAAAAACCAGGATAAATGATTCTGATCGATTAAGAAAATATTTGTCAAAATATGAGATAAAATGGAATCAAATCCGATGTACTTTCTGATTTTTTTGTAAGGCCCACAGACCAGGACTTTTTTCAGGTTTTAGCCTGATTGCCCAGACACAGCATTGTCTGAATATTTTAAAATGGTTGATAAAGGCTGGTTGATCTCATGCTTTTGATTCATGGTTTTACTCCTCAAAATTGTATGGGTAATGCAAAAAATCAGGATAATGATC